>NZ_CALMFY010000250.1 GCF_937863485.1 uncultured Nostoc sp. | reverse complement strand
ATATTTATCGGGTCAAGACTATTTGATCAAGTCAAATGAACAGATTAAGAAGTTTCTCCAAGAAAATAAAGGTAAAGAATTTTTAGACTATTTCCCACTACCTTGTGATAAATGGTATAAAGGAGGTTTAACAAGATTAGAATCTTGGCATATTCGTTGGAAAGATAAGGATTTTTTTATCGCAAAAAAGCGTGAGTTTAAATCTCGCATTAACTCTTTTTTATATTCATTGTTGATTTTGCTTTTACCGAAAAGATATAAATTTTCTGAAGGCTTTGCTCTTTATGGAGGTTCAGCATTTTGGTGCTTAACAGGAGAATCCATAAAATGGATAAATGATTTTGTTAAGCAAAATCCTAAGTTTGTTAATCGTTTTAATTACACTTATTGTCCAGATGAATTGTTTTACCAGATCCTAATTGTAAATTCACCTTTTAAGGATAAAATTATTAACACTCGCTTGACATATCTAGAGTGGTCTAACGCTAATTCGCTTCACCCCAAAATTTTAGAAAAAAATGATTTTGATAAAATTAGAGACTCAGGAAAATTATTTGCCAGGAAGTTTGATATGACTATAGACCCGGATATATTAGATATGATTGATGAAATGATATTGAGTCAATCTTAAAAAAGCAAATAAATTTTGAATTTTGGTCGGAGAGAAGAAATAATAAATGTTCCCGACTATTGAACTTTGGACAAAAAAGAGTGGTTTGCGTAAAATATCCGCGAACCAAACGTAATTTCAAAAATACTCAGATGATTGCTCAAGGTTGACGTTGATCCAGCCGCCATTGTTTGGCGAACGGACAATCCACCAATTTTCGTGATAGATTAAGATAAAGTGCTTTTTGTCAATCAGTTTAAATACTCAAAATATTGATAATAAAAATGATAATCGCTACTTTGGAGGAGGATAAAGGACAGGGGGATATTTTCTTTCTTTGCGTCTCCACGTCTCTCCTTCTTTGCGTCAGTGTATCGATTATAGTGATTGCTGTTATTAAAGAGTCCCAAGCAATTTATAGTGAGAGTTGTCTGTAAATCCTTAAGCAATTGTGAAAGCGATTACTCTCCTTGGTTCCACTGGTTCTATTGGTACTCAGACTTTAGATATTGTTACTCAGTACCCAGATCAGTTTCGGATTGTGGGATTGGCAGCTGGGAACAATGTAGAGATGTTGGCTGCTCAAATTCGGCAGTTTCGACCGAAAATAGCAGCAATCTCCTCAGAAGATAAATTACCAGCGCTCAAAGAAGCTCTCATTGACCTCGATCCCCAACCGATTTTACTGGCAGGTGATGCCGGAGTGATAGAAGTCGCTCGCTACGGCGATGCCCAAACCGTTGTCACTGGTATCGTTGGTTGTGCTGGTTTGTTACCCACGATCGCAGCTATTGAAGCTGGTAAAGATATTGCCTTAGCGAACAAAGAAACCCTGATTGCTGGGGCCCCTGTGGTTCTACCCTTAGTTGAAAAACACGGTGTAAAATTACTCCCAGCCGATTCTGAGCATTCCGCAATCTTTCAATGCCTCCAAGGTGTGCCAAAGGGAGGCTTACGGAAAATTTTGCTCACTGCATCTGGTGGGGCTTTCCGGGAATGGGATGTAGAAAAGTTAGCAGAAGTGACCGTTGCTGACGCCATCAAGCATCCTAATTGGTCGATGGGGCGGAAAATCACGGTAGACTCTGCTACTTTGATGAATAAAGGACTGGAAGTAATTGAGGCTCACTTTCTGTTTGGGTTGGATTATGACAATATCCAAATTGTCATTCATCCCCAGAGCATTATTCACTCGCTGATTGAACTGCAAGATACTTCAGTTTTAGCCCAACTCGGTTGGCCAGATATGCGCTTACCCTTACTGTATGCTCTATCTTGGCCCGATCGCATCTATACCAACTGGGAACCATTAGATTTAGTCAAAGCTGGAAATTTAACCTTCAGTGAACCAGATCACCAGAAGTATCCTTGTATGCAGTTGGCTTATGCTGTGGGTAAGGCTGGTGGTTCGATGCCAGCTGTGTTAAATGCCGCAAATGAGCAAGCTGTGGCTTTATTTTTATCAGAAAAAATTCGGTTTTTAGATATTCCCCGGTGTATCGAATCGGTGTGCGATCGCCATCAAAATGATAACCGTGCTAATCCCTCTTTAGATGACATTTTGGCAGCAGATAAATGGGCAAGACAAGAAGTTTTAACCGCGACTGAAAAGTTAAAAACTGACTCGCGGATAATTTCTCTGCGATAAAAACCTTTAGTTCAGATTGGACTGGGGATCAGAAATTGATGCCTAGTCCCCAATCTTTAAATCCCCAGCGTCTAATCCAATTAATATGGAAATCATTTCACCTTATGGCAAAAACATAGTCACCATACAAAAAGTTAATAAATTGAAGATAGTCAGTGGCTTCCGGATCAGCCATCACTTTTATGTATATTTATAATTTATCTCCAAACACAAATATAAAAATCTTTACAGAAACTTTGCAAAAAAAGCGGCATTTCACATTAAGAATTCTCTCGTTTTTAGGTAAAATATCCCCAGGCTAATTATCACAAAAAAACCCATCATAGTGGATATTTAAAATTGGGTTTAGCATCTTTTATACCAATGATTGTTACCAAAACAAAAACTTATTCTTTCTGAAGAAACACACTCTCAGATAAGGACAATTATTAAGGAATTAATATATGATTGCTACGCTGATTGTAGCTTGGATAGTCTTCATAATATTGTGGAAGCTGCTGAAAGCAACCGTGAGCAATGCATTGACTATTGCAGCAATCCTTGTTTTATTAAATATTGGTTTTGGCATTACTCCACAAGATATTTGGCATTATGTAACGCAGTTTGCTCAAAATCTGTCGCAAATCCGAAGTGGCAAGTAAAAATCAATACTTCACTTTTAGTAATCAAAGGTGAAATATAAAATATGAAATGACAAAATTTTTAACTTTGATACAACTGCTGTCAAAGTTTCTGTGGTGTTTACAACCTTTCTTGGTCAATTATTATTTAATGCTGAAATCTTAGCCAACGCATCCTTAAAACTCGGCGGCAACTGACGCATAATCTTGCCTCTTTCGCGATCTAAAGCTACTAAAGTCACTTTGGCAGTGACGTACAATTCTTGTCCATCAGTTGAGACAATAGCATAATCCCAATTGATTCGGACGCCAGTTACCTCAGCCATGCGTGTTTTTACCACCACTGCCATACCCAATTGAATTGAACGATGATAGCGCACCGACAGTTCTACAACTAGTAAATCGCAGCCTATAGCGACTAAATCAACAAATTCAATCCCTATAGATCGCAAGCATTCAATCCGCGCTTCTTCCATCCAAGCTATATAGGAACCGTGCCAGACAAGACCGGCATAGTCAGTGTGGTGGGGTTGCACTCTGACAGGATATTCAAACCAATTCCCAAATTCATGACTTGATGGATTGTCAAGGGCGCTGGTTGGTGGTAGTTTTGGTTGAGGGGGTTTTTCTTCTGACATCTTCAAGTTTCTAAGCACCTATAAATTTTCCAAGTCATTGAATAGCATAAAAATTAATTGCGCTGCCGGACTTCTTGATTTAATATTTACACTTCCGAGTCTAGGGAGTGTTTTGTTATGCAGCCTAATCTCCAGTATGTTAATGTTGTTACTTTGACTCTACTTAGTTTACTAGGTTTTGGGATGGCTTACCCAGAAAATAACCATGTAAGCACAAATGCAAAGTTGAGGTATGATTTCGGAGAAAAAGCTCAAGCTTTACCCAAGAATAATCAGCTCTCAGAAATTGAAAGGCTCAACGAAGAGGCTATCAAAGAATCTCGGCAAGACCAATCGAAAGAAGCGTTGCAGAGATTACAAAAAGCATTAGCCATCAGCAGAGAACTTGGAGAACGCTCTTGGGAAGCCGTAACACTCAACAATATCGGCAGAATCTACCAAAGTCAAAGAAAGTATCCTGAAGCACTTCAATCCTATCAGCAAGCCCTATTAATTAACAAAGAACTTGGGGATCTGGTTCGACTTGGCAAAACCTACAGTAACATAGGTTACTTATTTGATATCCAAAACCAACCAGAGTTAGCAATTTTTTTCTATAAGCATTGCTTGATTAATCGTGAGAAAGCTCGCTTGAATCCATCAGCACTTAGTGCGCCACAACCAGATGCTTATAGCATAACTGTTAGCCAGACATATCGTATTTTGGGTGAACGATTACTCAAACAAGAACGTGTTCCTGAAGCACAAAGGACAATAGATTTACTCAAAGTTGAAGAACTAGAGGAATATCTCCAGAGTGTGCCAGGTAATCAACGTACTGTCAAAGGTATTAATATAGCGGCAACAGAAAAACCAATTAAACAAAAGCTAGAGCAAACCCTGGATAATGCTGTTGTGCTAGGTAAAGAACTGACAACACTCCGGAAAATCTCCCCCAAAGAGCGATCGCTCGAACAGAAACAACGGATCGAGCAATTAGTCTCAAATCAACAGCAACTCCTGGATGGATTTAACGAATTTATCAATAGTCCTTCAGTGAAAGCACAGGTAGAGCAAATTAGCCGGACAGCTAGGCAGCAAAATTTGGATTTGCAGAGTCTCAACGAACTTCGGGATAATTTGGCGCGATTACCTCAAAAATCTGCACTCCTCTACCCACTGATTTTAAAAGATAGCTTGGAATTGGTACTAGTAACTCCTGATTCTCCACCAATTCATCGCACCGTTGCTGTAAAACGCGAAACCCTCCATCGGACAATTGGTGCTTTCCGCCAAGCTTTAATCAATCCCAGTCGAAATATCAAAGCACCTGCACGCCAATTGCATGACTGGCTAATTAAACCGATAGAAAAAGACCTGAAGCTATCAGGTACACAAACTCTGATTTACGCTCCAGATGACCAGTTACGCTATATTCCTTTAACTGCTTTATATGATGGCAAACAATGGCTAGTGCAGCGTTTCAATGTCAATCACATTACATCTGCCAGCCTGACTAACTTAAATACCCCACAACAATCTACTTTGCGGGTTTTAGTCGGTGCTTTTACTAAAGGTAATTATCAAATTAAAGTTGGGAATCGACAGGTTGCTTTTGCTGGTTTGCCCTTTGCAACGCGGGAAGTAGAAAACTTAGCCGCTACTGTTCCTGAAACTACGAAGCTTTTAGACGATGCCTTTAGCCCCAAAGCTACTGTACCCCAAATGGATGATTATACAATTGTCCATTTAGCGACTCATGCAGCCTTTGTGGTGGGTAAACCAGAAGATTCGTTTATTTTATTCGGGAATGGTGATCGCGTTAATTTTAGAAATGTCGCCAGTTGGTCACTATCCCATGTAGATTTGGTAGTGTTGAGCGCCTGTGAAACCGGCTTGGGAGGCAAGTTGGGTAACGGTGAGGAAATTTTGGGCTTTGGCTATCAGATGCAACAAACCGGCGCCAGAGCCGCGATCGCCTCGCTGTGGTCAGTGGATGATGGTGGTACACAAGCACTCATGAGTGCTTTTTATGGTACACTCTCTACTGAGAAGTTGACTAAAACTGAAGCTTTACGACAAGCTCAAGTCTCATTAATTACCGGAGACTGGAAGGCAATAAATCATAATGTACCCGCAGCAGCAGTTAATGACTTTAGTCATCCGTACTATTGGGCACCTTTTATTTTGATTGGTAATGGACAATAGGAGTAAAAATCCATAATTAGGATTAGTGAAAATACACAGTCAAGCAGATATAATGATAGTTGCTACTGCCTAGATTCACCAGCTGACCTTAGTAACGCGCAACATCCGCGATTTCGATAGCTGCGATATTCCATTACTGAATCCTTTTACATAGCCCTAACGAAAACTGCGTTAGCAAAGCTTAACGTTCGCGTAGCGTCTCGAAGAGAAGTTATCAAGTTTTGATGATATTTTGGGCAAAGAGGAGCGCCCAACTACTCAACCTCTGACTTTGGTGTGTTTTTACACCTTCCAGCTAAAGGATCAAAATCCGGCTCGTGAGGTTTTGGCAGATACAAAAAAATATGCGATGGGCCAGCCACGAGCCAATCACTTAATGGTAATGGAGAATAGGTAAGAGCGATCGCCAACTAAGCCACCATTACCAATTACCGATAATCAATTTCTAAGAAAGCGATCGACCTTTGAAACCTTAATACTTCTTGGCAAGAGTTTTAGAGCCTGTATCAGTTTGCATAGATTGCTTGACAAGATTAGCCAGTTCGTCTAATTGGCTAATTGCCTCCGCACCTTCTAACTTCATTAATTCGCGGTCATCCCGCATTTCCGTCCAAGTAATCCCGTAATCAGACACTAAAAACCGAATTAGATGGTTATCACCCAAGCCAACCATAAACGATGCACTATTCATTTGGTCGCCACAGGTATAGCAGGACGCAAGATACCCACGCCGCTCTAGTACAGTCGCCAAAGCTTGCAGGTTCATCACCAAGTCTTGGACGAATTGTCGATGTTGATGTGCTAGTCTCAGAAACACTTTTGTCCTCCAGACACCACAGTAAGTTGAGTCTCTTTTATATTTTCTTTAGATTTTCTCATCCACTGGTATTGTAGACTATTCATTACAATTAACCAGACAAATGATATTGAGTCGTTAATTGACTACCTTGTTTAGGGTAGTGGATCGGGATTTTGAGCGCCGTATCAAACTATTCAGTTTGCAAATTCAAAATATCGGACAGAATTGCTAAATTTAACTATGTCTTTATACATTTCTGCCAGGGTAGATTCTTACAAGAAGCGATCCGCTTTTAGAGTAACTTAAATCTCGCACTAGTCAAGTACGGAAATGCTACATATTTCGCTTTTATAAGCGACGGACAGCCAAATTCACTGGTAATAGAGGCTAAAATGTAGTTTTACATCGTTATAGTGTCTTTTTTAGATATTTGATATGTTCTTTTTCTAACGTAGATTTTATATAGATAAATGATTAGGTATACCAAATTCGTTCCTCCCGTATATATAAAGTTGAGCAGATGACAGTGCAAATTTTAGATCCAGTACTAAAACTAGATTAAGTATAGTCCTTTATACAGAGTTTACCTCATGTAATTAATAGACAAGTCGTAAGTGTAAAATCCACAATGGATCAACTCAACACTGACAATACCTAAACTCAGCAGAGCAATGTTGCCATTTAGGCAATATTTTCAGCTATTTTGGCTCAAAAAGTTAGTTGTACCAAGTAAAGCACAGAGATTTTACGTAGCAATGGCTATTCTACCTTGCTGACAGGTAAGTGGCATTTGATTCAGACTTGCGATCGCCTACGGCGGGCGGTTACGCCATCGCACCGCCACCGCTTCATTTAATTCCTGGCCGTTACAACGGGGGTTTAAACATTTCTTTGGCTTCTTAGATGGATTGGAACATCCCCAGACACCCCATATTCTCTACGAAGACAATAAACCTATTCTCAGTTGATCGTTATCCTAAGAATTTCCTCACTACCGATTACTGGACACAAAGAGTGATCGCATTACTCAAACAACCAAAAACCAAGTCAATAGACAAGCTATTTTTCTTGTATTTTGCCAACAATGCTGTTCACTCAACGTTTAATATTAGTGTCACGAAACATTACTTGTAGTGCTAACAAGTTTTTCCCCTTTCAACATCCGCGCCGCAGCTTCAAGGAGAGCTTCTTCGAGATAGGGCTTGGTAAAGTAGCCACTAGCACCGAGTTGAGCTGCAATTTGTCTGTGCTTGTCTGCACCCCGTGAGGTGAGCATAGCGATCGGTAGGTGGTTGAGGTTAGAGTCTTTCTGGATGCGAGAGAGTAACTCCAGACCATCGCAGCGGGGCATTTCGATGTCGCAAAATACAATATCACAAGGCAGACCGGAGCGGAGTTTATCCCAAGCTTCCTGGCCATCACGCGCCTGTTCTACGCGATAACCTGCTTTATTAAATGTCAGGGATAGCAATTCTCGGACTGTAATTGAGTCATCGACTATCAGCACTGTTGGATCAATTTTCGCAGGAGAGGTGTCTGGGGGAGTAGCTTTCTGTTGCCAAGAATTGCCACCAATTTGTGTAGAAATCCGTCCTTGGAAAATGTCAATTATTTCCAGCACGTCAGCAATAGGCATAATGCGGCCATCACCAAGGACTGTAGCACCAGCTACACCAATGGGTTTAGGTGCTGGCCCTTCAAATTGCTTAATTACAATTTCTTGTTCGCTCAACACCAGGTCAATCTGTAGAGCAATTAGGGTATTTGCCGATCGCACTACCACCACAGAAACCATATCATCATCTCTGGTGCCGCCATAGACATTGCCGCGACTGATTTGGCGATTGAAGGTTAAAAGTTCTTTCAGAGGTCGGAATGGCAGTACTGTATCGCGCCAGGAAATAAACGATTGCCCATTGCCATCGTGCTGGATATTTTTAACTGGTATATCCAACGTATCTTCTACACCGTCCATCGGGAAGGCAATTCTAGCTCGATCTGAGACGCAGCAGAGAGCTTTACAAATACTCAGAGTCAGTGGCAGACGAATGGTGAAGATGGTTCCCTTACCGAGCACAGAATCGGTGTTCACTGTTCCCCGAATTTCGCTAATCTCGGAACGCACTACGTCCATACCCACACCACGACCAGAAATTTCATCAGCTTGGTCTTTGATCGTAAAACCAGACTGGAACAGCAGATCGTAGACTTCCAGGCGAGACATGGCTTTTGCCTGCGCTTCCGTAATCATGCCAATCTTCACCGCCTTAGCCTTAACCTTTGCTGAATCTATACCTGCGCCATCATCGCCTACGGAAATTATCGTTTGGTTACCTTGGTGAAAGGCACGGATAGTAATGATTCCCACGGATGGTTTACCAGCACCTTGTCGTTCTTCTGGCGTTTCAATACCGTGAGCGATCGCATTATTCAGCATATGAGTTAGCGGATCGGTAAGATGATCCAAAATCATCTTGTCAATTAAGGTATCGCCACCTTCGATCACCAACTCAACTTGTTTGCCACACTTAATGGCGTTGTCGCGCACTCCTCGCCGCCAGCGATCAATAGTTTGGGCAAAATGCACCATTCGCGCTCTTGTTAGTCCCTCTTGTAGCTGGGTAGTTACTTGGCGGAACTGCCTTGCTACTCGCTCAGTTTCTTCGGTGACAAAATCAATGTCACTTGCCGACTCACGCACTCGCACAATCCGCTCAATCATCTGCTGTGAGAGTGTATGGAAAGGAGTAAAACGATCCATTTCTAGCTCGCTAAAACCCCTATCGGCATTGGAATCAGGCGCTTGAAAGCCGGAGTCTTTCTTTTTGCGTCCAGCTAACAGAGAAGCTTCCAAAAGCGATCGCTCGTACAACTCTTGCATCCTTGCGCCCACATCTGAGAGTTGTTGTACCTGAATCAGCAAGTTATCTAATGACTGCCGCAGCCGTTCATGATCCTGCTCTAAGGTATTGCGATTTACCACCAACTCCCCAACTAAATTACTCATATCGTCCAGTTGCTTAACTGGAACCTTCATCGTTTCTTCAAATCTCGTAGCCCTACGAGTAGAGGGGCGGGGAGTTTTGCTGGTGTTAGATTTTAGTAATGGTGAATGGGATATTGTTTGATCTGCTTCTGCCAGCAACTTTTCCAAATCACCAAATTCATCTTTTATGGCTGGTGATGGAATGGGATTATTAGCCAAGACTGGCTGAATATCGAAGGGCTGGCGTTGGGGTAGCCCGTCGTAGGCATCGCTGTCGTTATCTGTACCTAGCAATTCTTCCAGGGCTGCAAAATCTACTTCTGGTATTGAGGTAGCTTTGGGGTTAAGTGCTACTTCCTCTTCTAGTAATCCTTCCAAGTATGCAAATTCATCTTCTAGAGCAACTACTTCAATGGTTTCTGTCGTTACTAATTCTTTAGTTGAGGTAACAATAGCATTTTCTTCCTCTAACACTGGTGCAGTTTCAGATGTCTCTCCTTGATCCCATAAATCAGTTTTTACATCTTCTTGAATAACCGTTTGGGTGAAATCATTAACAGCTTGTGAGTCAATTTTTGCCGCATTCTCTTCTAATTCTTCCTGGTTTGTTGCTTCTGATATAGCAGTTTCTGTAAACAATAAATCATTTGCAAAACTAGGCTCATTACTCACAAAATCTGTATTTTCTGTGAACTCAAAGGCAGTTTCTAACTTATTGTTCGGCTCAGTACCTAAAACTTCTGGGCTTGTCTGGGCTAAATCTGAAGTTTCCCCAAAACTGATATCTAGAGAAGTTTCTGTAGGCGATAGTTCATCCACAGTATTATCTGTGGTTTCCATCTGAATATAGGTGGAGTCATTTGTGGCTCCATCTTCAAACAGCAGTTGGGAATTTTCATCGAAAGAGCCGAACAAATCACCTGGCTGTGCGTGGGGTGAATCTGAATTTTCCCCAAAATTGATATCTAAAGAAGTTTCTGTAGGCGATAGTTCATCCACAGTATTATCTGTGGTTTCCATCTGAATATAGGTGGAGTCATTTGTGGCTCCATCTTCAAACAGCAGTTGGGAATTTTCATCGAAAGAGCTGAATGAATTAAGTTCCAGATCAACGGCAGATATCTCTGGGGGCTGATTGGTAAATTCTGGAACAAAATCTAAAGCTTCTGGTTGTTGCGATCGCCTGAGAATTTCTTCCCCTGGATGCTGCCCGAACAATGGCGTTTCTGGCGGGGATGGTTCGATGCGATCGCTGATTGTCGGGGAAATAGTTGAGTTACTCGGTGCTAACTCATCAAATAAATCATCTCCAGAATCTGATGAGAATACCAAATCTAGCTGCTCTTGGTGCTGGAAATTGATATCAAAATCTTCTTCTCTGTCAAAACTGGCTATAGGAGAAGGTATGGGCTGCTGACTGTCGGCAAAAATGTCATCAGCCTCCTCAGCAAACAAACTCTCCTCTAACCCCCTTTCCACATTCTGCTCAATTAAGGAATCGAATTCGTCCTGTTCCTCTATGGTTTCCTGATTCCAGAAGTTGCTCAGATCATTTTCTGATTGAGAAAACTTAGGTACTATTGCTGGAGATGTATCAAATAAATCACCTATTTCTGGTTCACTTGTAGGCAGTAGTGGATGTTCTTCCATTTCAGCAAACAGGTTGTCCGAAGACAAGCCTGTTTGCTGAGGTAATTCTACGTAGTCACTAGGGATAATTTCTTCTACCCAATTTGCCTTTTTGGTTTCTAAGAATAAGTTATCAAAACTGTTTTGTTGACTGGTAGATAGTTCCACACTGGCGAACGCCTCAGTTTCCGGTTGAGTCACTTCGCCTGTAGGCAATAGTTCTACATCATCATTTAGTGCCAGTGTCAATAAATCTTCAACCACATCGTTTTTGTTGACATTATTTTGGACAATCTCTCTAGGCGGCTGCTGCGGATCACTAGTAATCTCAGTAAATTCTTGTAAATTTTCGTCAGGGTAAGAGTCTAAATTTAGATTAATTACGTTAATATCGCTCAACTCTACAGTCGTAGCGGATGTTTGTTGATTTTGCGGTTCTGAATTCTCTTTTTCTAAGAAGTTATCACCAAATAACAAGGATAAGTCTTCTGTCGTAGCTGTGATTGCTAGGTGCTGCTCGTTGTTTGTATCTTCATCAAAGGAGAGTAAATCGGATAAGTCGCCATCAGCAGCCTCAGCGTCAGTGCTGCTGAAATCAATTCCAAAGTCATCGGTGGCAACAATATTTAAGGTTTGTTCTTGATGCCAAGTTTCATCGAGTTCGGGAGTTTCGCCTTCAAATAAATCGGCAAGGGTATTTAACTCAGCTATTCCTACCTCTGGACCATTGGGGTCAAGATTGCTACTGATTGGATGTGCTTCGTCATGTATGGTGAAAGAAAAACTATTATGAATTGCAGCGTTTAATGGTATCCCTTGTAACTGAAGATCAGGGCGTTCGCTACTATCCTCGTCTAGATTAAATTCCTCAATTGGCTCAGATAGGTTAGTTATGACTAACTGCTCAGTTTTCGTAGTTTCTGAAGTGTTGACGGATAAAATTAGCTTTGGCGCAGTTGATGGTTCTGTCAAAACCGTAGGCTGTTGGTCAAACAAATCGGGGGTAATTTCTAACAACTCAATTTCTGCAAAGCTCAAAAGTGCTTCTAGTTGCTGACTAATTGCAATTTCGGCTTCTTTACCTTGCAGGACTAATTCTAAAGCTTGCTTGATTTCGGTAATGACAATTTTAGCTAGAGTCAGATAAGTGTTTTCGGGATTGCCGATCGCACTGGCTGCTGCTTGACACAAACCACACCACTTGGACAAATTCCAAGTCTCACCAAGTCTGACTAACTGGTAACAGCATTGCTGAAGGTTTTGTCGAGTTGAGGGTGTTGTTGTTTGCTTAAACAGTTGCAACATTTCCCGCAGTGTTTGCAGTACTTGGGCTTGAAACTTGCCCCAATTATTATTTTCTTTGGCGGTGACTGGCGATAGCGCAGCTAAGCCGTGTCCGTGAGCGTCTGGCATCTCCTGGGGTGCTACAGAGAAGGATATTTCTGAAGATTCCTGATCGGTGTCTTCTGCCAAACTGGGAATATCTTGCCGCAGAAAAAGTTCAGTAAGTGTGGAGACGTTCTCTACAGAGGTTGTGTGTAGTTCTGTTGCCGAAGGACTGATGGCTACTCCACTGTTCTTTTGTTCTACAAGTAATTCCAGATGCTGATTCAGCCATTGAAAGACTGGCTCAGTTTCTAACATCAAAGTATTAGCTGCATCTTCAGAAAGACCAAATGGCCCGCTCAAATGCTCTAGCAGCGCTTTCAGGGTATCAGATACACCGAGAAATAAAGACTCTAACTTTTGGTCAACCTGAACCGGATGCTCTATGAGGAGTTTGAAACAATCTTCCAGACGATGGGAGGTATGCTGGATGCTAGTCAATCCAAGCATCGCCGCTCCTCCTTTGATGGAGTGAGCCGCCCGGAAGACTTCGCTAATTATTTCCGGGTCGTTCAGAGTCCCCTCTAAATTCAGCAACCCCTGCTCAATAGTATTCAGGTGATCCCTGGCTTCTTCGATAAAGTAACCCAAAATCCGCTGTTGTTGTTCCGGCAGCATAGCAAAAGTTATGAGTTGTGAGTTATGAGTTATGAGTTATGAGTTATGAGTTATGAGTTATGAATTATGAGTTATGAGTTATGAGTTGTAATTTTTATTTCTAACTTCTCATTCTTAACTCCTAACTTTGTTGTGAGTTTTGATTTTTATTTCTAACTCCTCACTCCTAACTCCTAACTTTGTTACCTGGTTTCCATAGTTTCCACTCGGAAACGTTCAACGGAGGCGATCAAGTCACGGGATACACCTACTAAGTGTTGTAGGGCACCGGAAACTCGCTGGGCTTCCTGGGAAGTTTCTTGCGCGGTGAGTTCTACTGATTGCATTACATGAGCGACGGCGCGGGAGGTTTCAGTTTGTTCCACAGTGTCGCTAGTAATTGAGCGCACAAGAATATCGATGCGATTCGCCACTTGAATAATGTTTTCGAGCGATCGCTTGGCTTCTTCTGCCAATTTTGTCCCTTTAATTACTTGTTGTGTGCCTTCTTCCATCGCGGTCATCACCGAGCCTGTTTCGCTTTGGATTTGCATCACAATTTGTTCAATTTCCTTCAGGGATTTGGCAGATTTATCTGCTAGCTGACGCACTTCGTCTGCGACGATCGCAAACCCGCGTCCAGCTTCTCCCGCTCTTGCCGCCTCAATACTAGCATTGAGTGCTAACAAGTTTGTTCTCGAAGCAATCTGGGAAATCAACGCCACAATTTTAGAAATTTCTTGGGAAGATTCCGCCAACCGCTTCACTTTGCGAGTGGTTTCGGCAACGGTTTCTCGGATTTCTAAAATCCCCGCCACAGTATTTTCTACTGCTTCCCCACCTTTGAGAGCGATCGTACTAGCATCACGGGCGACGGTTTCGGCTTCCCGCGCCGCCTCTGCTACCCGCTGAATCGAATCGGTCATTACCTGTACAGAATTCAGCGTCACTGCCAACTCTTCTGCTTGGCGCAAAGCATCACCAGATAAGGCTCTAGCAAAGGTTTCAGAGTTGGTTGCACCTTTTGTCACATCCTTCGCTGCCACTTTTACTTGTTGAACGATATCCCGCAGGTTTTGAATTGTCAGGTTAAAGGCGTCAGCTACAGCCCCCAGTACGTCGGCTGTCACTTCAGCTTGGACTGTTAAATCTCCTCTAGCAGCTCCTTCTACATCATCCAACAGGCGAATCACCTGACGTTGCAGGTTTTCTTTGGCTTCCTCTTGTTCATCGGCTTTCCGCTGGGCTTCACTTGTAGTCGTGAAAACTACCCGCGCCATTTCATTAAAGCCAGTGGCTAAGTGCCCCAATTCATCTTCAGAAAATACTGTGGCTTGAGCATTCAAATTTCCTTGGCGTACAGCCTCAAACTGAGCTTGCAGATCATTGGTTGTGCGGCGAATTTGTTTGAGTGCAAGATTCCCCATGAAGCCTGCGGTAGCAAAACCTGCAATCCCAGCGGCTAGTGACATTGCCCAACCTGTGTTTCGTACTGATTCTCGTTGTTGGGGTGGAGAAAATGTGGTGGCGACAAAGCTAACTGTGGCTACAACCAGCGCTGAGACAATGCCCACACTTCCAGCAATTAACCATTGTTTCCTTTCTATGGAGGCATTTTCTAATGGTGCTAACCAGCCTTGCTCGACGCTAACGGTGGGTTCTAGTTTCGAGACATCTGTTTGGCTAAAGACTGGAACTGCTTCATGCGAACCAGTCATCGAGAATAGTTCCTCTTCGCGATCGCTAGCTGCATCACTTAAAAAAGCCTCCGCGCTTTGAGGGCGTCCACTACCACTAGTTTCTGCTGGAGCAGAAGGCATTGCTGCATCACCGATGTTAGAATTTCCTTCGATCAGGTCAAACCCTGGAATGTTGCCTAAATCGTCAAATTCCTCAAAGTCATCTAAAAACTCGATATTACTCTTAGAATTTTCTCCTATATTGTTTGAGTCTTCATAAGAGCTTAAACCCTCTGAGCCAAAGGCAGACTCAAATGCTTCCATATCAAAATTTTCATCGTCATCAAAGCTATTTTTACCGTTGATTTCACCTGATTTAAACTGCTTTTCTTCGAGAGGTAGATTGCGGCTAACAGATGAAGAATTATCAGATAAATTTGGCAAAAACTCTTCCTTTTTTCCTAAATCTTTTGAATTCAACCAATCATGTGCTTCGATTTCAGGCAAATTATCTTGAATTTTGGATTCCAAGTTATTGGTTGTTGACGAACTGGTTATAAATTCTTCTTCAACAATTAGTAAAGTTTCGTCTTCAAAATTAGATTTTTTATATTCTAAATTTCCAATCCGAAGCTCTGGAGACTTGGGATCGCTCAACAAATCAGGCAAATCATTCTCGGTATGACCAGTTTGTGAATTAGAAAAGGAAGAGTTATTATTGTCAATAACTGAATTTCTGTGAGCAGAATTTATCCCATGATCTGAAAACTGACTATTTACTAATGATTCTTCTGACATATCTTCCTGCCAGAAAGCAGGCAACTCTAATTCTGTTTTCTCCTCCCAGTTGCGATTTGATTGTTCCTCCGATTCTTCATCCAAGGCAAAAGGATCATCACTAAAAGCTGTAGAAGAATCTGATATTTTTCCCTTTCCAATGCTATCTTCTGTGGGGATATCAAATGGACTATTTGAAGATAGCTCTTCAACGCCATTCATAGTTTCTTCATGCTCACCAAAAAAGTTCAAATCAAGGCTCTTGCTGTCAAACTCCTCATTAGCGCCGAAATCTTTTAATTCTTGTTCGTTATATGCTAGTGCATCAGATATGTTTGGAGAATTTATTTGCTCTTCACTTCCTGATGGATCAATCTCTCCACTGAATGACTGGAGGTATTGATTTATATTCTCAATTCCATTATTGGCAAAACCAATAATTTCTTGATCATTAGTCAAGCGTAATACGTGTTGATATTCTTCTTTTGCTACATCATACTGCTGCAAAACATAGTAGATGTGACCCCTTAATAAATGGGAATTGGGGTCATTTGGTAAATTTTGCACCACTTGGTCAACTAAAGTGGCGGCAACCTCATAATTCCTTTGAACATAGGCGCTCATCGCCTGTTGATATGTTGGCTCGTAATTATCAATACTTGCTGCCATTTCCTCCTCCAATTTCATCCTGCCCACCGCGCACTTCGTAAAATTGCCATTTGATCGAGCAGTCGCAGACACTGTTTGTTTTTAGCACTTAATAACCACTCTCCACGTAAAAAGGGAGCCATAGTATCTGGAACGCTAATTGATGGCATGAGATTCTGGACATCCAACCAGTCCATACCACCAATTTCCTCTACTGCTAAACCCACTATTGTGTCTTGCTCTTCAATGGCAATCACCGGAATTTCAGCTCTATCCGTGTTTAATGCACTTGCTTCCCCAAGAAATTGACCCAAATCAGCCACCCAAATAACTCGACCTCGTAAATTTAGGGTACCCAAAAGTAAAGGAGAAGCATTAGGAATCGGGGTGATTCTATCAGGACTTAGTTCAATTACCTCCCGAATACCAGTTGCTTGTAGTGCAAACTCCTGATGCGAGGGAATGTAAAATCTCAAATGTAACTCACCTTCAGGACTTTCTACTTGTAATTCAGGTCGGAAATGGTCTTGACCACTGCCACTTAAAAAGTCCGGTTTGCTGACCATATTGCTTTTATCCTTATCCTCGCAGCAGTTGTTTGACTGTTCCTACCAACTCGGTTGGTTGAAACGGTTTGGCTATGTAGGCGTCTGCACCCTGCTTCATACCCCAGTAGCGATCAAATTCTTCGCCTTTGGAAGAACACATAACCACAGGGACATTTTGGGTTTTTGGATCGGATTTTAACCGCCGACAAACTTCGTAGCCGTTCATCCGGGGCATGACAATATCCAATACTACTAAATCGGGAGGTGCTATTTGAATTGCCTCCAATGCTTCTAATCCGTCACTGGCATGGGTCACTGTTAGACCAGTCGCTTTCAGGAGGTCTGTAATCATCTCCCTTTGCGCGATACTGTCTTCCACAATCAGAACTGTACTCATAAGTGTCTATTTACCTCCTGATGTAGACGTTCCTACTTGGAACATTCCCTGATTCCTCCGCAAGGATTAACTGTATAAATTAATTCTATTTTTTCACTATTTTCCCGGATATTGACGTTTTACTGAGTTGGCTGACTCTGTGATAACATCTTTTAACTCATCTTTTAGTAGATCAACAAATCTTCGATCTGTTCATGTGCCCATGCTCTCTCAATTTTGGATTAATGCGATTGCTATAGATTGTTCAATTCCATTTTCCAAAATCCAGAATCTAAAATTCTTCTGCCCCATGACGCCACTTGCCTTAAGCGGGGGAACCCGGACAACGCAGTGGCTCCCCCATGCCCAATTTTCATTGGTTGTTGATATATTTCTGGACGAGCATAAGCAACTCAGTGTCTGTAAACGGTTTTGTTAAATAATCTGTTGCCCCGACCATACTAGCTTTGACTCGATCAATAAATCCATCTTTACCAGTAAGCATAATAATCGGTATGAGCCGAAATGCTGTTGAATGTCGCAGCATGGCACAAACCTCGTACCCCTCCAATTCCGACATGGCAATGTCGCATAAAATTAAATCCGGCTTGAGTTGAAACACCAGACTCAGTGCCTCTAAAGGATTGGTAAGAGCGATCGCTTCATAACCTTGTGGTTGTAAGATGGAATTTACAGTCTCACCGATGGCGATCGCATCGTCAATACATACTATCCGCCCCTTTTGTTTTCCCTTCAATTCCCAGCTATCCGTGTGGGTATCTGGTTTAGTTGTCTCTGAATATACTAGTTGTAGCCAACTCTGTTGCACATATGGATATATTGCCTTAGCGACTGTCAAAATGTCTCGGTTGAGATAGCGAGCCAGTTGACGCAAGGATGTTTTACCATCAGCCCAATGTTGTAGCTTATTTACGGTTGCTTCTGGTAGCGAGGATTGTAGCTGAACTTTGTCAGATAGCACTGGCAATTGTTCTGGAGACTGAATGTGTGGATACAGTTGCTTCCACTCTTGCACTTGCTTCGTAATTTTTGTAACAAATGGAGCAATCTCGAAAGTGTTTAATTGCGGGGCAAGTGCCGCACCCTGATGGAAAATGAAGTTACCTTGGTGTAAACTCAGCAGGTCAAAGAGAGTTTCATGCACTAAGCCGTGAATGATACTACCAGCTATCTTTGGGTTGATGATATTCCGCTCCAAGAGTGCCCAAAGATAGGCATACTCTGGCGCGTCGGTTGATGGTAGGGAGGCAATTTGTTTGTCGGTAAGTCGCATCTCTACTCGGTAATGACGTAAATAATCGCTAATTCTAGATAAACTACTCTCACCTTCTTGACAATAGATAATTTCACCATTGAGGAAGAACACGAACCAAGACTGTTGTTCGAGACGATAAATGCTTGCTCCATCTCCACCCAGTCTGTTGTTATGGTGAGAGCTATGAGCTTCCACCCATAGTTGCCCAGTTCGCTGTCCCAACTCAATCAATTGCAGGATACTGCAAATATCAATTTCATTTAAATTTCCCTGCATTTAGCTAAAAAGTGCTCCTTAAGTATTGCTGAATTTTAAATTGTGAATTTTGACTTCTTCTTTAAGTATTGATTATGGATTACTGAAAAGATTTTTACCCTGTTCTTTATTCTTATCCGAGAATACATTAAGCTATAAACCTTAATTTTTCGTAATACACTTCGACAAAGCTAGTGTTAACACGGAAGTCATCATCACTGTCATCAGTACAAAATATAAAGGCGCGACCAATTCGCTTTTATAAGTATCAAGACGTAACATCTCGCGTCTATAGTTTTGTCTGTCTTGTTCTCCTAAACTTCAGTTCAGTGAGACAAGTTAACAGAATTATTTAAGGTATATCCCAAAACATGAACTTTAAGTGCATCAATAAGGACTAACGGTGTGCTGTATTTAGCAGAAGTACAAAAACAGAAAGGTGGTTTACTTAGTGGCGGTGCCAAAACCGAACTGAAACTGCTAGCTTGTCAGCGAACTGACCAGAATTGGAGTACTGTGTCAGAAGAAGTGATTGCTGCTGAGGACGCAAGCAAATTAAATGATGGTGCTTTGGTACTAGTTGAACTAAATCCGAATCGTCAAGTGCAGCGGATTCAAGAAGCAGGGCGTCCACTAGTCAACATTTTGCAGAATTTTTCCCGGCAATTGGAGAAATTTAAGCTCAAGGAAGATGAGATTGATCAGTGGAAGCAGTCGCTGACGTTTCAGGCGCAAGAGTTGAATCGCCGTGAAATGGACATGGAAGTACGCTCAGAACAGTTGCAACAATTGGAGGATGAGTTGCGACAACTTGAGGAGCAAAAACAGAAAGTTGACACATCCCGCCAAGAAATTGAACGGTTACAAACAGAAGTTGAGCGCAATCGCCAGGAATTGGAAGGCGCTTGGGAGCATTTGCATGGCGAGCAGCGTCGCCTGGAGGAGCGTCAAGCGGATTTCCAACAGGGGACGGTTATAGATGAGGAGCAAAGTCGGGTAATGAGTGAGTTACTTGATCGCTTATCTAGTCGTGTTACTCCCACGGAAACAGTCAGAGAACACCTGCATCTGGCTTTTGAATTGGTTCAAAAGCAGCAAGCTACTCTTACCCCCCACTGGCAAAAACTGGAGGAGCAAAAAACTGCGATCGCTCAACAGCAAGAAGAAGTTGAGCGTTTGTCACAAACCTTTAGCGATCGCCAAAATGCATGTCTTGAAGCACAAAATTCTCTAGTTCAGCAAACAGCCCAATTACAGATAAATACAGCAGACCTTACTAGTAAGCAAGAGTATGCTCGGATAATCAAAGAGCAGTTACGAAACGCCGAAGAGTTATATCAACAGATTCACTCTTTAGCTGCAACATCTGGTGATGTAGTTCTCGGCCAGCAAGCTAATGTAGAAGCTTTGGAGAAAATGCCTTTAGAAGAACTACAAAAAACAGTGCAAGACTTGCAATATAAGGTGCAAATAGACGCTAGCTTTGTTCACGATCAAGAACAAGAACTGACATATAAACAAGAAGCTATAGAAGAACTCCAAACTAAAATAAATCACGCATCTGACCATGACCACATCAATTTGGAACTGGAACTAACGGATGAAAAAGACCTTTACCAGATGCTAAACTCCAGTTTGGTGGGACAACGCCGCAATATGCTACAGCATCAGAAGTTTCTCAAGCAACACCAAGCTGTACTGCTGCGGCGGCAAGGACATACTGTTACTGATGAAAAAGAAAGTAACAACAAAATTAATTTAGAACCGATTCTGTTACAAATTGAAACCCAGCGGCAACAATATTCACAGGAAATCCCAAAACTGGAACGGGAAATTGAGCAGATTCGTTCTGGTATTGAGCTAAATCAGGGAATGATTGACAATCAAACCCACGATCTGGATGAAAAGCGCCAAGAACTCAAAGCGATCGAGGAAAACTTGCTGTCCCTGCAAAGAACAACTGCTGAGTACTGGGGTCGGGTGAATTTATATCAAGAAGCACTACAACCAATTCAGGATTCACTCGATGGCTTACGGCAAAAGCTGCAAGAAATTGGAGAATCTTTGGAGCAATTTCAGGAAACTGGTGATTATCAACTCCAAGCGATCGCCCAGTTGCGTCATACTCTCCAAAGTTTAATATCTCAGCCAGAATTACTAGCGTCTTAGTGTATTTAACTTCTTAGTCAACCTGATGGCTGGTTTAGCTGCTTATACTTACTTGTCTAAAAAACCTCCACTTGACATCTACCCTAAAGACTAACCTGCACTACCTCCTGCTGTTTTTTAATTCGTCGAACTCACGTTAATTCACATTCCTAAGTTAGGAGTTTAGAGTTTGCAATTATAAGTTACAGCTATTTTGACGTCAATAGACCACGGTGTAGGGAACATTGCTCATTGGTGTCAACTTAAGGTGAAAACCCGTCTGTAACTAGCTTTTAGAGATTGCCTCGTTCCCAGCCAGAGACTGGGAATGCATAATGGGGGGCTGCCGCCTCCCTGACTTGCAGAGGCTGGAAACGAGGTTTTAACTTGTCTTTATAATTCGATATTGTGAGTTTATTTTGTAAAGATAGTTAAACCGCGTCCACCTTGAAAACTGTAGTTCTTCCCGTATGAAAAGAAAAAACCCTCATCCCCCAGCCCCTTCTCCCAATATTGGGAGAAGGGGAGCCGGAAAGAAGTCCCTCTGCCCCTACTTGGGAGAGGGATTTAGGGTGAGGGCAAAAACTACGGTTCTCAACATA
>NZ_CALMFY010000249.1 GCF_937863485.1 uncultured Nostoc sp. | reverse complement strand
ATTTATTAGCGATCGCACCTTTTTTGTCCAACCTCACAAAATCGCGTTGCTCCCTACACAAGTCGCTGTGCAATTATTGATTCTATTCTCAATTCTAATCCGTTAGGAGAATTAACAATTAATGTACCTGAATCAGTAATTAATCTATACGTCACAGTGATTTGTATTGATATTGATTCTTGAGTAATTAATGTAAATTCATTAACAGTACAGCGTAGTTTACCGCCGTAGACATCGCCCTTTATTTCTCCATTCAAGCGATCGCCCCACCCAATTCTTAGAGGAAAAGAGAGCGAGCCTTACTAAGGCTGGGAGCATCCCACTTTGGCAGATTTACTAATGGTGGCAAAATAGAGGGAAACATATAAGCCCTACATCAAACTGATGACTCAAGAAAAACAAGCACGTCTGCAAGCCTGTCTGCGAGAACTGGCAAGCATACTATATGAAGAAACAAACCCCGCCCAATTAAACAACCTGGAAAGCATCGAAAAAACCGTGCGATGCCTACTGCGGTAAACAACGCAAATTTTAGAACAAGTTAGCCCGCAAATAGCCCTTTTTTTATCGAATAAGCAACAGAAATCAACACAGGAAAGACCGGAAAAGTAAAAAGTTGTGTGTAAAGAATCTACTAGTACTACGTTTCAAGCACTAACTGCTGTTGCTCCAGCTAGTCCTATCCCTGGAAATACAACTTCTAGCTCTAAGAAACCAGCATCAGCGGGGAATAAAACAGCAGTTTTAGCAGCAGTACAAAATTTCGGGGTGAAACCACAAAACCAAACAACTTGCCCAAGTGATGCACAGGTAAAAGGCAAGATTACAAATAAGAGAGGCAACATTTATCACGTACCCAAAACCTTAGATTATGAAAAAGTGAAGCCGGATATTTGTTTTAAAGATGCGAATACAGAA
The DNA here is from genome assembly GCF_937863485.1 of uncultured Nostoc sp. Lineage (GTDB taxonomy): Bacteria > Cyanobacteriota > Cyanobacteriia > Cyanobacteriales > Nostocaceae > Nostoc. Next base: position 12,479 of record NZ_CALMFY010000249.1, on the reverse strand, counting down.
CAACTTGCTGGTTTCCGTGCGCCTGAATGATTTAAACAGGGCAAAGGCAGTTGTTTTAAAACTGACCAAATCAATACATCCTGCTTTGGCTCCTGCTCATTGCCCCACCAATTTTGTTAAAATGGCGTCTGCGATCGCCTTTTTGACAACTATTGATTTGCGATCGCTTGCCGCAGAACCGCCCAAAGAAAATGCCCAAAAATGTTTACAGTTCATGAGTATGGCTTTGAAAAATCTAAGCGAAGCAATGAACAACACCGAAACACTCGTTACTGCGGCAATCATTTTAGGTAGTGAACCGACACCACAGGCTATCGCTTACCGAGCCGAGCAATTGGAAATCTTACCGCAGGCGGTTAGTGATATCAGGCTCAACCCGTTTCGTTGATCAGAGAAACAGTACTTTTATCTATGCAAATAAAATTTTAGTTGAAAGTTAAAAGTGGGCTATTCATTTTCAAGCTGGACAAATCCATATATGGTTAACTAGAACCATAGGGATACCTACAGCCCCTTTATTCAACTATCGCTCTCAATTACTGGCATATTGCAGCACTCGTTCCTACTCCTAACACCACGTTGTTTCTACCAGTATTTCCTTGCCGTTGGTAAATTGGATGAATTCTTACCTGTTGTTATAAAATATATCAGCAACTAGCCGATTACGTTCATTATACTCCCACTGCGAAACTGCGGCATTCCACCACCAATGCCAGTGCCGATTGCAGAGCGTGGTAGTTCCAGGTACTCATCACGCCATACTTTTGGCTTCCATTGCTCACGCACGGCACTAATCAAAATCGCGTTCGGAAAAAATTGCAATTCATTCTTTTGTAGCCACAGCACATAGTCAATAATAAATACCCAAAATTCACCAAGACAAGAAAGCAAGGAAAAATATCACTTAACTTTTGAGTACGGCATTCAACATATATAAAAAACGGTAGATTCTTAATCGCTCTACCGTTTTTCAAACTCTGAAATTTGAGACTTAATTAAATGAAAATACCACTCTTCTACCGTTGTCAATACTTCCTTGCCTATAACTTGTCCTAGAGTTTTTTTAGAAGTAAAGGTAAAAGTATTACCATTGTTAATTACTTATCGTATCTCTTCACACATTGGGCATTCACCTACCCCACCCAACCTTACCCAAGCTTTAGATCCGGTGAGTGCAACAAATAGTTGGTTACGAAGGCTTATACTGCTGGCATAAAATTTGACCCCTGAAAAGTTTTCAAACACCCTCTAAGCAGTAACTAATGCCTTTAATTCCTCAGTTTTTAATCTTGGCCCATAGGATGTAACAATTTTAGAAGCTGCGGCTGATGCTAATTTTCCAGCTTCTTCATAGCTCATACCTTGGGTAATTCCATAGAGGAAAGCTCCTGCATACATATCTCCTGCTCCCACCGTATCTACAGCTTTTACTTGAGGTGCAGCGATTTCGATTAATTTCTGACCATCAAATACTACTGAACCCTTGGCACCGCGAGTAATGGCAAATTTCTTACTCAGGGTTTTTAGTTTGTCTACAGCTACTTGAAAATCTTCTGTATCTGCTAGTTCTAATGCTTCACTTTCATTCGCAAAAATTAAGTCTAAACTAGTTCCAATGATGTCTAATAAACCATCTTTAAAAAATTTCACCATGTTGTAATCAGATAAGGACATAGTGGTTTTTACTCCCGCTTTTTCAGCTATTTGTCTAGCCTTTATAGCTGCTTGTTTTGCTGTAGGAGAAGCTACTAAATATCCTTCGATATATATATATTCTGAATCAGCGATCGCTGATGATACTAATTCTTGTGTAGAAAATTCTCCAGTAATTCCCAAAAATGTATTCATGGTGCGATCTGCATCAGGAGTTACTAACACCAAACATTTACCTGTAATTCCTGATTGGCGCTCGCCATTTTTTAAGTTGGTATCTACCTGAGAGTTGAGTAAATCCTCGATGTAAAAGTCTCCAAATTCGTCATTAGCCACTTTACAGGAATAAAAAGCTTTTCCTCCTAGTTGACTAATTGCGACTATTGTGTTTGCTGCTGACCCTCCACAACTCTTATGGCAATGAAGATTTTTGAGATTTTCCAAAATATGATTTTGACTCTCTTCATCTAGGAGTGTCATTACACCTTTATCAATCTTTAACTCTTGTAGTAACTCTAGAGATACTTCGTATTCTATATCTACTAAGGCATTACCGACACCATAAACATCATATTTCTTGCCCATTATTTATCTCCGAGAATAATTTTTGTCTGACTTGAACAAAATTGATAATAACAGATAGGGAGCAGATAAGAGTTGCTTGGTCATAATTTCGTAGACCCGCATTTTTTCATGGTCTTTGGGCTACAGCAGTTTTATCGGGAGCAAAGAAAATTCTAGCTAATATACTCATTACTTGAGACTTTACCCTCCAAATCACCGTAAGTCTGTCTGCATATTCTGGGCATTACCCCAGACCTTCGCTTCTGACTTTGCTGATCCAGCCCAAGACTACATTCGCTCTACAGATGCAGCATCCTGGACAGCCAGAGGTGTGATATTCTCGCAGTATTGCATCAAAATCCCCTAGTGTCACCTGCTGCGGTCGTCCCTCATCAAATGCCAGCAGTGCCGCTTCTGCTGCTATGGTTTCTAATTCTGCGCCTGAAAACTTTGCGGTGTTAGCAACGATCGCTTCCAGATATTCAGATTCTACTACAATGCCAAAACGCTCTAAATGAATCTTGAGGATTTGACACCGCTCCAGTTCGGTTGGTAAGTCAACAAAGAAATTTTCATCAAATCTGCCTTTCCGTTTCAGTTCACTGGGCAATGGGGTCGTTGCACGTAGCCACAACTAACAGGCCTGCCGTACACTCATAAATGTGAGCAGATTTCCCAGAATACGCTGGGAAACTCCAGAGGTGTCACCAGTCCCCGAAAGTGCTTTTTCTATTTCATCAACCCATAAGATGCACGGTGCGATGCCTCGGCAGTTTTCAAGGCACGGCGGACATTGCCCTCAGACTCACCCACCAGAAAGCCAAGGAGGGACACAATATCAAGCTGGAGTAGTGGTAAGTTGAGTATAGTTGCAATGTTTTTGGCAAGTAAGCTTTTACCAACTCCGGGCGGCCCAGCCAATAATACGCCTTTGGGTTGCCGCAGATGGAGTGATCGCGCCTCTTGGGTGAACAGTCGCCGCCGCCGAGTTAGCGACTCGCGCAGTAAATCGAGTCCGCCAAAGGGGATAGTTGCAGGTTTGCCCAATTCGATACCCATCTGAGACAGCAGTCGAGTTTTGTACTCGACTATTAAAGGCATAATTGTAGCATCAATTAAAATGCCAGCGTTGCTCAATCGCTCTTTAACTGTAAGCCTCAGAAAATCACTGATTTCTTCTAGCGTTAATCCCAGCGCTGCCCGTGCAAAGGTTTCTTTTTCTTCATAACTCAGGGACACTCAAAATATGACATCCTGCTCTGTAGCAGATTCTTCAAGAAAAACCAGATATGACTCGAAGTGGTCTTGAATTTGATCAATACTAGGCAGTGACACTTCACACCAGGGGATCAGCCTAACTAGAGAATCATGCAGTTCGATGTTTTGACCCAGCAGCACAATCCGTTTTTCTGTCGGTTTGAGTCGGTGGTAAAGGTTTTTCACTCTGGTCAAGATTTCCCAGGATAACTGCGGCGAGTTCTTCCCAAAAATAGGTGTATGTCCCCCAGAATAAACACGGCAGCACCATCAAAGTTATTGATGTAATCGAAAACGAAGAGTATTGGATCAGCGTGGGGTGGTCTTTTGTACTCTGGCACTGGCTTAAATACCAGCCCACCATCTTCAGCAATCAGGCATTGCTCCAGGCTCGATACTCCCAGATTCCAAAAGAAAACTGGACTGTCGAGTTTTTCTTTAGCTTCGGTTGTCAACCACTGAATAATTGTTGCCTCATAGGGGGACAGAACATCAACTGCGGCGATCGGGATTTGTGAGTCGAGCGTAGCGATTAGATTTAAAAGTTTCATAATTTTTGATCAGGTGGTGGCGAGAGATCGCCCTAAATTAGTCGCTACTTGAACAATCACTTCATAAAATTCGGCATCGCCGCAAAACACTTCTGCTACTCCGTTGTTGTCTGGGTTAGCTATTGCAGAAATTAAGGCATTAACAAGCACACAAAGTCCTTCAGAATTACCTCTGATAATCACGGGCTGATGTACTTTGTGTTGAGGATAAATGTGGATGAAGGGGTATTCTTTTGGTAGTTCATTCATGATATTTTTCTGGGGAATTTGTAACTCCCCCGCTTTTTTTTACTGCCTTAGCCGTGTTTGATGTGTTGGAGTCATGCGCTACTGCTGGGCTGACTCTGGTTTATAAGTGCGTTTACCCTCTACAACCCCCAACGCGAATTCAAATGGTTGGGTTGCTTCTAGGCAAGACAGTCCTTCAAAACCTTCAGCTTCTACTCGAACTTCACCTGTGATTTTGTCAAAATGTATTAGTATTGAGCGTTCCATAATTATCTCCGTGCAAATTATTTAACTTCTTGATATCCAGCAAAAGTTAACCGTAGGGTTTGCACACTCCCATTGGTTTCTTCTGTAATGTTGCATTCCCCGAACCGTTCTTGTAACTTGGCAGCTTTGGCGCGAACCATCCGCTTGCTATAAGCCTGCATCAGTTTGTGGTTAAAGAAATCTTGTCCCAGTCATGGAACTGTCTCGTAGCTATCGTGTATCACATCGTACACACCGCTTGTTTGATTCCACTTGAATCCGATATCTGCACGAGCTTGAATTGTGCGACCAGAAACTATAATTTCAGCGCTCTGTCCTTGTGAACTACCATAGTAGCCCTTAAGTGGATATGCTTTTTTGTGGACTTGCGGTGAAAAATTTAAATCAAAAAGCGCTTCCAACAAACAATCGTGATTACTTAATTTGGTTTTGACTGTTGAGAAATGCGACATGGTGTTATTCCCTTTGTCATTTGGTTTGAAAAATAGTAAAAGTGCGATATCCTTTTGGAACGTGAATATTGCACTTTTAATACACCGATCAAGTTTTGAGCTTCTGATACCTGTCTAAGTGGAGTTTTGTTTAAAATTGATGATTTTAAGTACCAGTTTTGAATGCATTAATGAATCTGATAATATAAGTAAAGCTAATAAATCAGTCAGCCACCTTAAGAGATAGTATTGCCGCAGGCATCGCCCATTAACTGCCCTGTGTATAGGTTCATAAACATATCGCAGACGTAATCAGCTGCATCTTTCGACCACACCCGGTAAGGCTGATCGGCGTGTTCTGGCAAGCTGATGCCGCCGAGAGTTAAGCCTTTGTTAACATAGAGTATCGGTGATTGCGGGTTGACCCAAGTTTTTTGTCAAAGTATTTTTACCAAGTGCAAGACTAAATAGCCAATATTGTTGGTAATATTATCACAATACGATCTACATATCTATCCTGAAGAGTGATCGCTAACTTGAGGGAAAGTCTTGGTATTTGATAACTCCACAGTTAAACTCGAAAGCCATCTCCTAGCAGAAGCCGCTTTGCAGCTACGTACTTTCAAACCAATTACTCTTGCAATCAGAAAGTCTTATGGACAACACAGTCCTTGAAACCCAACATCTGAGCCTGGCTTACGATGGCAAACCTATCATATCCGATCTTAACCTATTAATTGCCACAGGACAAATTACTGCTCTAGTTGGCCCCAATGGTTGTGGGAAATCTACTCTATTGCGAGGTTTAGCCAGATTACTCAAACCTCATATTGGTACTGTATATCTCAATGGTGCTGATATTTTTCGACAGTCAACGACCAAAATTGCACAGCAACTCGGTATTCTTCCTCAAGGGCCAGTTGCACCAGAAGGCTTGACTGTGCGAGATTTGGTAGCACAAGGTCGTTATCCATATCAAAAAAGTTGGCTGCAATCTTGGACAACTGAAGATGAACGTCAAGTCCGCAAAGCACTAACAACTACAGACCTCAACGAATTAGCCCATAGAGCCGTAGATACCCTTTCAGGTGGACAGAAACAACGTGCTTGGATAGCCATGACTTTAGCGCAAGATACGCAGATTCTCCTATTGGATGAACCGACAACTTTTTTAGATTTAGCTCATCAAGTGGAGGTGCTAGAGTTACTGTGGGATTTGAATCAACTTGAGGGGCGGACAATTGTCATGGTGTTGCATGACCTGAATCAGGCGTGTCGTTATGCTCATCAGCTAGTAGCTTTACGTGATGGCGCTGTTATGGCTTATGGAACTCCAGCAGATGTCATGACAGAAGAAATGGTGCAGGAGGTGTTTGGATTAGCTTGTCGAATTGTACCAGACCCAGTAGTAGGAACACCTTTGTGTTTACCTCTAAAAAAGAAATCATGGCAGAGTAGGGTCTTGAGGTAGAGCATACACAATATATCGATGGGTGCAGGAGTGGAAAAAACAGATATTTTTCTACAGGCCTTTTGTCCTTTGTAGGTTTTTGCAACATAATCTCTTGCACAGCCAATATGTGCGCGATCGCTCTAACACCACCTGTATCTTCTTGACTGTATATGCCTAAGTTCTGCTTTGTTATGCTGCTTACGCTCTTGATAATTTCTGCTTGCGGTTCCTTTGGTAGAGAAACTTAAAGTCAGCAGAGATTTAGACAGCACAAGATCATCGAAACCACCGTCAGGAGACATCCTCAAAAAAACAGAGAAAAAACTTGACGAATGCACCAACGGACTCGACGGCAATTTTTACACGCTCTGCATGATCAACCCTCAAATTATCCATAACCACAATCGCCCCTTTCCACAATTGAGGTGCCAAGACCTGAGTTACATATGTCAGAAACACTTCGGTATTGGTGCTTCCAGATACAGTCATCGCTGCAACCAGTCCATCAAGGTTCAAAGCACCAATCAAGGAAACATTTCTACCCTTCGTCCCAGGAATACTACCAATTGCTCGTTCGCCCTCTACTGCACAAGCATTCAAGCCGCGCAGCAATTGATAAATTCAATCCAGCTTCATCGACAAATATTAGGTTTTGCACGTCAATTTTATCTAACCACCGACGATAGTCATGCCTTAATTCCTGTACTCGTGGAGTATCTTGCTCACTTGCATAGAGACTTTTTTTTTTACAGCGTAAGTCTAATTTTCCCTGTACTTCTAGGACGAGTACCAGTAGATACCTGTGCCCTTTTCTGGACAATAAACTTGCTCGTGGTGATCGTCAAGTTTCCAGCATCTCCACTATCTTCGGTTCGAGTGGTCAAACGGCTAAAATCTTGAGGATTTGCTGATTCTCCGTTCACTTGTATAAAGTCAGAGGCATTTATGCTCAAAGCCTCTCCTAGTTCTGTCCCTAGAGTCTTAGTACAGCATTTCATTAATTAGTAGCGAATTAAATTTGGCAATGGCAATGTGTCCCTCTGCAATGGCAATGCATCCCTCTGCATTTAAAAACGATACGATTTTATGCAAACCTGTACTTAGCTACTATTTGTGAACCATCAGTAACCGTCACCTGCGTACCTTGCACTTGAATATCCCCACCGCCACTGCCACTAGCATCTACAACAGCTCGCTGAGACCGTTTAGTTTAATATCCCGGAAATTTTGTACACAGTCATATCCTAAAACCCAGCCGCTGTTTGTTGGGTTTAGGTTCACAAAGCCAAGTCCAGCCACACTGCCTAGTTCAATTCGTCCCTCTGCTGCCGTTAGATAGCCACCCTCCAACGCAATATCACCGCCCACGAGTGCTAAAGTTTTACTCGGTTCTACTTGCAAACCGACTATTTCACTATTGCGATCGCTATTAATTGCTTGTGATTGATTGAGGATACTCCCCGGATTACCTCCTAATTGCAAGCCAATAGGAACACTCACTGTCAGTAAAGGAGTGGTTTGAGAATTAGTTGCACTAAATTCTATGCCATCAGCAAATTTCAGACTAGTCGCTGTACTTGCCATAAAAGAATCTTTAATGTCTAAGGAGGCATTGGATCCAAAAATAATTCCGTTGGGATTGAGCAAAAACAGGTTAGCTGTACCGTTAGTTACGAATTAAGCCATTAATATCAGAGACTGATCCACCATTTACCCGACTGATGATATTCTGAATATTCACACTATTTTTAAACAAAGCAACACCGTTAATAGGCACAGAAAATTCCCCAAAACTGTGAAACAAGTTGCTACCCGCTTGGGTTCCTCCTGTGATATTGAGGGTGCTGCCATCTGGTGTAACGATGGAATTATTAGGCAAAGTGCCATCTGGAGTGATTTGGGCAAAAGCGCAATTTGTAATATTGCAAACGCTTGCGCTACAAATCGCAATCCCTAGAAACCAGCCCCAACGAATATTTATCTTGGACATTGCACCCCTCTAAGCAAACAGCGATCGCTAAACTTTTGTTTATGTCACACCACTAATGTGGGTTTACAGTAGGTTGCAGTCACCTCTGGATAATTCTCAGTTTCAATGGCGCTAGTTTTCTACAAAACTTCCTAATTTATTTACATAAATTTATACAATCGCATTGCGGGTTGATACAATCGCATTGTAAATCGATACAATCGAATTGCGGGTTGATACGATCGCATTGTAAATCGATACAATCGAATTGCGGGTTGATGCGATCGCATTGTCAGTCGATACAATCGAATTGTAGGTTGATGCGATCGCATTGTCGGTCGATACAATCGCATTGCGGGTTAATGCGATCACATTGTCAGTCGATACAATCGCATTGCGGATTGATGCGATCGCATCTGCATAAATAAATTAACAAAAAGTTAACTCCAACTCCTAGCCTGAATCCCACCACTTTAAGTGGCGAGAGTGGCTCAAAGCCAATTACCTAGCAAAATGTAGGGTGCCCAAAACCTGGGACGTTTGTACTTAGGATTTTGTAAAAGAGCGAGCTGGGCGCGACGAAGTGCTTCAGCTTTAGTCAACTTTTTGTTCGCTAACTCTTGGTAAAATTCATTCATCAATACAGAGGTAGACTCATCATCTAAGTTCCACAGAGAAGCGATGGTACTGCGTGCTCCTGCTTGAAAAGCGACACCAGCAATTCCCAGCCCAGCTCGTTCGTCTCCAGCAGCTGTTTGACAGGCACTCAGCACAAGCAATTCAATAGCTTCAGGTCGGTTTTGCTCGATAGTTCGCACTAACTGATTAAACTGCTTGACATAAATACGGTCTTTCCAAGCAACAATAAATGTCTCCTCAGCTTTGGAGCTAAACTGACCATGAGTTGCCAGATGAACGACTGGAAAAGGCAGAGAATTAATTCGATTCTGCAAAGCCAATCTGGTAAATTCTTGATTGAGAAGTATGTTGCTGGGTATATCAGCACGGATTTGCTCTAATTCACGCTTCACGTTGGGTAGTGCAGAAAATCCAGAACTTGGTTCACTCAATCCTGCGGCTATTACCTTTAATTCTTTTTGCAATGGTTTGGGTTCAATCAGTTGCAGACCTGGAGTCAGTGCAATGCTATACTTCTCAATCAGATATTGTTTGCCATCATAGAGAGCTGCCATCGGGATATTTCGCAACCACCCATCCAGCACAAACACCAAAGTAGGAGTCTGACTTTCAGCTAAGGCAGCTTCAGCAGGTTTAATCAACCAGTTATATACCTTTTGCGACAAAGACTGAATTTTTCGTAATGTATGGGGCTTGGTTAAATTTTCTTGTAGTTGTTTTAAAGTAGTTTGCACTTCATCTTTACTTACAGCAGTAGCATAGTGCAACCAACGTTTTTGCGGTAACTGGAGAATCACCTCTAGTCGGTCTGACAAAATAAATGGATAGATGACTGTTACTGGCGTTTGGTCTTGTTTTTTACTTTTAATTTGAGCATTCAAACAGGTGTTGCGAAAAAAGTTATCAAGTTCTGCAACTTGCAACAATTCTATTGTTTTGCTGGCTTTTTCAATATTTGCTTGATTTGGTTGGGAATTTTCCCCAGGTTGCAAAAGTAACTCTACTAATTCCCGGTATACAGGTTCGACTTCATCTCGAAAGGAAAACTTTACCTCTGGATTGACGGCAGCTAAATCGTCGCGGATAGACTGGAGGCTATTGACTGCTTCATTGTAAGCTGCGATCGCACCTTCGGTATCTCCCTTAGCTTTCAACAAACGTCCTAGCTGCCATTGCCATCGATAGCCAATATCTTGAGCATTAATAGCTTGAGCCATCAGCAAGGCTTGCTGGGTAAGGTTTTGTGCATCAGACCACTGTTGTGTTTGTTCGTACACTTCTGCCAAAACACCAAGAGCATAAGATTCCGTTCGTTGATCTTGCAAACTTCTGGCTTGCTCAATAGCAGGTGATAAAAGTTGGGCGATATTCAACCATGAGGGCGTGTCTGTGCTGGTTTTTTTTCTAAATTGCGTTAGACTTTGGGCAAAGTTGATCCGGGCAGAAATTGCTGTACGACTGGGTGGTAATTCGGCAAGTTGAGTTTGGATTTGGGACGATAACGCTTGCAACGCATCGAATTTATCAGTTTCCACTAGTAGCCTAAGTTGATTAACTTCGGCTTGAATGCGGGTAGTTGGTGAAGTGGCAGTTGTGGCAGCTTTTTGGTAAAATTCCATAGCTGCTGGGACATCTTGTTGAGCACGGGCTGTGTTGCCTAAACTGAGTAGAATATCTCCTACTGCTTGTTTATCTGGCAAGGATAAAGCTGCTGCTAAACTTTGCTGCAATATCTGCCGAGATGTTTCTAAATCACCTGTGACTTGTACAACATTGCCAAGACTACGCAACCCTGCAACTTTCAGAGGAGAGTTAGGTTGGCTTTGTAGTATTTTAGTAGTTTCTTTTAACGTTTTTTCAGCTTGACGATAAAATCCTAAAGCTTGTAAAGCTTGTGCTTGGTTAATCCGGTTACGAATAACCGCTTTGTTGTCTCCTATTTTTTTGTAAATGTCAACTGAGAGTTGCCAAGTATTTAAAGCATCTTCAGCCTTGTTTTGAGCTAATTGCAGACGACCTTTGATATCTAAAGCTTGGGCGAGGATTTGAGAGCGTTCTTTGGCGTTAATATTTTGCGTGGTTTCTAATAAATTTAGACTTTGAGCGATCGCATCTTCTGCTTCAGTCCAGCGTCCCAATTGCTGATAAGCTAATGATAGATTACCAAGTATCATAACTTGTGTGAGTTCATCCCCACAAGCTTTTAACGCAGAGATAGCCTGTAGCCATGTTGCAGTCGCATCATTAAACCGTTCGGCTCCATAGAATTTTCTCCCCTGTTCCACCAAGTTGTGGACAAGGGCATCGCTTTGAACAATGGAGTTTTCCGCAATTACATGTGCGAAAGGGGGAGGCAGTAAAAGAGTACCTAAGAACATACCCAAAAGCAGCAGTATACTTAAAAGGCGTTTAATTTTGCGTAATCTAGATTTTTTCCTTGCCATGTTTTGCCCTCCTCGCACCACGTCTTTACTAAAAATAGCAGTGTAAGTTGCTCAACCTCCTTGGTAATGATTTAACGTCCGGCAGTCGGCTGCCCTCTGCCAGGAAGAATCAGGCGTGAGTGTGGGTGCAGAGCTAATAAGAATTACATCGCCATTAGCAGCGATCGCCCAACCAGTAGCTTCTACTATGCGATCTGGTGTTGGACTAGTGGGATTTATGGAAACTGCTGGAGTAGAGAGCTTACCTACTTCTGGTTTGAGAGTCACTAAATCTACCTGCACTGCATCAGTGTTAAGAGCTTCACCTGGATTAGGTGGTAAGCCACCTCGACCAGTTATAGTAAAACTGCTCTTAGCTACAGTGCTACCTGCGGTACAGGTCTGTGCTACTTGGGTATCAACTGGTACGGTTGGTAAGTTGACTAAGCCACTACTGGGGTTGATATCAAGTGTGTTAAGTTCTACGATGCCGTTTACACCAAACTCAGAACTAGCGGTGATATCACTTAGAGAAGTTTGGTTAGAGCGGGGTTGAATGCCATAGATACCAAAGGCTCGAATATCTACTCTCCCACCACTGCCTGTGTAAGCATTAGCAGTGATGTCGCTATTTTCCCTTGGGACGGCAACGATGAAGCCCAACGGGGCATTGATGGTGATATTGCCACCATTACCACCAGCTTGTGCTGTGCCTGCGGTGGTGGAAATTTCAGCGCCACGACGCAGAAGCAGTAAATCAGTTTGTAAATTAATGTCGCCACCGTTACCCGATGCAGATTCGGCGTTGATTGTGCCACCGTTATCTAGGGTAACTCTAGGCGAGGTGACAATAATATCTCCAGCAGTACCTGTCGGACTTTGGGAGTTAACGAACAAGCCACTGTTCAAGTTAGAACTCTTGCCAGAAAGGGTGAAAAAATCAGTAGCATTAACTTTGATTATGCCTGCATTCCCTTGTCCAAATGTTGAGGCAGAAAGTCGAGCGCCATTTTGTAATGAGAAAGAACCAGAATCGATAGTAAT
>NZ_CALMFY010000248.1 GCF_937863485.1 uncultured Nostoc sp. | reverse complement strand
CGGTTTTGTTTTCGCCTGTGAAACTACTTTACACTGCTTTACAATTTTTAATCAACTGTGTCGCTTTTGTAAAACTGATAGAACCTATTAGCTCTACTTATTTAAAGGTAAAAAGGTGGGTAGATGTAGTTCAACCCAGGCATCGGGCTTTGCGATGGTGTACCCACCCGGCAGAGGCGATCGCACCCTTGGGTTCTGTTATCTATCTATATATAGTGGAATTCCTTTACAAACTTTAAAAAAAGGCGATGTCTACGACGGGCTATTCGGCGTCGCCCTCCAGTTATTTTAGATAATTCATGCACACAGGACTTACGCGCCAATTCCAGATAATTGTTACAAAAAAGCCCGGTCACGATAGTAACCGGGCTTTTAGCTATCTCAATCTATCAAAGGAGGTAGAGTAATCTAGATCACAAGCTATTAGGCAGCAGGTTGTTCCAAATTAACTTTGACAACTTTGTTCTTTTCTTGCTCAGTTTTAGGCAATGTCAGATTTAAGATGCCATCTTTATAATCTGCCGTAACGTTAGTATTTTGAATCCGAGCAGATAGAGGAATTACGCGTTTGAATTTCCCGTAGTGAAACTCACTTTTGGTAATACCTTTTTCCTCAATTTTAGTTTCAGACTTCCGCTCACCACTAACATAAACAGCGTTTTCTGTGACTTGTACATCCAAGTCTTTAGCTTCTATTCCTGGAAGTTCTAGCTTCAGATGAATAGCATCTTCAGTTTCTTGTATCTCAGCAGCAGGAACTTTGCTCAAGCCTCTATCTAACAATGCAGATGGTACTCTGGTGTCTTCAAATAAATTATGGAGTTGACGTTGTAGAGTGTCAATTTCTCTCCAAGAATTCCAACGAACTAATGTCATAACTCTTCCCTCGCATCAAATAACTTTTGTTTAATCACTTTGGCACTTCAGTTAGTGCTTACATCTTCATATTATGTAGAGTTAAGCCTGCTGTAGATTCGGTTATTAGCACCAACTGATTGATGATTACCGTCCCTAATTAGACATGAAATAAAATTACGGTTTGCCCTAATTTGTATGTTCGGTAAACCTGAATCAAAAATACATTCAAGCATAGTTAATCAATAAATTTGCTGTTGAAGGAGATAGTGCAGAAATGCGATGCCTGCGTTGGGCTACGCCTACGACTGAGTAATAGGGCTGCATAATTTTTTAGATTACCTCAGTTAAATACATACAGCAGATTTCAAATTTGTGACTTACAAAAATACCCCACCTGCGCTGTCGCGTATCCTCCCCGATGCCTTGGGGAGGGTTGGGGAGGAGTGTACTTTATTTACTTGCAAAGCGCTGTATCTGTTCAAGTTTGTCCTAAACTTTACTCCCGATTTATTAACCAACACAGCATCAATAATGAAACTCTTTCCCTTGCTCAATTTTGCACATATTGTTGATTCTAATATCCTATCTAGAATCGCTAGGACTCAAATAGCCACTCATAGCAAGAGTGGCACATCAATCAACACAACTATTAAATCTAATATTTTACGCAGCCATTCCCCAAATATCAATTACCTGAAACCCTTTGATACTGCTGTTCTTGCTTATCACATTATGGGTCTTAGCAAGTTTGAATGATCTGTAGGATGGGTTCAATTTTTCAGTTCTTGCGCTCAATTAGATCACCCGAATGGGTGAGGAATAAATCAACCGTTCAGGTGACCTGAGTGCAGGAAGTTGAGACTGGTAAAAAATAAGACTCTATTACTTAAGAACACTAATTGCACTTTACTTTAACTAAGGATAACCCGATGAAATTTTCTATCTTTATAGATTCTGTACTCATTGTTGCTTCTATTGCTTTATTACCTGCAATCGGTGGCGCTCAAACAGCTACTAACAATAGTGGCAAACTTCTCGCTATCAACTCTAACAATTTATCCACTCATTCTCCGAACGTCAGCTACCTGAAACCCTTTAATGCTGCATTTCTAGCTTATCAAGGTAACCTGAAAACACAGGGTATTCCTAGTGGTAGTGCTTTGGTATTCCAATACCAAATAGGAAACCTCACTGCACTAGATGTGGTTAAGGCTGCTGTCAATGCTAAAAAGTTACCAGCACAAGCTTTGAATGATAGAGGTTATCTAAACGCTGTCGATTCGCAACTGACATCATTCGGTAACATTAATGATTTCTCTTACTAAGTACAGTATTGCAGAGGTTCGTAACGGATTTATGAAATGCGATACTATCATATCGTTGCTTTGACAAGAAAATGCGTCACCAGAGAGGAAAAGCTGCTGTCTCCCCCCATTATCCCATTACCAAAAATTACTTTAACCCCTCCAATCTTGGAGGGGTTTTTAGTTGGTGCTACAGTTGTTGCTCTCTGAGAGGAAAGTGCGAGCGCCTTGTTTTTTTCAATTTAAACCTAATATTTACTTATTAAATACTTGTATAGCAATACTTTTGGGTTAGTGTGGCTCTGGTGTCACGAGCCATCATATTATCCTGCTATCACCAAGGTGCGACACCGATAGCGTACCCCTGCGGGGAAGCAAGCTACGCGCAGCGTCTCTAAGAGTTGCGTTAGCGAGTCTTCTCCCTTGGCGAGACGCCAAGGGCGAACGAGCGTCATAGCCCGTCGTATCCCTACAATACAAGCAAGCTACACGTAGCGTCTGGTAAAGAAGACATCCTTCGGGGGTGGGGTAGCCTATCACCTCCTGGAAAAAAGGGTCGTGTAATAAATTATTTACTGTTCTATCAAATTAACGTTGTTAAGTAACTCAGCAGGTGTAGTTCTCACCTCCAGGCTGTGTTAAATATTGTGGCGCAAAACAGGAGTATAGATACGTTGCAAAAGCTTTCTCCAGAATCTCCTCTATTTGTTTTGTTAATTATTATTAGTTTTCTAGTAGTAACTTTATCAACTTGGTTATCATCTAAACCATTTATTTTAAAACCATTTGGGATTAATGATATTATTCAATTACTCACATTACAGTTATTTATTTCTTTGTTGTTAGAGCGTTCTTTAGAAGTTTTTATAACTACTTGGCGAGGCCCATTTGTTGAACAATTAGATATTAGTATTCAGCAAGAAAAGGCTCTTATGTCTGAGAAAATAAGACTTATGGAAGTCCAACAGAAACAGTTTCCTTCTTTGGAATCAAATCAAGTCAGTGGACTACCGCCTGAAGGAATGAGTTTAGAAGAACAAATCATCCAAAATTTTACAAAAAATCAACAAGACTCATTAAAAATTTTCCAGCCACAAATTGATGATTTAAATGAAAAAGAGCGTCAAAGAACAGCCTATAAATCTGATACACGAATAATTGCTCTATGGACATCCCTTTTATTCGGTCTTTTAATGAGCGCAATAGGTATTCGCTCAATCGAACCACTTGTAGTTATTGATTTAGATAATCCAATACAAGTAATTATTTTCCGTTGTTTAGATGCATTACTTACAGGAGGCTTAATTGCAGGAGGTAGCGAGGGAATCCATAAGCTCATAAAAGTTTTTATCGACTTTATGGAAGCTACATCTAAACAAATCAAAAATCAAGGATTATCTTGATAAAACAAAGGATTTAACTCTGTATAATACAGAATAATTACGTTAGTAGTATCTATTTTAGATATATAGTGTCATCTTCCCATAAATAATCTTTAATATCTACAAAATTTTTGTTTAACTTGTTCAATAAATTTTCCTCAAATAAAACCTTAACTCCTTCAGTTTCCAACTTATTTTTTTGTTGGTTAACATAAGTTATCAAATAAGCTTTAGAGTCTAATATTCTATGTACCGGATAATCAGCCGCCGAGGTTTTTTTCAGGTATGTAGGAATAGCTCTTAGATAGCTATTATCTACTCCCATGCCTCTGATTATCTGTTTATATGTAACTACTTTCCCACTTGGAATTTTGATGATAAAATTTAGGAACCGTTCATAGGGATTTTCAGATAATACTGGAAATTTATTAGCTTGAACCTGAAAATTACTACCAACCTGGATTTTACCTGATTTAATAACTACGCCTAAAATTCCTCTTTTACCTTGGATACTTTTTAATGATTCTACTAAGTGGGCTATTCGTTTACACGGTTCGCAGTGAAAAGTTAGACGAATTGCCGCACCACTTTCAAAGGTTAGCAGAGAACCAGGGATAAAATTATCAAATTCTATCCCTGTAACCACAATATTTTCTCGTAATTCTCCTGGTTTAATTGATAAGTCGAAAATATCTTCATACCTAACAATTAAAACTTGCCTGGGACTAATAGGATCGGCATTAACATCTTCTTCTATACCATAACCTACCCTTAAATTTAATGTTTTAAGCTCTACCATCGCAGAACCTGGTTTTACCTTGGTGAAAAGATGCATTATTGAAAGAGCCATATTCATTCGGCGGTGCGATCAATTTCCAATTTAGGAGGTGAAATCAGGTAAATCATTGGATTTACTAAGAATGAATAAACTTCCATCTCCTCCACGTCCAACTCTTAAGGTTTCATCTAAGTAAGTAATGTCCAGTGTGGCAGTTCTGTTAGTAGGATTATTTGCTGGGACAACCTTAAATTGGTTGAGTTGAGGGGTATTAATGCCGATAATTTTATCAATCGATAGGTAGCGTTTGTCAAAATAGACGTTGAGGCGTTTGTTCGCTAAAGGCTCTAAATCTTCTTTGGCTGGCTCAAAGCTAGCTGTCACTTTGACATATCCTGATACTAGCCCCAGAGAATGTTTAACTTTAGCTAGATTGAAAAACAATTTATTTGCAACATCAATCACTTGATAAACTTTACCCAGCTTTAATCCCAATGGGAGAGAAACTAAAGAACGGATTTCTCTCGCAGTGGAGTATTGCAGTTGCCAAGCTCCATCCAGTAAATAAATAGCATTGAGAAGAGGATTGAGATTGGGATTGACGCTCTCCAGTTCCGTCGTCAATTGTTCAATTTCTTCAGCTAAAGTTTTGTCTAGCTTCAAATTGGTAACGGGAGAACCATCGCTCTTAGTTTGAATCTTCTCAAGCTTGGCTTGTAATTTTTCCTTAATTAAGAGTTGATTGTTCAATGGTTGAAGATTCTCCTTTAGAGAATGTTTTAAAAGTTACTAATGATGTATCAAATACTTTTAGACTCTCCTAAATCCACGCCACGTCCAACAAGAGTGGCTCGCCGGACGCCAGTCACTCCCCTTAAAAAGGGGGACTTTGAATTAGGGACTGACAAAAAATAAATTATCCAAAATTATTTGTACATTTGTAGGGGATCTTGGCCTTGCGCCCCTACGTTCGCGGAGCGTCCCGCGGGGATGGGATGTTTTTTTAACTGGAAGTCCCTTATCTAGATGAGATTAATCAATCAGTTGTGGGGTGGGAATTTGCGTATCGATATCTGCTTGGGACAAAGTTGGGAGCAACCAGCCGCTCTCACCTGCCTTGAATACTTTGGCAGGTTCAACATTGAATTCAATTACACCAGTGGCTGGATTGGTTCTAGCACTAGACTGTGTACCATCGACAAACTTGACGGCGATTGGTTCAGTCAGTTGTTGTGGTTGAGCGTTCGGGCTTAGAACCACTTGAGAACCAGCGGGTAAGTAAATGCCATCGCAATCCCAATCATCATCCGTGATTGTTCCTGCACCCAGGAAGTAGAGTTGGGTTGGAGATTTTTTTGGTTTATTGGCATAGACAGCCAATGTCTTTCCAGTTTCATTGCGGCACTGTGCCCGCTTTCTAGCTGTTTCTATGATATTTTTCTGAAACTGCAATTGTGCCAGTCGTTGCTGGAATTGCTCAGGTGTATAGCCAGCTTGCTCAGGTGTATCCTTTACAGTTAGAAGTTGATTGAGCGCCTGAGTTACCTCAGCATAGTCAGCCCCCTTAGTAAAATCCTTGCCGGCCCAAGCGGGTTGAGCAATTATCAGGTTCACCATCAACACAAGAGTGACAAGAACAATTTTGAGAAACTGCATATTGTTCTCCTTTTTTTGAAATTAGTGTTCAGTACCACTGAAACTCTACCAGATTTCAAAACCTTGAAAATGAAACTCTACCAGATTTCAAAACCTGGAAAATTTTAACTGGATCAGCAATTTTGATCGCGATCGCACTAAACAATAGCCATAAGATTAATAGTCCTACAAGCTCTCCCCAATGTCCAAATAACGCTTAAATTTCGGCTGTACTGAACTTTAATAGGTAACTTTAAATTCCTAGTTTGGATAAATAGCACTTACCAAAATGTTTGTTACTAATGTTTAGTGAATTAGTCGAGCTAAATGTTAAGCAACAAGGGTATAATTACTGAAACTTAATTAGACTAGAAACTTAGCTTAATTAAAAGTATCCATTTTAACCATCCATTTACTTAATCTTCATTAAGTTTTTGGTTAGCACAATTTTGGATAAATTGAAGCTGATTTTCCTTAACTATATCTTGGGAGGGGTGACTAATCATTTTAAATATGTGGTTAAAAACTCGTTAACTGACAAATATGAATGCGTTGTACTCTAACCCGCCCTGCAATAAATTGCTTGCTCATAGCTCAAGTCCATTAAAGTGAACCCAAAAGCATATCAAGTCGACTTTAGTAGACTTGAGCTATTAGCTTGGAAATTGATTCCCAAGCGGGACGAAAGCGAAGGGACAAGACTTTGAGAATTTTTGTCAGTCAACCAGGATCAAGAAGCTTGATTAAAAATTGTCATCAATTAATTACGTATAAGTAGCTAAACACAACATTGGGTAGAAGTATCAAAGAACAAAATAATACATATTATCGGAATCACAGTGTTATTTAATATTTGTACTGAAATTAATTATTTCAATTGGTATTAGGAATTGTACTAAGATGCTTTTTCAAAATTAGGGTATAAAGAAATGATTTCAGCAGGAGTCGAAGTAAAAATAAATCGCTTGGAATCTATTGTTGAGCAAATAGGGGAAGCAGTACTTTCTACGACTGAGACAATTGAGCGTCTTGCAGAAAGATTGGAGACTCTCAGCATCCAAGTTGAAGCACAGGGACAGCAGGTGCAACAGCAAGGCTACCAAATTATCGCGTTGTGTGATGCTGTACAGACTCTTGCAGAATCTCACCATGATTCACTGCAAAAACTCAACCAACTGACACAAACTCTAGATCGGTTTATGTCCTTAATTCAAGCATTGGATGACTAATAGCAATTTTGGGTTTTGGTGAAGCAGCACGGTCTTCTCCTACAGCCCTTCTCAAGACAGGAGACGCTACGCGACCGGGCATCCTACGGCAGAAGTTAGCCTCTCCCTTTGGTATCTGGGGAACCACTCCTTGGTGGTTCCAAGAGTTGAGCAAGTGGCGTGAGACGATGCCGCGCATAGCGCAGCTAAACCGAGTCTTCGTACTCCTACAGGGATCTTGCTACGCCTTGGTCTGGTAGAAAGTGTCTGGGGGGTTCCACGCCAATTGCAACAAGAGTCGCTCCCCATGAGTGACTGCACCAAGCTAAAGGGATTCAATCGTCACTGTTAACTAAATGTCAAACCTTTAACTGAGTTACTGCGATATTGCCAGAAAAACATACATCCACATCGCTACCAGGAGTGCGATCGCGTTTGCCATATTCTCCTACATAATAAAAATCATCGCCTTCAATTCGATAGTTGACAGGCAAAGGTTTGGTACAGGCTTGGCAAAACACCACATCAGGATCTGGTTCTCCTGGTTGTAGATGCGGCAAATTCACATTCCAGAAGCTTCCCGGTTCTAGGGGGCGCTTGAGTAAGTCCGCTAAAACTTCAGCTGTTAATTTGGCAGCCATATCCCAATCAAAATTCTGCTTGGCTTTGCGATAGTGGGAAATGGCAACTCCAGGAATACCGTGCATTGCGGCTTCCCGCACAGCAGCCACTGTGCCAGAAATATAGGCATCGACTCCCAAGTTGCCCCCAGCATTGATACCTGAAAGCACAAATTTGACATCTGAGTTAATTTGTGTTATAGCGATTCTTACACAATCTACGGGAGTGCCTGCGATCGCATATTCAGTCTCAGAACGTCGCTGGAGGTTAATAGCATGAGTGGTAGTAACTTGATGTCCACAGCCAGACTGATGATCAGCAGGAGCAGCGATAATAACATTTTTGCCATTTACAGCTTTGATTAGCGCTTTTATACCGGGAGCGTCAATGCCGTCGTCGTTAGTTAAAATTATGGTCATGTATATATTATATTGATATAGGTTTAGCTAAAATATTAGAAAAATGCAGATATCGCTCATCGATGGCTACAGCAGAAAAAGCTACTTGCAGATATAAAAAATATCCTTGATGCTGCCAAAAATATTGGTTATACGATATCATCTCTAGATGGTTTGCAAATTCCGCCCTAAATATTTGGGTTAATTCCCAAAATGGGCATTATTTCTTGTCAGGTTAATGCTTGCAGCCGCAATCAGAACAAATTTGTGCAGTCAAAAAAATCCCTTAAAATATATATCTGCTGGCAGTAGCAGAAACTTCATACTGGAGAAAACTGGGAATGAGGTGATTTTTACAGTAGTTCTGTAGTATTTTTGGTGCAAGTCTGTCTTAGGGTTCATATGATGAAACAGCTTCTTAAACAAGTATTTAGCAGTCAAAAACATCTCATCTGGCTAATTCTACCTTTGGTGACGGTTATCATAGCAGCTTCGCTGTTTGCCACACCTGCTTTAGCCACAGGTGTGGATCAAATATCCAACCTCACAGCAGGGAATGACACCTGGGTTTTGGATCAAGGTGAAGTCATCAGCCGTCTGAATGAAGGTAAGATTAGCAGCGCTTTCAAAGATTTGGCAAAGCAAACAGATAAGGAAGTCAGAATAGTTACTGTTCGCCGCCTCGACTACGGTGAAACACCGGAAAGCTTCACCAAAGAGTTGTTTAAAAAATGGTTTCCCACAAAATCAGCCCAAGCTAATCAAACCTTATTGGTTATTGATACGGTTACCAATGGTACTGCGATTATTACCGGGGATCAAGTTAAGCCTTTACTGACAGACTCTATTGCCGAGAGTGTAGCTACTGAAACAGTAAGTGTGCCGTTACGCAATGGTAACAAATACAATCAGGCATTTCTAGATGCAAGCGATCGCCTTGTTGCCGTCCTCTCTGGGAAAGCCGATCCAGGGCCACCCGAAATAATTGACAATGTACAGGTAGAAGGCACCTTCAAGAAAGCAGAAGAAACTGACCAAGGTAACGCTACTGCTTGGGTAGTAGGATTGTTAATTGCCGCCACCGTTATCCCAATGGCGACTTACTACATCTATCAGATAAATCAGCCATCATCTTGATGGGTAATGGGAGAATTAATAGTTAGGAGTTAGGAGTTAGGAATTTCTAACTCCTAACTTTTAACTTTTAACTCCTCATTCCTAACTTTAATCTTGAACATACTCTTGCTCTGTGACTAAAGCCACCTCAGCCCGAACAAATTCTCGACCCAAATAAGCTGCATGATTTAATTGAGTTACAGGAGGGGGCTGAGTTTCTTCAAAAATCTTCACGCAAAGTTCTTTCGCCGTCCTCCCACTAAAAACCGTCGTGTAAGTTCGTTCTACCTTTTCTCGTGCAGGAATTACCTTTCCCGTTTCTGGATCGACAGCTAAACCACGCTCATCAATCACATTTGTGAAATGCTTGGCATAAATTAACCTTGCGTCTCGATCCAAGTAAATAATGAAATATCCACCGGGATCAAGGTTAATATGACGTTGGGAAAGTTTATCATCAATTGTAGCTAAATCTTCAACTATTAAATCCATAAGCACTCTAAAAAGCAAATTTCTTTCTTCAAGATTTTTACACCTATATCAAGTGTAATTCCTATCTTACTTAGCATTCTTTATATCTTTAATATATTTGTGATTCTTTTTACTTAAAAGTAAATTATACCTTTGCTATAAATTATACTTTTATTTTAAAATATTCCGCAATAATATTTATACAGAAATTTCTTGAAGCCATAGTTAGAAAAAAACTATATACTCACCTCTGAATGAATGTCAAAATTGTGAAAAAAGGTAAGCAAGCATCTGTTTGCCGAGTAAAGCTTAATTATTCGGCAAACTCTGCTATGAAAATAGTTCTTTTTCCTCAACCACCTTTCTCACTAAATGGCAACTCTGCATTAATTGCCTCAATCTCCTGCTGTTCGAGTTGATTCACTTCCTTTATATAGGGAAGTAAAATTTGTCCTAAACGATTATTGTAAAAGCGGTGCAGGCTGTGATTGGGCATAGCGGGGAAACCGCGCCGTTTTTTGTGACGCCCGCCCGCACCAGGGTCAAAATTTTGGATTCCGTTAGCGATCGCCCACTCAATCGGTGCATAATAGCAAGCATCAAAATGTAAGCAATCTATTTCTTGGAAACTCCCCCAATAGCGTCCATAGAGTTTGTCATCTTTAAACAAACAAAAAGACATTCCTAAAGGATGAGAGTTATCTTGCTCGTTATATGCAGCAATAAACAAGACTCGATGGCGATAATCGGTGTTTAGCTGCTCAAAAAACCGCTGTGTAAGATACTTGCTACCCCACCAGCCAAACTTATCACAGGTGTCAGCATAGAACTGGTACATCAAAGGAAATAAAGACTGAGGAATTTCATCACCAGTCAACGCTTGCAATCGTAAACCTGCTTTCTCCACAGCTTTGCGTTCCCGCTTGATATTGCGACGCTGATTGGCATTAAACACTTTCAAGTAGTCATCAAAAGTTTTAAAACCAGCATTTTCCCAGACGTAGCTGTGGTGCAGCCATGTTGTAAAGCCATGCCGTTCTAGCATCGGACGCCATTGGGGATCGACGTAGAGAAAATGACACCCAGAAATTCGATTTTTGGAGCAAAAAGTGTCAATTTCATGCACCATCATCGCTGTGATTTCATCCTCATCTTCTCCTGGGGCAATTAAGAACCGATAACCTTCAGCGGGAGTAAATGGTGTCATTCCCAGCAATTTTGGGTAATACTGGACTCCGATGCGAGCGGCTAACTCTGCCCATTGGTGATCGAAAATAAATTCACCAGAACTGTGTCCTTTGAGATAAAGTGGCGCAGCGGCAATCAGCGTTCTATCTCGCCACAATGTCAAGTGATTTGGCAACCAACCAGTTTTAGCCGTGGCACTATGGGAGGTTTCGATATTGTTTAGCCACTCCCATTCTAAAAACGGCGTTTTGAGTGGCATTGCCAAAGCATTCCAGGCATCTTGGGGTACTTGGGCAATTTTGTTCGTCCAAACAACAGAATAGCGAGGCTTAAGTTGTTTCACCATTGTCTGGCTTTTTTTAGAGGAGTAGGGATTAGGGATCAGTGAGAGGCAGGGGAGCAAGAATTTTAGATTTTAGACTTCGGCTACGCTCAGTCGAACGATTTTGGATTAAAGAATCGAAATTTAATCCAAAATCTAAAATCCAAAATCCAAAATTGAATTGCCCAATGCCCAATGATCAATAACTTTACTTAGCGTAATCTAATCTGCTGGTCGTTGCAGGCGATAGTGCAAAAACACTTCTTGCTCAACTGTATGAACTTCTAAAAGTTGCAACTTGGGAGCTAAATCCGATAAAAATCCTTTTCCTTCAACGGGTGTGGGTGCAGTATTACCACCTAAAATCAGCGGACAGATAGTCAGCCATAATTCATCGATTAAATCTAATCCCAGCAAAGAAGCGACTAATTCACCTCCACCCAAGACCGCCAAGCGTGTTATATGTAGAGTGGCTAGATGCTTCAAAGCTGCGGGAATGTCAATTTCTCGCGTTGGTGTTTCAAAAACCAGAATCTGCTCAAATTCTGGAGGGCACTCCTGTGCTTCGGTTGCCAGAGTTGAGGAAAGTGTCTGTAAGCGTCCTTTCCATGAAACTGCTCCCGCTGTTGTCGTGAGTAGCCAGCGTCTAACTGGTTGCTTAAAAAAGCGAATTTCCGGATTGAGGTTTGCAGAGTGTGTAGTCACTATATAAACTGGCTGCGGAGGCTTCCCTGCTTGTGCCCGAAGTTCCACTAAAGTTGGATTTGATACAGGAAGTGTTGTTCCGTAGGCGTCCAAAGTACCAGCACCGAATAAAACTGCATCAGAGGCAGCGATTTGTTTTTCTAAGTGTGCTTTATCAATTCTTGAGCCAAACCGAGCAGGCGATCGCCTAAAATCCGCTATCTTGCCATCTGCACTCATTGCTAAAACAACTGTAGTATGAGGACGATCTTGCAACATTAGATTAATTTGATAGTTTGAATATTTTCTTTGCTCGTGTGTAGATTCTCAAAAAAATCCATGCTTGCAAGCTACCGTTTTACAATTTCAACACTGTATTTATATGCAACACAAAGCGCTTTTACATCTTCTAGCATATATGAGTTTTGGTATCCCACGTTTCTTTTTGAATTATAGCAATTTGTTATTTTTAAACATTGAAAATAAAATTCTGATAATTTAATAAAATGTCTCATCTAGCTAGTCTAATTACATATCTTTGCTGTTGTGTTTTGCAGATGCAAAGTGAGACACTCGATGACTAATTCCCGCCAATCTTCCTTTCGTCGAATTTTAGTAACGAGAATACTGCTGCTGTTCGTTCCAGTTTTACTTATAGGCGAGATTGTTGCCTTGAATAAGGCACGTTCTAGCATATTGGGAACTGCACGTCAAAATTTAACAGAAAGCGCCATCAGTAAAGGGGAGAGAATTGGAGATGCGATCGCTATCTTAAAAGCTAATTTGCTGAGTGTAAGTAAAACAATGGTTATTCCGTCGGGTTCGCCTATACAAGAGCAAGGAATTCTTACGCAGTTAAGGCAACAACTTCCAGCCAGTATTGAGTGCATCCAATTAACGAATCTTCTAAACCAGAAGATAATTGCTAGTAGCTGTGGGGATCAAGCAATTGGAGAATTGAGATTACCTTTGCCTAGTGACGGAATTGATGTTAAAGCAATCTTTCCGTCAAACACAGGAAGAACTGGAAAAAGAAACACACAAAATCAACTGCGATTAGTGTTATCTGCACCAGTCTCTGATAGCCGAAAAAATTTAGTTTACAGCTTAAGTATTCAGTCTGCATTGTACCAACAAATCAAAAATCCGCCGGGATCGCTCACAGGCGCTATGGTAGTGATTGCTGAAGACGGGACAATTTTGGCGCACCCATTTGCAGACTGGGTGGGAACTAATATCAATCAGCACCCAAATGCTTCCCAACTCAAGAGCATAATTAAAAATGCAATTGCAGGACAAAACGATTCGATAAATTTGTCTTTTACAAAGGGGAAAGAATTAGTAGCTGGCTATACGGCTATTGCAAATCCCCTCACCCAACAGCAGCAGCAAAAATGGATAGTCTTAGCTGTTACTAGTGTCGATAATGCGCTTTTTGGTTTAGAGGAAATCAAACTAATTCTCATTGTTTTGACAGTTGGTTTGATTGGTACAACTTTGTTAGCATCCCTATATCTAGCTCCTTACTTGGCACGTCCTGTAGAAGAATTGCGAGACTACGCTCTAAATATTCACTCTCACCACGCCGCACAACCAGTTCCGCACAATTTTCAAATTCGGGAATTCAATCAACTTGCCCAAGCATTAGACCAAATGGTAGAACGGCTCAAAGCTGGCGCAGAAGAACTAGAAATAGCTTGGAAAGAGGCAAAAAGCGCTAACCAAATTAAAAGCCAGTTTTTGGCTACGACTTCTCATGAATTGAGAAACCCATTACATACTATTATTAACTGCATTCGCGTGGTTGAAGATGGATTATGTGATAGCCGGGAAGAAGAAATGGACTTCCTCAAACGTGCCGATGAAACAACGATTCATTTGCTAAGTATTATTAATGATTTACTCGACATTTCTAAAATCGAAGCAGGTAAGCTTTCTGTAGTCACCACACCTCTTGACCTCCGACAAATATTGCTAGAGGTGATTAATTTACAATCAGTTAATGTTCAACAAAAGGGCTTGCAATTAAAATGCGAGTTAGATCCTAAACCGATACCAATTAAGGCAGACGCAGCAAAACTGAAGCAGGTGCTGATTAATGTTATCGGCAACGCCACTAAGTTCACTGACACAGGAAGCATCACCATTGCTACAGAAATTCAATATAGTACTGGTAAATCTCAGGTGGTGGTGATAGTCAAAGATACAGGTATAGGTATTGATCCAACTCAACAGCACAAACTATTTCGCCCCTTTGTAATGGTGAATGGCACAACCGCACGTCAGTTTGAAGGTACTGGGCTAGGACTAGCAATTTCACGAAACTTAATCGAACTCATGGGAGGCAGCATTACTCTTGAGAGTGTGGGACTTCATCAAGGTACGACACTGAAAATTACCTTACCTTTGATTGATATCTCGCTGTTACCTGTTCCAAAAAAAGAAGGAAATGTCGGGGATCTGGGATTTTCCTCTAGGAATGAGGAGGCAAAAGCAAGCCACTACCCTAGCCTACAGGAGTCTGGGGGAAGTTCCTCTTTGGGGATCAACAAGTCTGTGAAAGCAGTTGTAGACAAAGAGAAGTCCCTGAAGTTCCAGGTGTTACTTGGAAATGAGACTTATGAGATTAGTCTTTCGCCGCAGCAAACTATCTTGGTAAGTCTTCCAAAACGAGGAGTTTGTGTGAATGGGACTTTGGAGAGGTAATCTTCGCTACACTCTAATTCAAAATTTAAAAATTGACTTCTACAACCGATACTCTGTAGGACTATCGCTTCACCCCGAATTAGTTCTCAAGCTGTTGGTAAAAGATGCAACAGTGCTGGATATAGTGATTAGACTTCTTGCAAAAGTCCCTAACACCCCACCCCGCTTGCTCTTAGGGGAGACAAAGTATAGCTTTGGCGGGGTGGGGTTCTTATTTTTGATTTATGCAAGAGGTCTATTGTTTTGAGCAACTACAAACTGGGGTGTGGTAGCCAGAGATAGAGTTAAAAATAAAGTAGTAAATATACGGTTGTGCATAATCATGCTCATACATTCTCCGATTTTATCAGCACTTACGCAAAAATCGTCAAAAAACTACATGAGTCGTTGATTCATACTCGTAAATGGGTCTTTAATACTTGCTGACGAGTCTTTTATACTCGCCGACGAGTCTTTTATACTCGTGAATGAGTCTTTCAACTCCGTTGATGAACCTTAGAGCTTCGTGAACTATATAGCGGTTCTCGCTTGGGTGCAGTACAGTTTTGACCTCTCTCCTAAAAGGTTATGGTGTGTACACACGAGTCGGATTTACCCCCCTTAATTCCCCCTTAGAAAGGGGGGAAATAAGAAATCTGCTTCTTTCCCCTTTATAAGGAAGGAAATAAGAAATTTGCTTCTTTCCTCTTTATAAGGAAATAAGAAATCTGCTTCCCTCCCCTTTATAAGGAGGGAAATAAGAAATCTGCTTCCCTCCCCTTTATAAGGGGAGGGTTAGGGTGGGGTAAAAG
>NZ_CALMFY010000247.1:2013-33319 GCF_937863485.1 uncultured Nostoc sp. | reverse complement strand
ACTTGAAAGTCGTGTTGAGGTACTTGAAAATCGTGTTGAGGTACTCCAAAGTCGTGTTGAGGTACTTGAAAGTCGTGTTGAGGTACTCCAAAGTCGTGTTGAGGTACTTGAAAATCGTGTTGAGGTACTTCAAACTTAGTCGCACCGCGATCAAGTACACAGGTAGGATCGCTTTTATAAATCTCCACAAACAAAGCGATGTCTACGACGGGCTATTCGGCGTCGCTTGACTTTTAACGGGTCGCTACAACATCAGGCGATGCCTACGGCGGCAAGCTACGCACTTGACAATCAAGACAGTCGCTACAATTATCCTTAAGTGAACCGTAGTGACTTATACTTAGGAATAGGCTGATTGCTAATCACTGCATAGAGAACATCTGGATCGAGGTCGGCTCCTGATCGCCATTGGATTGTGCCTAATTCGTGATTTAATTCAACCTGAGCAAAGTATTTTTTATCTTGCAAAGGTGCAAAAACACCTGTAAATTTAATCAGCTTACTAACATTAATTATTCCTTCCACTTTGTCTTCAAAACGGATATATAGTTGATAATTTTCCCGTGGTTCTACTGCAATAATGTCTTTTAACATATTTTACTACTCCAATGGTAAGACGCTATTGAGGGTTTGATTATCTCTAGCTAGTTCCCAGTTTTCCATCAATTCCCTTTAATGGAAAGTCGCCCATTCTAATATCAGTTTAAAAGCTCTAGAGCTAAGTTTCCCTTCTAAAGTTTCAATGCTAATAATGGCTTTTTACTAGTTGTATCTTACGTGAAAATGTGGGGGCGGATGGTCATTGTAATACATAGTGATGATCATCCTGAAAAAACGACTAATTTCTGGCATACTTTATTCTACCTTCGGGATCTCTTTTAAGATTAACAATCAATTAGCCTAGAAGATGCTGAAAGTTCGATAATAAAAGAGATTGGCGTAGCCATTTTTGATTTCTCAATCCCCTAACCTTACTCCCACTTTGCAAAAATTATGCAAAATCTTACCAGAATTACTCGTAATCCTGAAGTGATGGGTGGCAAACCCTGTATTCGGGGAATGCGTGTTACTGTTGGCACTATCGTCGGATTAATGGCATCTGGACACAGTAATAGCGACATTCTCAAAGCATATCCCTACCTCGAAGAAGACGACATTTATGAAGCACTTGCCTATGCTGCATGGCGGGCTGAAGAGATTGAAGTCCCTCTCAGAAGTGCATGAAAATCTTGATTAAAATTTAACTTGCCAAATCCAAATATCAATGATCTACTTCGCAAAAAGTCAAGTGGGAAATTAATTTTAGGGAAATATCGCTAACTCAGTTTCCGGGTCAAAAAAGTGAATTTTCTCTAGAGTTAGAGATAACCAAAGTTGCTCGCCAACTTGTACAAATCGGTCTGGTGGTATTCGTACTTGTAGATAATTGGCTGTAGTAGCAGGTTGAGATCCTGGTTCGGCAATCTTAACAGCAAGAAAGGAATCGTTGCCGAGATTCTCTACTAAATCTACTTGCACTGGTAGATTTTTGGTGGCAGGCATACTCAAGTTTAAGTGTTCTGGGCGAATACCTAAAATTAGAGTTTTCCCATCATATTTTTGTAAAGCTTTTCCCCAGACTTCGGGCAGGGTGAAACGAAACTGAGAATGAGTAATCAACTGCGGGGCATGAAATTCCACAGAAATAAAATTCATCGGTGGTGAACCAATGAACTCTGCTACAAAAAGGTTGGCAGGGCGGTTGTAAAGTTCTAGGGGAGAAGCAACTTGCTGAATTTTACCCTCAGACATAATCGCAATGCGATCGCCCATTGTCATCGCTTCTGTTTGATCATGGGTAACGTAAATTGTCGTTGTCCCCAGTTGGCGCTGCAATTTCACAATTTGGGCGCGGGTTTCCGCCCGCAGTTTAGCATCTAAGTTAGAAAGCGGCTCATCCATTAAAAATACTTGGGGGTCACGCGCGATCGCCCTTCCCAATGCAACTCGTTGTCTTTGTCCCCCAGATAGCTGTTTAGGTAAGCGATTCAGCAAGGTTTCGATTTGCAACAGTTGAGCAACACTACGCACCTGCTCATTTACCGCCCGTTCTTTGTCAGAAATGTAGCGCAGTCCTTTAGGTAACTTTCTTGTCGCCCCCACAAAAAGATTTTCTGCCCACGTCCGAAGATAAGGAGTATTTTCTCCTCTGCTTTTCTGCTCCTCTGCTCCTCTGCTTCCCGTGCGGCGTAACCCAAAAGCGATGTTGTCATACACCGTCATGTGGGGATAGAGGGCATAATTTTGAAACACCATTGCAATGTCGCGTTCCTTGGGTGGTAGGTCATTGATCAAGCGATCGCCTACCCAGATATTACCGCCAGTCATCACTTCCAACCCGGCGATTAACCGCAGCAGGGTGCTTTTACCACAACCGGAAGGGCCTACCAGCACCATAAATTCGCCATCTGCGATCGTCAGGTTAATCCGTCGCAAGACATTGACACTTTCCGCACGTGGCGCTACATCAGTTTTTTCCGCAAGTGTGAGAGGAGATTGGGTTTGTGAGGTAACACTTTCCCCTTTACGTGAGGAAAAACTTTTATAAACGTTTTCTAAAATAACTTGGGACACAACTGTTAATTATTATCACTGGGCATGGAGCATCGGTCATGGGGCATTGGAAAAAGGACTAATGACTAATGACACTTTAGCGCTCATAATAATACACGTTCAGGGTAAATACGAAAAGTTAAAAAAACAGCTTTTACCATAAAAAGCAAACTATTCTAAATTTTAGGGCTGTCAGGAGGTGTTGTTATGACTACCGATGTACCTAAAAATCTTTCCCAAGACCCAAGCGTTAACCCTGTCCATGACATTGTAGACGTACAAACCACAGATTGTTGCATTGTGGGTGGGGGGCCAGCAGGAGCAGTATTGGCGCTGTTGTTAGCGCGTCAAGGCATTTCTGTGATTCTGCTGGAAGCACACAAAGACTTGGATCGCGATTTTCGTGGCGATACGATTCATCCATCGGTGATGGAAATTATGGAGGAATTGGGATTAAGTACAGCTTTGCTAGGACTTCCCCATACCAAAATGCGCCAAATTAGTATTCAAACTCCTCAAGATACTGTCACATTCGCAGATTTTAGTCATCTGAAAACCGATTATCCCTACATTACAATGCTTCCCCAGGTAAAATTCCTGGAGTTCATCACCCAAGAAGCACAAAAATATCCTAGTTTCCATCTGGTGATGGGTGCGAATGTACAGGAATTGATTGCCGAAGATGGTGTAATTCAAGGTGTCCGCTATCGAGGAGGCGGTGGTTGGCATGAAATTCGGGCAATATTGACAGTTGGTGCAGACGGTCGCCACTCACGTTTACGCCATCTGGGTGAGTTTGAGTCCATCGAAACTTCGCCGCCAATGGATGTCCTCTGGTTTCGCCTACCGCGTCAGCCAGAAGACCCTGAAGGGGGAATGGGGCGCTTTGGTCAAGGTAAGCTAATCGCCATGCTTGACCGTGGTGATGAGTGGCAACTTGCCTATGTTATTCCTAAAGGAGGCTATCAACAACTAAGGGCTGCGGGTTTAGAGGAATTGAAAAAATCTGTTGGCGAAGTCGTGCCAGAATTCCAGCAACGCATCCAAAATTTACATGATTGGTCACAAATAGCTTTTCTCTCAGTCGAGTCCAGCCGTGTCAAACGCTGGTATCGTCCGGGACTGTTACTCATCGGTGATGCAGCTCATATAATGTCCCCCGTTGGTGGAGTTGGCATTAATTACGCGATTCAAGATGCTGTAGTTGCGGCAAATGTACTCAGCAAACCGCTCAAAAACCGACAAGTACAACTTAGCGACCTAGCAAAAGTACAACGTCAACGCGAGTTGCCCACACGCATCATTCAGGCGTTTCAAACTTTTATCCAAAAGCGGGTATTGGCCCCGGTTCTCACCTCAAATCGCACTTTTGTACCACCTGCGTTTTTGCGCTTACCCATCTTGCGCGACCTACCAGCAAGGTTAATCGCCTTGGGTGTTTTTCCAGTTCACGTCAAAACTTAATTTTTGCTGAGAATTTTTGATATTTCCTCAACGGGTGGTACAATCATACTACTCTATACAGAATTAAATGCTCATTTAGTCAGGCGAGGGTGGCGAGCGGCATACTCAATGCTGTTCAAAGCGATCGCTTGGCTTTTATGCTAAAAAGGACTAAAAACTGAGAGTGGATGTAGAAAATTTGTTCAACATTATTAAAAAATGCAAACAATTAAACATATCTAGATATTAATTGACACTACATAGAAAAACCGTCTCTTTTTCAAACAGTACTTTTTGCAGTCAGGAGTAATTTTAATGAACAGCTGCGTTTTGATGGTGGAAATTATAAACGAGCCACAACTCCGCTATACAGCGGATAATCTGGGAGTCACAGAAATGCTGGTGCAGTTTCCCAATTCCCAGAAACCAGAAGATCCCCCAGCCACCTTGAAAGTTGTTGGCTGGGGGAATTTAGCGACAGAAATTCAGCAAAACTACCACCAAGGCGATCGCGTCATCCTGGTAGGACGTTTAAGTATGAATACTGTTGAGCGTCAAGAAGGTTTTAAAGAAAAACGTGCTGAATTGACAGTACAACAAATTCAATCTGTTGGAGGTAGTTTTAATACCGATCCATTGCCGTCAGCAACCGCAACTCCATCATTCACTGAAACCGCTCCCCGACAACCATCTTCAGCATCTCGTCCTCCACAGAAAGAGGTTACCACTTACGAGTCGCCACGTCCAGCACCTACCCCGGCTGCAAATCCTGTTGGCGTTGCTCCCCAAGCGACAAGTTACGAACCCGTACCCCAACCCACAAATTATGAGCGAACCACTTATCCAGCAGTGAAAGAGGAAGAACCAGATCCAGATGATATTCCTTTCTAAAGTTGGTAGTTGAGCGTGTATTCAATTTGCTAACTAACATTACGATTAGACAATTTCTACAAATAGCCATCCTTTAGGATGTGCTATTTTTTTGTCTGCGATCACCAGGGCAATCATCAATAATCCACCAATTTGAACTTCAATTGACTCGTAACTTTGGATTTTGGATTGAACATTTGATTTCAGCCTAAAATCTAGATAATTTATTGCATAACGATGTTTTTGTCAATAGTATAAACGAAATAAAATATGAAATATATTCACCAAAACGAATCCGTAAAATCTCCAGCATTATGTTAAGATATCTTTAGTAGAAGCTTATGCAATTTTGAAGTGTGATAGCCCCTCGGCTATAAACTCGTTTTGTATGGGCTTTTTTACTGTTGATCTATGCTGAAGGTTATTTCTACTCTTTCAAGGGAGATACAACGACAAAAAAATATAAGGTAAACTATGATACATAAATCTGATAAGACACCTCCAAAGGCTAAATTACCATTTTACATTTGGTTATCTAGTAAGTTAGGAGCGTCGGTTGTTTCCCAAACAGCATCTAAAGACAGACGCAGTAGCTCTTTGTTGGGTACTATTAGTAGTTACGCTATTAGAAAAAATTTGAACTATAAGAAAATACGACTATTGGTAATTGAAAAACTTAAACAAGAAAAAATAGCCAAGAGGAAAGTTGTCGAAAAATTAAAAAGAAAGTCTTTAGGAGAAAAGTGTAATTAAAAAATAGAAAGTCCGACCGATTTATTCTCGGTCGGACAAAAAAAATCGTTACTTTATGAAATTGCAAATTTTAAACATCAATATCAATGCTGTGTTAAAACGGCATTCCTTCAGCAGGTTTAACTTCTCGATGCTCTTTGAGGTTCAAAACTACCCAGAAATTCCTATACAACCTTTTAGATTAGTATTCGACCACGGAATTCCGCCGAAAAAATCCTTACCTACCTCTAATATTTTAATAATTTCCTCAATGCGGTCTTTTGATTCTGTTGTAGGTGAAGTTATCTCACGCAAGTGTTCAATATATTTGTTCCAGTCTGCTTCTACTGCATTAGCACCAACCTCAAAAGTGTTCGTTGTGTCTTGCCAAAACTGATCAATTCCGTCTGTTAACTTCTCAGGTATACGCTGTTTTTCAAAATATTTAATAGTTTCCTTTGCTAAACGCTTTTGCCAAGATTCTCCGAATAAGTTCCACACACTGAAAGCTAATGCAGCAGCTAGACCTAAACTAAGTACTATAGGGCCACCAATAGCCGCTACAAAAGAAATTACCGCAGCAGTTCCACCACCAATACTAATGCCCAGTGCTGATAAAAGACTAACTAACTTAGCTACTAGGATATAACCGCCAAGATTTCCTAGTGCTGCTGCCCAAGCAGATAAAGCACCGATGCTAGTTAGTCCTGTAAGTCCGCCTATAAAAGCTCCTTTAGCATCAAAGGGTATCTCGATGGATATATCTAAATTTGGTAGTTTAAGTAAAGCCTCTTGGTATGAACCAAGGAAAGCTTCAATTGAAGGTGTTAATTTATCAGAATTTGATTTGATTATCTGTTCTGCCTCATGTTGAAGTTTCTCAACTAGATAACCAGCAAGACCTTCCTTTGCCTCTTTTTTGTCATCATACAGATTGCGGATAATTTTTTCGACAGCATCGACAGTTAAAAGCTGCTCTGTATACCTTTGAAAGGAAGTTCTGCTATTTCGTTGTAACTCACGGGTACTTTGATTTACCCTATCGCGTTTCTGCTGAGTTTCTTGTTTACGAGCTGTTTCATTCTCTTCGAGTACCTGTAGTTGCTTACGCCGAGAATCTATATCAGCAAGAGTTTTTTGATAAGCCTCAATTTGTTTAGTATACTTTTCTGTGTTAGCCTCCTTTATTGCATTTATTTCTCGCTCAATACGGCACAGATGCGCTTGAGGAAGAAATTCACTTAGTAGTTTAGTAAAATCATCAAATAGCTGTTGACATCTATCAGGTCTTTCTGACCAGAATGTAAAGAATCTTGTTCGCAAATCTTCTTGAGTAATAGCGCGATTTGTCCGTTCCCCGCGTGTCTTTAATACTCCTTCATTTAGTGGCTTATAGAGTCTTCTTGCTGCTCCAGGTGGTATTTCTTTTAGTTGATGATCAGAGATACTAGGATCAGCATGAGTAGCCACAATGAAGAGATTACCAAGCGTGGGGAAATTACTGCATTCATTCTCTTTTGTAGGAAGTGAACTCAATAATTTGCTAAGGCGTATCATATCTTGAGCATTAATGTGACCCTTGGCTGGTGAGGCATACACTACTACATCAGCAATCTGTGCAGCACTAGTAGCCTTCTCCACATCTTTAGAAACTTCATCTGGCTGATCTGAAAAGCCGGGAAGGTCTATCAGGTTGCAGGCTTGTAGCAGAGGTGAATTAATATAGACCACAGCTGCATGAGCCGCTATATCCTCATATTCTCCATGTACTCCATATTTTTGCAAAGTATCGAAGCTTCCTGCGTGTACACAATATTTATCACAACGTTCTTGGTCATCTAAAAGTAGTAAATCAATGATTTGATTACCTTTTTCATCTTTTAGCCAAAAATCTTCATTAACAATCAATACATCTTCTTTGCACCATTTGGGACGGTCTTCTATATGACGGACAAATGTAATTACTCTTGTTGCTGGCTGATAATCAACTGGCAAATTTTTACTTCCCAACAAAGCGTTTGCCATGTGTGATTTACCAGCGTCGAAGCCTCCAGTCAAAACAACATTAGGCTTTTGTTTATACAGCTTAAGCTGTTGTTGGAAATCATGGGGGGTGGCTGGTGGTGTTGGTATATCTAGTTTGTCTACAGGAGGAGTATCACCAATGTACTGATTCAGTAAATTTAGTTTGCGATAAAGTTCAGTGTATGGAGTTCCTGGATCAATTCCTTTGAGTGGTGGTATTGGTGCTGACATGGCTGTAGCGAGGTCAATACCTAATATTTGCAGCCATTTCACTAAAAGCCCCATTGGAACGGTATCAGGAGCCTGCTCATAAAGATTAACTTGCATCTTAGAAATGTCCAAGGCATTAGCCACCTCTACTTGACCCATACCCGCGTTTTGACGATATCCCAGTAAGTCGATATTCATTCCTGTCGCTCTAATACACTAATAATATTCTATATACTTAATATAAATATTACTATTTGTGAGCAGTATTAACACTATAATTATAGACAACACAATGAATACAGAAATCACGAGCAGTTCTACATCGCAGATGCGTGTATATTGTGGAAGTATGCGATGTCAGAAAAACTGCCGAGGAGTCTAAAAACCAAATTTACCTACATATACATCAAAACTATTGTTAAAATCCAGATAATTTTAAATTAATATTCCTACCCATACTCCTATGAGAGAAACTGTCCTAGAGGTTCACAATCTCCAAGTTGAATTTCCCAGCGATGGCAACATTAACAGAGCTTTGGATGGTATTTCCTTTGGGCTGCATCGAGGTGAAACTCTAGGAATAGTAGGAGAATCGGGGAGTGGTAAATCAGTGACAGCCCTAGCTGTGATGGGTTTGTTGCAAACTCCTGGTATGGTTACTGGCGGTGAAATCTGGTTTCGTCCGCAGGAGAATGCCAACCCCATCGATTTGGTAAAATTGCCTTCTGAGCAAATGCAGTTACACCGGGGTGGCGACATCGCCATGATTTTTCAAGAACCGATGAGTTCGCTCAATCCAGTTTATAACATTGGGTTTCAGCTAACAGAAGCGATTATGCGGCATCAAAATGTGTCAGCAGCCCAAGCACGACAAATTGCGATCGCAGGTCTGCAAGAAGTAAAACTTCTACCTAGCGATGAGGAGATACAGCAGCAGTATATCGAAACTTGGCCTCAAACCAACAGCAATTCATCGAAACCAGAACCATCAAAGTTGCCACAGTTGGTTAAAGAACACAAAGAAGCCATGCTGGAACGCTACCCTCATGAACTTTCTGGGGGTCAGTTGCAACGGGTGATGATTGCAATGGCAATTTCTTGCAACCCATTAATCTTAATTGCCGATGAACCAACCACAGCCTTGGATGTGACGGTGCAAGCAACAATTTTGGAGTTAATCCGAGAATTGCAACAAAGCCGTGACATGGCAATGATTTTTATCACCCACGACTTGGGGTTAATTTCGGAAATTGCTGACCAAGTAGCGGTGATGTATAAAGGCAAAGTTGTCGAATCTGGTACTTCTGAGCAAATTTTTAGTAGTCCCCAGCATCCATATACTAAAGGTTTGATAGCCTGCCGCCCCTCACTTGACCGCCGTCCCCAAAAATTACTCACCGTTTCTGACTACATGAGTGCAGAAGAGACATCAACAGGACAAGTAGTAATTGAGGCAAAAGAACCCGCACAATCCACAGAAGTTACTACTGAAGAGATTGCTGTAAGATTGGCAAACTTCAATCAGAAGGAACCGCTGCTGCAAATCCGCAACCTGAAAGTTGGTTTTCCAGTGCGCGGGGTGTTTGGTGGTACAAAACGCTACAATATGGCAGTTAATGGCGTTTCCTTTGATGTCAAACCAGGAGAAACACTAGGTTTGGTGGGAGAATCTGGTTGCGGTAAAACCACCCTTGGCAGAACCTTACTGCGATTAATTGAACCGATGAGTGGTCAGATTATCTTTGAGAAACAAGATATTACTAGCCTCAAAGGAGAACCGTTGCAAAAACTGCGGCGGGAAATGCAAATAGTCTTCCAAAACCCTTTCAGTTCCCTTGATCCACGGATGAAGGTGGGGAACGCGGTGATGGAACCATTGTTAATTCACTCCGTTGGTAAGACCAAGCAACAACGACGCCAGCGAGTAGTCGAACTCTTAGAACGGGTGGGGTTGAGTGCAGATGCGATTAACCGCTATCCCCATCAGTTTTCTGGCGGTCAACGTCAGCGGATTTGCATAGCCCGTTCTTTGGCGTTAAATCCTAAATTTATTATCTGCGATGAATCAGTTTCAGCGCTGGATGTTTCAGTACAGGCGCAGGTATTAAATCTTCTCAAAGAATTACAGTCAGATTTTCAGCTTACTTATATTTTTATTTCTCACGATTTAAGTGTGGTTAAATTTATGAGCGATCGCATTTTAGTCATGAATCGTGGTCAAATTGTTGAAGAAGGGACAGCCGAAAGTATTTATCTGGAACCCAAAGAGGAATACACGCAAAAATTAATTGCTGCAATTCCTACTGGTAGTGCTGAACGCGTGCGAAGTCGTCATCTACGGGCTTTGTAGAAAGCGGTTATAAACCGTATCTACACGAGGCTTTACCCATCTCCGTAGGTTATAAAAGCTTGATTTTCTCTTAGCCCACGCAGGAAAGCCTGTTTGTGTAGCCGCGAATTCTATTCGCCCTGGTTGCCTCATGATCATTTTCTTTTTTAACAGATATTTGTGCAAACAAAGTTAATTACATCTGCAAGTCCAGACTGAGTTTTTAAATTAGTAAAAATAAAAGGTTTATCGCCGCGCATTTTTTTAGCATCTCGTTCCATCACACTTAAATCTGCACCAACATAGGGCGCTAGGTCAGTTTTATTAATCACCAACAAATCAGACTTAGTAATGCCGGGGCCACCTTTGCGGGGAATTTTATCACCAGCCGCGACATCGATGACGTAAATCGTTAAATCCACCAATTCTGG
The DNA here is from genome assembly GCF_937863485.1 of uncultured Nostoc sp. Classification (GTDB taxonomy): domain Bacteria; phylum Cyanobacteriota; class Cyanobacteriia; order Cyanobacteriales; family Nostocaceae; genus Nostoc. Next base: position 22,687 of record NZ_CALMFY010000247.1, on the reverse strand, counting down.
ACTAAAAGTAGCAGCTAAATTATCACCGCCACTTTCCAAAAATACTAAATTCAAATCGATAAAACGTTCTTCTAATTGTTCAATTGCCGCCAAATTCATCGAAGCATCTTCGCGGATAGCAGTATGAGGACCACCACCAGTCTCTACACCCAAAATGCGATCGCTAGCCAACGCCTGAGAACGGACTAAAAACTGAGCATCCTCTTGAGTATAAATATCATTCGTCACCACCGCAATCTGATACTGCTCACGCAATCCCTTACACAAAGCATCCACCAAAGCCGTCTTCCCTGAACCCACGGGGCCAGCAACCCCCACTCGAAATGCATTCATAAGTTATACCATTTTGGATTTTAGATTTTAGATTTTAGATTGTTTAACAGGACTTACGCACAGGTAACGGAAAATCGTAGACGCATTGGCGCAGCCTCTCGTAGAGAAGCGGCTTGCCGCAGGCTACCACAGAGGACGCAGAGAAGCCAGTCCGCCCTTGCGGTTCCCCGACTTAAAGCAACTGGCGCGACACGGAGGAATAAGAGTTTGAGAGGTTTTTTTTAAGTCCTATTTAATCCAAAATCCAAAATTTAAAATCTAAAATTCTTCTGCCCCTAACTCCTAAACAACCTTGTATACTGCGTTTCATGCTGCATACTCGCCAGCGACAAACCCCAACTACAACAGGCGAGTTGATCATCCTCCAACGCTAAAATTTCTAACGCCGCAGCACTAAATAATGGTTGCAAATCTAGCAATAACTGCTGTCCTGCTGTTTGTCCAAGGGGGATAAGTTTGACGCCAGCAGTAATCAAATTACTTGCCCAACTATGCAGATATCCGAGTAATGCGGCTTTGATACTGATTTGCCAATGGGCAACGGCAATGCCAAAAGCGATCGCATAATTGCAAGGATTACCTACAGCATTAGCAATAGGCACAATCTGCGGTTCTAGTTTACCAAGTAATTGGATGAGCGATCGCCCCATCTGCCAACTAGAAGCGCGTAACTCTTCTGTTTCCCTAGCAGCGGATAACCACAGATTCCAACAGCATAGCGACTCTACATCACCCGTTTTTGCAGCTTGCTCAGATCGTACCATCACCGCTGCCTCTAGTCGAATTGCCCCGGAGAGTAACTCTGCTTTTAACCAATCTTTGAGATGTGTCTGGTTAGCGATCGTACCATTTTCCACGAGCATTTCCAAGCCTTCAGAATAGCTATATGCTCCCACTGGCAAAGCGGGGCTAGCCAGCTGCAAAATACTCAAAAGATGGCTATCAGTGAGCATGATGGTGTTGTCCATAAGCTCCCAATTCTGGCTGAAACGGTAAAATTTCTTCTTTAACTTCTAACCCCAATTGTTCCAACATTGTGCGTAAAACAGAATCTGAGGACAAGCGTAAATAAGTCGGAGTAATTTCTATAGGTACATGGCGATTTCCCAGATGGTATGCCGCCCGTAGTAATAAAAGTGGTGTTTGGGCAAAGGCAGTCAGCACGAGTTCTGGTTTGGCAATAATTCTGATTAAACTGCTATGGGTTTCTTCTTGCAGAATATCGCCATCGTGTAACACAGTTCCTCTGGGTAAATGTAAAAACACAACCTTATCATCTGCCGTTTCAAAGCGATGACGACTGCGGGTACGTTCTTCTGCTGTCAGCGCCAGAGTAAAAGTGACTGCGGCATCAGGGTTAGGTGATTTCAGTTGGGTAAATGTCAGCATACAGAGTTTCGCCTGAACTTCCGCTTTTCATTATGGTTCTAATTTAACTAATTACGAATTATTTTAATCCCCCTATGTAACAGTCTTTAATTACGAATTACGTTAGCGTAGCGTAGCGGGGCGTAGCCCATTACGAATTACGAATTATTTTAAACACCATAGCTGCCTTGCCCGAAGGAAAGATAAAATCAAACAAAGAAAGGCAACGAGCCAAACGGGGACAATCATGAACCAAGCCATTGAGGGAGTACACTGGACAATTCACGATTTAGAGGTTCTACCCGAAAATGAGTGGACGCGCTATGAAATTATTAATGGAGAACTCTTTGTGACTCGCACTCCTCACCGCCGTCATTAACAAGTTTGTGTTAAGATTGCTCGACAACTCGACGTTTGGTCAGATTCGAGTGGTTTAGGGGAAACAATTGTGGCTCCAGGGGTGATTTTTTCGCAAGCAGATAGCGTTATACCAGATGTAGTTTGGGTAAGTCGAGAACGACTGGCGCAAATTGAAGATGAAGCGGGACATTTGACAGGCGTACCAGAGTTAGTAGTAGAGGTTTTATCCCCTGGTAAACAAAATGAATTTCGAGACAAAGAAGCAAAACTGAAACTTTATTCAGTTCAAGGCGTGCGTGAGTATTGGATTGTTGATCGCTTCACTCAAAAAGTCGAAGTTTATCAGCGAGAAAAAGCCCAATTGGTTTTAGTTGCTACTTTGTTAGGCGATGATGAAATAACATCGCCACTTTTACCCGGATTTTGTTGTTCTATCCATTGTTTTTTTCTTGAATAATCGCAAAATATAGAAGGTTTCTGGAAACCTAAACGCTAGATATAAATGTAAATATTGATTCCAAAATTGATGATATTGAACCTGAAATTTTACGGACGAGGTTGATAGCCGCAACATGAAATCATGCCCGTTATCGGTCAACTGGTTTCAACTCATAACCTTTTGCCACTATTTTACATAACCTTTTCTTAATATTTTACTCGTATCTTGAGATTGAAAATACCGGGGTTTCTATTGAAGATTTAGTAGTCTTTTGTGAAGCTTTATTGACATAAGCCGAACTGTAACTATCAAAAATAACTTATAGAACTCTGTTTACACAGTATATACAAATATCATGATACCAATTCAACATTTACATCCTCCAGTAATCAGATATGACTATTCCTCGCCCATAGTTAGAATAGCTGATGGTCGGAAAAAGGATGATCAACCCTTCTATAAGCATCCTGGGAAATTTAAGAGTGTGCTGTTACTATCAATTGATGGTTTGCGTCAAGCAGATTTGGAAGATGCCAAACTACAACAGTATTTGCCAAACATCAATAGTTTGAGACAAACGGGTATCAGTTACACTAACGCTTTTACTAGCATTCCCTCCGATTCCTTCCCTGGTGTATTAAACTATTTAACAGGAGCAAGTCCCAAAACGACTGGGGTTTATTATGACGATACATATAGTCGGATATTATCAGACAAACTAGGATCTCCGGCTGGTATAGAAGTTGAATTTGCGGAAAACATTGATAAAAACTCCGATCTTCTCAACGGTGGGGGTAATTTCGGGATAAATAGTATTGACCCAAGCAAATTACGAGTAGACAGTAATGGAAATCGTGTTTATCCTCACAACTATTTGAAGGTAAACACTATTTTTGAGGTAGCAAAAGCTTCAGGTTTGCACACTGCATTTATTGATAAACATCCTGCTTATGACATTGCAAATGGCCCTTCTGGGAAGGGAGTTGACGACTTTTACGCTCCAGAAATAAATGCCAAAGTTGCTTTAGAAAATGGCAAACTTGTAGACCAATCGACAGCGCAGAATCCTGCTAATCTCACATTTAAAACGACAACTAAAGACACCAAGCTAACGGAAGCTTATGATGATCTTAAGGTAAATGCGATATTGAACCAAATTGCTGGAAACAATTCACTAGGCACAACTAAACCCGGAACTCCGAACCTTTTTGGAATGAATTTCCAAGCTCTCAGCGTAGCCCAAAAGGATGCCAGCAATAATGGTGGTATTGCCACCAATGGTACACCTTCGTCAGGATTAATTGATGCTCTGGAACATACGGATGCCAGTATCGGGAAGATAGTAAATACCTTAAAGCAACAAGGGAAATTTGACTCGACACTAATAGTATTGACAGCAAAACATGGTCAAAACCCTCGTTTGGGAACAGCTACTCTGATTACGGGAAATACTTTTACAGATGCCCTAACGAAAGCTGGTATCACAGTTAATCAAGCTACTCAAGATGATATTGCTTTACTCTGGCTTAAGGATCAAAGGCGAGCTAGCATTGCAACAACTGTTTTAAAGCAACTGGCAAATCCAGCAATTGATACAGTTTATTCGGGTGGCGCATTATTGGCAGCAGGCTTTGGCAATCCGTTGCAGGAAGATCGTACTCCTGATATTATTATTAAACTCAAACCAGGATATGTGATTTCTAATAGCACCAAAAGGGCAGAACACGGCGGTTTTTCTGATGATGATACCCATATTTCTCTGATCCTCAGTAGTCATGGACTAGAAACTCGTGTTAAGGGGACTTCTCAGATGATGAAAGTTTCTAGCAAACAGATTGCGGTTACAGTATTGGAGGCATTGGGACTTGATCCGAGGAAACTCCAAGGAGCTTGGTCTGAAAAGACACTCCCATTACCAGGGACGCAGATCGAAGATGCCAGGAACTTTTTAGAATCTTTCAATAGAGATTGTCGGTAGCTAAACACGTCACCACAAAAAGCGGATCGTATTAAGTAATACTCTTAATTTCACTTCATACGATCGCATCTATTTATAAATTAATACGCTTGGTGTTAGCGCCAAAAACCTTAAACTGCGTAGGTTGGGTTGAGGAACGAAACCCAACCTACAGATATTATAAGTGTTTAAGCGAACCTGATATAAGTCCTATCTTCAATCCAAAATCCAAAATTTAAAATTTAAAATTCGGTCAGCTAATAGGTAAGGTAAACCAAAATGTTGCCCCTGCATCCAATGCACTATTCACCCCAATTTCGCCGCCGTGAGCATTGATGATTTGCTTACATAAATACAAGCCCAATCCCAAACTTACAGAATTGCGGATACTTGCACCCCGAAAGTAAAGGTCAAAAAGCCGATCGCTTTGTTGACTAATTCCCACGCCGTTATCACTAACAGTACAATAAATTTTGTCATCCTTACGGATAGCGTTGATTGTCAAAACCAATCCAGGGGGATTATGTTTCAGAGCATTAACAATTAAGTTAGAAAAAACTCGCCATAGTTGCGTGGGATCAGCATTCACTCTTGGCAAATCTGCGGACACTAGATTTGTCAGCTTGGCTTGATTTTGTGCCAGCAATGGCTCTAAATCGGCGATCGCAGCTTCGACAACTGCCAGTAATTGTACAGCTTGACGTTGTAAAACAACACCTTGTACCTCACTAATATGAGCTTCCATCAACGAATTAATTAAGTTCAGTTGGCGATCGCTACTTTGAATCATCCGCTCTAAAATGGAGCGGGAAATCGAAATATTATCCTCTGGACGTGCAAGCAAATTTTTCAGCACCATTAAAGTACCCAGCACTGGGTTGCGTAAGTCGTGGGAAACTGCATGGAAAAATACTCGTAGTTCTTCTTCTGTTTGTTTGCGCTGGGTAATGTCTTCAATCAAACCTTCGTAGTAAAGCAGTTTTCCTTGTTCGTCAAGTACTGCGTAGGCTTTTTCTGAAATCCAGACAATACTCCCGTCTCGGCGATAAATTTGGGACTCAAACTCAGAAACACTGCCATACTTTTCCATCAGGCGCACAAATTCTGCCCGGCGATTCGGATCAATATACAGTTGATGTTCTATATCAGTGAAATTTGCTGTCACCTCTTCCGCGAAAGAGTAGCCATAAATGCGTGCTAAAGCAGGATTTGCCGTAATGTAACGTCCATCGGGACTGCTTTGAAAAATCCCTTCAACAGCGTTTTCAAAAATGGTGCGATATTTAGCTTCTGCAACCTTGAGCTTTTGGTAGGCAGATTCCAGTTCTTGACGGGCGTAAAACTCAGAACGTTGCAGGCGATCGTATAGATAAACACCAATGTCACATATAATACAAAACCAAAAAATATATAAAATGAACGTTACATTATATATTTCTGGGTGTTCAGGGGTTAGTGTTTTTAGCCCAAGTGCCGTATTCACACCAAAGTAGTAAACCAACACACTCACTTGAGTCAGCAAGTGAATAATCCAGCAGACAGGCATCAACACAGCTTGGCTCAAGAACAGCAGTGACCAGCCGAAGGTATCGGGTAGTGCGAAACCTCTAAGAGTTGCAAACAACTGCGATGCTAAACTAATTGACCAAGAAGACCCCAAAAATAATAAATCTGGACGCTCACGACCTAATTTAGTTTTATGTAAAGCAAAGCAGATCAGTATACTCAGGAGCATTGCAATATTGATTACAAGGCGTTGAGTTCTAAGTACTTCTGGCAGTTTCTCCAACTCTTGAAAAGGGAAAAACAAGCCGTAAATATCTCGCAAAGTAAAAGACAACAGACAGATCAGCGCCAACCATAACCATAAACGTAATCTCTGCCACAAAAAACGGTTACGCCAAGTTCTGTAAAAAGTAGTGGTTTCATCTGTTGTTGGTGCAGAAAAGGTTTTTCTCCACCAGCTTTGCACTGTTGTAAATGGAGTAGCCATTAGCATCCGAGCAACTTTGCCCATACCTTGAGGGTGTTTCCCTTACTCAACATTGCCATAAATAACACCCTCTCATTTTTTGGTGATTTATGGGCGATTTGTTGCGGATGAAGTTGCCAAAGGTAATGTAAACCAGAAAGTTAACCCACGCTTGCGGTTACTAATAACACCGATTTCGCCGCCATGTGCCTTAATAACTTTCCGACAAAGATACATTTTTAAGCCAATGCTTGTAGAGCAACAGTCTTGGGGATCACGGACATGCAGATCGAAGAGGCGATCGCACTCTAGTTTACTCATTCCCACACCGTTATCTTGAATCTGAGTACGAATCATTCCTGCCTCAACAGTGGCACTCAGAAGAAAATTTAATCCTGGTGGATTATTTTGCAAACTATGTGTTATTAAATTTGCCAAAACTTTCTGCAACCGAGTCGCATCTGCCATTACTAACGGTAAATCAGCGGGAACCAAATTCTTCAGAGTCGCTTGATTTTGTGTCAGCATGGGTTCAAACTGGGCGAACATTTCTCCCAGTAGGGAGCTAAATTGCACAGGTTCGAGTTTGATGTCAATACCCTGTTTTTCACAAGAATTAATTTCTAGCAATGAGTTAATCATCGTCAGTTGGCGATCATTGCCTTGAATCATCCGCTCGATTATTGAGCGAGATACTGGAATTGGAGATTGGACATGGGAAAGAGGCAGAGGGGAAATTGCTGTAATTTCTCCCCTGCTCCCCTGCCCCTCTGCTCCCTGCACTCCCCCCACTCCCTGATTTAACAAATTCTTTAACACCATCAAGTTACCCATTACCGAAGTTCGTAAATCGTGGGCAACCGTATGCAAAACAACATCTTTGACGCGATGCAATTTTTCCACTTCTTGCATTTTCTGCTGCAACTGTGCTGTCCGTTCTTCTACTTGGTGTTCTAAATTAGTGTTAAGTTCTGCTAGTTTTTGGCATATCTGGCTTTGCTGAATGGCGATCGCTACCTGTTCGGACATCTGCTGTAACAAATCAATTTCTATTGGCTGCCAATGACGCGAACCTGAGCATTGATTGGCAATTAACGCCCCAAATAATTCGTTACCTAGCATGATTGGTACAGCCAAGCTAGCCTTCGTTTTGAATTTTTGACAGTGCGCTCTTACTTTGGGAGATACTGCCATTTGCGTTATGTCTTCAAAGACACGCACAAGATTATCTTTTAGTAAGTTTCTTACTTCTTGTAGATAAGCTTCATCATTAGTAGACCAACCTGAGACTGATGGATACTTGGGATCTACTGATTCGGCAATAGTTCTGACTCCTAAATTAGCATTATTTAAACTAATGAAAACTCGATCTGCTTGCAGAAATTGCCTGACTTCCGTCACGGTGGTTTGGAGAATTTGGTCTAAGTTAAGCGAAGACCGAATTCGCACTAAAGTTTCTGCCAACAAGCGATCGCGTTGTGCTGATAGGCGTAATTGCGCTTCTACCTGTTTGCGTTCTGTAATGTCGTGATGCACTGCTAGAATGCACGGGATACCATCCAAATCAATGACTTCGGCTGAAAGCATTGCTGTAATTATCTCGCCAGACTTTTGCCGAAATTCAACTTCCAAGTTCCGAGCGACTCCTGTGTCTTGCAACTCCTGCACCAACTTCAGGCGATCGCGATCGTGTACCCAAAAATTTAACTCAAAAGAAGTTTTACCAATCGCTTCATCTCGCTCATAACCTGAGAGTTCCACAAAACTGTCGTTAACTTCGATGAAGCGTCCTTCTTGGATTGTGCTAATCGTAATTGAATCGGGGCTGCAACTAAAAGCTTTAGCAAATTTTTGGGCAAGATTTTGTAAGCTGATTTCTGCTTGTTTGCGATCTGTGATATCTCGCACAATTGCTAGTACCTCATCTTGACCACTCACTACCAACCGCGCCTCATAATCTCTGACTCCCAAAGGCGTTGGTAGCTGATATTCACAAGTTTGCAAAGTTCCAGAATCTAAAGTTTTAGCGATCGCTTCCAGGCTAATCGTTGCAACATCACTAGGCAATAACTCTTGCACATGTTTCCCAACTATTTCTTCTCTGATAAGAGTGAGATTTACTCCCTCACTTTTCAAATCTAGATACTCGCCATCGCGGCTAATGCGAAACATCAAATCGGGGATAGCATCCAAAATTGCTTTATACCGCCCCTCACTCTCAAGCAATTTTTCTTCAGCTAGTTTTCGGTCTGTAATATCTATAACCAAGCCATTCCAAAGAAAATCGCCGTTACCTTGTAATTCGGCTTGCGAAGTCCCTTGAATCCACTTAACGCCACTAGGCGTAATGATCCGACCTTGCCAATGCCAAGGTGTAAGATTTGTACTACAAACAGCAATAGATTCTGTAAAGGCTTTTATATCCTGTGGATGAATCAGTTTGTATAGCACCCGAAAGTCTGCCTGTACGGCTTCTGGTTCTATTTCAGACAAATATTGACAACCAGAACTAACATAAGGGACAAACACAGAACCATCCTGCTGTTGCAGAACTTGGAAAATTATTCCTGGTAAATTGACAGCAAGTTTTGAGAGCAAGTTAATAGCCTCTTGCTGGCAATTTGGTGTATACAGCGATGTTACAACGGTTTCATCCACTCTTTGACCCTTTGATAGCAAGCTATTGATGTACAATTAAAAGCCAGAATAATCAACTTAACAGTTTTGATTCTGTAGGCATAATCGCTAATATCGTGTCCGCTGAATTGCCGAACCTCACCTCGCTTCTAGCTAAAGCTAGAGATTCCCCTGCTCTACTAGGGGAGGCGCTGGTCTTGAGAGGTCACGCAGAAATCACAAGTAATTTACCGGACATGATATAACAAAATAAAAACAGCGCCTTCTTTCAGAGTAGTTCCTGATGAGGCGATCGCATTCCCCCAATCGGGTGAACCATTTTGCCACGGGGAGCAAAAAGTGATGAAAAAGTTAGTTATAAATAGTGACCAGCGACACTTTTAAAGACGCTGCTAGTACCGCAAGGCGGAAGTCAAAAGTCAAAAGTCAAAAGTCTTACGGAATGGGCTTTTTAGGGTTTTTAAATGGTTGCTGTATTTACGCCGCTTTGTACTAGTCTTAAATTAGCTCTTATAACTTTACACTGACGCTATTTTGAAGACAATAATGATGGGACTATATCATGATGATTGAATTACATGAATAGTTCAGGCTAGCGCTTCCAAAAACCGCCGGAAAACTATCTCATCCTTGAGAGCAGAAAATGGAATATACCAGCAATAAGGATTAACAGAAATTAATGTCCCTACCGAAGACTTAAATCGATTGAGAAGTTCTGCTTTCTTGTCTTCTAAATTAAATGGTGGCTTGGAGGCTAAAATCCAATACGCTTGGGTTAAGCATTTTTTTCTTCTCTCTGTTTCGCGCCAGTTGCTTTAAGTCGAGGAACCGCAGACGCTCTCTACGAGACGCTACGCGTAGCTTGCTTCTCCGTAGGAGTACGCAGGCTCGCTACCGCTGCGCTATGCGCGGCATCGTCTCCCCTTCTCACATTGGGAGAGGCTAGCGCCTGCCGTAGGATGCCCAAAGGGCTGTAGGGAGAAGGGCGCACTGGCTTCTCTGTGTCTGGAGTGGTAGCCTGCGGCAAGCCGCTTCTCTACGAGAGGCTGCGCCAATGCGTCTACGTTAAAAAAATAGCCAGAGGCTCTTAACGAGGTTTTAAACGGGTTTGGGCTTAAGTTGACACCAATGCACATCTGTGCAACCCTACAAGTGATTGTGGTTTAAATAGATGAAAAAGGCTGTAAAAAACTGATCTAGCCAACTTTGATCGCAATAATCAGATAGAAAGTAGTTTATCAATAGATTTAATCTCGTTTTATCTAAAAAAATAAACAGAGTTACCAATAGCAAAAACGAAAAATGGGTATTTTCGAGTGGAAACTTTGCAATACATCCAAGGAAACATAAATGCAATTACAACAGACACCAGTTTTGAAAGAAACTCTTTGGGAAGCAGTTCTGAATCGAGACTCGACAATTGACGGCAAGCTTTTCTACGGTGTTCGCTCTACGGGCGTTTATTGCCGACCAATTTGCCCTAGTCGCAGACCGAATCGCAATCAAGTTTGTTTTTTCCAGTCGGCACAAGAGGCTGAAATTGCAGGTTTTCGACCTTGTAAGCGATGTCAGCCACAATTAGAAAAAGTTCCAAATCCGGCTAAGTCCAAAGTTTTAGCAGCATGTCGATTTATTGAAGCACAAGTTGATCACATTCCAACCCTCTCAGAACTATGCTCTCACGTTGGAATGAGTCCCAGTTATCTGCAAAAGGTATTCAAGCAAATAATTGGCGTATCCCCCTTTCAATATGCAGATGCGCTGCGTAACCAACGATTGAAGCAGCGTCTTCAGTCAGGTGAGGAAATTGCTCATGCAGTTTACGACACGGGGTATGGTTCAAGTAGTCAACTGTATGAGAAAGCACCTAAACAGCTGGGAATGACACCAAAGATTTACCAACAAGCTGGAAAGACAATCTGCATTGTCTATGCGATCGCTCCATGTCCACTAGGATATTTGCTTGTGGCAACAACAGAGAAGGGTATCTGTGCCGTTAAACTAGGTGATGAAGCAGACAAACTTGAACACACTTTGATCAAGGAATTTCACCAAGCGCAGATTATGCGTGATGACCAGACACACAAGGAATGGATACAGGCAATCCTCGACTTTATTGCCGGAGGTAAAGCACATCTTGATTTGCCACTTGATGTCCGTGGGACAGCATTTCAGAAACAGGTTTGGCAAGCATTACAGAAAATTCCCTATGGCCAAACCCGTACCTATACTGATATTGCGCGTGATATTGCCAAACCCCAGGCAGTCCGCGCCGTGGGTAATGCTTGTGGAGCTAATCCGATAGCGCTGGTTGTACCATGTCACCGTGTCCTGCGGAGTGATGGCAGTGTTGGTGGTTATCACTGGGGGATTGAGCGCAAACAAAAACTGCTCATACAAGAGTCACGCTGCGCGCAAGACTGAGTATTAGGGACTGGGGATTGGGAAGTTTGAGGTTCTGAGGTGGATGAACGGAGTTCCGAGGTGGATGAATGAGTATTTGAGACAGATGAACGGAGTTCCGAGGTGGATGAACGGAGTTCTGAGGTGGATGAATGAGTATTTGAGAGAGATGAACGAGTCCCCAGTCCCTTTTTTGATCGCAATTTATCAAACATGACATTGGAAGAAACAGCCGCTCAAACACCTGAACTAGAATCTTTGACTGAAGAAAATCTCACCCGTGGTTTAATGGTGCTTGCCAATCTTGACAGCGATTTGGCTCGGATTTTAGAGACACTGGGGCCTCCACCTATATGGTCAAGAGAACCGGGTTTTGCAACGTTGTTGTGCATAATTCTGGAACAGCAAGTTTCCGTAGCAGCTGCAAAGGCTGTATTTACCCGACTATGTGGGGTTGTTGTAACGCTGACGCCAGAAAATTTTCTGAGATTGGATGATGCTCAATTGAGAGGAATTGGATTTAGTCGGCAAAAGATTTTATACTGTCGTGGGTTAGCGAATGCGATCGCAAGTGGTCAGCTTGACCTAAACAAGTTGGAAAAAATGGATGAAACTGCGATCAGAACTGAGCTAAAGTGTCTCAAAGGGATAGGAGACTGGACAGTTGATATTTACTTGCTAATGGCGCTGCAACGTCCTGATGTCTTTCCCAAAGGCGATTTAGCGATCGCGATCGCTTTACAAAAACTCAAAGGATTGGCGACGCGGCCAACACCAGTTCAACTAGAAGCAATGACACAGCACTGGCGACCGTGGCGAGCAGTTGCTGCAAGACTTCTATGGCACTACTACTTGAGTAATGCCACTGCTAAGTCGGTTACAGTTTACCCGTGAATACTCTCTCAGCCGGGCCTGTCATGTAAACCCGTTGGTCGATTTCTGACCATTCAATTTGCAAGGGGCCGCCTGGTAATTCTATAGTGGCAGTGCGATCGCATTTCCCAGTTAACACTCCAGCTACCAAGGAAGCACAAGCACCAGTACCACAAGCTAATGTAATCCCAGCCCCCCGTTCCCACACCCGCATTTTCAAATAGTCACGGCGTACCACTTGCATAAATTCCGTATTTATGCGTTGGGGAAAAGCTGGGTGATGCTCAAATTTCGGGCCGATACTTTCTAGCTCAATTGCTACTACATCTTCCACAAAAGTAATGCAGTGGGGATTTCCCATATTTACACAAGTGACATCCCAAGTTTCCCCCGCCACCTCCAACGGCTGAGAAATTACTTTTTCTTGAGCGGGTGCAAGAGTGGTGGGAATTTCAACAGCGAGTAACCTGGGTAAACCCATATCCACCTTCACTAGACCATTAGATAAGAGTTGGGGAGTGATTACACCACCCAAAGTATGAATGCGATATGAGTCTTTATTCCGGGATTCACCTTCTAAGTCTGCTATAAAGCCAGCTAAACAGCGAATGCCATTGCCACACATTTCTGGTTCGGAACCATCGGAATTAAAAATCCGCATGGTATAGTCAGTGCCGTTTTCTCCAGGGAGGGCAAAAATTACACCATCAGCACCGATACCAAAGTGGCGATCGCACAACTTGATGGCTTGCTCTGGGGTCACTACAGGCAAAGATGACGAGCGATTGTCAATCAGAATAAAGTCGTTGCCCAGACCATGATACTTAGTAAATTCGATTGCCATTTCCTCAAGGATGAATTATCAAAGATCAGTTACTCTTTATTTTGCCTCGTAGGTTCATCTTTACTAAAAATGCTTACCGAACTTGACACCACTTTGCCTAGTATTAGACAAGTCCAAAACCTGATTAAACAAACAATACCAGTAGAGTTGAAGTTGCTGAGTGGCGATGTGGTAACAGGGAGGGTTTTATGGCAAGATCCACACTGTATCTGTATTGCTGATGAAAACAGTCAGCAAACCACTGTTTGGAAACAAGCGATCGCTTATATTAAGCCTAAAATAAGTGAGAAGTGAAGAGTTACAGCTATTTTCAGGTAAATAGACCACGCTTTACGGGCACAGCATTGCTGTGCCCCTACGACAGATGTGGTTCAAATACTTGAATTCTGCTGTAAAATTCCTAACTCCTAACTCCTAACTCCACTAGAGACGACAAATAACTGTCCAAACTGACTCAGACCTGTCAAGCCACCACATAACAATACTTGGTCGCCAACTTGCAAGTCCATGCCGCCATCAGGATAGCGGATAAATTTACCATCTCGCCGGATTGCCTGTACCTGTACTCCAAATTGCTTGCCGATTTCTAAATCTCTTAGGGTTTTACCTAGCGTTGGCGCATCTGCATTTACTGTAATCCACTGACAAGCACTATTTTCTCCGGGAACAACAGCTTGTCCTTTAGCTAATTCTGCCAAAGCTGCTAGTTCTTCATCTGCTCCCACAATCAGCAAGCGATCGCCTTGTGCCAATTTGGTTTGATTATTGGGATAATCGATTTCATCCCCGTTAGCGCGGCGAATTGCCATCAAACTCACTCCTGTTAAGTAGCGCATATCTGCTTCTTCTATGCTCATGCCAATTAAAGGCGAAGCAGATGGGAGAGGATACCAGCGCTGATTTAAATCGCGGGTTGCTTGGCGTAAATCACGAGCAACTTCAGTAGCAGAACGTTCTGGGCGCAAATCTAAATAATGATCGTTGCGGATTTGCTGCATTTCCCGTTGGACGACAACTGGCGACAACAAGCCTAAGCCAGTTAATAAATGAGTTGCCATTTCTAAGCTGGCTTCAAACTCTGGTTGCACAACTTCTCTAGCTCCCAATTGATACAGCACCTCAATATTTTTATCCTGGGTAGCACGGACAACCAAATCTAATTCTGGGCACAATTCCAAAGCGCGTTTCAAGCAAAGACGACTACTCATTGGGTCTGGGAGTGCGATCGCCATTCCTTTGGCATGATTTACACCAGCAGTTTCCAGAACATGTAAACTCACGCAATTGCCATAGACATAAGACACACCCATCTCACGCAACTGCTGAATTCTACTTTCTGATTGGTCGATTACTACCACAGGCAGGTCATGTTGCAGCAACAACTTGACTAAATTTTTGCCAACTTGCCCATAGCCACAGACTACCACATGGTTTTTGAAGGGCAAATCTTCCGACACATCCCGCGCCTGTTGTTCTTCTAAATACGGTTTCAACCAGGGCATTGATTCAGCAAAGTTAAATAAAAATGGCACTAGCCGCAGGACAAAGGGAGTAAGCATGAGAGTAACTGCGGTGGTTCCCAAAATTAATAAGTATATTTGTCGGGACACCAGCCCCAATGCCTGCCCTTCACTGGCGAGAACAAAGGAAAATTCCCCAATTTGCGCCAGTCCCAAACCAGCGATTATAGCTGTTTTCAAAGGGTAGCCAAACAGCTTTACTAGGGGGGTGATAATCAAAAATTTCCCTACGAAAACTATTGCCACTAACACCAAAATCAATTCTAGGTTGTTCCACAAAAACACTGGGTCGATTAACATCCCAATGGCGGCAAAAAATAAACTGGCAAAGATATCTCGCAAGGGTTCGACATAAGTCAGGGTTTGATCGGCGTACTCCACCTCAGAAATCATCAAACCTGCGACAAATGCCCCCATTTCAATCGACAGCCCCAAATGCTCTGTCAACAGAGCAATGCCCAAACATAGAGCTACAACCCCTAATAAAAATAGTTCTTTGCTTTCGGTACGGGCTAACAGTTGCAACAAAGGTGGTATCAGCCAAATCCCCGCAACTACTGCCCCGGCGGCAAATAAACCAATCAACAGTAGTGCTGTTAGCACGGTGATGCCAATAGTTTCTGCTGGTTGGTTAAGGGCTGGTAAGACTGCTAACATCAGTCCTAGTGCCAAGTCTTGTACTACCAGAATCCCTAGCATAACTTGCCCGTGGGGCGTTTCTGTTTCGTTATCTTCCATTAAGCACTTGAGGACAACCGCTGTGGAAGACAAAGACAGAATACACCCCAAAAACATGCCCTTAGCAGGTAAGGCTCCCCAGGCTCCGGTTAACCCGCATACTACAACTGTGATCAAAATCGTCAAAGCAATCTGGAGTCCACCTCCGCCAAGAGCGATCGCTTTTACCTTCTTGAGTTCCGCAAAGGAAAATTCCACACCCAAGGCGAATAACAAAAAGGCAACCCCGAACTGTGCCAGAGTCTCTACTTGAATAACTTCTTTAATCAGTCCCAGTCCGGCTGGCCCAATGATCATCCCGCCAATGAGATAACCTAGCAGCACGGGTTGTCGCAAAAGTGCCGCCAACAGTCCGCCACAGGCTGCAACCGCCAAAACTAAAACTAAATCAACAATTAGCCTAAAATCTTCTTGCACCAGTTTTAAAAGAACTATTAATTAAGACCTATTAATTCAGGATACAAAGTTTTATGATCTCAAACCGTTTGTTTAGTGAAGGTGCGACAAAATTTGATTATTTTGAAGGCGGCAGGAAGTAGGTGAGCAGGAAGGATATATTAAGCTTTTTGAAGATATCTTGAATCACAAGTGGATGAATCCAGTGTCATGCCAGTAGGGTACATGAGCCTTAACGCCGTAACGCACCGCCTACAGATAACAGATTCCTTCTCTTCCTTCTCTTTCTTCTCTTCCTTTGCGTTCTTTGCGCCCTTTGCGGTTCGTTAAAAAAATTGAGTCTGTATAAAGAGTTAAGTCTTATACCAATTCTGTATGAAGATGCGCCAAACTCTATGAGGAACGAACCGCAAAGAACGCATTCGCGTAGCGTCTCGTAGAGAAGGACACAAAGAAAGAAGAAGCCAAGAAAATTTGGCGCAGCCTCACAAAGAAATGGTATTAACCCAAGCGTATTCGTATCAAAGGTGGATCAACGCAGCTAAAAGACTCATTAATGAGTATCAAAGGTCAATACGCTTGGGTTAAGAAGAATAGTAGGTTGGGTTGAGCGTAAGCGTTACCCAACAAAAGCTTGATAATGTTGGGTTTCGTTCCTCAACCCAACCTACGCCAGTTTTAGTTTTTAGGCTTAACCCAAGCGTACTGTATCAAAGGTGAATGCCCCATCCCCAATACCCATCAAATCTTAGGCGAGCTAAGGGCATTTAGTAGTAGTAGTGACCACGGCACTTTAATATCAGGTATGAGCCATGAGTACTTTCTCAGTATAGGCAATGCAGCCGGCAGCACAAAACGCAGAGAGCGTAGCGATGCAGGCCGATCGCCATTTTCATCTACAATTCCATATTGCTTGGCTAATTCGGCAACAATCTGCACACGTCCTGTATGGCGCATGACGTTTGGCTGACAAGCAAGTGCAGCAATCACCCGTCCAGTTAATAAAGGAGTTTCCCAGTTGTAGCGCTCACTGATAAATGAGCTTTTTTGGTCAGTAGCATTGGTTTGATTCATTTCAGAAGCAAAACGGGAAAAAAGCTCAGTACCAACAATACCTGGCCAAATTGAAACAGAAGCGACATTATGGGGTTTGAGTTCAACAGCCATATTAGCTGCTAGGCGATCGCAAGCTGCTTTACCAACACCGTATGCTGTATTAAAGAGATAAGACATCCCAGCCCACGAGGAAATGGTGCAAATTAGTCCAGAGTTACGCTTGGTCATCATTCGGCCAGCAAAAACACTCGCAATATAGTGGCTACGAAGACCAACGTTGTTGCTAGCATCCCAAATACTTGGTTCACAATCCCAAAAGGGTTGCCCATAGGCGTTTTTAACTGCCTGAACTCCTGAGTAAGCATTGTTAACCAGTAGGTCGAGTTGTCCATCCTGCTCATCTTGGATGCGCTCAAACAGTAAACGCACCTGTTGATCGTCGCTGTGGTCTACTTGCACGGGAATGCATACACCACCAACTTCTTCTATGGCTGATTGGGTTTCACTGAGACTCCCAAAAACCGCATCACTGGAAGAGTTGTTAAGGCTGCGACCTGTGACGTATACAATTGCACCAGCCTCAGCCAAGCCAATAGCAATTCCCCTACCAATTCCCCGCGTAGCACCTGTTACCAATGCCACTCTATCTTCAAGATGTTTCATGATCGCTTTTCTCTGCGGTTAACGGTATAGCCAAACTCGCAATAGTGAAAGCAGTTGTTCAGTATCTACGGGTTTGGTGATGTAATCGGATGCACCGGCTTCAATACACTTCTCGCGATCGCCTTGCATGGCTTTAGCGGTGAGTGCAATAATCGGCAAAGATTTAAATTGATCGTTTTGGCGGATTACGCGTGTTGTTTCGTAACCATCCATTTCTGGCATCATTACGTCCATCAAAACGACATCAATCTCTGGTGTAGTTTCCAACAGGGCGATACCCTCCCTGCCGTTTTCAGCATATAAAACTTGTATTTGATAACGCTCCAACATACTGGTAAGCGCGAAAATATTACGCATATCGTCGTCTATAATTAGCGCTTTTTTGCCAGTGAGTAAGTAGTCTTGTGAATGGAGTTGTTCCAGTATTTCTCGCTTGGGTGCAGGTAAATTTGCTTGGACTCTGTGTAAAAACAATGCTGTTTCATCGAGGAGACGTTCGGGCGATCGCACATCTTTAATGATGATTGTTTCGGCAATCCGCCTGAGTTCTGTTTCTTGAGCTTTGCTAATTTCTCTACCTGTGTAGACAATAATTGGTAATGTTTTGCCGTTAGGTAGAAGCTTTATCTGCTCGATCAGTTCAAACCCAGTCATGTCAGGTAGTCCTAAATCGAGAACTAGGCAATCAAAATGCTGGGCACGAATAGCTTCTAGCGCCTCTGCACCCGTACCAACAGCAATGGTGGAAACATCGCTGTTGCCAATCAACTCGACAATACTAAGCCGTTGAGTATCATCGTCTTCAACTACTAACAAATTTTTCACCTGGCGCTCAACAAAACCTTTAATTTTGGTCAACGCCTGGGATATTGTCTCGCTAGTTAAAGGCTTTTGCAGATATGCGATCGCTCCTAGTTGCAAACCGCGTTGTCTCCCTTCCTCAACGCTCATAATATGTACAGGAATGTGACGCGTGTTTTGGTCATGTTTCAGGCGATCCAATACCGTCCAACCATCCATTTCTGGTAACCTAATATCTAGCAAAATGGCTGAAGGCAGGAATTGCTGCGCTAGTGTCAAACCTGTAGTGCCGTTTTGGGCAGTTATTACTTTAAATCCATGCTGTTGCGCCATCTCTATGAGGATACGCGCAAAGTTAACGTCATCTTCGACAATTAACAACACGCGATCGCCTATGCCAATAGTAGTGCGATCGTCATTTAAAACTGCTGTTAGCGGATAGCTCTGGTTTAGCCGGGGCTGAGTGCTGTTAGCGGATAGCTCTGGTTTAGCCGGGACTAAGTAGGGAGTGGGAAATATTAATGTAGACTTTTGACTATGGACTCTTGACTGTTGACTCAATTGTGGTAGATAGAACGTAAACGTGCTACCTTGACCGGGTTGACTGACTAATTTAATTTCGCCACCAAACAGATGGGCGATTTCGCGGCTAATTGATAAGCCCAATCCGGTGCCGCCGTATTTCCGACTGGTAGAGCCATCGGCTTGCTGAAATGCCTCAAAAATCACTTTCTGTTTTTCGGGGGCAATGCCAATCCCTGTATCGCTGACTGAGAAGGCAATCACAAGCTGGGCGCTATTTAAAGTTTTCTGGTCGTTGCTCCATCCCTGCTTCGCCACCGCAATCTTTAAGCGTACCTCCCCATGCTCTGTAAATTTAAAAGCGTTGGAGAGGAGATTTTTCAACACCTGTTGTAAGCGTTTGACATCTGTATCGATGCTGATTGGCAATTCGGGAGTAAATTCAATTGCAAAGCCAAGTCTTTTGCTTTGAGCTATTTCTCGGAAGGTGCGCTCAGTCTGTTCGCCCAACTCTGCTAACAGCATTTGGGTTCTGTCAATTGACATAGTTCCAGATTCAATTTTCGCCAGATCCAGAATGTCATTGATTAACGTCAACAAATCAGTACCTGCTGAGTAAATTGTCTGGCTATATTCGACTTGCTTGTTAGTGAGGTTGTGATCAATGTTATCTGACAACAACTTCGCCAAAATCAACAAGCTGTTCAGCGGTGTCCGCAGTTCATGGGACATGTTGGCGAGAAATTCTGATTTGTATTTTGAGGAGAGGGTGAGTTGTTCAGCCTTGTCTTCTAAAGAGAGTCTTGCTTGTTCAATTTCGCGATTTTTGCGCTCGACTTCTTTTTTCTGCGTCGCTAACAACTCTGCCTTTTCTTCTAACTCAGCATTGGTTTGTTGCAATTCCTCTTGCTGTCCTTTGAGTAAATCCTCTGAGGCTTTGAGGGATTGGGCTTGTTGTTCTAAACGCTGGTTGGTTTGGCGGAGTTCGCTTTGCTGGGTTTGGAGTTCTTCAGCTAAAGATTGCGACTGCTTGAGTAATTCTTCAGTTCGCATCGATGCTGCGATCGTGTTCAGCACGATCGCTATACTTTCGGTAAGTTGGTCGAAGAATGTCAAATGAATTTCGCTAAAGCGGCGAAATGAAGCTAATTCTATGACTGCTGTCACCTGTCCTTCAAAAAGTACAGGTAACACCACGGCATTAAGTGGCGTGGCTTCTCCTAAACCAGAAGAAATTCTCACATAATCACTTGGTACTTCCGTCAGCAGAATTCGCTCTTTTTCTAAAGCGCATTGTCCCACCAAACCTTCACCCAAGTGGAAGCGGTTAGCTAAATGTCTGCGTTCGCGGTAAGCGTAGCTACTAATTAGTTTCAAATACGGTGTATCCCCATACTCCATGAGGAAGAATACGCCGTGTTGCGCTCCTACCAAAGGTGCAAGTTCTGAGAGAATTAGTTTCGATACAGTTTCCAAGTCTCGCTGCCCTTGGAGCATTCGGGTAAACTTGGCTAAGTTAGTTTTCAACCAATCTTGTTCGGTGTTTTTCTGCGTTGTCTCCCGCAGATTGGCAATCATCTGGTTGATGTTGTCTTTGAGGATGGCAACTTCCCCTAGTGCTTCAACAGCAATTGAACGAGTTAAATCGCCCTTAGTTACAGCTGTAGCAACTTCTGCCAGCGATCGCAACTGGGTGGTAAGTGTCGCAGCGAGTTCGTTGACGTTATCTGTCAAATCTTTCCAAGTTCCAGCCGCCCCAGGTACTCTCGCTTGTCCCCCTAACTTCCCTTCA
>NZ_CALMFY010000247.1:0-1913 GCF_937863485.1 uncultured Nostoc sp. | reverse complement strand
AACTTCCCTTCAGTTCCCACTTCCCGCGCCACCCGCGTTACTTCACTTGCAAAGGAACTTAGTTGATCAACCATCGTGTTGGTGGTATTCTTCAAGTCTAAGATTTCGCCTCTGGCATCGACGGTAATTTTCTTAGAAAGGTCGCCATTAGCTACCGCTTTTGTAACTTCCGCAATGTTGCGAACTTGAGCCGTTAAGTTCCCCGCCATCGAGTTAACGTTGTCTGTCAAATCTTTCCAAGTACCTGCAACTCCTTTGACGTAGGCTTGCACACCTAATTTACCTTCGGTTCCCACCTCCCGCGCCACCCGCGTAACTTCTGATGCAAAGGAATTTAGCTGATCCACCATTGTGTTGATGGTATTTTTGAGTTCCAGAATTTCGCCTTTAACATCGACAGTGATTTTCTTGGAAAGGTCACCCTTCGCTACAGCTGTGGTAACTTCAGCAATGTTTCGCACTTGCGCCGTCAAACTTCCCGCCATGAAGTTTACACTGTCGGTCAAATCTTTCCAAGTGCCGGCGACACCTTTAACTTCCGCTTGTACACCCAGCTTACCTTCAGTTCCCACCTCACGCGCAACTCTTGTAACTTCACTTGCAAAAGAATTAAGTTGATCCACCATCGTGTTGATGGTGTTTTTCAACTCTAAAATTTCACCTTTGACATCAACTGAGATTTTCTTAGATAAGTCGCCATTAGCTACGGCGGTGGTGACGGCGGCAATGTTTCGCACCTGTGCCGTTAAACTTCCCGCCATGAAGTTCACGCTATCAGTTAAATCTTTCCAAGTGCCAGCCACACCCTTGACATCGGCTTGCACACCCAACTTACCCTCGCTTCCCACCTCCCGCGCCACCCTTGTGACTTCCGATGCAAAGGAATTAAGCTGAACCACCATTATATTGATGGTATTCTTGAGTTCCAGAATTTCGCCTTTGACAGTAACAGTAATTTTCTTAGATAAGTCACCATTTGCGATCGCAGTTGCAACTTCGGCAATGTTTCGCACTTGGTCGGTGAGGTTCCCCGCCATTAAATTTACGTTGTCGGTCAAGTCTTTCCAAGTACCTGCCACTCCTCTAACTTCGGCTTGCACACCCAATTTACCTTCAGTTCCCACTTCACGGGCGACTCGCGTCACTTCACTAGCAAAGGAACTGAGTTGATCCACCATTGTATTAATGGTATTTTTCAACTCCAGCATTTCACCTTTGACATCGACGGTGATTTTCTTAGAAAGGTCGCCTGTTGCAACGGCGGTAGTTACTTCGGCAATATTCCGCACTTGTGCCGTTAAACTTCCCGCCATGAAATTCACACTATCAGTTAAATCTTTCCAAGTGCCAGCTACACCGCGCACTTCTGCTTGCACGCCCAGTTTCCCTTCACTTCCCACCTCCCGCGCAACCCTTGTTACTTCTGATGCAAAGGAATTGAGTTGATCCACCATTGTGTTGATGGTGTTTTTGAGTTCCAGAATTTCACCTTTGACATCGACGGTGATTTTCTTGGATAAGTCGCCTGTTGCAACGGCAGTAGTTACTTCCGCAATGTTTCGCACCTGTGCCGTTAAACTTCCCGCCATGAAGTTTACACTCTCAGTCAAATCTTTCCAAGTGCCAGCGACACCCTTAACATCTGCTTGTACACCCAGTTTACCTTCACTGCCCACCTCACGGGCAACCCGCGTCACTTCACTTACAAAGGAACTGAGTTGATCGACCATTATATTGATGGTATTCTTCAGTTCTAGAATTTCACCTCTGACATCTACGGTAATTTTTTTAGATAGATCACCATTTGCGATCGCAGTCGCAACTTCGGCAATATTTCGCACCTGTCCGGTGAGATTACCCGCCATTAAGTTAACGTTGTCAGTTAAATCTTTCCAAGTACCCGCTACTCCTTG
>NZ_CALMFY010000246.1 GCF_937863485.1 uncultured Nostoc sp. | reverse complement strand
GGATTGGGGATTGGGGGCAGGAGAGTAGAAACCAAAGGCTCATTAACGGAGTTCAAAGACTCATTAACGGAGTTCAAAGACTCATTAACGGAGTTCAAAGGCTCATTAATGGAGTTCAAAGGCTCATTAATGAAGTTCAAAGACTCATCCTCTATTCTCAATGCCCAATGCCCAATGCCCAATTCCCAAAGAAATTAATTCTTTACCGTCTGGAACGTCTGCGTAACCGATCAATTGTTACTGCCAAAATAATTACTAGTCCTTTGACGACTAGCTGCCAGAAGTAAGATAGGTTCAACAGAGTTAAACCGTTGTTGAGAATAGCAATGATTAATGCACCTAGAAGTGTGCCGCCTATGGTACCAATACCGCCTGTGAAGCTGGTTCCACCAAGAATAACAGCTGCGATCGCATCTAATTCGTAACCTTGACCTACGATGCCACTAGCACTATAAAGACGGCTGGCGCTCATGATTCCTGCTAAACCTGCCAGTAATCCACTAATACCGTAGACGAATAACAAGACACGATTAACTTTAATCCCAGTTAATCTGGCTGCCCGCTCGTTACCACCGACAGCATATATCTGCACTCCTAAAACAGTTTGCCGCAGCACAAACCAGCTAACTATCACAGTCAGTAGCGCAATTATTACTAACCAAGGAAAGGGGCCAATATATGTATTACCCACCCAAGCAAAATTTATGTCACGGTTAATCAGCGTTGTCCCCTTGGCAACTAAAAAGGCAACACCTCGCAAGGCTGTAAGTGAACCCAGTGTGACAATAAAAGGTGGCACATCCAAAAAGGTAATGAGAGCGCCGTTGAGTAAGCCTAAAAGCAATCCTGCTAGCAATGCAGCAGGTACAGCCGCCCAACTTAAAGTCGGTAGTAGTGATACCAGCAGGGCAACTACGGCAGAAACAGCCAATATTGACCCAACGGAAAGGTCAATACCTCCGGTGAGAATTACAAAGGTCATTCCTGTCGCCAGCACAATATTGATTGATGCCTGACGCAAGATATTAACGATGTTACCGCCTGTGAGGAAGTTGGGAGAAAGGAATGCAAATAAGATGCAGATAATTACTAGGATTGGCAGAATACCCGCAACTTCCAGTAGAGTGCTAATTGATTTCCGGTTGCGGGATGTGGGATTGTTTGCTAATTTCTTGGCAGGCGGTCTGACTGTCTGACTCATGATTCTAATACCTCCGATGCTCCAGTTGCATAGTGCATAATTTTTTCTTGGGTAATTTCTTTACCAAGACTGCCGTCCAGTTCGCCTACCAGCTGGCCTTCTCGCATCACTAAGACGCGATCGCTCATGCCGACAATCTCCGATAGTTCGCTGGAAACCATTAAAATAGCAACACCTTGTGCTACTAATTCGCTCATAATTCGGTAAATTTCGCTTTTAGCACCGATATCTACGCCACGTGTCGGCTCATCTAACATCAGTACTTTGGGCTTAATGGCTAACCAACGTGCTAGCAGTAGTTTCTGCTGATTACCACCAGAAAGATCGAGCGCTCTAATTTCCAAATTGGCTAGGCAGATATTAAAGTTTTCCACCGCCTCTGTTGACAGCCGATTCACTGAAGGCCAGTTAACAATTCCAGCCTTTGCATCTTGCTTGAGTGTGTTAATGGCAATATTCTTGCGGGAACTCATCTCCAGAAATAAACCTTGGTCTTTGCGGTCTTCTGGGACGTAGCCAATTCCCGCAGCGATCGCATCACTGGGGGTATTAATTTCCAGTTTTTTGCCATTCAAAAATACTTCACCACTGGCTTTACGGTCTGCACCAAAAATCAGCCGGGATAGTTCTGTGCGTCCTGCACCAACCAGCCCTGCTAAACCCAGAATTTCTCCAGCATGAAGTTCAAAACTAGCCGGCTCAACCTTCTTACGCGCATCGCTCATATTTCTGACTGACAGCACGACTGGCCCCGGATTCATTTGCCGTTGATGTTCGTAAAAGTCTTGCATGGAGCGACCGACCATCATCTGCACCAATCGCTGTGGAGAAATTTCACTGCGTGTCAGACTGCCAATATATTGACCATCGCGCAGTACGCTAATCCGGTCAGCTAGGGCATAGATTTCTTCCATGCGATGGCTGATGTAGATAATGGCAATGCCATCACGCCGCAGTTTGCGAATTACCTCAAACAAATGGTCACTCTCGCGGTCAGACAGGGCTGCTGTTGGCTCATCCATTACCAAAACGCGGCTTTTGTCTTTTAATGCTCTGGCAATTTCTACTTGCTGCTGTTCTGCGATCGACAAAGTACCAACTACAGTCTGCGCTGTAAAATTGGCTCCAAGGCTTTCCAGCACTTGCTCTGCTTCCAGGTGCATCCCTTTGCGGTCTAAAAACTGACCTCGCCGCAACTCGCTACCCATAAACATATTTTCGGTAACGGTTAAATTAGGTGCAACATTCAGTTCTTGATAAATAAGATTAATCCCCGCCTTGCGTGCTGTCCCCGGATCGGTAATTTTCAGGGGTTGACCATTGATGCGAATTTCTCCTTCATCAGCAATGTAAGCCCCAGCCAGGATCTTCATCAATGTGCTTTTGCCTGCTCCATTTTCACCCATGAGGGCGTGAACTTCTCCTGGATAAATCGTGAGATTAACATTTTGGAGCGCAGATACACCATGAAATCGCTTGGTAATCCCTTGCATTTCTAATACAGGGGTGGTGGTTGGTGCATCAGGAAATGAGGTTTCAGTACTTTTTGTCATCAACAGTTCCTCTAAAAACAATTTAAAAGTTGCAATTGTGAGTTAGAAATCAATAAACTCAAAAATGATCTGAAATTAAAATCATCACAAAATCATGTTTTAAAACCGACCACTATCTGGGAAACTTGTAAACTTTGTCTTTCAACATTTAGAAAATTTCTCAGATGCACATATATACATCATGAGTATGCACCAAAAGACTCAACTCAGATTAGAAATAATTTTTAATTGCAAATTCACAATTTTTATTATTTACCAGCCTTTTTCTGTGCTGACATTATCTTTTGTGATCAACTTAACTGGAATCAGAATGGTAGGTGACTCAGGTTTTTTACCATTTAAGATGTCGTTGCCAACCTGAACTGCTTTTTGGGCCATCCCTCGTGGATTTTGAGTAGCAGTTGCGGCATATAAACTATCTTTAGAACCGATCGCAGTGATTGCTTCTGGCGCACCATCAACCCCTACAATAAAGAAATCTTTACGTCGTGCTTGCTTTGCTGCTAGTTCTGCGCCAACTCCACTCGGATCGTTAATGGCAAAAACAGCATCAATTTTCGGAAAGGTTGTGAGCAAATCAGTCATAACTCTAAGTCCTCCATCCCGACTACCGTCTGCATTCTGGTTTTTAGAAAGGATTTTGATATCGGGATATTTAGACAATACATTCTCGCAGCCACTAACTCGCTGAATCACCGAGTCCACTGGCGGCCCATTAACTATTACTACATTGCCTTTACCTTTGAGGCGGTCAGCAATATATTTGCAACTAACTTCTCCAGCTTGGATATTATTAGTAGTGATAGTGGCATCCACACCTCCCTCTGCACCTGTATCTACAGCAATGACAATTCTACCTGCTTGTTTTGCTCTTTGAACTATTGGTCTAATTCCACTTTTATCAGCAGCATTTAAAACAATGATATCAGCATTTGCAGCAGTAAAATTTTCAATTTGATTGGCTTGTTGGTTGAGGTCATAGGCACTGGAAGCTACAATAACGGTGACATCTTTTCCGCCAATTCTCTTCGCTTCTGCCTCAACTGCTTGTCCCATAACGACGAAGAAAGGGTTACTTAGATCGCCAACGGTGAAGCCAACCGCTCGTAATTTTCTATTCCCAGTGGCGGTTTTAATTTCTGCACTAGTATTGGTAGCAGGTTTAATATCAGTGTTAGTAGCAGTGTTGCCATCGGGAGAACCATTTGTACAGCCGACAAGGTTACCACTGATGATACCTAGTATGCTAGCTGCAATTACGCGAAGCGCAACACCAGAGGTAAACGCAATCTTTTTCACATTCATATATCTCCTAAAAGTCATTCTTACTTACACCAAATTTAGAAACGATGTATTGTTAAAAAAACAGAGTAAAGTATTGTAACCCTCCTGTACCATGCCTTTTCTGCGTGTTGTAATTACTAATTACCAGCCTTTGTAACTGCTAAGGTTCTCTCTAGTAACCAACTTGACTGGAATTAGAATCTCAGATGACTCAGGTTTTTTACCTTGGATGATATCGTTGCCAATCTGAACCGCTTTTTGAGCCATCCCTGCGGGATTTTGAGCAGCAGTTGCAGCAAATACACCATCTTTGTCTTCCATTGCTTTGGTTGCATCTGGTGATCCGTCAACCCCAACAATAAAAAATTCTTTACGTTTTGCTTGTCTAGCTGCTAAATCTGCACCCACACCGCTTTGATCGTTAGTGGCAAAAACGGCATCAATTTTCGGAAAGGTTGTGAGCAAATCGCTCATCACTCTCAGCCCTCCATCCCTAGTCCCTTCGGCGTTTTGGTCTTTAGAGATGAGTTTGATCTTAGGATACTTGGACAATGACTTCTGGCAGCCACTGACTCGCTGATTTATTGAGTCCATCGGAGTTCCGTTGAGGATGACTACACTACCTTGACCTTTGAGGCGATCGGCAATATATTGGCAAGCAACTTCTCCAGCTTGGGTATTGTTGGAACTAATCATCGCATCCACATCTGCATCAACGGCTGAATCTACCGCAATTACAACCTTACCTGCAAGCTTTGCTTGGTCTATTACTGGTTTAACTCCTTTTTTGTCAACAGCGCTGAGGATAATTAGGTCAGTATTCGCAGCAGTAAAATTTTCAATTTGGTTAGTTTGTTGGTTCAGGTCAAAGCCACTGGAAACCGCATTAACTCTGATATTCCCCCCAATTTTCTGGGCTTGTATCTCAGTTCCCTTCTGCACTGCATTATAGAACGGGTTACCCAAGTCACCAAGAGCAACGCCGATTGTCTGCAATTTTCTATTTGGACTACTAACCTGACTCTCTAAAATAGTGTTGGTAGCAGTGTTAGTAACAGTATTACTAACAGTGTTGTTATTTTGAGCGCCATTAGTGCAACCAACAACAGCAAAACCTAATATACCAACTATGAGCAAAATTCTCTT
The DNA here is from genome assembly GCF_937863485.1 of uncultured Nostoc sp. Taxonomy (GTDB): domain Bacteria; phylum Cyanobacteriota; class Cyanobacteriia; order Cyanobacteriales; family Nostocaceae; genus Nostoc. Next base: position 25,040 of record NZ_CALMFY010000246.1, on the reverse strand, counting down.
GATATTCATCTATTTATGACAACGGATTAAAATTTTAAAAAAATTAGTAGAATATAAATTTGCCAATATATCACAATATGAGCTAGGTCTAAAAACTTCAGACATAACCTAGCATTACTGCTAGTTTTGGCAATTTAAACTCCTCTAAAACGTCTTATAATGTGATGTGATTGAATTTAGTGCTATTAGTTTACCTAAATTAGATGTTTTGTTTATTAAAGCAAAACGATGAACGCTACACTACATCAAAAAATCACATTTTTTTTAAAAATACATTTGAAGGACGTAAACTCAAAGCAGGTTCTAAGTAAAAACTTTAGCACCTTATATTATTTAACGGCGAATTTGTATTTTGTTTTACATTCCTTTAGTTTAACCTGCATTATTATAAATATGATCCCCGTTTATCGAACTTTACAAAACAAATAAAACTCTTCCATTTCTACCTAACTCAAGCTTTTTTTTCAGAGTATTTGCCAAAAACAAGTAGCTTTCATCTGAGCTAAATTTTAAGAAAGCTAACATATTTCACTCAAGTTTAATTAAGAAAACTTAATATCATAGAAGGAAAATATTTACTTTTAAATCTATCTTTTAGGGGTAGAAAGTTACAGACCATCACCATATATAAAAATCCTGTTGCCTTATTTTCAGAGTTGACTCAAATATGCTTATCAAGTGCGCTTAGTTGTTATACTAAGTAGCCATTAGTCTTGTTATATCTCGACCAATTCTTTGGATAGAGTCGGAATGAACACCAAACATGTCATTCTCGACCCATTACTGCTGTTGTCAAGATGTGAAAGAACGGACGTGATCAGTATTAGGGAAAAATAATCGCAATCTCCACAACCCCAATCAGTTATAATATCTATAGGAGATTTTTAAATTATTTGCCTTTGCTATTAGCGGAAATTTATAATTTTAAGGTTGAGGGGAAATATTTAGCCATTAAATCTTCATAGTAAGGCTTTAAATTTTGCCAATCAGGAGGATTAGGGTTCTTTGAATACAAATCATAGGGATTAAATAACTTCACCCATTTAAACATTTCTTTATCATGTTTATCCATCAAATGTTCGTAAGCATTTTCGCGATGTTGAGGATAAAATGAGTGATAGCGGAGGATGTACAATGCAGATTCGGGCAAATAGTTTTTCATCATGTAATATACATACTCATCATGTCCCCATGACATATGTACATTACTCAAGCCACAATTCGGCTCGTAAACACCATATGTAGTGTTATATATAGAGTTATTGTAATCAAGGTTTTCTTTAAAAAATTCCGAGAAAACAATTTTATCAGAAAATGCACAACCCACAGGAAAGGTATCGCCTACTGTAGCCCATTGGGGTTCACCAAATAAACAAAGTACCTTCCCCATATCGTGAAACAAGCCAGTAAGTACCATCCAGTCTGGGTGACCATCGGCGCGAATGGCTTCTGATGTTTGCAATAGGTGCTGTAACTGATCTAAGTCTGTATCAGGATCTGAATCATCAACCAATTGATTCAAAAATTCCAATGCATCCCAGACAGACATTTCTTTCTTATCCAACTTCAAAAAGTGTTCTTTTTTCTCCAATACAAAATTATAGGTTTGATTAATATGATTTAACCGATAGAACTCTTTCACCGTGTCTCTAATCGGCGCTTCGTAATTCCTGTACTCTTCGGTGGTTTTACCTTCTTTAACTATGCTGTCCGGATCGGGATAGCGATTAAGTAAGTCTTCTTCCCATTCTTCTAGCGAATGTAAAGGATTATTTTGAGCTTGGTCGATGGCATTACTTAGAGTTTGAGACATATCTTTTGAGTTGTCGATATTGATTTGTTAAATGGTACTTTCACGCTCCATATTTTGCACACGTGTGCAAGTAAGATTATTTTTGCACAGGTGTGCATGAAATGCATGTTAAGTTTTTTATCATGCAGTTGTAACCAATAAGCTAAATTCCTAAAGTCGTTCTAATGTTTTGGACAATTACCTGGGGTGGCTGTGCAACATCCATAGATATAGTGTCTAATGGTTCTTCAAGAGTTATAAACTGGCTGTTGAGGAGTTTTTCGGTCATGTAGTGATTGTGACGCTCTTGCAACCGCATTTGAATCAACTCATAAGACCCTTTGAGGTAAACTAGCTTGATGCGATCGCTATCCAATACCAAAAATTGCCGATAGCTGGCTTTTAAAGCCGAACACGCCAGCACTACATTTTTATTTTCTTCCAGCCAATGTTTTATGGCTGTTTGCAAATCTTGCAACCAAGGCGTCCTGTCAGCTTCACTCAGAGCGATACCGCGCCGCATTTTCTCAACATTCTCTGGCGAGTGGAAAGCATCAGCGTCGCTAAACTCCCAGTCTAACGAGTCTGCTAGCAGTTTTCCTATGGTAGTTTTGCCAGAACCGGATACACCCATTACGACAATAATCATAGACGGCTTTTCCCAGCAATTTTAAGAGTGATTGAGTAGCATTTGAGTAGCATAAATCAAAACTCTGGGCACTCAGCCGAAATTATTTCTGGGTAGCAGTAATACTTCAAGACCGTAACCACGTCATCGCCAATCCACAACGCCACCTTATCTGGTGTGACTCCAAAGGCGATCGCCAACGTAGTAAACTTAATTAAATTGTCTCTTAGTAAGCGGCTCTAGTACAACACGGCGTAAATAGAGCAACCATTTAAAAACCCTAAAAAGCCTATTCCGTAATACTTTTGACTTTTGAATGAGTGACTTCCGCCTTGCGGTACTAGCCCTATTTTAAGGACTAAAAGTCCTTACTACAAACCTTTAATTATTCACGCCCACTTACTTAGCACCAGTCAATATACTTTCGATATCTGCTATCTGTACCACTCCTGAAACAGTTGGACTATTAATTACAAAGAAAGGTGTGCCAGAAACAGCTAATTTCTCTGCTAATTGGATATCTTTTGTAATGGCGGGAGTAGCAAGAGTAAGATCACGTTTAAATTTATCCAAATCTAGCTTCAGTTTTTTAGCAATATCTAAATATAATGCCTCACCTAATTGCTTTTGATTAGTAAATAGCGCATCATGATATTCCCAAAATTTGCCCTGCTGATATGCTGCCCAAGCCGCTGTCGCAGCTGGCAATGCTTCAGCATGAATTGAAGTCAGCGGTAAATTCTTGTAAACTAATCTTACTTTATCTGGATACTTTACTAACAATTGTTTCAATGTTTTATGCGCCTCAGCACAATAGGGACATTGAAAATCTGAAAATTCTATTAGCACAGTTTTTGATTGAGTTGAACCTGTGGTGGGAGACTCACCAATTACTGTTTGAGGATTCGTCTTTAAATCCTGTAAAAATGCTTGCTGTGCTTGCTTTGTTTTCTGTTGTTGTTGCTGCTGATAGGCTTGAACAGATTCGATAATTGCCTCTGGATGTTCGCGGAGAATTTGTAATACTTGCTGTTCCAGTTGCGGATCAATGCGGCTAGCAGCTTGGGCAGTAATTGACCAGGTGACAACAACTAAACATAGCAGACCTATTGCTGTCCAAGTACGCACATACTTAAACAAGGGACTAAACAAATCAAATAATATACCCATAAATACTTCTTCCAGGGGATTCTATACATTACTTTTTACTTGTTAAAAAGATCCAGCAATCATCCCAGCAAGTAAAATAAAACCAATCCACACGTTTTGCCGGAACATTTTACCATAAACAGGATTAGGTAAGTCTCGCTGTCTTAATCGCAGAGACTGCCAAATCCATCCGATAGTAGCAACTGCAAGGCTAATCCAGAAGGCTAAATGTAAATGTATAAGCACACCTAACCAAGCCAATAACAAGATTGTGCCAGCAAAGAAAATTCCAATAGCTACAGGGGCATAATTCCCAAAAAATAGAGCGCTAGAATTAACACCAATGCGGCGATCGTCTTCCTTGTCGCTCATGGCGTAAAGTGTATCAAATCCTAATGTCCACAGTACAGTCGCGCCCCAAAGTAACCAAGTTGGTTGGGAGATGGTTTGTGTCACTGCACTCCAGCTAATCAATACCCCAAAACCCCAAGCGATGGAAAGCACCAGTTGCGGCACAGGAAACACCCGCTTTGCGCCTGGATACAGTAAAATTACAGGGACTGCTGCCACACATAACCAAAAACTCAGGGGGTTAAGATAAAAGGCCAGGATAGCTGCACATGCTAACGATACGATCGCGACTACAATCCCAACTTTCACAGACAGGGCGCGAGAAGCCAGGGGGCGATCGCGTGTTCTCTCCACATGTGGATCAATATCCCGATCCCACAAATCATTGACAACGCACCCAGCCGCACTCGTGGCGAGAGTACCCAATATAATCACACCAACCAGAGGCAAAGGCGGTTTCCCAGAAGCTGCCAAAAACACAGCCCAAAGGGCAGGAATCATTAAGATTAAGCGTCCTTCTGGTTTATGCCAGCGCAAAAGTCGGATAATTACAAGCCAAACTGGTTGCTGAGGGCGTTCTGGCGTCGTTAACATAGAAATCAACAAATAACTTTAGATAGATGAATTCACACATCTTTACATCTATAGAATAACGTTATTTGATATTTATAAAAACATGCCTCTATTCGCCGAATTATGCCAATAATACAGCATCAATCCAGCAGATAACAGGCTATTCCAATTTTCTATTTTTTAATTCACACATCTTTACATCTCTTTACATCTAAAGAATAACGTTATTTGTTATTTGTAAAAACATAACCCCAAGTGGCAACTTAAAATATCTTTAAATAGTCACTACGGTTAGAAACAGTAGGGTGAATATACTTAGCTTAGTTCCCCTCGACCAAAAATGAAGAGTGCTGAGTATTTTTTAATTTACTGAGTACGGGCTAAACCCTAGCTATCTGCTAACAGCACTCAGTTTGAGCAAGTGTATTGCAACAAATATCAGTGCCAGCTACCCCGACATATCACCGTTTGCCATCATTTCTTATAAAGAGAGAAAACTAGATGCTGAATTTAGTTTCGGCTAGCTGGGAGAGTGTTCCAACTCAACCACCTAAGCAAGATCGGATTATTGCTGCCATTGACTTGGGAACAAATTCTCTACACATGGTAGTAGTCAAAATTGATCCCACACTACCAGCCTTCAGCATTATTGCCAGAGAAAAAGAAACCGTGAGACTTGGGGATCGCAATCTTACCACTGGGGAACTCAAACCAGAGATAATTAAAAAGGCGATCGCGGCTTGTGGACGCTTCCAAGAAGTTGCCAAAACTATCAACGCTGAAACAATCATTGCTGTGGCAACTAGTGCTGTACGGGAAGCCCCCAATGGGAAAGATTTTTTGCACAGAATAGAAACAGAGTTGGGTTTAAGCGTTGACTTGATTTCTGGTCAAGAAGAAGCGCGACGAATCTACCTTGGCGTGCTGTCGGGGATGGAATTTCACAACCAGCCCCACATGATTGTTGATATTGGCGGTGGTTCCACAGAGTTAATTTTGGGCGACAGTCACCAAGCGCGTACTCTCACCAGTACCAAAGTCGGTGCAGTACGACTCACTAGCGAGTTAATCACCACTGATCCCATCAGCAACACTGAGTTTCAGTATCTGCAAGCCTATGCACGCGGGATGTTAGAACGTTCCGTGGATGAGGTACTAACAAACCTCGAACTTGGAGAATCTCCGCGTTTAGTGGGTACGGCTGGCACAATTGAAACCCTAGCGATGATTCATGCACGAGAAAAGTCGGGTGTTATTCCTTCCACTCTCAATGGCTACCAGTTCAGTCTTAAAGACTTGCGAGAGTGGGTAAATCGCTTGCGGAAACTGAGTAACTCAGAAAAGGCTGGGATTCCCGGTATGCCAGATAAGCGGGCTGAAGTTATACTCGCTGGCGCAGTGATATTACAGGAAGCGATGACCCTTTTGGGTAGTGAATCGGTCACAGTCTGTGAGCGTTCTCTGAGGGAAGGCGTAATTGTAGACTGGATGTTAGCCCACGGTTTAATTGAAGATAAGCTGCGCTACCAAAGTTCAGTTCGGGAACGCAATGTTCTAAAACTCGCTAATAAATACCACGTCAATTTAGAATACAGCGATCGCGTGGCAGCATTTGCCCAGAGTTTATTTGACCAAACTCAAGGTACATTACACCACTGGGGATCTGACGAGCGACAACTACTGTGGGCAGCTGCAATCTTACACAATTGCGGTCATTATGTCAGTCATTCGTCTCACCACAAGCACTCTTACTATCTAATTCGCAATGGTGAGTTACTCGGTTATACAGAAACTGAGATTGAAATCATTGCCAATTTAGCGCGTTATCATCGCAAATCGCCGCCCAAGAAAAAACATGAAAATTACCAGAGTTTGCTGACTAAACAGCAGCGACAAATGGTCAGTCAACTGAGTGCGATTCTGAGATTGGCAGTGGCATTAGATAGACGACAAATTGGTGCGATCGCTCAAGTGCAATGTGAGTGTTATCCACAATTGAGGCAGTGTAATTTACTAATATTCCCATCTCAACCTAATGATGACTGCGCCTTAGAACTCTGGAGTTTAGAATATAAAAAAGGAGTGTTTGAGGAAGAATTTGGTGTAAAATTAGTAGCGATTTTAGAAAAGTCTAGCGTTGCTAGCTTCTCCTAAAAACTAGAAATTAGGGTGCGTTAATGCTGTGTAACGCACCTGCTGAATAAAGTATAAGCGCTCATATATGCGCCACTACAAATTATTTGTGATTTACGCATATGCTTTCAAAATTTTAGTGAAATTATCATATGCTTTTTCATCATACTTAAGGATGAATTTATCAACTACCCAAAGAAGTAAGTGGGCAAGAATAAATCAAACTATGTTACACAATGTAAATTTATTAAATTTGCTCTGAGCAAGGGTTTTAGCACTTATTGCAAACCTTTAATTGTTTACTGCTTACTTACTTAGTTTAAAAACAAAAATTAGAATTATAATTAGACTAGAGTTAACAATCTATTTAATGTAGGTTATGTTGCTATAGGATATCTAAGCTGGGAAAACTTAGATATCCTTTTATGAAATTTCAATCAAGCAGGCTAAATTGCTCAGTTTTTTCCATTGGAGAATACTTAGGCTTCAGCATGTAGCTTGCATTTAGTGATTGTGAGAATTCTTCAGCTTTGAGAACTATGATCGATATCAAAGCTGGAGGTAAAAATCTGATAAATTTATCTGTGACAACTTTCCCTACTAAGACTGTACCTAAGTTGACTTACGATGTACTGATTGAAAATGAACTAGATGGCAGGGTTAGTGCGACAGTGCTAGAGTGCTAGGCTTGCCAGATATTAAAAGTTCTAGTGCGACGAAAGAAGAAGCGCTAGAGAAACTCATTCAACTTTTAGAAGGAAAATTAGAAATAGTGACTTTGGAAATTGAACCTCCGCAAACCGAGGCTACTTTAGAGTTTTTAAAAAATGTGCGATCGCTAGGATTTGACCAGTATGCTATTATTAATTATTCCGAATTTCTATAATTTTCTCTGCTAAAAAACTTTAGGCTGTGATGTTGATTCAACAACAGCAGCTTGTTTTGGTCTAACAAACCCAGGAAATATATCAGCACTAAGTTTTGTAGAGCGATCGCACCAATAACACTTACCATAAGTTCGGCTGTAATAGTGGCTGTCTACCTTTCCACAGATAGTTAACTTATTGACAGCAAGTCTGAGCGCCTTTACCCAATCCCCAGCAGTTGGGCGCAAATTAGAATTTTTATAACCATCATTAAAGCATCTGAGGAAAGATCGCTGAACCTCTGGGTGAACAATCTCAAGAGGAATAGTACTTTCTACAGGTTGAAATAAACTGTTTGGTGCATACAGCCATAAGCCCTGACGGATAAGTTCATTAGTTTCTGGAATTTTTCCCGCGCCTATCCACTCTCCCGGAAAAGGAGTTTCACCAAACAACAATTGATAGATAATGACTTTTGCACTTGCTCAAGAGTTTGCGAGTGGTAAATTTTTGCTAAGTAACCATTGTGATTAGTTCGCAAAACTTTACCTTTACCACTATTAGCTATCGGTTCACCCAGCAGAGTAATTGATTTTCCCGTACTAGCACAGGTGAGAACTGTCATCTAATTTTACTCTCTATCAAAGAAGCACAAAAGTAAGGTTTTATCATCGTCAGTGCGAGAATTTAGCCGTTCAGAGTTGAGGAATTCTGTTAGATATTTATCCTCCTCTAGATTAACAGTATCGTGCAAGTATTCCTCGAAAGGTTTAAAGAAAGGTGGGAAGGGTTTCCAGTCGCTCAAGCGAATTGCTACTTTTTCCAGTCCATCAGTGGAAGCACAAATAAACTCTTGTTTTTCGGAAATAACCTTTACCCGCATATCTTTTACTGCATTCGTTGAGGTGATAAAAGTTGTTTCATTGATGAACTCACCTTTATCTGGCTGAAACAACAGTTGATATTCTGAGTTTTGGGAACGCACCACAATAAATCCATCCCCAATTTGCATAGCTACAACCCAGTCAGGAGTTGCCACGAAAACCAAAAGAGTACAAGCTAAATCATTGACAGAATAATTTTCTTTGGCTGCTTGTTCATATAACTTTGTAATAGCTATTTTTACAATTTTAGCAAATAGTTTCTCAGCTTCTTCTTTGGACAGTGGTTGAGAAAAACTTTGCTCTAAATCTTCTTGCTTTTGAGGATATTCATTAATATCAGAAAAGCATTTGAGTACCGTTTCTACCGCCAACTTAGAACCAACATCAGAATATTTAGCACTACCAGCACCATCAGCAACTGCGCCTACAATAATCACATCACTAAAGATGCGATAATCCCCATAATCTTGACAAGGTATCCCCTGGTTTTGATGACTTGTTCCGATCGCGTAATCCCGAACAGCTTTCCAATTCACAAAATTTCCTCTAACTAGTAATTTGACCCCATCCCACAGCCAATAAAGCTACAACCTGCCCTACTTTGCCACATCCGTCTCATTACAATCTTCAGTAGATTGTAAGATTAGCTACATGCAAGTATTAATTCCTGCTCTTTGAGACGCTATACAAACACAAAAAAACTGTTGATTCGGTTTATATGCCGACATGCTGACCTAGTAACCGCTACAGGATGCAGGGCAAACGCATCTAAATTATTATTGATCACAAGCAAGGTTAAGAACCAACGAAAAAATCAGCTTTTCTCCTTTGGTTTAGTTTCCCAAACTCAAAGCGATGCCTTCTCCTGTCGAAGACGCTGTGTCTAGCAAGATAAGATCCCGTTCGCCCCTGGCGTCTCGTAGAGAAGGGTACGGCGAGCCGCAGAACATCTACGCCTAAGTTTATGTCAATAAGCAGCGATTAATGCGATTATTGTTAGCTTATTGAGAATAAACTTCTTTTGTTGACATGATGCAGCCGCTCGTGATCACTGTACGCACTTAAGTTTTATAAATAACATAAAATTTCCATCGTACTGGCACACATTTAATAAAATATCGAATAAGATAAAAATCTAAATCGAATACAAATTAATCTTTGTCATTCAATCCAGATGCTAGTTAGCAGTTTGGCAATGTTTATGTCTGCAATGAAATATTAATACCATTTGGGTAATAATTTTTCAGATAGTAATTTCAAATCATATCTGGTGCTATGAAAATAAGATATCTTCTTCATCGCTTAAGGTTCGGGCTGCACAATAAGTGGTGGTTGTTGAAATACCGATTTCGAGAACTACTGATTAAACTACAGTTCTACTGGCTTCTGTATCAAGGCAGTAAACTACTAAATATTAACCAGAAGTCGGTAATTGTATTTTCTCCTCACCAAGATGATGAAGCACTAGGTTGTGGGGGTATGATTGCACTCAAGCGAGAACAAGGGATACCGATTAAAGTTGTTTTTGTTACAGATGGAGGAGGTTCTCATCGAGGTCATACCAAGATTACCCGTTCAGAAATTGTTCAAATTCGTAGACAAGAAGCGATAGCAGCTTTGAAGATTTTAGGAGTGGAATCAACAGATGTTCACTTTCTTGATAAATCTGATGGCGCATTATACAAAATGACAGAAACTGAACAACAGCAAACCATTGAAGAAATGGCGCAATTATTAAGTAGTTTTCAACCACAAGAGGTATACGTTACTCATAAACAGGATCGCAGTCGAGATCATGAAATTACTTATAAATTGGTTAAAGCTGCTATTTCTAAAGCAGAAGTGACAGTAGAACTGTGGCAATATGCTATCTGGTTGCTTTGGAAGTCTTTATTGTTTCGCAGTCTGAAGTTTGATGAATTAGCAGGCGCTCATCGGGTCGCAATTCATCAAGTGCAATCTAAGAAAAAGCAGGCTATTGAAATCTACCGTTCTCAATATTTACCTATAGATGCTGAATCGAGTGCCGTACTTCCCCCTGGTTTCCTCTGGCGATTTTTTTTACCTCATGAGATTTTTTTCAAATCAGACTCCGGTCAGGAGTAAAAAAGGTTTTAGATAAGAAGAACTCATAAGTCAGAATTCAGGAGGAATTCTGTACGAGTGGGTGATGAGTAATTGAGTACTTTCACATTTTTAAGCTTTTACCCTCAAATCATAAAAATATGAGTCAACAACAATTCTGTTTTTGCACTTTAGCATTAGGCAAAGTGTATCGGGGGCTGGCTAGTTTATTAGCAAAAGACCTAGAACTATATTCACCTAACACTGCTTTTATCGTTCTCACTGATAACCCTCAAGAGTTTAGCAAATATTCTCAAGTTTTAGCATTTCAGCATCAGCAGCAGGGTGTTAAGTGTTACCACGATAAAAGATTTGCTATTGCTAAGGCTTTATCTCTATTTAATTCATGTATATTCATTGATTCAGATATGCGAATCTTGGCACCTGTACCAGAACATATAGAATGGCTTTTAGAGCCAGGGATAAGTGCTAGAGCTTGTATGGATATGCCGAAAAAATTTGCCAAAGCTTTGACAAAAACTGACAAGTATTTTTCTAGAGAAATTGAAGTCATAAAAAAAGCAGCGCAATTTTTAAATTTAGATCCAGAATGTGAAAATGTTACGTTTGTCCATGAATATTTGTTTTCTGTCACTAAGTCAACAGGAAAAGAAATTGAGTTTTTAGAAACATGGGAAATCCTTGCCAAATATTTTGAGCTAAATGGAGTTTATGAAGGCGAAGGTAATGCCATAGGTCTAGCTGCCTATAAAGCAGGGCTGCCAGTGAGATGGAGTGAGATGTCAGGTATTTCCTTTTTCAATAACAAAACTGAATTGATCAAAATTCAAAAGGGACAGTCAAACATGGATGAAATGTTGACATATTTTCAGGAACACGGAAAACTTGCACATCCTAAACGCTCTATTCTGGAGAAAATTGTATTTAAACTTAGCAAAGCCATAATGCATGTTTATAGAGCAATAAAGTACAGAGTTGTTACTTCACTGTGAGAAAAGAGTTTTTCGGAAATAACCTCTACCTGCATTTCTTTTACTGCATTTGTTAAGGTGACAAAACTAAATTGAGTCAACTGGTCTAAGAGATAAATCACTTGCATTATTAGTTTAAACAAGCACTTTATCAGTAGGATTTTTAGATATAAAAACTAGTGTATATCTGCTTGATTTGAAGCGTTTGTGCTTGTTCCCTGATAAAGCTTTTTAAAAATGGTTAGAGAGACGCGATAAATCGCCGTCTCTACAGAAAATCTATTCGTCAATTATTTCTTGACAGACTACTATCCGTCTGATTACAATCTTCAGCCTCGTGTAACCTTAGCTACACCTGAGTATTAATTCCTTTTCTCCCAGAGGCTATGCGATCGCAAAACTACATAATTCGGTAAAATTAGGTGAACCAAATTTTGCGCTTGTTAAACAAAAGCATTAGTAAACCCATGCAACTGAAACTCAGTGCATCTCAACTTCCCTTCGCCCCCATCCTGTTAATTACCCCCTTTTTCCTATGGGGGACGGCAATGGTAGCCATGAAAGGAGTGATACCCTACACCACACCGCTATTCATGGCAGGTGTGCGTCTGATACCAGCTGGAGTGTTAATTTTAATAGCAGCTGCATTCATGGGTAAACCCCAGCCCAAGAGTTGGACTGCATGGCTGTGGATTGCCTTATTTGCTCTAGTAGATGGGACGCTGTTTCAAGGCTTTTTGGCAGAGGGATTAGTCAGAACCAGTGCGGGATTAGGGTCTGTGATGATTGACTCGCAACCTTTAGCTGTTGCCTTGCTATCGTTGTGGCTATTCCAGGAACATATTGGTTTTTGGGGATGGCTGGGGCTAGGCTTGGGAATCACAGGCATTGGTTTAATTGGCTTACCTGATGAGTGGATTTTCCATTTTCTCGACTCAGGCGCAAATATCACAATTGGGAACTGGCAAGATTTGTTTGCTAGTGGCGAGTGGTTGATGCTGTTAGCAGCACTATCAATGGCTGTGGGAACAGTGTTGATTCGGTTTGTGTGTCGACATGCTGACCCACTAACTGCTACGGGATGGCACATGATTTTGGGTGGATTGCCACTATGGGGAGTTTCATCAGTTGTCGAATCTCAGCAGTGGGAGAATTTAGGAGCATCTGATATAGTGGCTTTGGGTTATGCTACCGTATTTGGCAGTGCGATCGCCTACGGGTTATTCTTCTACTTTGCCTCTAGTGGCAATCTCACCAGTCTTAGTTCCCTGACCTTCTTCACACCCATCTTTGCCCTAGTATTTGGTAATCTCTTCCTCTCAGAAGTCCTCAGTCCGTTGCAGTGGGTCGGTGTTTTCCTTACTTTAATCAGCATCTATCTGATTAACCAACGTGATGCTTTAGAGGGTAAAACGACACAGTTACTGTCGGCGAAATAGCTAATATACAGCAACCAGTTTTAGAAGCATCGGCTAAAAAATTGAACCACCTAACCTTACCAGTCAAGAGAATCGGAACCAGAAATTTTAGCTTAACTCGTTAAAGGGGAGATGAGGGAGTAGGGGAACAGGAGAATAAATGACAAATAACAGTTAACATTTGGTCATCTTGAAGTTATTGTGGGATCAAAGACTTCAAAAGCACGTTCAGACTGAAACTTGTAATATGAGGCTATGCCGTTCCTCAATCTTGATATTTACCTGTTTTTCTTGCGTGGGTTTTTACCCAAATCGCGCAAGTACAGCCACACCTAACCTAGCACCTGAAATTTTAGAACTTGCACAAGCTAGTTCGACAGTTACTGCTAGTCCGGCTGTTTTGAGACCCGGTAGTCAAGGGTCAGATGTGCAGAGACTACAAACCCAATTAAAGCAGTTGGGGTACTATAGTGGCGTGGTAGATGGACAGTACAACGCCAGTACGGAAATCGCTGTAGCCAAATTCCAGAAAGCAAAGGGTTTAAAAGTAGATGGTATTACGGGTCTGGCGACTATGGGCAGACTGCAAGCAGCCTTGGCTGCCAAAAATCAGATTGTCACCTCTCCATTTGTTGTCTCTCCTGCTGCGACTTCCAAACCATCTGCAACACCCAAGCCGACTGAGAGAGGTTTTGTCTGGTGGTTAATATTTGCCATTGGAGTTCTAGGAAGTATTGGCGCACTTGTTTGCCTGCTGAGGTGGTTTCGTCAGGTCAAACAAGTCCAAAAGTCCGAAATATCAAATACTAAAAGTTTGAGTCAAGCTAACAAAGACCCAATGACCCCACCCTCACCAGATACTGTAACTAGTCCACAAACAGCTACGCCACCACTCACCACACAATTGCTGCTACCAGAAAAAACTTCCCGGCTTGCCAAACTCAATATCGTTGACGAATTAATTCAAGACTTACACAGTTCTGACCCAACGAAGCGACACAAGGCTATTTGGGATTTGGGTCAGCAGGGAGATTCGCGGGCAATTCAGCCTATGGTTGACCTGATGATTGATGCTGATTCTCAAGAAAACAGCTTAATTTTGGCAGCTTTGGCAGAAATTGGGACCCGCACACTCAAACCGATGAACCGGGCTTTAGCAATGTCAATCCAAGATGAAAGTCCACAAGTACGGCAAAATGCCATCCGTGACTTGACGCGCGTTTACGACACGATGGGTCAAATGAGTCAGATGTTACTCCATGCGTTAGATGACCCAGATGCCGAAGTGCAAGCAACAGCACGATATGCTTTAACTCAGATGAATCGAATGCGTGGCTTACCGGAACAACAAGGTCTACCAGAAGATTCACACGACGATTCACCAAGATAGAGCAGAAGTCATTCGATTTTAGATTTTAGATTTTTCCTTCAATCCCTGACGCTCATCAGCGTTGTGTCAGTGACTGTGCGTAGTGTCTGATATCATGTCCGCTTGATTACTTATTAAACAGACATGATATTATATGTGGTTTTGAGTTCTAGTTTGTCTACTGCACCAAGTTTAAATCCGTTGCCAGCTTAAAAATATTTCAATTGGATTTGGATATTAGTGTTTGGGCCTGCAACCAAAAATGCTGCTTCGCTAAATTTGGGCGCTCTTGTGCGAATTTCTGGGTTGCTGGAAAATCCAAAGCCTTCACTTGGTATACCAAGTCCATTTCTATTGAGAGTGCCGTCATTATTTTGATCCTGGAAGACAGCAACGGCATAACTACCTGCTTTCAAGTTCTCAAAGGTAATGATAAAGGGAGTATCAGTAATCTTGGTACACTGCTTTTGTAAGACGTGATCGCGATCGCTAGGAAATCCTTCACTGCTTGCAAATATACTGGCACACACTTGTCCTTCTTTATTCTTCAAGCCATCAATTTCCACGGTGAGTTTGCCGTTAAAATTAGCCTTGGCACTAAATGACCATGCCAGATTTCCCAGAACTGCCAATAACAGTATACTAACTCTAAATCCTCTAACCATAAAATTGTCACAAGGTAAAATAAGTTTTGCTGAAATTAAGTTTTCACTTTGATTTAGATCACCCAGATTGATCGTGACATTATTCGGTCAATACTCGCAAGTATCCTGCCATATTTCGTCTCTAGATTTGTCTGTATACGCAATAGTCAGTATTCATGATTTATCTCTGCAAGAAAAATTTGTATCAAAAGCCACGCAGATTTCCAAGACCTATCCTGAGATAGGAGATTGTCGAGCTATTTATAGAAGAGTTATCACTTAGTTAAATCTGGTTGTCAGTGTCAATTCACAGGCGATCGCTATCTTAATTGATTAGCTGCACCAGTTGAGCAAAAACGTTCCGCCTCCTGATTAGTCGTTAGACATCGCCTTGTCCATCAAGCACCAATAAGTGAGGGAAACATCTATCGAAACTCCCATACAAGCTTATAGCCTGAGTTAAATAGAATCGTAGTAGGAAACTTGGCTGACAAACCCAATTTCCTTAAATAAACCGGGTTTAGAGTACCTGTAATATGGGAAACTTGGCAATATTCCTTGTAAATCAGATTTAAGATGAGTAACACAATTTCGGACATTGCAGTCAAGACCATCAACGGTGAGGATAAGCAATTAAACGACTACACCGGAAAGGTACTCTTAATTGTGAATGTGGCTTCCTACTGCGGTTATACTTCTCAATACGAAGGGTTAGAAAAATTGAACCAGAAGTATGGGGAAGCAGGGTTACGTATTTTGGGGTTCCCCTGTAACGATTTTGGAGCGCAGGAACCAGGAAGCAATCAGGAGATTGTGCAATTCTGCACGAGTAAATATGGTGTTACCTTTGAACTATTCGATAAAGTTCATGCCAAAGGCTCGCAGCAGCATCCACTTTATGAGCGACTTACCAAAGCAGTTAAGCCAACGGGAACTGTTGCTTGGAACTTTGAAAAATTTTTAGTTAATAAACAAGGTGAAGTGATAGCTCGATTTAATAGTAGTGTTCCGCCAAATTCACCAGAGATAATTGCCATAATTGAAAAAGAATTAGCAAAATAGTCATTAGTGATTAGGTAAAACGTTCTGTACTATTGACTATTAAGTGTTAGCTCTGGACTGTTAAATTTATTTACATCCAGTCCCTTAATTTAGAATCTAGTCTCGATGAGTAGTTTAATTTATTTGTATCTAATTTGTTATGAATGTTGCAATCATTGGTTGTGGTTATGTTGGTTATAAAGTTGCTCAATATTGGCAGCAAAAGATGAATTTTGTTGTCAGTGTAACCACAACTTCCCCTGAGCGTGTCCCGGCACTACAATCAGTATCCCAAAGAGTTGTAGTAACCTGCGGGAATGACTTAGATAGTCTAAAATCAGTTTTGCACAATCAAGATGTTGTACTTTTGAGTGTTGGTGCAAAAAATGCGGAAGTTTATGAAGAAACTTATCTACAAACTGCCCAAACTTTAATTTCATCCTTGCAGCAGATTCCGAGTGTGAAACAATTAATATATACTGGGAGTTATGCCGTTTATGGTGACAGAAATGGTGTGTGGGTAGATGAAGAAACACCGCTTGCACCCGCTAATCTAAATGCACAGATTCTCCGAAAAACAGAGGATGTATTGCTATCAGCATCTAGTGAAAATCTCCGCGTTTGTATCTTTCGCTTAGGAGGGATTTATGGAACTGGCAGAGAACTGTTGAAAATATTTAGCAGATACTCTGGTACAACCCGTCCTGGCAATGGCGAAGATATCACAAATTGGATTCATTTGGATGATATTGTTAGTGCGATAGAATTTGCCCGTCACCGTCGTTTGCAAGGGATTTACAATCTGGTAGATGATGCACATCTCACCAGCCAAGACTTGCTAGAGCGCCTATTTGAAAAACATAATTTACCCAAAGTTAAATGGGATACTTCTATCAAGAGTACCCGCCCATATAATGCTTGGGTATCGAATGAAAAACTTAAAGAGGCTGGATACCAGTTAATTCATCCACAGATGATTTTTTAGCAAGGATTAAAAACTAGGAATTATGCAACCATCTACTGTAGCTAACACAATTAATTTGACAGCATCTCCTAGCCAGTTTTATAGTTGGCAGAATTATCGTTGTGCTTATGAAGTTCATCAACCAATTAATACAACACCTGAGGGTATTCCCTTACTGTTAATTCATCCTATTGGTGTCGGATTGTCACGGCAATTTTGGCAGCGATTTTGTCGCGAATGGTATAATACAGGTGAGCGTAATTCAATTTACAACCCTGATTTACTAGGATGTGGTGAAAGTGATATGCCTCATGTAGCTTATACTCCTAGTGATTGGGCAGAACAGTTGCAGTACTTTTTACAAACAGTTGTGCAAAAACCTGTCATTGTAGTAGTACAAGGTGCTTTATTACCAGTTGCGATCGCATTAGTTCAAAAGGAATCAAATTTAATTGCCAAACTTGTACTCTCTGGGCCTCCAACATGGGCTTTGATCACAAAGAAATCACCAGAATGGCAGCAAAAACTCCTTTGGAATCTGTTAGATTCACCTTTGGGGAGTGCTTTTTATCGCTATGCACGCACCCCAAAATTTTTACATTCTTTCTCGACTCGTCAACTCTTTGCTTCTGATAATGCTGTGGATGCAGAGTGGTTGGATACATTGGTTGCAGGTGCAGAAAATCCTGCTAATCGCCATGCAGTGTTTTCTTTTTTAGCAGGGTTTTGGCGACAGGATTATACTAGTTTTATCGCCTCTATTCAGCAACCAACATTAGCGCTTGTGGGGGAAACTGCATCGAGTATTAGTCAAGACAATAGAAAAGAAACGCCAGATGAACGCTTGGCTGACTACCTGTCCTGTTTGCCTCAAGGTCGAGGTATAAAAATAAATGGGCGCAATGTTTTACCATATGAGTCAACCGCTGAATTTGTCGCAGCGATCGCTCCATTTATTAATGAAGTTTTTTAGCTGATTGATAGTTACATGATACAAGTACCGTAAGGCGGAAGTCAAAAGTATTACGGAATAAGCTCTTTAGGGTTTTTAAATGGTTGCTCTATTTCCGCCGTGGCGTATTAGTTTTCCTATGATAGGTTATGACTGGTATTGATTACTAAAGGTAAGCAAAATTATGTTCTCCGATCGCCGTGGACAACAGGTTCCCAATGTCACTTTTCATACTCGTGTGGACAACCAGTGGGTGGATGTGACAACCGATAAATTGTTTGCTAATAAGACAGTAGTTGTCTTCTCCTTACCGGGTGCTTATACTCCGACTTGTTCATCAACTCATCTCCCTGGTTACAACGAGTTGGCTGGGGTTCTCAAAAAAAATGGTGTCGATGATATTATCTGTATTTCTGTCAATGATAGCTTTGTGATGAACGAATGGGCAAAGTATCAAGAGGCAGAAAATATCACAGTAATTCCCGATGGAAATGGTGAATTTACTGAAGGCATGGGAATGCTGGTAGATAAATCAGACTTGGGGTTTGGTAAGCGATCATGGCGCTACTCGATGGTGGTGAAAGATCGTGTAATTGATCAAATGTTTATTGAGCCAGATGAGCCAGGAGATCCCTTTAAGGTGTCCGATGCCGAAACAATGCTCAGATACATCAACCCTCAAGCAGTGAAGCCCGAAGTAGTTTCCCTGTTTGCGAAAGTGGGTTGTCCCTTCTGTGCCCGTGCTAAGGCGATGCTTAAGGAACATGACATTAACTACGAAGAAATTACCTTGGGTAAGGATATCACCACACGCTCTTTACGAGCAGTTACAGGTGCGACAACAGTTCCTCAAGTATTTATCGATGGTAAATTAATTGGTGGTTCTGAGGCACTAGAAGCCTACTTTGCAGCGAAATAGATTTCACTTGGTTGACACAGGTGACAGCTGTGTCAACTTTAGGTTGTTATGAAAAAAGGCGGCGATCGCCCTTGGATGGGTCAAGCGCCGCCACTCTATCGTTAAAATATTTTAATTTCTTCAAATAGGTGCAATATTTAAATTTATATTTGATATCATTAGTGCCCTTTTTGGTGGTTTACTTTTCCTGAACAATTATATTTATATCTTACTGATTCCAATTATTGGTTTTGGAATTATCCAATTTTTTAAAAAGTTTGTCTTTAATGCTAAAGTCCAAGCAGCTAGCAGAGTTAAAAAATCACGCGATGTCAATTGTGTCAAGAAAATTCGACATTGTGATATTGACTGTCCGCACTGCGGTTATTATCAGTACATTGAATGCCAAAACTGTATAATCTTACTTATAAACATTTGTCATACTGTAAAGATTGGGGAACTTCTCAAGATTCCAATAATTTGTAATCAGTGAAGTCGTTGATCAGTCTTTTAATTTAGATATGGAAAAAGTGAAAAAAGCCAATAAAGAGAGTCAGTCGCCCCTTGATTTTCTCAAAAACCTGTTGATTGCTCGTTGGCGATCGCTCTTACTCCTGTTGATAGGAGTCTATTTACCTTTGCAAGTTTTTGAAATCCTGACAGTGAAGATATGGGAGAATCAAGCTGGCTTCCCGTGGGATGTGCCTATTCTATTAGCAGTTCATTCTACAGAAAACCCACAGTTAGATGTTTTAGCAGTGACGCTAGCTATAATTGGGTTGCCTTGGACGGCGATACCGATTTTGGGTGCGATCGCACTAATATTACTACTTCAAAAACGCTGGCGATCGCTAGCTTATTTACTCACCGCCTCAGTGGGAAGCATCATCATCAACCGCACAGCAAAGGAATTAATGCATCGAGTGCGTCCACAATTGTGGCAGTCCATTGCGCCTGAGTCTAGTTTTGCATTTCCCAGTGCTCATGCCATGACCAGTGTAACTCTGGTAGCAATTTTGCTATTCTTAACTTGGGCTAGCTCCTGGCGCTGGTTGGTTCTCATCTTCGGCAGCTTATACGTAATAGCTATTGCATGGTGTCGTATCTATCTGGGGGTTCATTTTCCTAGTGACATTCTCGCAGGTTGGATGGTTACATTAGGTTGGACAATTGGCGTCAGTCTAATTATTAAACCGTATATAACTAAAGTCAAATCTCTAGATGGCGAACGCCCTGAGGATGAAACAACCTTACTTCCTGAAGAAAGAAAGTTAATAACCGAGGAGTGATATTATGTCCGGGTTTACAACTATGTCAATCAATTTTGGATTTTGGATTTATTCCGCCCACTCTTTTACGGGGCATGAACCAAATAATTCTTTGTTCTTTAATCTAAAATCTAAAATCTAAAATTGGCAGTGAATTTAGCCTATCGCTACAAGTGACAAGTTGCTGTTAACTTTGCCGATGGTTATAAGTCTGTAGTCTGCTTCAGGATAGTGGTAGTGTAAATTTAGATGAAAACTTGTTGCCGTGTCCATCACTAATAAAATAGATTTACCTATACAGATTAGGGACACAAAATCACGTTCATTTCTCCTCTTCATCAATAAGGGCGGTAGGGAAACGAATGGGAAATCTTTACTAGCATAGTCACTTAGTGTCACAAATAATTTCACTGTTTTGGCAATCACATTGAAGCACATTAAAATGAGCAATTGGAATTAAGGATCGATTTATATGCGCTTGCCAATCACAATTAGTGGCATTTTACTGGTGTCTTTGGGTTTGAATGCACCTGTTATGCCTCAACCTCCTATACAGGTAGCGCAAACACCACCATTTACTAGTTTTACCTTTGAACAATTTAAGATTAATTACCGATTATGGAGACGGCAAATAATTCCTAACTATCGCTATGATTTCACTAGAAGTTGTAATTGTTTACCCAAAGCCACAGAACTAGTGATTATTGAAGTACGGAACGGTGTCACAACTTCTATTACTTCTAAAGAAACTGGTAAACCAGTAGATGCACAATTATTTCAAAAATACAATACTATTCCTAAACTCTTTAATATCATTAGAAATGCGCTGATTCGCAGAGCGGCAAATCTGACTGTACAATATGATCCGAGAATCGGCTACCCAACTCAAATTAACATTGATTATGATAGTCGAATAACTGATGATGAAATATTCTTCACAATTAAGAATCTGCAACAAATCAAATAAATATAGCTAACGAGGCATTCATATAATAGAGAGTTCTGCGTATTATTAATAATATTTTCAAAGGTTAAGAGAGAAATTTAAGCTTTTCCCCTTAACCAAAAGTATTCAGATGCACCCAGAAATCAATTTGTCAGACCCATTACGATCCTTGTATAAGTTCATTAATTGAACCTATGCTTTGTTTAATTTGTTCTGTCAGAGAAGTTTTTAATAAGTCAAGGGTTTCGGCTGAAAGATTAAGTAATCCCAAAGCATATAATAGGCTCGAAATACCAATAAATAGAGCCAAAAATCTCCCAAAACAACCGGGGTTAATTTCAATAAAACCTAATTTAGATTGCCCGATCACAGCAATCGTTATAAAAACAATTCCTGCTATTAAAAATGTGCTATTTGGAGTTAAATCTGTCATTTTCTTATGAAGATGCCTCAGTATTTTTATTGTAGCTATTATTAGTTCAAGTTTCTACACCGACTATATGTAAAAACATAAAAATTTTGCTACCACTCACCCCACCCTAAGGAGGCTCTAGCTATTCCAGTATCGGTGTTGGCTCTCATCGGGTGCTATGATTTAGAAAGATATATTCTAATTTTGAAACCTATTGAACGAATTTGGATAGGTGATGGGTATACATTAGAGGCTTTGTTCCGTAAATTAAAAAGCCAGTGATGAAAACCCACGCCCACCAGAGATATGGTTTTTAGGCATATTGAGGATGCGATCGTGGTTAGATTGGTGTTGACAAACTCTTGAAAACCGTTTCGCTCAGTTGGCAAATGTTTCTACTGGATTCTTGAACATCCTATTGTACTTCCTCAGCTTTAACAGGTGTGCTGATCGAAAGAACAACCGCACTTGTCAACAACAGGCTTTGAAAAAATTTATCTAACTTCATTTATCCCCTCACACTCAATAAAATTGCTTAGTCACACCAAAACATCAATGATTAACAAGCGCGATCGCTATTTTGCTCCCAAGCGATCGCGCTTGTGTTATTGACAATAATTGATACTATTCATCTTTACCCCAACTAGTCTGACCACCGCAATAAGTAACCCAGCAAGGATTAAATTTTGCCTTATCAAAGGCTTTCCTAAGTTCAAAAAGCATTGCCGTTGAGTAGAATACAAAACTTTTGGCAGGTAGCAAGTTTGAGCGATGTCTACGACGGGCTACGCCTACGCGAGCGCGTTGTGAAAAAAATGGATCAAGTCGGCTAAACAAGCAAAGAGCAACAAAGCCAGCAAGTTGAAACTCCCAACTTATAGAACCAACAATGGTAAAAGGTTCGCCGATTCCGAGAAAGCTTCTATGACCTTCGACACTGCTTATATAGTAGATATCGAACAAATTGCGGATATTGATTGCAGTTTTTAAACGCCCCCTTCTGTAGTAAAGTGCTGCATCAGTCCGCAAATAATCGTCCACTTGAAACGAGTTAGCCAAATCGCCCTATCTTGGCCCTACATAAAACAGTCTCAGACCTAATATACACTTAATGCCCAGTCATAGCGACCACCAAT
The DNA here is from genome assembly GCF_937863485.1 of uncultured Nostoc sp. Classification (GTDB taxonomy): domain Bacteria; phylum Cyanobacteriota; class Cyanobacteriia; order Cyanobacteriales; family Nostocaceae; genus Nostoc. The sequence continues at coordinate 2,560 of NZ_CALMFY010000246.1, read as the reverse complement.
CAGTAGTTTAAAGTTATTGCTAAACGCAATCTGATCCTGAAGAGAAACTCCGTAATTTCGAGTATAGCCTTCACCCTTGGCAGCCAGCGGAAACAAGAAGCGATCGCACTCATGCGCCTCTGGTAGAAATCAGTTATTGTTAAGTTGTAGCTGAGTTAAACTTCAATTTTGCTTTTTACTATTTTGCTGAAACTATGCAGTGGTAAAACTTTCAGCATCAAAAAGCCAAAATGTTATCACTCCTGTACTAGACTTTGATTTAATTTATATATTAAACTACACTAAGACGATAGGAATAGTGGGTTTTTATGGAAAGCGTCCAAAACGTTAGTCAAGAGTTGAATGTAACAGGAGACACAACTCTGGAGGACTTGCAACAATCTACTCCAGAAGAATTCAAAAAAGACATTTTCAAAAAACTCAGAGGTGGATTTTTTCTCGTACTGGGATATTTGTTGTCACCACTATGTTGGTGGAATGACCTACTATTCAATCTGCCAATAGCTTATGCTTTTGGGTATGCATGTAGTTTACTTTCCCCAAAATTACTTCTACCTTGTTCAATTATAGGATACTGGCTGTCTAATATTGTGGGAATTCTCTTGATGCAATTCGGTTCTAAGGACATTTTTCAAAAAGAACCTCAAGAGCATAATCTCAAAAAAGAATTATTCACTGGTTTAATTTCTTCAACAGCTTATACCCTGTTGATTATACTATTGATCCAGTTGAAGATTCTCGATTCTCCCATTTTATTCTCCAACGGTTAATTTAGTTTATCACGTTTCTAGAAAGGAATCGGTTGTAGGGGTACACATCTGTGCGCCCCTATGTCTTATTTAGCAAATATTTTGTGAAAAAGAATATCAATTTTCATCAAATTTTAAAATTTCACTTAAATTCAACAATTTTGGAGTTTCCTTACTTACAATTAATGGCAGCTTCCCATTCCATTTTTCTATTGCTTGCCTTTGCAGAATTTCTGGAGTCAAACCGTCACGTAATAATTTGTGTGTCTCAGCCTCTCCTTTTGCTAAATTAACTTTTGCCTCAGCCTCTTTTGTTGCTTTCAGTGCGATAAACTCTGCTTGTTTTGCTTCTTGTTCAGCAATCTGCTTCGCCTCCACCGCTTCACCAAATCGTTCTGAAAAATGGACATGAACTAGAGAAATATCATCAACTCCAACGTGATAGCTACCCAGTCGTGTGGACAATGCATCATCTACTCCACCTTTGACTTCTCCTCGTTTAGTAATAATTTCTTCAGCAGTATACTTTGCCATTACTGCTTTTAGTACTTCTTCAACTGCTGGGTTAATAATCCGAATGACTACATCTTGTTCATCGCCAATTTCTTGAAAAATGGCATTTGCTTCCTGGGGAATAATATGCCAATTGAGAGCAACATCGGTGAAAACATTTTGTAAATCTTTGGAAGAAGCCTCAGCAGAAATTTCCTGTTTTTGGACTCGAATACTCAGCTTTTTCACAGTATTGACTACAGGAATAATTAAGTGAAGTCCTTCTTCTAATATCTGGTTTTGGACTTCGCCAAATTTCATCAATACACCACGTTCGCCTGCATTTATAATCACACAAGGCGTGAGAAAGATAGTTATCAGGAACAAAAGAGCAGTTAGTTTACCGGCACTGTTAAAAGTTGTATTTTTTATCATCTGTATGAAACATGTATGCGTCTGGCATAGAGACACATATTTAGGAATTGTAAGCTTCTTCTGGTCATCCTCTTATAATTTTGGCTCTAAGTCAATTTTCATGTGACTCTAGCCAAGGTAACAAATTAGTATTACCAATAAGTAGCAAGTCCCTGACTGAGCAGTTAATCTGTTCAATGTACAGGCATAATAGGTAAGCCACCAATGTGTACTTTACTACCCAAACTTGGAGATAGTGAAGGTTAGGGTAGCTTTATGTTTACCTAAATCACTGTAATAATATCGAAAAACCGTAGTATTCGAAAAGATAAGTTTGCCCTTAATTAAGTCAAGCGGCAGGGCAATCACACTGCTAATAATCAAAAAACGTGCCCAGATACTTCCCCAAGCAGGGAGAATATGATCATTGACGATAAATTTGTCAGGAAGCAATGGGAGCAGCAATGACAGTTTTTGAAGGCTATATGCGACAGTATCTTTATGATAAATGGATGAGGGTGCAACGCTTGCAACCCAATGTATTACATTTAGCTGATTTTTTTGTTTACTAAACTCATCAGCTGCTTATCCAAGCCGATGAGGTAATCTCTACCGTAAACTCCATTCTCTAAGCCTATAACGAGATGATTGGGAATGTCTTGTCTAATTTCCTCGCTACAAGAACCAGCAGCTAGGGCAATCGCAGCTACTGTATCCACATCCCCAGTAAAAGCGATACAATCTTGTAAAAGTTCGCTCATAGTGTCATTTCGCATCACCGCAGTAATCGCCGCCCTGACACTCATCCAACCTTTAGACTTGACTTTACCTTCCCACGGTTTAGACCACTGGGAGCATCCCAATTGTGCAAAAAGAGGGGGAGAAGCCAAAAATATTCGCGAGAT
>NZ_CALMFY010000245.1 GCF_937863485.1 uncultured Nostoc sp. | reverse complement strand
TCCCAAGAGCATCTTAGTACATATACAGATTTTGGTTGTTATTATTTGTTGGCTGAGGTGAAAATGCGTAGGCGTAGCCCGCCGCAGGCATCGCTATAAAGCAGGGCGTAGCTCATTGCCCCTCCCAGAACTAGAGACAAGCGCTTGCGAGGCGTGGGCATAGTGTAGGGTGTTATGTAAATATGTATGCCTCAAAGTCTGCCGTACCAATTGCACAGATGCGCCCCGGTCTAGACTCGCCCTATAAAAGTTTCTTAGAGAAAACCCTTAACAAAACAGGGCGATGCCTGCGGCGGTAAACTACACTCATAATAACCCATATATAAAGTTCCCTCTAAGAATCAGGATGCTTTAACTGTGACCTTTGCTAACACTGTCTTTAAACGACTGGTAAATTCTGATGGGCGATCGCTCATTTTCCAAGAAAACCACGGCAAGCATCTCCCCATACTACCATACATTTTTCCCACTCCTCGTCCGTCTGTGGTGCTTTGTCTTTAGTCAGTCTCACTACTGGCACTAGGTTCCTGGCTTGGTCTAAGCTTTCGCCAAGCTCTAGCAACTGGTGTTCGCTTATTGGGGTCGTAGCCTTAGGTTAGTAGCTGGGCATACTCGGTATCGGTCATGCCGAGGTTGTGGATGTTGGTCATGGGGTGTGGAGAGCGATCAATTTTCAAACGTGATTGGTAATACAGCACTTTTCAGATTGAATAGGCCACAGTGAGCGAACCAGCTCCAAGCATCATCAGATGAGATTTGCTCAGTCACAATTTGGTTTAATACCTGATTAAGCGCTTCTTTGGTTCGAGCTTTTGTTGTACGCAAACATTGCTTGATTTTTGACCAACATAATTCGATGGGAGACAAATCGGGTGAATAAGGAGGTAAAAAAACTAATTTTGCACCAACAGATTCAATAGCATCTTGAATTACCTGTGCGTGATGTACCGAGAAATTATCCATGAGCACGAATGCTCCCACCCACAGCTGGGGTACAAGAACCTCCTGAACGTAAGTCAAAAACACATCTATGTTAACACTACCAGGAATACTCATACTCTTCTATTAGTCCATCCATACTCAGTGCCCCGATCAATGATATATTTTGTCCTCGATTCTTAGGGCAAGAGTCGTATAAGCTTTCTCCACGTGGTGCGCGACCATAGTTTCGAGTCATTTCCTCTTTTCACACCTGACTCGTCTATAAATATTAAATTGTGCGGGTCAACGCTTAAAACCCAATCCCGATAATCAAAACGCATCTGTTTGATTCGTGGACTGTCTTGCTCACTGGCATACAAAGTTTTTTTTATTGGTCAATTCTAACTGTTGAACTGCACGGTGCATGGTTGATATGCTTACACTGATGCTACTGCGTTCGGCTAAACGCTCACATAATTCCGAGAGTATGGCATCCGGCTGTTCATCTACTAACTGCTGCACAGCAGGTAAGTTCTCAATTTTTATTTTAGCGATCGCTCTACCTGCGTGAGCCAAGGCATTTACTTTTCCTGTCTTTATTATGACTACGTATAAGTCGTTGAACAAACGATAAGCTAACTTGAAAGCGGTCAGCTAGTTGTCTTTGTGACCCAAGTTTTGCTTGATGAGCATCAACCAGACGTTGGCGTAGATCCGTTGAGTAGGGGGCAGGCATTTACGAGCAAGTATTTTTATTGCGTCTCTATTTTAGCCTTATCTGTAGTCTACTCAACTGAAAACCGCTGTAAATTGTACTTGAGCAACTATGTTACCTTTTTTAACTGTAAAAGCTCTACCCATTGAGCGACAACGAGCAGAGGATTTATAATTTACAATGCAGCCAGGATTTAACTAATTGATAGTTATATCCTGGCTGCCTCATCAAACTTCTAGCATCAACTGACAGACACTATAAGACTCAATTAATTGTGTCTTGGAAATAATTTTATGCAACTAAATGAAGATTATGACTCTTAAACTTGGATTGTGGTTACTGTGGGCTGGATTTATCGCTTATATTTTATTGTTGGCACCGCCCCTGCACTTAGGTGAAACGCTAACGCTGTTGAAAAATATATTTACTCTTCAGTGGGCTGCTATTAATCCAATTATCCTGTCTTTATTTTCTCTAGTGGGTATTTGGCTATTAATTTACAGTAGTTTATTGTTCATTGATGGCAGGATGCAATCGATTCCTTTTTGGCCTTTTGCTATCACATCAGTGGGTTCGGGTGTACTTGGTCTGTTGCCATATTTGGCTTTGCGTGAACCTAATCAACAATTTTCTGGACAAAAGGATGCTTTTTTGAATCTGCTGGATTCTCACCTTTACGGTATCGTTTTGACTTTCAGCACACTTGTTTTGTTTGTCTATGGTTTTGCCTTGGGTGATTGGGGAGATTATGTGCAACAGTTCCAAAGCGATCGCTTTATCAATGGCATGAGCTTGGCGTTTTGCCTATTTTATGTTTTATTTCCTACTGTTGTTGGTGATGATATGGCTCGTCGCCGTTTCCCTAATGCCGAGGTATTTTTAGCAGTGGCGTTTGTTCCTTTACTCGGTTCTCTTGCTTATCTTTGCCTGCGCCCGCCACTGGTGTCATCAACTATTAGTGAAGAATCATTAAGAACTAATCGGTAATAATATTTATAAGCCAATTGGTGAGTATCAGTAATTCAATAAACAAGTGATCGCACTCTGGCACAATTCTGATGTGGTAATACTTGCTTCATCAAAAGCACTTTTACCAATCGGACGTTGACCATCTATATTAATTGTTTTATCATAATCGTTTTCATTCTTGCCAATCGGACGCTGACCATCTATATTAATTGTTTTATTTTTCTGTATCAGTTCTTTAAATGATTAATTCCTATCAGTTTCAATCTTTATTTTCTGCTGACTCAATTTATTACTACTATCAACTTCTTTGTTTGTGTTATCCATGTTTGCCATCGTGATTTTAAGAATCTTCTTCTACTACTAACATGACCTTAAAAATTGTTAATTTTTAAGTAAAAGGTACTTTAGGTAGCGAACAAAAAATTATGCTCTCTCTAACAATCCCTTTGCTTCAACTGCTGCTTGGGTAATTTCAGAGCTAATAACCCAAGTTGTGGGTCATCAAGATGTGGGTACTTTGAACTTGAATAGTCGTGCGATCGTTTACGACGAAGTAGCGGTTGCGCGTCACGCAACCGCTATTTCAATTAACTCCAAAACACAAATACTGAATTAGATTAAAGCATTATATTTTACTTATTCAATAAATGCTTGTTTCAAAGTAAAAGCAAAAATGAATGTTTCTAATTTCAGTAAAAATCCTTTATATCTCTCTTCTGTCACTTTCCAGAATAAGCAAGTAGTAAATAAGCTAAATCATCCAGAAGAATAATAGGGTTTAAATTGATTCATTGCAGCAATTAAATGATTGAATCCCAGCAATAAATGTGAATTGGGAAAAATATCTAGCCAAGGATAAATCAACCAAAATAGTAAGAGTGGTTGGATAATTAGACGCAGATTATTTAAAATGTTCTTCCATCCGCATTGATGATTCCATTGTTTATGATTAGAAAAATAAACCGAACTATCTTCTTGTATCTCAGTCTCAAGTTGACGAGATTGATTTAAGTCTAAAAACGCTGGAGAATTTAAACTAATCATTGTGTAAACACAAAAAATAATTTCCCACCACCTCTGAATATGCTGGAAATTAGTAAAACGATAATCTGTCCAACCTAGTTCCTGTTTACACTGTCGAAAACCATATTCTACCCATGTCCTTAATCCATAGAGGTCGCCTAAAGTCTTCTTCAAATTCCCTTGCAGATTCGTCATGATGAACGAAGTAGAATTTTCCGGCATGGTTTCTGGGTCAGTAGTTATTTCCCAGTATGTTATGGCTGTTTTTTTACCATAAACTATTTCTCGGATATATCTGGTTTCTGATTTTTGATTACTAAATGTTCTGGAGAATTTACACCACTTATTCGCCCTAACGCTCTGTCCGGCTGGCAACCAGACTCTATGATTACTTCTAATTGCTACCACATAAGCTAAGTTATATTCAGTTAATTTTCTAATAAATTGGCTACTTTCACCATATAAACTATCAGCTAGTACTAGTTCAATATTAAAACCATCTTCAATTAATTCTGTAATTATTTCTGACGCTAATTCTATTTTAGTTTTATATTTATCTCCTTCTTTGAGCGTCCCTTTTGGTTTGAATACTTTTATACTTAAGGGAAAATTTATGTTAGAGTAAACCCCATAAGCATTTACTGAAACTATCCCATTATCTACCTTCCCTACACTCCCTAAATATTGTCTAGCTACATAATCAGTTTTTTTACCTTTTTTCCTATCTCCTGTTTCATCTATTACTACTGTAATGGCATTTCCATCTAATGCTTTCTTGAGTCTACTTAATCTTCGTTGTTTTAATTTATCTACTGACCAAATTGAATTTGCTAAAAAATGATGTAATGACTGGGCTGAGTTTATACTCACCACTTTCGCTATCTCTGGTAACGATTTTCTTTTAAGTGTTGATATTATTCCTAAGTGTAAATGTTTGAAGCACTCATAATTTCTTACTTCCTTAAATAGGTCTTTATACTCTGCACAATATTCATCTACGATCGCTTCCAGCGGGCGGTTACGCCATCGCAACTGTTGGGTGGGCATCTCTTGCTAAATGTTTTAGGATTTGTAATTCTACATCCATTGCCCTGCTTACCTAAAGAGAGTTTTTTCTTTTAACCCTTTTATTCAGAATACTCGGAAAGTGACAGAAGAGGGATA
>NZ_CALMFY010000244.1 GCF_937863485.1 uncultured Nostoc sp. | reverse complement strand
TTCATCCTCTATCTTGCTTCCCTCTCCAATATATCGGAGAGGGATTGAGGGTGAGTTAAGTCAGGGACATAAATTGTATGTTATTTAATTCTTATTCTTAAGTTAAACCACATCTAGTTTGCATAATCTGAAATTGTACATTTATTGTGGGGTGGGCGACACGAGCGCCCAATATATGCTTTCTTAAATATGGAACAGCTTAGTAAAAATTTAGGCAATTGCCAAATCATAATGTAAAACTAAGATTTCATCTGCTCTCAAAGTCGCCATTGCATATTCACAGCCTTGGGTATCAGCAAACTCGACTAAATAATGATATTCTTCTTCTTGCTCATACACTTTTACAATTGTTCCAACTTGCCCACTGGGTAAGCTTTTGATAAAAGTATAATCTTCTTCCACTAGTTGTAATCTTTCAATGGGAATCGGCTTAAGTGTAGCAATAGTATCCAAAAGTTTAATTTTGTTCATTTAACTTCAAAAATGCAGTAATCAACCGTGGATAGGGGTTATTAGCGGTAGTTTCCCAGATTGTCCGCAGCCTGATTCCGTGTGTATCAGGTACTATCCAATCTACTTTAAACTGTTGACCAAATTGTGTAGTACTTTGCTGAACAACTTCACCTGCAACTGCTGCTGTTTGAATAAGTTCACGCAAAACATCGGCGTTTTCTAGCGTGATTCCTAGAATTGATGCGAAAACTCTGGCTTTATGTTTTCCACTCGAATGTTCTGAATTTAGACAATAACCTATGAGCTTTTGCACAGAAATCTCTGCTTGCTCACCGTTGGTAATTTCATCGTCTATGAATATGCCCTAAAAGACTTCAAATTTTATCATTGACAGTTCGTTTTTTCAAAAATGCTCAATCAAAACCAAACACCCTTATTAGACGCCTTAAAAGCCAATGCAGCAAGACCTCATGCGCCTTTTTACACGCCAGGACATAAGCGAGGCGCAGGTATTGCTCAACCCTTGGTTGATTTATTTGGCAAAGCTGTCTTTCGCGCCGATTTAACCGAATTAGCAGATTTAGATAATCTCTTTGCACCCCAAGGCGTTATTCAAGAAGCACAACAACTAGCGGCTGAGGCATTTGGCGCTTCGCAAACATGGTTTCTTGTTAATGGTTCTACTTGTGGGATTGAAGCGGCTATTCTCGCTACCTGTGGCACTGGCGATAAAATCATTCTGCCTCGCAATGTACATTCTTCTGCGATCGCTGGTTTAATTCTCTCTGGTGCTATACCAATTTTTCTCAATCCTGAATATGATCCAGTTTTAGATATTGCCCACAGCATTACGCCCAATGCTGTACAATTTGCACTTCAACAACATCCAGACGCCAAAGCAGTGTTGACGGTTTACCCAACATATTACGGCGTTTGCGGAGATTTGAATGCGATCGCCAATATTACCCATCAATATAATATCCCTCTACTTGTAGATGAAGCACATGGTGCCCACTTTGCCTTTCATCCAGAATTACCCACTCCAGCCTTAGCCGCAGGTGCCGATTTAACTGTACAATCCATCCACAAAGTACTCGGTGCGATCACACAGGCATCGATGCTGCATGTTCAAGGTAACAGGATAGATTGCGATCGCATCAGTAAAGCTTTGCAACTCGTCCAGTCTACCAGTCCTAGTTATTTACTTTTAGCTTCTTTAGATGCAGCACGTCAGCAAATGGCACTCTACGGAAAAATGCTGATGTCTCGCACTTTACAACTTGCTGATGAAGCTAGAACAAAAATCAGTCAAATTCCTGGATTATCTATCTTAGAGATTCCTAGCCCTGCTTATAAAGGGGAGGACAATACCGTGCAGAGGTTCCCGCCATTGAGGCGACTGTCCGTAGGGCTGGGGGGATCTCCCGGCTTTGTGGCTTTAGATAAAACGCGACTAACTGTCACTGTTTCTGGTTTAGGCTTAACCGGATTTGAAGCAGATGAAATTCTCGATGAAAAATTTGCTGTCACTGCTGAATTCGCCTCACTGCAACATCTTACCTTGATCATTAGTTTGGGCAACACCCCAGCCGATATTAAGCAATTAGTGCAAGGTTTTACAACTCTTGCTAAAGAATATCGCCGAACCAACTTGAATGTTAAAAGCCATCTTTGGCAGGATTTTGTTAGTACACTAAGTCCGGCATTACATTTCTCTCCTCGTAAAGCTTTTTTTGCTGTCAGTGAAATACTACCTTTGATACAGACAAGCGATCGCATCTGTGCAGAAATCGTCTGTCCCTATCCCCCAGGAATTCCTGTATTAATGCCGGGAGAAATAATCACTAAACCTGTCCTTGATTACCTACAACAAATCCAGGCAAAGGGGGGATTTATCAGTGGTTCTGCTGATACTAGCCTTAAAACTTTAAAAGTTGTGAAATAACGTCCTAACGTCATAATTACTGAGTTTTTGTTGATAAAAAGTTAATTGATATAGTCAACAGTAAATGTGCGGCTAAATGGTTAATTAAGGTAAAAATATACACGAATTACACCCAGGATAAAAATTCAATGAAAATAGCTAGCAGACTAATGCCATCTTTAATTTATACCCATAGGATGTTGTTGATAAATCATAAATCAGAACATGAAATTAAAAACTTATTATGTTTGGGGAGTAGTAGCAGCTCCGATTTTAGTCACACTAACGCTGGGTTTCTCGGCAAGAGCGAATGCAGTTGAGTTAGGCGCTGCCTCTGATTACAATGTATTTGTCTTAGGAGATATCACTCAAAAATCTACAGATATTGAAGGAAAACTTGCTGCTGGCGGTAACGTGAATTTCGTCGGCGGACTGGGAAGCAAACTTTCTGGCAATAGCGGCAACGTAGTAGTAGCTGGACAAAACTTAACTCTGAGCAGCAGTCAAGTCTACCACGGTAATGCTGTCTACGGAGGTACCGCCAATGTGTCCAGCAATGTGGGATTTCCACAGGGAACTCTCAGCAAGGGTAAACCCATCGACTTCAATGAAGCAGGGAAACAATTGCGAGGGCTATCTCAATATTTGGCAACCTTAACTCCTACTGGTAAAACAACAGTTCAATCTTGGGGTGGTATTAACCTTAAAGGCAGTGGTACTGCCTTCAATGTTTTTAATCTTGCAGGATCATCTGTCTCCAAGGCAAACTCTTTTGAAATCAGTGGGGACGCAAAATCGACTGTTGTAGTCAATATCAGCGGTAAAGATGTGTCGCTACAAAACTTTGCCTTCAATATCCTTGGCACAGATCAACAAAAGGTGATCTACAACTTCTATGAAGCGACAAACATAACTGCCAGTGGGATTAGCATACTAGGTAGTATTCTTGCTCCTTTGGCTAATTTCAATTTCAATAATGGTCAAGTTAACGGCAACGTGGTGGTAGCTTCTTTGACAGGAAATGGGGAGTCTCACAACTATCTGTTTAATGGCGATCTGCCGGATGTCCCAACTAAGTACTACACTCCGCCTGTCATCCGCACTCAGGTTCCAGAGCCTGCAAATCTTCCAGGTTTAGGATTAATTGCTGTAGTATTTGGTTTATTTCGCCACAAACGCAATCAAGCAACTTGCCCAGAATAATCATAAACTTTTGGCAGCATGGCGCGAACTTGTTTACAGATTTTCGCTCATGCGCTCTTTCCTTGCTCCCTACCTTCTACAATAAAGATAGACTTTATTGAGATTTGTATAGTTGGGGATAAGCTGTCATGGCTCCCGCCGTTTTAATTCAAAATCTGCAAAAACGCTACGGTACAGTGGTCGCCGTCCAGGATGTTTCCTTTCAGGTAGAATCAGGAGAAATCTTTGGTTTACTTGGCCCCAACGGTGCTGGTAAAACTACTACCTTGCGTGCTTTGTGTACACTTACCACACCGGATGCTGGCAAAATCGAAGTATCTGGCATCTCTGTGTTAGATAATCCGAGAGTGGCAAGACAACGACTAGGCTACGTTGCTCAGGAAGTTGCTATAGATAAGGTGCTGACTGGAAAAGAACTCCTACAATTGCAAGCAGCACTTTATCACCTTCCAGGCGCGATCGCCAAACAGCGCATTGAGACGGTATTAAATTTACTCGGTTTGCAAGAATACGCTAATAAAAAAACAGGAACCTACTCTGGCGGTTTACGCAAGCGCCTAGACTTGGCTGCTGGATTACTCCATGCACCCGATGTTTTGGTGTTGGATGAGCCAACTGTGGGACTTGACATAGAAACTCGTTTTGTGGTATGGGATTTCCTGCGAAAATTACGCGCCTCTGGAACAACGGTAGTAATTACCAGCCATTATCTAGAAGAGATTGATGCCCTAGCCGATCGCGTGGCAATTATAGATCGGGGCGTTGTGATCGCCGCTGGCACACCTTCACAATTAAAAGATCAAGTAGGGGGCGATCGCATCACCTTGCGAATCCGCGAGTTTTCCCCCATTCAGGAAGCCGAAAAAGCTAAAAACCTTCTGCAACCTTTGCCATTTGTGCAAGAAGTGATCATCAACAGCGCTCAAGGTAATTCTCTTAACTTGGTGGTGACACCACAGAATGATGTTCTGATTAACATACAGCAAGCGCTGAATACCGCTGGACTGCCAATTTTTGGCATTGCCCAATCTCGCCCCAGCCTCGATGACGTTTACCTCGCCGCTACAGGACGCACACTGATGGATGCAGAACTCGCAGCAGTTGCTACCCGCGATCCCAAGGCGGAGAAAAAGCAGAATATGAGATAGGGGCATGGGGCATGGTGAATGCTGAATGGAAATAATTACAATGCCCAATGCCCAATGCCCAATGCCCAATGCCCAATTAATCCAAAATTGCTATGAGTGTTACTCCTAAATCTGATATAAATTGGCAGCCGCTAGCATCACCGCAAGTTGACGCTAATGCTGCACCTAACTTTTTCGGTGAATTGGTACAAGAGACGTTGGCTTTAACTCGTCGCTTGTTTATTCAGTTGCAACGCCGTCCCTCCACATTGGTTGCTGGAATTATTCAGCCAGTAATGTGGTTATTGCTATTTGGTGCTTTATTCCAAAATGCTCCCAAAGGTATATTTGGCAATACAACAAATTATGGTCAATTTTTGGCTGCCGGCATAATTGTGTTTACAGCCTTTGCTGGGGCGCTGAATGCTGGTTTACCCGTGATGTTTGACCGCGAGTTCGGCTTTTTGAATCGTTTACTGGTAGCACCATTAGCATCGCGGTTTTCCATTGTTTTTGCTTCGGCAATCTTTATTATCAGCCAAAGTTTGCTGCAAGCAGCGGTGATTGTAGCGGCAGCAGCGTTTTTGGGCGCTGGACTACCAGATGTAACTGGTTTAAGTGCGATCGCTCTAATTGTTTTCCTCTTAGCTTTGGGCGTGACAGCCATTTCCCTCGGCTTGGCTTTCGCCTTACCCGGACACATTGAACTGATTGCAGTGATTTTTGTCACTAACCTACCATTATTGTTTGCTAGTACTGCTTTGGCTCCTCTATCCTTCATGCCTCAGTGGTTGCAGGTTGTGGCTACTCTGAATCCTCTCAGTTATGCGATCGAACCAATTCGCTATCTATATCTCCACAGGAGTTGGGGACTAGGTAGTATAGTGATGCAGGCTCCTTGGGGCGATGTTACCTTTGGGGGAGCGTTGCTAGTATTGTTTGGCTTTGCCCTTGTCGCCTTAGTGAGTATTCAACCCCAACTGCGGCGGACTCTTGCTTAAGATAAAATAGAGAAATTTTAGGGTCAAAACCCATGAAAAAACCATTTTTACAAATTCCTAGACTCTTTGTGGCTACTGTGGCAGGAATTAGCTTTGCTTCCTTGCTGATGGCTCAACCAAGTTCGGCTCAAATCAGCAGCCCAACTGACCCTTTTCCCAGTACTACTACAACAGACCAAAATACCGATCCGTTCTCCCGTTCAAACTCAGACAATTTCAACATGTTTGACCTGATTCATCGGGCAAATTTCGGGACTCTCAATTGGGATTATAACCAACAGAACGAACAACTAAACTCAGCCGCAGCAGCTTTTAAAGCAAGGCAACAAAGACTGATTCGAGGTCAACAACAGCAAGCAACCCCCGGTTTGCCAGCGGTTACACAACCAGTGATTACACCAGGATCAGTTACACCACCATCAGGTAACTGAATTCAAACAAAGAACCCCAAGCTTTTAAAGCTTGGGGCTGAGACTATTTAAAAAATCCTTAGTTATCCGGTAAAAACTACAGCCCAAGTGCAGCTAAAATATCGCTGGCATGGTTGGTGGTATTTACATTAGCGTCAACATGGGTAATTTTGCCGCTGGGGTCAATTACGTAAGTGACGCGCTTGGCATAACCGCCGCCATCCACATCGAAAGCTTTGATGAGGGATTTGTCGGTGTCAGCCAGTAAGGGAAAATTCAAATTATATTTTTGGGTGAATGCCTGATGGGAGACTTCATCATCTGCACTCACTCCCAAGATTGCAACATCTTTACCTTGATATTGAGATTGGGCATCCCGAAAACTACAGGCTTGTTTGGTGCAGCCGGGCGTGTCATCTTTGGGGTAAAAATATAAAACGACCGTCTTGCCGGCAAAATCAGATGACGAGACTGTGTTGCCGTTTGTATCTTTGGCGGTAAATGCAGGTGCATCCGTACCAACTGCTAGAGGCATAATTAACCTTTCCTGTTTCAGATTGTTGATGCACTTGAAATTTTACATTAATTTATAATGATTAAATATAATTACTAAAAAATAGCATAACTATACTTGAGGAAACTAATTTTGGTTAAATCAGGTAGCTGATACAAGAAAAAATATATTCTGAAATTAATCTTTCTTAAAAGAAAAATTTCTCCCCATACACAATGCCTGCTGTTGATTCCCAAAACCCAAATATTTTTGTCTATCCTCGAAGCACAGTAGAAAGAGCCGAGCGATCGCTAGTGTGTTCACCTTTTAATCTATCTTTATTTGAAGTGATGGTACACCGGAGTGTGTCAGTAACTGCGATCGCTCTAGAAAATGGACTCAAGCAGGGTTATACTAAGCGCCCTTTGTCAGAATTAGCATGTGACAACGCCTTGGGCTGGCTGATCCAAGTGGGTGTATTGCGGCGAGAAGTCGATGGTCAGGGGATTACAGATAGTTTTCGCCTTACTCCCTTGGGTCGCCAGTTAGTAGAACAATACCAGGGAAAAAATTGGCGGACTCCTTCATGGGGCGATCATTTATCCGATGCTGTGATTCGTTGGTTACGGATACCCTTTTAGAATAAAAAACCAAAGAGTTAGGATTAGGGAATCAAAGGGAACAATATATACGGAAACATCACACCGATTCATGAAGTCTTTACCATAATCATCTAATTGAGGGCTGGTAGGAAGTAAAAAAGCGAGACAGGGAGAGGAAGAGACGCTCTGACGCCAAGAAATTATCAAATTCTCTCTCCGTGTCCGCGTTTCCTTGTGTCTTCTTCCCTCCTAAAATTTAGCCCTGTATTTTTAACAACTAAGTGATAGCAATTATGAAATCAATTATGGTGGTGGGGACAACATCTCATGCAGGGAAATCACTTTTAACTACAGCTATTTGTCGCATTCTGTCGCGGCGTGGCTGGCGGGTGACTCCCTTTAAAGGTCAAAATATGGCTTTAAATGCTTATGTTACTGCTAATGGTGGAGAAATTGGCTATGCCCAAGCAGTACAAGCTTGGGCGGCGGGAGTTGTGCCTTGGGTAGAAATGAACCCAATTTTACTCAAACCTCAAGGGGATATGACTTCCCAAGTAATTATCAAAGGTAGGTCTGTGGGTAAAGTGAGTGCCTCAGATTACTACGAGCAATATTTTGACCTGGGGTGGCGGACAATTGAAGAATCGCTACAGCATTTAGGAACAGAATTTGACTTGGTGGTTTGTGAAGGTGCTGGTAGCCCAGCAGAGATTAACCTTAAGCACCGAGACTTAACTAATATGCGGGTAGCAAAATATTTGAATGCGCCAACCATGTTAGTAGTTGATATTGATCGGGGTGGTGCTTTTGCCCATGTAGTAGGAACCCTAGAGTTATTGGAACCGGATGAACGCGCCTTAATTAAGGGTGTAGTAATTAACAAGTTTCGAGGACAGCGATCGCTTCTAGATCCGGGGATAAAATGGTTAGAAGAACGTACAGGTATCCCCGTTATCGGTGTTATACCCTACTTACAAGAAGTGTTTCCAGCAGAAGACTCTCTTGATTTGCTAGAACGTGAATCGCATAAAGCCCAAGCTGACCTCAACATTGCCGTCATCCGCTTACCTAGAATTGCCAACTTCACCGACTTTGACCCTCTGGAATCAGAAAGCACAGTTTCAGTAAAATACCTCAGTCCTAAGCAAGATTTAGGACATCCAGATGCCGTGATTCTTCCAGGTACAAAGACCACAATTGCTGATTTGCTACTGCTGCAAAAAAGCGGTATGGCAGAGGCTATTCAACACTATGCCGCCTCTGGGGGAACGGTTTTAGGTATCTGTGGTGGCTATCAAATGCTCGGTCAAATCATCGCTGATCCAGAAGGGATAGAGGGACAAGCGGGGAGATACCAGGGGTTAAATCTTTTACCAATCAGAACCGTAATTACCGGACAAAAAATCGCCCGCCAGCGCCAAGTTAGCTCGAATTATCCGCAGCAGGGCTTACCAGTCAATGGCTTTGAAATCCACCAAGGGCGATCGCGCATCGAACAGCAAGGTATAGACCCTCAATCCTACCATGCCCTATTTGACGATATTAATTTAGGGTTAGTGGATAGTTGTCAATCAGTCTGGGGAAGTTACCTCCACGGGCTTTTTGACAATGGCCCTTGGCGACGGGCTTGGTTAAATCGCCTCCGTCAACAGCGGGGTTTAAAATCTTTGCCCACAGGTGTTGCTAACTACCGAGACCAGCGAGAGCAGATTTTGGACTCCCTAGCCACTGAAGTTGAAAGCCATTTAGACTTAAGTCTGTTTTTGTCTTAAGCTAAAGTGCATAAAAATTGCACATTTTTTCGTTAAGCTAGTTATTTGTCATTTGTCTTTACAAAAGACTAATGACCAATGACAAAGAACAACCTTTACGAGTCAATACTAAATTAAATGCGTAACATTGATGATTGTTCGTGTCCGCTTTTTACCAGATGATGTCACAGTAGATGCCGAAGTGGGAGAAGCCCTGTTGGATGTAGCAGACCGGGCTGGGGTATTTATTCCCACTGGTTGTCTTATGGGGTCTTGTCACGCTTGTACTGTGGAATTAGAGGATGGAGAGATCATCCGCGCTTGTATCACCGCAGTACCACCACGCAAGGAATTGACGATTAATTTGTTTAGCGACCCAACTTGGTAGTTTTTTAACCCTCTAAGTTCAGAATGTCAGACGAACAAGTAGAGGAAAAGAAACAAGATGAGTGAGCTTAAATACGAAATGGTTATTCAGTCGTCTAAAGAAGATGATTGCTTCTTAGTAGAATTCCCTGATTTTCCAGGACAACGCTGGCGGACTCATGGGGATACTTACGAGTTGGCTGTGGCAAATGGAATTGAAGCCTTAGACTCTTTAATTATTGCTTACGAAGCTGTAGGTGATCCACTTCCAGAACCAACAGTAAGTAGGGTGCGTTAACGCAATTTACTAGGTGGTAACTAATACTGGACAATTTGCGCGATCGCAGCTTTTTTTGTCTAAATAGTATTTTTATGTATTATTACTGATTCTTTTCACTTAAATAGTTTGTATATTAGCTTGTCAATGTGTGCCTTAACTATAAAATTGGGCGATCGCACTTGGTAATTGTCACTGTTAAACGTAATTGTCTCTCAAGTACTTCAGTAGGCAAATAATATTTTATTAATAAAACACCATTTAGTCAGGTGGTAATTATGGCAAAATTTGTTCCTCTTTGGTTTTCAAGCACTACAAACTTTAGCGAAGTAGGTTTAGAACATGGGTTAATAAAAAATAAACAGCTTCATAATGGTAAATGGACTTATACTATTCTTCCTGAAAGATATTCATCATTATACGGTATTAGCGATAATGCAAACCTAATAAAGCTATTGGAAAATAAAGGCTTTGAAGACATTAAGCTAGAATTATTAGAAAGTTATATCGGTTTTGAAAAAGTAACCGATTAAACAAGTGATAATATGTATGTAAATTAAATATAGTGTTATGTTTATCTGTCTAATTGAGGTTACTTCACTGCTCACTGTCAATCAACAGCCTATATTTTGGACTGTGGCAACATATGACTTTGACCCTGGACTCAAACAAGATGAATTCTTTTGGCTTAATTGGAATATAAATGATAAAAAGAGGAAGTTGCGTATAAAAGTCCTAGAGATAGAAAAAAATGTTTTCCCAAAAGGAAGCTGTCCTCCTGATGTTTTCCCAAAAGGAATCTATCCACCCTTTTATAAAAATGAATCTGTTTTCTTGTTAAGAATTTTTGGGGAAGCAGAAGACAGAGATGAATTCGTTGAAGTTGTAGATTTCATAAAAAAGATGAATCCAGGAAAATTTGATCCTGTTTTTAGTAATTGAAAAAAAATCAAGTTTTAGGCTTTAACAAGCCCTAATCAACCAATAATAATGCTTGATTGCACCTCCTCTAACCATTAAAAAATCCATATTTCCCCATCAGACAGCAAGAAACTTATACACATTGTTTCCTACTGCCTGTTTTTGCTATCTTTATCAATTAGCTTTAACATTCAGCGCGTATTCTTTAAACCTTTCCAAATCAGCTTGAATTGTCGATTCAACTATCCGTCCCAAAAACAAGTTATCCATGATTTTGCCAAGAATGCCGGGGATAGCGTAGGAAATGGTCATTTTAACAATGCTACTATTGTTGCGATCGTAAAAGCGAATCGCTCCCTGATTTGGCAACCCATCAATCGACTCCCATTGGATAATTTGGTTGGGAATAACTTTGAGAATTCGGGATTTCCAAGTAAATTCTAAACTGCCCGTCTTTAATTTCCAAAGAGATATATCTGGATTATCTGGCGGAATTTTCACCGAATCAATCCACTTCATCCACCGGGGCATTTGCTCCAAATCAGACCAGAGGCTCCATACTAAATCTATAGGAACTTCTACTTCTACCTGTACAGTATGCTCTAACCAATCTGACATTACTCTCTTCTTCCTTTGCGTCCTTTGCGACGGCAGTCCCTCATGGGGGAGACCCCCAAGACCGCGCTGCCTCCCCTTTGCGGTAGCCTGCGGCAAGCCACTGCGTGTCTACGTTATCTCTTCAAAGTCTCCAAAATCACTTTTGCTGCCCGCCGTCCAGAAATAGTCGCTCCTTCCATGCTGTCGATATAGTCTTGCTGAGTATAACTCCCTGCAAGGAAGAAATTATCTACTGGTGTTTTTTGGTTAGGACGGTACGCGTCCATCCCTGGCGCTTCTCGGTAGAGAGACTGAGCAAGTTTTACCACGCTGTACCAAGTCATATTTAGCTCCCGCGATGAGGGAAACAGTTCATGCACTTGCTTGAGGACATGCTGCGCGATCGCTTCATTACTTTGGGCAATAAACGGATCTCCCGGTGTCAGCACTAGCTGCAATAATGACCCCTGTCCTGGGCGATAATAATCAGCAGGGCTAGTCAACGCCAAATCGGCAAAACAAGAAAAGTCAGCATCAGCTGTGTAAAGTAAATTATCTATTCCAGCCGCATGATTTAGCTGTTTACGTTGCTCTCCATCATTTAGTTCCGTTACCCAACCATCGAAGCGTAACTGCACTGTAGCCACTGGCACTGCATCCAGTTTGTAAATATTGTCAAATTCTGACCACTTACGCCACTCGTGGGGTAGGATGCGTTGAATTCCTGGAACATCACAGGCAAAAACGTAAGCATCAGCAGTAATAGTTTCTACTGTATCACCTTGCGCAACTACTATACCAGTGACATGGGTTTGTTCGTTTGATGTAAACTGAATTTCCCGAACTTGCCGACGGGTATAAACTTTGGTGCCTCTAACTTCCAAATATTTCAGAATGGGCTTATGTAAATACTCGTGGGGAGAACCTTCTAGCATTCGCAAAACTGAGGCTTCTGTTCTGGCTGCAAATAACTGGAATATCGTTAACATACAACGGGCAGACATATTTTCGCAATCAATAAATCCCAATGCATAGGCGATGGGGTTCCACATGCGTTTGATGCTGCCATTACTCCCACCGTGACTGCGGAACCAGTCAGCAAAACTAATTTTATCTAATTTGCGGATGGTTTTCATCGCCCCGTTAAAGTCTACCAATCCGCGAACTATGGGACTAGTACCCAAAGCGATCGCATTTTGCAATTTATCCTGCAACGATAGTTGAGAAGTAGTGAAAAATGCCTTTAAGCCATTGAAAGGCGCACCTGTAAGGAAACGGAAATCCAAAGCACCAAGGTGCCCCCCTTTGTTAATAAAAGTGTGGGTATGTTCCTTGAGGCGTAAATTTTCTAACACCCCCACTTTTTTCATCAAGTCAAATAGTTGGTAGTAGCAGCCGAAAAATACATGCAACCCCATTTCTAGATGGTTGCCTTCTCCATCAACCCAACTGCCAACTTTACCACCCACAAACGGACGAGACTCAAAAATCTCTACTTCACAACCAGCATCCGCTAGATCTACTGCGGTTGCTAGCCCAGCCAGTCCCGCACCTACGATTGCAACGCGCATTCCGTCGTTCCTTTTCAGTTTCTTTACAGATTGTAACTGGCTTGGTGTCGGAATTTGCTACTTAATATCAACTTCACCAGTATATCAAGGTATGGCAACATCGATACTAAAACCTCTTTGATCACTTTTGTTTAATCCCCGTAAATGATCAGACGCGAGAAAAATCGCGTCTGTATTGGCTAGACAAACCTTGTCCATCATGGCAAACTCAAAAAAGTATCATAGCTATTTTTTTGTGGTAAAGCAGTTATCTGGTGAGTTGTAAAAGTATCTTCTTACCTGTTTACATCTTTGCTATCGTCGGAGATCGGCAAACTTCTAATCAGTTCGCGAATCACATCGGTTGCAGGTCTACCTGTTTGTTGACAATATTTATCTAGTTTTTCGGCTTCCTGTGTTGCGAGATTGACTGTTATGCGTTTTACGGCCCATTTTTTATTTGTCATTGTCATGCTGCTATCTGCTGTATCTTTTAGTATTTTTGAAAGAGTCCAAGTAATGAGGGAACCGATAACATTATCAGAGTTTGTCGCCGGAAACAAGTAAGACCATTAATATTAAAAATGTTCGTTTTGTCAAAGTATTCATCATTTTCTAAAAAAATCAAAAAACTACACTTTCTTTGTTACTATTTTGACAAGATGAACAGCACATAGCTGCTTTTGAAGCTGATAATCCCACTAACAGCATAAGTAAAGCCTGACAAAGAAATTTTATAAATGAATTTGAGACATCTACTTTTGACTCAATCAAGATTTACAAAATTATTCTTTATCGAAAGCATTTGACCTTCTGTGTTAACCAAGTTTGCCAAACCTGCTTTGAGAGAACATCTGGTATGACACCAGAAAATAAAGCTGTAGAATTACGATCATGCTGAAATGCTGGCTTACAGGCGGGTTTTAATGGTCTATAGAGGTCGCAAATAATCACTTAAAAGTAGGCAGATAAGCGATCGCTTTAGAACAAACATCCATCTGCACCCATTAATGTAACCAAGAAGTTCAGAGCCACGTGAACAGTTATAAATTTTGGCTCCCCTTGATCAAGCTGATTGCTTTTCCGTGCCAATATAGTAGGCATAAAAAAGGGGACAAGACTCAGTTTTCTGAGTGTAAATAGCCAAATTCTGTAATAAAATTTAACAGCATTATCTGTAATTTTACACAGATGAATCACTTGAAAATAAATATGATGTTATTTGAGTGTTGTTGATAAGAATATTTTAGTTTTATTTCATGCTTTTACACTAACTCATCGTAGAGATACGATGAAATTTTAGATGTGTTTTCTCCTCCCTCTAGCTATATAATTTATGTTAAATTCAACGATATTTTTGCTATTCATAATATTCATCTATCAGCAGGTTATACAAATCATTTTTCTCCGATTACTGTGCTAAAGATTCCATATTGAACAGGTTTTTCATATCTAAAACCAAGAAAAAACTACTACCAAAAAAGTTTTAAATTTCTACCATTATTTTTTAGTAATTACCCTTATAAAAACAATGGTATATTTCAATATTTTTGGGTAGTCTATTTATTATAGCTATGATTTCTCTGCTTTAAATAAACTTTATTTAGATACTAAATGATATCAATTTTACAGTTTATAAAAAAATTACAAAGAGAAATCTCTTACCTGAGTTTTTGCTTAATGATATTGATACATAACAAGATCCTAAGCTCAAAAACTTATTAAAAAAAAGATTTTGATATTGAAGTGTATCGGCTAGGTTTGATTAAACCGGACTTTGTAAATAATTTTCTGGTAATTTGTACTGATTTATACTGGAAAATCTCAAATTAAATTACTGGAAAACTATGAGAATACACATACTTCATGAAATTTAAGTAAAGTTAACTTTTAATCATTGGTCACATAGTGGCGTTGACATATACATGAATGTGGATAGCAAAGTGCCGCGCTTTAAGAGGTACGCGGATAAATAAGGATGAAAAGTGCTGAGTTGTGAGTAAAGCTGGAGACCTTTCCGTTAGCTCCAGTTAAAAGACTGCCGTGCAGAGCATGTATTAAAACACCAATTTAGTAATCCTGGAAGAAACTCTCCCCCAACCCCTCGATCTTGGCGTCAGCCTGCCGTTAGGCAAGCAAAGAGGGGAGTTGGGGGAGCCAAACCCTACAAGGGGCTGGGGGGTTAGGTTTTTGATTACTAAATCTATCCTCTAGGTGCAACAGTACTAAGTATTCAGTTTACTGACGACACAGTAATGCCACTTGCTCCTCAGTACTGAGTTTGCTCAATATGCAAATGAAATGCACATCAACTTAATTTTTCATGGCCACAATTTGAGATTGAGGATTGCGGCAATTCGTGCAACTATTCAAATTTAAGTTGGGGCATGAGTTGGAGAGTGCCAATACCTAAATCTTTAGGTGAAAGCGATCGCGCTTCAAACAAAGCCATCATATCTCGTAATTGAGGATTGCCACGGGAAGCTCCTGTTAGTCCTTTGGCAATGATTAAGCCACAGTAGCCCAAAGTATTTTTACACCGCTGATTCCATTTTTTCCGGGCTTCTACATGAATAGGATCTTCATCTAAAAATTCACCAAATAGGAATAATTCGCCATTTTGAGTTTGCAATAAACCGAGGTCGTAGCGATCGCCATCGAAGGGGTCGGCACCTGGATTAAAGCAAATTGCTGTTAGTCCACCTGTTGCTTCGATCCTTTCAATTACAATTTTAGCCTTGGGCCGAGAAGTTTGAATTAAAATCACCGGTAAACCATCACCCACTTGTTTGATTTCACCAGCCTTATGGTAGCTGACCCCCTTTTGCAGGTACTCCAACATTTCCCAGGACACTACACCTAAGCTGAGGAAAGAATCTTCCGGTATCAAGTCATCTTGCAATGATTGGAAAGTCGAGGAACCTTGGTTCCCAATCTCCTGTTCTTCGACATCAAAGCCAGCCATTTCCTCTAATTCTGCTGCTAACTGCGGCATGGTAGAGACTGTAACAGCCACTGATTTTGTTAATTCTTCCGACTGCGGCAGAGAAATGCGATAGCGACGGCTAAGGGTGGGGAAGGTTTCTCCATGAAGTTGGCGACGGTAATCGCGAATAAAGCGGCTTAGGCTTTCGATCGCAACAAAAATTACAAGTGCTTCTTCCTCATACAAAACAGACCGTAGTCCTTCTAAGGGGTGGATATTACCAAAGGTGGGGTCAATTTCTGATAATGGCAGATCCGCCAAATCAGCTTCTCCGTCTTCGTCTTCATCTTCATCGGTTTCGTTACTACTCTCAAAGGTGAGAAACAGGCAATCTTGCTTGAGGAACGCTTCTTCTAGATGATCGGTTGATTCTTCATCTTTTAAAACTGCGGCGCGAAACTGTTTTAAAGATACTTCTGAGCGATAAAACAAAATCCCATACTCCATTCCCAGCATTCCCATGACTGAGGCGTAGAGTGTACCAATATCCCACTTATTAATCTCAATTGATAAAATTTGTTGTTCTTCTAAAAATTCCCAAGGTGCTGCTTGCCAAATTGCAAATGCTTTCTCGCGCAAGATTTGGGCATACTGTGGGGGTAAGTCGGGGGTTTGACTATCGAGGATGTCAGCGAACCCGCGAAACAGTTCGTCAATTAAAGGCAGTTCTGGTGCGTAGTCAATGGCAATATCTAAATCTTGCAGCACCCCCCGCAGGTAAAATTGGATCTCACGATCTTTGACTACAATTGTTTGGGGTCTAGCAGGTCTTGCCGGACTGTGGGGATGCTCCATTGCTCGCATTAAGGTACGAACTATTGCTTCTGGTCCGACATCTGAAGCTACCACGTCCATTCCTCGAACCACACCTTGGGAGTAATCTACCCAAAGAATGCATTCTCCCTTTTCTTCTGAGTCTGAGTGCTGGCTTGGTGATGACAACGGACGGCGATCGCCCTCCCATACAGAAGGAATTTGAGTTAATTTCTTCAAGCGACGACTGGTAGAGCGATTAAAGCTGGTCATAGAATAAGTTAATCAAAAGAAGCAATTTGGAAGTAAACTTTGGGAGATAGCTAGCCTCGGATTAAATTTTTATGGCTGCACCTGAAAGATAGTTGCTTCTCAGGCTGCCGCAAAACTTGAACTTCAGAAATACCGAATGTATAAATACACTGAATCTCTCAATTCTAGAATAGAAATCTTTGGCTGCTTTTGACGGAGTGTTTACAATTTGGCATCTAACGACATCTAAGCCGCTAGAATGAAAACAAAAACACCAAGGGCAACCCACAGGCATTAACAAGCCGATACAGGGTAACGCTTAGATTAATTAAGGAGTTAAAAAAGCAGATGACACAAGCTATTCAGGCTCAACAACGCGGAATTCTGTTGAGCGAAGCCGCATTGCACCAGGTAAAAGCCCTCCGGGACAAGCAAGGCACAGACTTCTGCTTACGGGTAGGAGTCCGTCAGGGTGGTTGTTCTGGGATGTCTTACATGATGGACTTTGAAGACACTAGCAAGATCACCCCTCAGGATGAAGTCTTTGACTATGATGGCTTCAAAATTGTCAGCGATCGCAAGAGTCTGTTATATCTCTACGGCTTAATGCTCGATTACAGCGATGCCATGATTGGCGGTGGCTTCCAATTTACTAACCCCAATGCTAACCAAACTTGTGGTTGCGGTAAGTCATTTGGGGTTTAGTTAAGACCAAAGCCGGAGACTCCGAAAGCTCCGGTCAATAAGTCCATAGTCAAGAGTAAAGGTTTTTTAACTATTGACTATTAAGCCATGACTAATGACTATTAACTAATGACTATTGATTAATTTACTATGACTCAAACAGTTGAATCCCTGTTTGATACAGGTTTAGAGCGCTATAAAGCTGGAGTTGCAGTAGATTCTTTAATCCCTGTATTTAAAGAAGTGTGCGATCGCGCTCCTAAAAATAGTTCTGCTTGGATTTGTTTAGCGTGGTTGTATCTACTCGATAACAAACCCAATTTGGCTTACAAAGCTGCACAGAAGGGAGTCAAGTTAAATCCACAAGACCCACAAGCTAGAGTAAATATCGCCTTAGCAATGTTGGAAACAGGTCAAAAAGGTTTACGAGAACACATTGACATAGCACAACAGCTAATTTTTGTCAACCCAGAATGGCGCGATGAAATAAAAAGCAGTATTGAAGACGGTTTAAGTAGAAAACCAGATTGGCAGAGTTTGATAAAAGTCAAAAATTGGCTGTTGGAGGAGTGAGGAGTAGAGACGCGACGCCAGTCGCTATAACGGGGGGAACCCCCGCAACGCGCTGGCTGATTAATCGCGTCTGTATAGGAGTGAGGAGTTAAATTCAAGTCGGTAATCCTCACTTGTAATTTACCCGTCACTTAGTTAGCAGTCGTAAAATTTGGGGCAATTAGACAAAAGGATAGATGAAAGATAAATTGTTGAATTGGCTAAACATGGTTTTAGTCGCAGATGTTTTTTTGGTTTTATTTGGCTTTGTCTGGTTAGCGATCGCTGCGATCGGTGATGCTGTAGGAGTTAACCTGGGTTTGGATTTATGGCATAAACTGTGGCAACCCGTGTTTAATCCAGCGATTGGCATCCTTATGGGCGGTGCGATTCTCAGCGGTATTATCAGTTGGGTTTCAAGAAAATTTCTCTCTAGTCAATAGTTCAGGGATTGGGCATGGGGCATGGAGCATTGTTAGCTTTCTAACTCCCCTGCTTCTTTCCAGTCCCCAGTACCTAATACCTGATACCCAGTCTCTTGAACTGTGACTTTTGGACTCTATGTAAGAATTTGTGTTAATGCTGATTGTAAATTCGGGTATTTGTACTCAAAGCCTGTTTCTTCGGTGCGCTTGGGTAGAACTTGCTGACCTTCTAAAACTACTATAGCTCCGTCTCCTAAAAGAGCTTCGATCGCAAAAGCAGGAACAGGCAACCAAGAAGGGCGATTCATCACTCGTCCCAAAGTTTGGCTTAAATCTGCCATTCGGACTGGATTAGGGGCAGTGGCATTATATACACCTTCTATTTCCGGTTTAGTTAAAGCTTGCAAAATCAGGTTAACTAAATCGTCTACGTGAATCCAAGAGAACCACTGCCGACCACTGCCAATGGGACCACCAGCGAAGAGTTTGAAAGGCGGAATCATTTTACCTAAAGCACCACCATTGCCCAGAACAATCCCAAGACGCAGAATTACCAACCGTACACCAGCATCTTTTACCTTTCTCGCTTCTGTTTCCCAGGCTTGGCAGACTTGGGCGAGAAAATCGTTACCAGATAGGCTTGTTTCATCAAAGGTTGCGCTTTCACTAGTGCCGTAGTAGCCAATAGCCGAAGCGTTAACTAATACTGTTGGTTTGGGATTAGCGTTGGCTATTGTTTCAACTAATTTTTGTGTACCTAGCTTCCGGCTATTGAGGATTTCTTGTTTGCGTTCTGGTGTCCAGCGTCCTTCAGCAATAGGTTCTCCTGCCAAATTAACTACGCCATCACAACTAGCAATGACACTTTGCCAAGAACCAGATGCATTTGGTGTATAGGCAACGATTTCTAGATTGGGGAAAGCCTCGGATGGAAAAACCTTTTGAGCAAAGGCGGTGTTCCGAGCTAATACTACTACTTTATGACCTTTTCCGTGGAGTCGTTGTACTAAACGACTACCAACAAATCCTGTTGCTCCAGTAATTGCGACTTTCATTTTCTACCTCAGCCAAACCTTTATTGTAAAGTTTTTGATCAAACTTTCAGCTTACGGTACTTTCCTTCTCGATAGAAGAGATATGACTGTATATCTGGTAATGCCTGATCTCAAAACTCAAAAACTTTGCTTTTGAATGGCTTTCCCGTTTAGATGCTTCGGTATTATAGGATGGACGGAGTGTTGCAAGGCGTGGGGCTATTATGGCTCGCTATACCTGTTCATTTATCGTTTCTGTTCCTAGTGACCATCTCCAGCCATTACTTGTAGAACTTCTACAGGACTGTCAGTTGGATATTCAATACCACATGGGCGATTACATTATCGCTCGTGAAGTTCCCGGCAATGTTCCTTTTCCTAAATTGGTCACAGTAGAAGTACTGATTGATAAATCAAAATCTACTGAAACAGAAACCCGGATGAGTATTGTGATTAAAAATGAAGAACTACCACTCCAACTAGATAATTACTGCCGACAAATGTTTGAATTCATCAAGCAGGCTATTGAAAGTAGTCGCCATTGGCATTTGATTGAAAGTCTTGCAGGATAGGTTTAGTGAGTGATTGAATTGACACTCCCACGACTTGAAGCCGTGAGAGTGTCAGACTGTGATTGCTAGTTTAGAATTCAATCTCCCACATCCTCTAAATCCTCGGCCATACCGGGGTTTATTAGTGTAATGTCGTACTCGCTCGAATCGGTTTGTCCCAAACGCTGAGTGTTTTTTAAAAGGTAATAAATGGCACGGACTTGAGGACCAAAAACGATCTCGTCTTCATTTCTGAGATCGTGGGCTGGTATCTTACGTCCATTAATCATCAAACCGTTGGAACTAGGCTTACCTTTGGCATCGCCATCTACAATTCGGTAATAGTAGCTATGACTATTATGCTCTCGTGGCAATCTCACTAATGTGGCATGGCGGCGGGAGACAAACTGCGACATCAAACGGATATTACATTCGCGATCTCTACCGATAGAGTAGACGGGTTGCTCCAAAGAAAATTCTTTGCGACCTTGATCGTCTTCAATAATCAGTAGATGGTTTTCATTAGTTTCTGCTGCCATTGACAAATCGGTGGAACTGTAATTAATCAAGATTTGTTTAGTATCGTATCCTGCGATTCTCGCGCACCATAAGTTTGTGGTGCTGATCTAAATAAGCTTTAAAATTGCATAATACCTTGAAAGAGTAGAACATGGCCGTTCTACTCCAGTAGCTATGATAGCTTTGGGAAGTGTCTCAAGAGGCTTTGTGGGCTGGACTCAGTTTAATTTGAGATGGGAATAACCTAGATTTGTACTGGAAAATTTTACGTGCAAAAGAGTATTCTACGGGTGATGAGCTAATCGCCGTAATAATATTGAGTTTGTGACGACACTAACAGAGCTAAAAGCCATTAAGGCAGCAGCACCAGATGGGTTAAGGACAAAACCCAAACTAGGGAACAAAACACCGGCTGCTAAAGGAATGCCAACTGTATTATATGCAAAAGCCCAGAATAAATTTTGGCGGATTTTGTTGAAAGTGGCGCGACTAAGCTGAATAGATTCGACGACATCGTTTAAGCGATCGCGCATTAGGACAATTTCAGCAGTTTCCATCGCCACATCTGTCCCAGAGTGTAAAGCAATTCCTACATCTGCTTGAGATAAAGCTGGAGCATCGTTGATTCCATCTCCTACCATTGCGACTACTGAGTGCTGAGTTAGGAGTGAGGAGTTAGGAGTTGCTTTTGTCCCTGCTTGTTGTAGAGACTGGATTGCAGCTGCTTTTTTAGCTGGAGGGACACCCGCTATTACATCAGCACTAGCTAATCCTAGTTGTTTGGCTATGGCGCTAGCTGCTTCTTTGCGATCGCCACTGAGCAGCATTACCCGTAAGCCCATCTGACGCAACTTGTCTACGGTAGATTGGGCATCTGGTCTGAGGGTATCAGAAACAGCAATTAACCCGGCTAAAGTTCCCCCAACTGCTATGCAAACGACTGTTTTACCATCTGTTGCCAAATCCTGTGCTACCTGTTGTGCAGTTTCGCTAATCGCAATGCCGTGCCAACTCAACCAGTCCCAGTTACCCAATAGTACAACTGTGCCCTCTACCACGGCAGACACTCCCAATCCTGGTTCCGTGTGAAAGTCCACAGCCTCTGGAATAGATAACTGTTGCCGCTGTGCTTCTTGCTGAATCGCTTTTGCTAGGGGGTGGTGAGTACCGCTTTCTACTGCTGCTGCTATTTGGATCAGGGAGTAGGGATTCCCACTGCCCATTTCTGAAATTAACAGACAATCTGTGACGATGGGATTACCCGTGGTCAGAGTGCCAGTTTTATCAAAGACTACGGTGTTTAACTGGTGTACTCTTTCCAAAACATCGCCGCCTTTGATTAATAGACCCCGTTCTGCGCCCATAGCAGTCCCAACAAGAATGGCTGTTGGTGTGGCAAGTCCCAAAGCACATGGACAGGCGACTACCATAACTGCGATCGCTAGTTTTAAGCTGATTAATAGGGGGGAGTGGGGAGTGGGTACAGACGCGATTAATCGCGTCTGTACGGAGTGGTCAGCGTGGCTGATCATTTCCATACCATCAGACATACTGACATCAGTCCAGATGTGAGTACCGAAAAAGTACCAAAAGACAAATGTTAATACAGATGCTGTCAGCACACTGTAGGTAAAGTAACCAGCTACTGTATCTGCTAATTTCTGTACTGGAGCTTTCCGAGTTTGGGCGGTTTCTACTAAAGCGACAATTTGAGCTAGAGTTGTATCACTTCCAGTCCGGGTTGCCTGAATAGCGATCGCTCCTGACTGGTTTAGTGTCCCTCCGGTCACAGTATCTCCTGGTTGCTTAATTGCTGGCACGGCTTCCCCAGTCAGCATTGACTCATCGACCGTTGTTTGACCAACCACCACTTCACCATCGACAGGGATTTTATCACCTGGCAGCACTTGTAACCATTCACCAACACGCACCTGTTCAGCAGGAATCTCTACACTAGAAGATCCCACTCCGACTTTCTCTGGATTGGCAATCAATCGCGCTAAGAGTGGCTGGAGTGCTAGCAATTTCCTAAATGCGGCAGCAGCGCGACCTCTAGCTTGTTGCTCTAATGTCCTTCCCAAAAGAATAAAGCCCAGCATCATTACTGGTTCGTCAAAGAAGCACTCCCAACCCATTTGGGGAAAGAGCAGCGCGACTAAACTAGCAATGTAGGCTGTCAGCGTTCCCAATCCTATCAGGGTGTTCATGTTAGGCGCATTTCGCCGCCACCCCAGCCAGCCATCTACTAAAATCGAGCGACCAGGAATTAATAGCGCTACTGTCGCCAGTCCACAATGAAACCAGATGTTATTTAGCAGTGGCAGCACTGAGCTACCAAGATTACCAAAATGTCCGCTTCCCGACAATAACAGCAACATTGCTGCGATCGCCAACTGCCTAACAGAAGAGCGCATTTCTCGGCGTTGTCGTTCTGCTGGGTCTGGTAAGGTAGATATCTCGCCTGCTACTGTACCCCTAGCTTTTCGGGGTTGAGTCGGGAATCCAACGGCTGTTAATCGCTGTGCTAGTGCATCTGCATCTACTGCACCAGTTTCTGACTCTACAACTGCTACTTCTGTGGCCAGGTTCACACAGGCACTCTTGACTCCTGGATGTTGGGTTAGCTGTCGCTCTACTGCATTCACACACCCAGCACACTTCATGCCCCCAACATCGAGAATAATTTTCTCTAGGATTGGGTCAAATTCTGGGGCTAGCTTAGTTTTCGGGACAAGTTGCATGGCAAGTGTTTAGATTCGCTACAGAAATTCAACGCCTGACTAAAAGCGTCTCTAATTTGAGCGTAGGCGAAATATGGAACTACGACTGTATGTCAACCCTATTAAATTTATTAATTTATCGTATCTCGCTGAGGGTCAATGACGGCTCCAGCGGAGATAAGTCACATAGATAATAGCTACCACCTGCATTGGCATGAGGATAATCAGGCTTTTCCAAAAATTGTGAATTTCCAAATTAGACATGGCGCTGAAATAGCCAAAGCCCAACAAAAAGAAAAGTATCCAGATCAGCTGTTTACGTTTGATAGTTAGCATAGCAGTAGGATTCAGAATTTTTTAGCCAAAATATCTATTTATACCTATAAGTCTGTACAGAATACACAATAACTTTTATTAATAGTTACTCAAGAAAGAAGTTTACCCAAGGGAGAGTTAATAAAATAAAGATACATTTATCCAGTTTGTAATAGGTTATACAAACAGAGAATATAGTAAGTCATGATGTAATAGACTTCTTGCATGAATCAAAAGCCCTCACCCTAAATCCCTCTCCCAAGCTTGGGAGAGGGACTTTGAAATTGGCTCCCCTTCTCCCAATTTTGGGAGAAGGGGTTGGGGGATGTAGCTCGCTTCCCGCAGGGTGGGCGAATTTTGCATTTGTGCAAGAGGTCTAATGTCCGACTAATTAGTTGTCATTGCATTGGCGCAGCCTTCCGGTAGGGTACGAAGTGTTCGCGGTAGCGTCTTGTAGAGTTGCAATCTCCGAACCACAAGCGAATTGCAACTCTACAAGACGCACTCGCAATGATATATCGTAAGTGATTAGGTGGACATGATATGAATACCTAAGGCTCCTAACAAGATAGTGCAGATGCCACTTCTCAACCATAAATGACATCCATAATTTAAGTGTATTTATTGTTACTTATATTTAGGGATATCTCATAGGAATAAATGGTCAAATTTTAGCTAATCTAAAATATAAATAAGCACTTTAGTGTTACGGTAGACAGAATTGTAAATGTAATAAATCACAAATTTTTTTCAAAGATCCACTCAAGATATATAACTTTACAGAGTAACCCAAGTGTGAAATATAAGTTTTTAGAACCAGCCCTGCTTATTCACAAAGTAGGTATTTACAAATTCTTCAGGGGACTTATTCAAATAGATCATGCCTTCAATTAAACCTACAAGTAACATAATTAAAAAGGCAACACCGTAGCTGAAAGAACCCCCGACTACTGAAATCACCAACATGATAAAGCCTTGTGGAGCGTATCCTAGAATAAATTTATGAACCCCAAATGCTCCAAGAATAATGCCACAGTAACCAGCTAAAAGTTGTTTGGTAGGGTGACTGGGGTTGATATTTGCCATATGAGTGCTGCTCCTTGATAAGTCAGGTATAAAAATAAAGTCTTTATTGTAATGAAAGCAAGTAACTGTATTTGCTGAATAAATAAATTTTTAATTTTTTCAGTATAAGTAAGCCTCAAGACAAATAACCAAAATCAGCGTGCTTCTATTCCAGAGGAGAGGCTAAAACGTCTTGCGGCATAGCCTGAAAATCTGGCGCTCCTTAATAAATTTTGGTGGATTTGATGATCACAAACCCTGGTGCGCCAGTTTTGCAGATTTTCAGGTAAAACATTGATCTTGAGAAGAATGAACCTCAAGAATCAGCAAAAACTGCTACACCACTTTTTACAAGTCCATCAGTATTATTTCCGGATTTTTTTTGATCGCTTCCAGAGGGCGTGAAACACAATCGCACCAATAACTAGACCAGTTATTGGCTAAAATCACCCGGATGAGAATAAATGCTTAACTAGATAATTTGTTGTCTATCTTAACAGCATTCTGTGATTTGCTTTTGCCATTATCTTGATTAGGTTTTCAGCTAGTATTTATGCTTATAACCACCAATTATAACTAGTAAATTGTTCTTGCCTATGGAGATAAAAGCAGATATTCTTTTTTTAAACAACAGTAATTAAATAGTATTAATTGCTACCTAAAAGAAATAAGCTTAATAATGTACCACTATTCCAGAGGCTGTGGAGGAGCATAGGAGCAAAGAGGTTGCGCGATCGCGTGTAGACTACCCCCAACACAATCCCCAATGCCGTCAGTGGCAGAATTTCCGACAAGCTGAGGTGAGCGATCGCAAACAACAAACTGCTGATCAGAATCGATCCCCACACGGGTAAGTAACGAGTTAGAGAGGGTAACAAAAAGCCGCGAAATAGGATTTCTTCAAAAAATGGAGCTGCGATCGCTGCTGTGGAAAAAAATATACCAAGTGCTACACCATCTCGGCTTTCCAACGCTAATTGCAACAGGGGATTACTACCACCCTGTCCTTGCCATAGCTGTTGATTGATTAAAGATACCACTACAACTATAGGTAAAGCCGCGCAATAGCCTCCCAGTCCCCACAAAAACCAGTTATCTTGAAAACGGAAGCGAAACCAAAATTCTGGTAGTGGAAAAAAGCGTTTGAGAGAGAAATACAGCACTAATAGCGCACCCGATGCTACCAATAAGTAACTAATTAAAACAGAAAAAGCCTGAAGTCGCACATCAGTGATGGGACGTGGGATAGGGAGCAGCGATAGCACTAAAGGTACAAAAATTTGCCCCATGAAGAAAAAGCCGATGACAAAAACCTGCAAAACCGTTTCACCATCCCAAGGTGTTGACCAAAGGACATCAGCATTTTGAGCTAGTAACGAGGCTTTTCCTTTCAACAAGCGTTGAGCAAATAATAAAATCAGCAGTATTAGACCAATTAAAGCCGCCAAGGTGGGAATAGTGCCAATAACCGCTAATTTCACCACTGCTTGAGCCGCAGATTCTTGTTGTGCAGCTTTAACTGCTGATAAAGCGTCTTGTCGTTGCTGGAGTTGGTATAGCTTAACCAAAGCAGTAGAGCGAAACCAACCTTCTAAATTCTTTTGAATTGGTTGTTGAGCATTTGGGAGCAGACGGGAAGGATTGCTCCACAGTCCACTCAATACAGCGGCGGTTTCCCCAAATTCTGGATTGATATTTGAGCGTTGTTCTAATTTGCTCCAAGTCTTAAGGGCTGTATCCGTCTGTCCTTGCTGTGCTTGTAAAATTCCCAGGCGCAGGTCTAATTCGGCCAGTAATTTTTGTAATTGCTTGAGGGACTGCTGTAACTGTTGCTGTCCCTGTTTAGAGGTTTTAGTAGTGGGAGGAACGTCAGGTAGAGGTTTTGGAGGTATGGGAGTTATTTCAGGTTGAGAGCGTAATTGTGCAAGTTTGTTATCAACTTTGTCCAAATTAGTTTGAACTGATTGACGCGCCTCCTCATATTGGTTTGTGGCGCTTTCCAGGGGTTGCTCACCAAGTATCGCTTCCCGAATCGCCTGGAGATTGTCATCGTTGCTATCTTCTGATTGCCAAGCTTGGGCTTGTAGAGCAATATTGGTTTGGTATAGTTCCAGGCGACTTTGGAACTGAGGTTCTTGCCAACTACCGAATAAAGCCGAAACTGCCAACAGAACTGCTATCGGCGTTAGTACAAAAATTAAAACCAATCGCTTGAGTGTCATCTATCCCCCTTTAACTTACCAGTGGAGAGCGCGTCCCCCTTGGGAATTATCGCAATAAAAAGTCAGAGGTGGATAGATATCATCAATATTATGAATCTGCAATCGCACCCACCATGTTAAATTACAACCCATTGCACTGCTTGCCCTCCGCCGAGGATCTGCCCGATTCGGACGATGAACCTGTGGATAATCAACTACAACATTTGATTCCTGGCTTGCTAGAAGCCATCTTAGCTTGGCTGTGGGCAACCCGCATGGATTGGTTTTTTGGGGTTGATATGGGGATATACTACGATCCTGAATTACCGCCGATTGTGCCCGATGGGTTTTTAAGTTTGGGAGTCGAGCGAGTTTTTGATGAGAACTTGCGTTTAAGTTATGTGTTGTGGGAAGAAAAGGTGATGCCAATTGTGGCATTAGAAGTTGTTTCTCACAGACGACGTGGGGAATACACCAGCAAAAAGAAACTTTATGCTGAGATGGAGATTTTATATTATGTTGTCTACAATCCCCAATGCCGGAGAAAACCACCTTTAGAAGTTTACCGTTTTGTCAATGGGGAATATGTATTGCAGGCAGGAAATCTAATTTGGTTATCAGAGATAGGTTTAGCAATTGGTTATGAACGGGGAACCTATCAGGGAATTACGCGGGATTGGTTGTATTGGTATGACAAACAAGGAGTCAGATATCTAACACCAGAAGAACGAGCGATCGCTGCCGAACAACGCGCCGACAGGTTGGCACAAGAATTGCGAAGATTGGGGATAGATCCAGATTCTTTGAGTTGATTTTGTGGGGAGCGATCGCTTTAACTAGCTGGGCGAAATTAAATATAACTAATGTTTTACCCAATTGTAAGAGAATGCTGGTTGAAAATTTCTCGGTTGGTGACTGATAATACCGTTAAACTTTGAAAGTTAATACTATGCCTCTAAAAAACAGGGAAGATGATATTAGAAGATTTTCAGGTGAGCGATCGCGACCTCAGTGACGCAGCCCTTGGACAGTATTTAGAATCTACAGCGATCGCAGTTGATACAGAAACGATGGGATTATTGCCGCAACGCGATCGCTTGTGTCTTGTCCAGCTGTGCAATCTAGAAGGAAAAGTGACTGCAATTCGCATAGCCAAAGGACAAGCTGACGCTCCAAACTTAAAAAAACTCTTGGAAGCGGCTAATGTTGTAAAAGTGTTTCACTTTGCTCGCTTTGACCTTG
This sequence comes from uncultured Nostoc sp., assembly GCF_937863485.1. Lineage (GTDB taxonomy): Bacteria > Cyanobacteriota > Cyanobacteriia > Cyanobacteriales > Nostocaceae > Nostoc. Next base: position 26,035 of record NZ_CALMFY010000244.1, on the reverse strand, counting down.
CCACTTTACGAGCCAATCTGGGGATTCAGGTTCAGCCTGTTTTTTGCACCAAAATTGCTAGTAAGTTAGCCCGTACTTACACAAATCGTCACGGACTTAAAGATGTGGTGCAAGAGTTAGAAAAAGTGGAACTGGATAAAAGCTCTCAAAGTTCTGATTGGGGTAACGCTGCCAGTTTATCTGAAGCTCAACTGAGTTACGCTGCCAATGATGTGCGCTACTTACTTAGTGTGCGGCAGAAGTTAACAGAAATGCTCAAACGAGAAGAACGTTGGGAAATTGCTCAAGAATGTTTTGAATTTATACCAACAATTGTTTCTTTAGATTTGTTGCAATTCAAGGATTTGTTTGAACACTGAATCAAACAGTAAACCTCTTGCAAAAGTTATATTTCTGGAGGAGAAGCCTCTAGAGGCAGAATATTTTGTCTCCTGACTCTTCAACTTATCACATGCCTTTTATTATGGTCAACGCCAAGGGCAAACGGCAACTTGTTCTCCTGCATGCTATTACGTAGCTTGCTTCCTCATAGGGGTACGGGGAATGGCAAAAGCCGCGGCTCAGAGTTCTCTGTGAATTCTGACTTATTTCCTCACGAGAAATTGAGATTTTGCAAGAAGTCTATTACTGATTTGCTAAGTTATTTTATGCATAAGAGCCAACATTGGAATCATCTGAACCTGTAGGGGTTCTAGATTCACTAATGTCTTACTTCACGTCACTGGTATTATCTTGAATGTCTTGCTTCACGTCACTGGCTTTCTCTTGAATGCCTTCCTTAACGTCACCGGCTTTCTGTTGAATGTCTTGCTTCACATCACTAGCTTACTCTTGAATGCCTTCCTTGACGTCACTGGCTTTCTCTTTAACGTCACTGGCTTTCTCTTCAATGCCTTCTTTTAGGTTACTGGCTCCCTCTTGAATGCTTTCCTTTAAATTACTGGCTCCCTCTTGAATGCCTTCTTTTAGGTTACTAGCTCCCCTTTTAATTGCTTCTGTCGGGCTAGTGCCTCCCTTTTGCAGATTCTCTTGGTGATTTTTTAGCCGATCTACCACATTGTAGTCATCTGCACCTGGGGGAGTTGTTGATTCGACAACGCCTTCTGTTGGACCACCGATCTCCTTCCACGCGGCAAGACCACCTTTGAGTTGAGAGACACGCTCAAATCCATTAGAACGCAGTTGTTGTGCGGCTTGGGCAGTTTCTTCTTCATTAGCTCCATAAACGTAAATATCCCGGCTTTTAGCCAAAGAAGCTACTGCCCGCTCTGCTAATCCATCTACTGGCATCGGCATCGCTCCCATAATGTGACCTTCGTTGAAGGTGTTGCGATCGCGCACATCCAGTATTGTAAAAGCTGGTTCGCCCCATTCTAGACGAGTCTTCAAGACATGAGCTTCAGATTGTGATTCTATTGGTGGCTGTGGTGGAATGATGCCGCCTGCTAAATTGTTAGTCATAATTATTCCTTATTGACGATATTAATAGCAATTTAATGGACTAAGCATATTTAATTGCTCTTTCTCTGGGATGAATATTTTCAAACTATCTCCTCAGATAGAGTGGTAATTTCAATAATTTATACCAATTAATCAATTGCCAATAAAGCCATTTAAGACTATGTGTGACAAGACAATGTTTTATATTAAGTTAATTAAATATATTTAAATTTTATGTTGATGATATTGAATAAAACAGCCAAATTTAAATAAATTTAAATCTCCTATAATCTCTACATAACTAAAAAAATCTTAGTTTAAAATTAAAAATATCCAATCATTACTATAGTATTTTTGGACTTTTTCAATATCTGCGATCGCTAACAATAATATCTCTTCAATCTCTTGCTGCACTGTTAGAGTTACACAAGCAGCGCTATAGCGATTCTTATTTGTATCTGTGTTCATCTGTGGTTAATTTTTTCTGTACCTTACCCATGCGGGAACCGCTATATTACAACTATTTTCAGGTAAATAGACTACGCGGTAGGGGCGCAAGGCCTTACGCCCTACGACAGATGTGGTTCAAATACTTGAATTCTGCTGTAAAGCAATCTACCAGTAATTTCTTGATATCGTAATACTGCTGAAGCAATTCTTTTTGCTGTTCGTTAAACTACCCATAACCAATATTATGATACTTAATCAGCATATCTCTTAATTGTTCATCCCAGGCTTTACCAAAAGGACTCAAGTATGGCCAAATTTGGAGACTTGGGGAAATTGTTTCCCCATCCCAATGCACGGGCGGCAACGCGATGCGTCTTTAATGCAAAAGCACCAACTTTTTGGTGGCTCCCAATCAGGTGGGGTTACAATCTCCATCTGCAAGACCCCCCTTCGCCAGATTAAGAGCTTACAAAAATTTTGGCAAAACTGGCAAAATAACCCTTAGCTTGCCGTCAGTCCAAGACTTGTCATAGTCTCATGCTGAAACTTGTAGTATACTATATGCTTAAGAGGGTAGCTACATGTAAATGCACGCTGAGGAAATTTTCGTAGATTCTCTTCAAGAAGACATACCTGTTGCCTAGAGTACATTTGGGGAAATAGGAGTTTAGAATCTAGGTTGGCTTATAGCTTTGTTTGTAAGCCTTTGTAGATACCTAATTAATCAGGTAGTGCGTTACTCTTCCAAAGTTGTAGCAATTGCTGTAGCGTTTGTTATTTCTCTCGACTATTTGCGGTTATGGAGATGGTCTTCAATTACACTCATTTTAACTAAAAAAGTTTAGTATTATACAATAAAAATTAAAAATTTTACAAAATTCATCCAATAATTATATATTCTATAAGCATTAGATGATTGAAGTTTTCATATTTATGGAAAATTAATGGTACATAAGTACTACAGTAGCGATAGTACTCAGCATAGACGCGTGTGAATACATACTCAACAGAAACACCTCAAGCAAAACTGGCACAACAGCAAATCGCCCAATCCACAATAGGCAGCATTATGGTTATGGTTTCTGAGACTACTCCCAAAATTTTGATCGTTGATGACGACTTTGGTGTCCGAAATCTCGTGTATCGTTTTTTAAGTCGGAAATATCAAATAGAGTCGGCAGCAGATGGTAAGACTGCCTTGTCGTTGTTTGAGCAATTCAACCCAACTTTAGTAATTCTGGATTGGAATTTGCCGGATGTTAATGGTTATAGCCTCTGCCAAGAAATGCAGAGTCGTACTAATGTTTTAGTGCTGATACTGACTAGTAGGACTGACGAGGCTGATAAAATTAAAATCTTGAGCGCAGGTGCTGATGATTTCATGACTAAACCATTTAGTCTTGCAGAAGTTGAAGTTAGAGTAGAAGCTCTTTTGAGGCGGATACGTTACATCAACCCCTCCCCAACACAACGTATTCTCTTCAAGCAGCTAGCAATTAACCCAGAGGGTCGGGAGGTTACACTTAATGATAGACCTCTGGCTCTAACAGCGCTGGAATTTAATATCTTACATTTTTTGGCAAGTCATCCTAATCAAGCTTGGAGTCGTCCACAGCTAATCCAAAAAATCTGGGGTTGCGACTACATAGGAGATGGGCGAGTGGTTGATGTGCATATTGGTCAGCTTCGTAAGAAGATGGAAGTCGATGCCAGCATACCGGAGTTTATTAAAACTGTGCGGGGCTATGGTTACAAGTTTGAAGCGCCCGACGAAAATACTGATTCCTGATCTTTCTGATTTCGGGAGTACTTGATAATAATGAATGATTCAGATAAGTCAGCATTAGTCTTATTGCTTACTTAAATACTTTTACTGAGGCTTGACTGGATAACTTGCGTTAATTTGGGACATTGATACAAACTGATTTAGTAATTTCGTGTCTGCTCAAGCCTCAGACAGTAACTTTATTGCTTTTAATATATCGTCTCAAGATAAGTTCCAACAAAATCAAAATGTACAGAGCTTATCCGAAGTTTCACCTATAAGTAAAATTTGGGACAAGCACAGAGCTAATACTGATAAACTCTTGCATTATTACGCCAAAGCAGACGAGCATTCTTTTCAGCAGTATGCTTGGCGCATGAGAATCTGTTCCGAGTTGCTGGAATTTCAATTAGTGCCAGAGGAATCAGAAGGCATTCTTAAGTTAAAGCTATCAGATGCCCGATTCTGTAGGGTTCGTCACTGTCCGGTTTGTCAGTGACGACGCTCGCTCATGTGGAAAGCAAAGGCTTACAAAATTCTCCCACAGGTTGTTACTGATTACCCCAAGCACCGTTGGCTGTTTATTACTTTGACTGTAAAGAATTGTCAAATTAAGGAACTCAAGGAAAACTTGGATTCGATAAATAAAGCTTTTAAGCGATTGACTGAATTGAAAGCATGGATTGCGAAAGGTTGGGTAAAGTCCACAGAAGTAACTAAAGGTAGAGATGGAGTCTCGGCACACCCGCATTTACATATTTTGGCAATGGTGCCGCCTTCCTATTTCAGTCATGGCTATCTTTCTCATACCAAATGGGTAGCGTTGTGGCAGCAGTGCTTACGGATTGATTACCAGCCCGTTGTTCATATTAGCGCGATCGCTAAACATCATAACCTGTCATTACTTATCCCAGAAATTCTTAAGTATCAGGTGAAAGAGTCATGACTGATCCAAATCCTATTCGCACAGTTCGTGGGGGAAGAATATTCCCTGATATTCAGTGGTCAGAAGAAAAAAAATCTCAATGGAAAGCTGAACAAGAGGCTTTTTACCAACGCGGTAAAGTTATTTTTGACCGAGTTAAACCAGAGTTAATCAAAACTCACTACAACTGGTACATAGCTGTTGAGCTTGAGAGTAGAGATTATTTCATTGATACAGACGAATTAGCTGCTATAAATAAGTCTCGTCAGCAGAACCCGAATGCTCCGGTGTTTATATTTCGGATTAATGAAACAAGAATAGCTAGCACAATATGATTCAAGGCAACTTTGGTGATGAGGAACAGCTACTTTTTGAAATATATTTTAGAGTCATTGGAATGAATAATTAAATTTTAACTAGCCAAATAAAAAGCTTCTGCAACCGCTTTTGGTAATTCAATCAAGACTAAATAATTGCTAGGATATAAATAGTCTTCACCTGATTCATCAATAACTCTAATCATTTGGTGCTTAACAGCATCAGAATCACGAACAGTCTGGTAAATTTTCCGAATTTCTAAAGAAGCAGGATAATCTTTGTTGTTAATGCAAACAACATATTGAGTTTCTGTGTTCGCTGACTGCATAACGACTCCTATAGAAAGCGTTTTATTTTGATTTCTTTCTTACCAATTCCGTGGGCTTCATACCAGTGTAACTCAGCTTCATAAATACTTCCTTCGTCTAAGCTAATGGTTGCAAAGCCTTTAAGTTTCCGCCACAGTCATGAACCATAAGTTTTACGCAAGCGTTCGAGTTTACGAATGGAGTTACCAACAGCAATTATTTCAATATTGGTGATGTCTTCGATAATTTCAAAATTAAAGTAAACATTACTCCTAGTAAATATTGCAACAAAGAACTTTTAACCATAACCCACCGCCAATCTTCGACTAACCAACTCAGCCGCTAAATGTATTGCTGCTTTCATACTCGTAGCATCAGCAATTCCCTTACCCGCAATATCAAACGCTGTTCCGTGATCTGGTGAAGTCCGAACGAAAGGAAGACCAATAGAAGTATTAACTGCCCGATCAAATGCCATCAGCTTCACAGGAATTAAGCCTTGGTCGTGGTAAAGTGCTAGATAAGCATCAGCTGGATTTTGTACTAAAGAGTTTCCATACCAAGCTTGACCAGGTTTAACCCACATCGTATCTGGCGGTATCGGCCCATCTAGCTGTAATTGTGGTCGTTTTTGCCGCTCTTGGTCTAACCAGGGAATTAGCCAATCCTGTTCTTCATGTCCAAGTTGTCCCTGTTCGCCACTGTGGGGATTTAAACCTGCGATCGCAATTCTCCCTCTATCTATACTAAAATCTTTCTCCAAACACTCCACCAGCAAATCCAGTTTTTGTGTCAGCAACTGCGGTGTCAATGTCTCAGCTACTTGACGTAAAGGAATATGTGTGGTAGCTAGTATTGCACGGAGTGTCCAACCAGTATGGGGCGATCGCGCTACGAATAACATCCCAAAACGGTCAACACCTGATTTTTGTGCCAAAAGTTCCGTTTGCCCTGGATAATTATACCCTGCGGCTTTCCAAGCAGATTTAGCGATCGGCCCTGTGACAATACCATCAAATTTACCCGCGAGTGTTTGAGCGATCGCATATTCCATATAGGCAAAACTAGCCGCACCACTTGCTGCATTACCTTTTCCTGGGATGATTTCACCTTTATTTTCCCTATCAAACTGCACATCCCTGACTAACAACTCGTCTGGATTTGCCAAAGCTGCTAAATTCTCAGTTAAATTCAGTTTGTGATAAGTCTGTGCCACCAAATCCCGGTTACCCACCACTGTAACGTCATATTTTTGACTAATTTCCGGATCTGCTAAAGCTTTCAAAATCACCTCCGGCCCAATCCCCGCCGGATCTCCCAGCGTCAGCACCAAACGCGGACGATTCTCTTTGCAAAAATTTACTAAATTACCTTGATTATTTTGATACATAAAATATCTTCATAATTATTATCATCAATTTTTCCCCATTTCCCCATCTCCCTCTCTGCCAACAGTAGGGATTACCCCCTAAACCAGTAGGGATTACCTGCTAAACTAGTTTAAAATTATTTACACAGGTCTAATCCTACAGCAACTATTGAAAAGCTTCTGGTAGACCTAGTTTACACACCACTTTGCATAAGGAGAATCACACCAATGGGCGGCGAAATTTTGGATGGAGCTCTATTGTCCTTCAGTTTAATCTTCGTGGGCTGGGGCTTAGGCGCGTTGTTACTGAAAATTCAGGGCACAGAAGAATAATCCCTACAGTAATCGGCTATTGAGAGGGAAGAGGTTTTCCTTTGCCTTGGAAAGTTGTGTTCGCCTCAAGCTGGCATTTATACTTTTCGCTAACTGGGAAAAAAGCTTGTCCGTTTACCGGACAGCCATTTTCCCATGAGTATTTTCCAAATAAATTGATTTTCTGAGAAAAGATGTAAACTTTTGTTTGCATAGGTTATTCTGATAACATTCTTTTCATAAAACATTAAAATTTATTACAACCCTCATGACATTATTAATTGTTGGTGCCACTGGCACCTTAGGAAGACAAGTGGCTCGTCGTGCAATCGATGAGGGATATAAAGTACGCTGTCTTGTTCGGAGCAGTAAAAAAGCTGCTTTTCTCAAAGAATGGGGTGCAGAACTCGTACCGGGAAATTTGCGTTACCCCGAAAGCCTAGCGGAAGCATTGTTAGGTGTAACCCAAGTTATTGATGCGTCAACATCTCGCCCTACAGATTCACTGAGTATCAAACAAGTAGACTGGGACGGCAAAGTAGCATTGATTCAAGCAGCAATTGCAGCGGGTGTAGAGCGTTTTATCTTCTTTTCGATTTTAGATGCTGATAAATACCCAGAAGTGCCGCTAATGGAAATTAAGCGGTGTACAGAACTCTTCCTGGCTGAGTCTGGCTTGAATTACACCATCTTGCGGCTAGCTGGGTTCATGCAAGGATTAATTAGTCAGTATGGGATTCCGATTTTGGAAGCACAGCCAGTTTGGGTGACTGGTAATTCTTCTCCTATCGCCTATATGGACACTCAGGACATTGCTAAGTTTGCTATTCGAGCATTGAGTGTGCCCGAAACGGAAAACCAAGCTTTTCCTGTAGTCGGTACTCGTGCATGGAGTGCAGAAGAAATCATCAACCTGTGCGAACGCTTATCTGGAAAAGATGCCAGGGTAACGCGGATGCCAATAAACTTGCTGCGTACTGTGCGGGGCTTAATGCGGTTCTTTCAGTGGGCATGGAACGTGGCAGATAGGCTAGCATTTACAGAAGTGTTGGCTAGTGGAAAAGAGTTAAATGCTCCAATGGATGAAGTATACACAGTTTTTGGTTTAGATCAGCAACAAACCACAACCCTAGAAAGCTATCTACAAGAGTACTTCAGCCGAATTATGAAGAAGCTCAAAGAGTTAGACTACCAGAAAAATAAAACCAAAAAGCAGAAACCTAAAAAAACTCCTTTTAAACAGTCTTCAAAAGTTAATAGTCAATAGTCATTACAAAACAGACATTAGTCGTAAAACTCTAGACTCTGGATATTTGACTCTAGATTAATGACTACATGGTCAAAAATGTGTAAGGATTACATAATACAGAGCATCGCCTAAACTTGGATATTTGAGTGTGCCGAAAGCAGGCATTATCTACAATGACGTTAAACCGATAGCGAGTCGTGTCGCTATCGAGTTGAAAGACAAGCTAACCGCAGCCGGTTGGAATGTATGTGTGACATCGAGTATCGGTGGCATACTGGGCTACTCTAACCCAGATAGTCCTGTATGCCACACCCCCATTGACGGTCTGACACCCCCTGGTTTTGACTCAGATATGGAGTTTGCAGTGGTGTTAGGGGGAGACGGCACTGTTTTAGCAGCGTCTCGTCAAGTAGCCCCCTGTGGTATCCCACTACTAACAGTGAATACCGGCCACATGGGATTTTTGACGGAAACCTTCCTGAATCAATTGCCCCAAGCACTAGAACAGTTGATGGCGGGTGAGTATGAAATTGAAGAACGAGCCATGCTCACCGTCAAAGTGTTTCGGGGAGATTCAGTGCTATGGGAAGCACTCTGTTTGAATGAAATGGTGCTGCATCGGGAACCTTTGACCTCTATGTGCCATTTTGAAATTGCCATAGGGCGTCATGCGCCAGTAGATATTGCGGCGGATGGTGTGATTGTTTCTACGCCTACTGGTTCTACAGCTTACTCATTGAGTGCTGGTGGCCCAGTGGTGACTCCTGGTGTACCTGCTTTACAGCTAGTACCCATTTGTCCGCATTCCCTAGCTTCTAGAGCATTGGTATTTCCAGATACTGAATCTGTCAACATCTATCCAGTCAATATTGCTCGACTGGTGATGGTGGTGGATGGTAATGGCGGGTGCTATGTACTACCAGAAGATAGAGTATATATGGAGCGATCGCAATATAGTGCCAGATTTATTCGCCTGCAACCGCCTGAGTTTTTCCGAATTTTGCGAGAAAAATTAGGTTGGGGTTTGCCACATATCGCAAAACCAACTTCCGTAGAATTGCCTTAGTTATTGGCCAAACAGGGCATTGTTAAACAAGCAAGGGAGCAAACAGAAAATTCTTCCCCTCTGTTCCTCTGCTGCCATGCCCCATGCTCAATTTGCTGATTTCCTTCCAGAATTACTGGTATGGAGATGGTATTTGGAGTTAGTTATTAAGATTGCATCCGAGAATTCGATGGCTGACACCTGAACGTGCTAAAAGATCCTTAGCCACGTGTCAAATCAGGATTGCTCCATCACTACAAACTCGTAATTGCACTTCTAACTGATGTAAAGATTTTCACTGGAATATCTTTACAATCCCAAATCCAATATCCCAAATTGTTATGACAGTTGCTCAAAGTCCCTGTGTTTTGGTGATTGAAACCGATGAGAGCCTAGCAAATCAGCTTTCTTGCGATTTGCAAGAAGCCGGCTATGAATCAATTTTGGCTCATGATGCGACGAGTGGTTTGCAACATTGCCGCGATCGCCAGCCTGCTTTAATTGTTTTAGACCGGATGTTAGCAGGCGAATCAGGACTCTCATTGTGCAAAAATCTGAGAAGCACTGGTATGCGATCGCCTGTATTGATTTTAATGGCAAGGGATACAGTTGATGATCGTGTAGCTTGTCTAGAAGCTGGAGCCGATGATTATATCCTCAAGCCTTACCGCTCAGAAGACTTTTTAAAGTTAATTCGTCTCTACTTAAAACCTGATTTGGATACCACGGAGCAATTACGCTTTGGGGATCTGATTTTAGACATCGCAACTCGCCGTGCCATACACAGCGGACGGGCAATTGACTTGACAATGAAGGAATTTGAATTATTAAAATTCTTAATGGAACATCCCCGTGAGGTGTTAACCCGTGAACAAATTTTAGAAAATGTTTGGGGTTACGACTTTCTAGGTGAGTCGAATGTAATTGAAGTGTACATCCGCTACTTGCGCCTAAAAATTGAAGATGAAGGTCAAAAGCGCCTTATTCAGACAGTGCGAGGCGTAGGGTACGTTTTAAGAGAATCCTAGTACGCTGTGGTGGAAGTTTGCCTATCTTTAACAAGAGGATTCGTTGCCGCATTCCCAGTCTGAGACTGGGAATATACATTTGGGGGCCGCTGCCTCTCACCCCAAAGGTTTCTGCCTACAACACTGTAAAATTGAAATCTAAATTACAAAATCAAAAAGAATTATGACTCGTTGGCTAGGTTTGCTCTCGATGTTACTGAGTATTTTTCTGATCGGCTGTTCTGTGCCAACAACAGCTAAACCTCCCACCCTTACGTCTGGTTCTCAAACTCCAGCACCAGAGAGTTTAGGTCAAACACTACCAATTTCTGCAAAAGCCATTGTTCCTAATGGCACAACGATTCAGCTAGAAGTGGCGCAGACGTCAGAACAGCAAGCGAAGGGATTGATGTATCGGCCAGCTTTGCCAGATAACCGAGGGATGCTGTTTGGGTTTCCTTCAGCACAACCAGTCAGTTTCTGGATGAAGAATGTACCTGTGGCTTTGGACATGGTATTTCTACATAAGGGTGTAGTTAAATATATTCAGGCAGCTGCACCTCCTTGTGCAAGTGAGCCTTGTCCTACCTATGGCCCCAATACACCAATCGATAAGGTGATTGAACTTCGCTCTGGAAGAGCTGCCGAATTGAAGTTGAAAGTGGGCGATATTGTCAAAATTGAGTTTTGAAACTCCGGCGCTTTGTGAGGATAAAGATTTTGGTGGTTGCTCTGTTCAGAGCCTATACTATCGAAATATATATTTTTTTTGTAAAAAATGTCACGTATTGTGGTACAACAGTCATCTGTAACGCTACTATTTAAAAACTGTGATAATAATGCAAAATTCTACTGCCTCCAAGCTCAAATCGCAGTTTTAAGGTTTGGTTGCAAAAATATTCCCTTCGGCGTAAATGTAAATAGTCGCCAATAAGAGAATATAGGCTATGGAATCTTTGTTACTAGATGTGTAATTAAATAAAGCATAAAAGTAAACAAGATTGAGTCAATTTAACTAAGTAAAAATACTGCTTGAGAATCGAGCAGATGATTTGTACGCAAATTTCTATTTCTCGGACCCTGTATGAAAAGCCTTTCTTTAAGGCAGATTAAATAACTGTGTTGGGGTGTATAGCCGATAACGGCACAGTGACAGATGAAATATTGGCTACTGGCTACCGAGCAATGGTGAACTGATTATATGACAATACATTCTGTACAAGGAGGTGAGATACAAATGTCACCATCAAAATATTCTCGACTTATTCATTTCTTGCAAGAAGATTTGGCAATTTCCACAGCATCGCTAGCGGTGGCGCTTCGGCATCGGGAGCAAGATCCAGGCCCTTTGGCAATGATTCTTTGGCAGTATGGGTTAATTACTCTAGAGCAGTTAGAACAAATTTATGATTGGCTGGAGACAGCGTAGATCATACCAATTTTGGATTTTGGATTTTGGATTTTGAATTTTGGATTTTTGGTAAAGCAGGGCAGTTTTTTCTCTACAGCCCTTCTCAAGACAGGGACGCTCTTGCGTTCGGGCATCCTACGGCAGGCGCTAGCGTCTCCCTTGGGAGAAGGCTTTACGCTAGCGCATAACGTAGCGTAAAGCCTTCTCTACGAGAGGCTGCGCTAACGGCATGGCAACTCTTAGAGAGGCTAGCGCCAACGCTTAAAGCGAGTCAGACGCTTGCGGACTAGCTAACCCTGTGCTATCGGGCGTCAGGGATTAAAAGTCTCTACCAAAAGGCTGTTACCAGAATCTCAAACAATGCTATTTATGCCAATTTAGGATCATACTAAGTTACCAAAGTTAGTATTGTTTAGTGTCAAATACGCTGTGCGACTGTCTCTGGAGTAAATAATACTATCTAGGGTAAGTTGGTATCATCTAGGAGAATTAAAGTTTGTCAGATCAACTCTACCTTGTGTAAAGGTTGATATATAGGTCTATTGACTGTGGCGGTTTCTACTCATTTACAGCCAAATCAAAAGAGCGAGTTGATCATTTAACTCGCTCTTTTGATTTAGTGCTCAGTACTCAGGACTGACTAAACACTCTAACTGCTGCCGCTATACCAGATCCAGGGGTAAAGTCTTCGTAGCCAAGTTCTCTTAGGGTAACTTCTAAGGATGCTATACAGCTAAGGATATCGCGATCGCTCACAAAACCCAAGTGACCAATGCGGAAAATTTTGTTACTCAAATGGTCTTGACCGCCTGCTAGGGCAATATCAAAGCGTTTTTTCATCAATGACCGAATCTTATCCGGTTCAATTCCCTGCGGTGCTACAGCCGTAATCGCCGGACTGGCGGAACTATCTGCTGCAAGCAGGGGTAAATTTAACCCTTGAATAGCGGCCCGGGTAGCATTCTTCAGCCGTTCGTGTCGAGCAAATATTGACTCCAAGCCTTCCTCTTTCATAATTCGCAACGTGGTGTGCAGCGCTACGATCAAGTTCACAGGCGGAGTAAATGGAGTTGTATTTTTGGCTGTGGCTTTCCGATATTTGCCTAAATCCAAATAATATTTCGGTAGCTTCGCAGTTTTGTAAGCTTCCCAAGCTTTAGGGCTGACAGAGACAAAACCCAATCCCGGCGGAATCATATAACCTTTTTGGGAACCGGAGGCGACTATATCCAAACCCCAAGCATCCACAGGTAGATTGAACGCGCCCAAGCTAGTCACGGCATCAACGATAATTAAAGCTTCACCGTGTTCTTTGACATGGCGGTTGATGGTTTCTAGGTCATTCAACACACCCGTTGAGGTTTCGCTGTGGGTAATGATTACGGCTTTGATTTGCTTTTGGGTATCAGCTTGGAGTTTTTCAGCAAATACCTCTGGAACTAAGGGTTTTCCCCATTCAACCTTAACTTCTTCTACATTCAAACCGTAGGCTTGACCGATTTCTACCCAACGTTCGCCAAATTTACCATTAGAGCCAACTAAAATGCGATCGCCTGGAGAGAGAAAATTAATTATTCCAGCTTCTACAGCACCTGTACCACTGACATTCAGCGTCAGCACATCACTTTGAGTTTGATGCAACCACTTGAGGTTTTCTGTCACCTCTGCCAATATGTTGCTAAATTCACTGGTGCGGTGCCCAATCGGATGCTTGGCTAATGCCAGTAAGGCAGCTTCTGGCACCGGGGTTGGGCCAGGAATCATCAGCATCAGCTTATCGTTCATGTGTCTATCCTAAAGTTAAATAGAAGTCAAAATTGTGGGAAGTTGGTTAAGTCTGGTAGCAAATTCTAGATATTTATTTACAAATTACACTCAGTTTGTCACCAGTCTTGTTGTATATTTTCCGAATCCATAGGAAAAGTATCGTGGGAGTTATTGATCGGTAAGTTTGACCTTTGCAATTTATATGAGACTTCAACGCAGATGAAACCTCTGTTCCAGGCAATTTTACCACACACTTAGATGCCAGGTTAAGGCGTCTGCTTGTAGGGGAGTGGCTATTTTAGCCAAGCGTGAAGCGTCCATCTAGACTTTTACAATTTTAGGCACAGGTATGAGAAATTCTTAAATCTTACCTATAATCCGCTCCTGTTGTTTTTATTGAAACACGCAAAATCGTTTTGAATGTCGCGGGAATTGTCGGTGAAAAAGCTATGTTTTGCTTCAAGCAAGGAAGTAACCTCTTACACTATGCGGAAGACTAGGATGTCACCGTTTGCTAAGAGATAGAAGATACCTAACCCAAATTTTTCAATCTGCTTGGGTCGAAGATTTGTTATTGGATTGCCATTTTCTAAAGAATACCTCCATCTATAGAGGAGGTGACGATTTATTTGAGTCCAAATCGCTTCGATACTTATATCCAAGACTTTTCTGGCTTACTCGATGGCGATTCATTTGCCGCTGAAGTTGAGATATTTATGCTACTAATTGCTGCACATTGTGAATCGGCACTCAGTGGTAGGCGATGGCTACGGCAAGCTACGCCTACGCTAATAAATTATAAGTTTTTATACTATACTTACAAAATTGCTACAGTTGTGCTTAGTCTTGTTAGTTACCATTCATGGTGAGTCGTTTTTAACTAGTGTCAGTTCATAAACTGTCACTCACTAGATCCCCGGTTTTCTTGCAAAAGAGATATTCTTAGTTAGTGCAAGGAGTGATACCATTTCACCACATGTTTGTCACAAGTTATCCCCGCAATACTCCCTGTCAAGGGAGTGTTGCAGATTTCAAATGTTACATCAAACGAGTGAGTTGGTATAAGCTTTTACGGAGAAGCGCTTGAGTGAGCAAAACTCTCAAGTGCTTTTTCGTGTATAAATCAAACAGTCCTACTCTCTGGACGATCATATAGATGTTATTAAATACACATATACCAGAGAAAGAAACTACTGTTACAATACTTCTTGCAACAAATGTTTCATGGCTTTAACATCCCTACAGAAGAATTAAAAAGTGACTCCTATAAGACTTATCCAGGCAGAGCAGATAAACTAGCAAGACGCGCCATATACGCTCTGGAAATGCACATAACAACAATACCGAGAAAGCCTACAAGTGGTATATTAATCAGACTGCTATCCAATGTCTCACAGCTAGCAAGCCTGCCACAATTAAAGAAATTCTACAGACTTAATGACCACAACGCCAAACACGATTTAAATCCTTACGATAACCGCCAAGCCAATGGTCGCAAAATTGATTTAGAAATCGATTTAGTAGCACTTGTACGAAACGGGCAAGATATGATTTAGCAATGTGTACTCTCCGTCTAAAACTAACGTTTAGCAGATTTTGGGGAGATGTCGGGATAGATCAAATTCGGTCTGCCACTCTCTCAATATACAAAGTCCATTGCTCAGGCATTAGGAAGAACAAACACGATGAAAAGAGTTATCTTAGGGTTCTTACCCTGGATTATTTATTCTGTGTTGGCAAACAGAGGGGAGAGTGGTATCCTCCACGGGGCAATTATTGCACTCGTCCTGACGTTCATTCTTGGACGTGAAAATTTACGTAAAGGCTTCATTTTAGATTGGTGTACGGTTGTCTTTTTTGCCTTCGTTCTAGTTGTGGGTGTTTACTTGCGGCATCCTTTCATTACGCAACATCCAGGACTTTTTGCTGACGGTGCCTTGGCGGTGATTGCGATTGGCTCCTTACTCGTAGGTATCCCATTTACGATTCAGTATGCCCGTGAGCAAATTACTCAAGAACATTGGAATAGTCCTATTTTTATTCGCGTGAATCAGATTCTTACCCTGACCTGGGGGATTGCCTTTGCGCTGAGTGTATTGATCAGTTGGCTGCTACCGCTCAACGTTTCTACGATTCTACACATTGTCGTGGTTGCGATCGCCATCTTGATAACTATACGCTTCCCCGCTTGGTATCGCAATCGGGCATTAAAAAATAGGAATACAGAGTTATGAATTCAGATGTGATTTAGCAATGGTTGGTCAGCATGAACGCCTACCGTGTTTTCTTCCCTCTACTCTTAACTGACTACAAAATTCACCAACTTCCCAGGCACCACAATTACCTTTTTAATCTCTTTGCCTTCGATGTAACGCTGGGCAACTTCTGATTCACGGGCGTACTTTTCCAACGCTGCTTTATCTGCTTGTGCTGGTACTTGAATCGCGCCGCGAGTTTTACCCATAATTTGAATCACTAAAGTGATTTCATCAGCTACCAAAGCAGCTGGGTCAAAAGATGGCCAAGTTTGAGTGTGAACTGAATCAGTTTCACCCAATAAATGCCATAATTCATCAGCAATGTGTGGTGCGAAGGGTGCTAGCAATAGCACCAAATTCTGAATACCTTCTGCGTAAATTGGTGAATTTTTGCCGCTGGCATCAGTTAAAGCATTACTCAACTTCATCAATTCTGAAATAGCTGTGTTGAATTGATATTCACCTTCGACATCTTCTGTCACCGCTTGAATAGCCGTGTGAATCGCCCGCCGCAATTCCTTTTCTGCCTTAGTTAAATCAAATTGGGCTTTCTTGCGGGATACCCCAGCCGCAACATAATCCGTCACCAAACGCCAAACCCGATTTAAAAAGCGGAATTGTCCTTCCACATCGGCTTCATCCCATTCCAAGTCTTTTTCTGGTGGCGCTTTGAACAAGATAAACATCCGCGCTGTGTCTACACCGTATTTGGCAATTACATCTTCTGGCGCTACACCGTTACCCTTTGACTTAGACATTGTGGCATAGAGACGTTGTAATGGTTCGCCTGTCTGAGGGTCACGAGGGTCGGCTGAATTTACTAGATTAGAAGGAATCCATTTATCTTTCCCGCCCTTGTTGGGATTTAGGTAAGTTAAACCCTGTACCATACCTTGAGTTAACAGGCGTTGGAAGGGTTCATCAAAGTTCAGCAACCCTCTGTCCCGCAACACTTTAGTAAAGAACCGCGAATACAACAAATGTAAAATCGCGTGTTCAATCCCACCTACATACTGATCAACTGGCATCCAGTCATTAATTTTACTGGAATCAAAAACCTGTCGTTCATTTTTAGCGTCAGGGAAGCGCAAGAAATACCACGAGGAATCAATAAAAGTATCCATCGTGTCAGTTTCCCGCTTTGCTGGAGTGCTACAAGTCGGACAAGGCACATTTACCCAGCTTTCTAACTGACTTAAAGGTGAACCGCCACGTCCAGAAAATTCTACCTCTTCTGGCAACTGAACTGGCAAATCTTTGTCTGGCACTGGCACTATCCCACAGTTGGGACAGTGAATTACAGGTATCGGTGCGCCCCAGTAACGCTGCCGCGAAATTAACCAATCCCGCAAGCGATATTGCACCCGCACTTTACCAAAACCTTCTTTTTCGGCGTATTCAATTATGACTTGTTTAGCATCTGCCGAAGCCATACCAGTAAAAGGCCCAGAATTAATTAAAATTCCTGGTTCAGTGTATGCCTGGTTATATTCAATTTGGATGAGTTGTGTGACTTCATCTATGTCTGATGTTGGACTTAAGTCAAAACCTGCAACATCATCTAGGGAAGCTATGACAAAATCAATTGGCAAATCGTAATTTTTGGCAAACTTAAAATCCCGGACATCGTGTGCTGGTACTCCCATCACTGCCCCAGTACCATACTCATACAGTACATAGTCAGCAATCCAAATGGGCACTTTTTCTGCTGTAAACGGGTTAATTGCCACCCCACCTGTGGGGATACCCCGTTTAGGTTTGTCTTCAGCAGTCCGTTCCAACTCACTTTGATTGGAAACGTCTTTAATAAAGGCTTCTACCGCTGCTTGTTGTTCTTTTGTGGTGACGCGCTTTGTTAAGGGATGTTCTGGTGCTAACACTAAGTAGCTGACACCATAAACAGTATCTGGACGTGTGGTGTACACGCCGATTTTTTCATCTATCCCAATGATCGGAAATTCTAAGTAAGCGCCTGTAGATTTACCAATCCAGTTTGCCTGCATCAACTTGACGCGTTCCGGCCAACCTGTCAATTTATCTAAGTCATTCAGCAATTCTTCGGCGTAGTCAGTAATCTTAAAAAACCACTGCCGCAATAATTTGCGCTCAACTATTGCCCCACTGCGCCAAGAACGTCCTTCGTTATCAACTTGCTCATTTGCCAGTACAGTTTGGTCAATGGGGTCCCAGTTTACCGCTGCTTCTTTTTGATAAGCTAACCCCGCTTGCAAAAACTGCAAGAAAATCCATTGCGTCCACTTGTAATAATCCGGTGAACAGGTAGCAAGTTCACATTCCCAGTCGATGGATAAACCAAGACGCTGCAATTGCTGCCGCATCTGGGCAATATTCTGATAAGTCCACTTTGCTGGCGGCACACCACGGTCAATGGCAGCGTTTTCTGCTGGCAAGCCAAAGGCATCCCAACCCATTGGGTGTATTACCCGATAGCCTTGCATTCGCTTGAGACGGGCAATCACATCGGTAATCGTATAATTACGGACGTGACCCATGTGTAGGCTGCCCGATGGATAAGGGAACATGGATAAAGCGTAAAATTTTGGCTTGTTGCTAGCTGTAGGTGTCTGATCTAAGCCAAGTTCTACCCATGTTTTTTGCCATTTTTCCTCAATTGCTGCTGGGTTATATCGGGAATCCACCAAAAAAATTCTCCTACTGGGTCTGTCTAGGTTAACCTACTATGTCAACCTGCTAGGTTAACCTATATTGTAGGTCAACTACTCACAGATTTATATAATTGAGCATCAGCCTGATTATGCCCGAACTGCTAGTGTTTCAGGTATAGTAAGAGTCATTTGATGAAGGTTTAGATGGTTGAATCAAATATACAATTTTCCGATTTGGTGCGGGTTTTTGTCTACGGCACACTCAAACCAGGTGAAGCTAACTATAAAAAATACTGTGCTGACAAGATAATAGATGTTAAAAGAGCTTTTGTACAAGGTAAATTGTTTGCTCTGCCAATGGGCTACCCAGCGATGACGCTAGGGAATACCCAAGTTTATGGATATTTACTTTCTTTTTCCAACCTAAGGATTTTAAATGAGCTAGATATGCTGGAAAATTACCAACCTACTAGACAACCATCAGAAAACCTTTATAATCGACAAATTATCGAGGTTTATCAGCTACAGTCGCTCTCTCTGGGTTGGGCTTGGGTTTATTTGATGACTCTAGACCAAGTTAACCAATTAGGAGGATTCCTCCAACCTGACGGCTGGTGGACAGGCTGTGGTTTAACAGCAAAGTACAGTTATGATCTGTGAACTGTTAATGCGATTAGTTTATATCCTGTTTAGAGTCGTGCCGTTGCGGCTGTACCGGATAGATTGGATTTTCTGGAGAAGCTACTGCTGCTTTCGGAATTTCAATTACCGGGTTATTTAGTCCTACCATCAGCGGGGAAAGTGGAACCATAGACGCTGATGACGTTTGTATCGGTTCTATTTCTGGTCGTTGTGCCAGTTGCGGCGGACTCGAACCACCAGATACTAAGCCAGATACTGCACCGATTACACAAGCAGCAATGGCTGCACCTCCCACCATCCAGTTTAAACGGGAACGGCGGCGCAAACGTGTCAATACTTGCTGAACTGTTACTTCTGGTGACTGTTGGGCTGTTGGCACTGGGAGAGTCCGCAAGCCTTGGCGCAGCTTTAAGAGTCGGGCATACAAGCATTGAACTGAGGCATCATTTGCCAGCCATTCTTCTACTTGCCTGCGTTCTGGGGCTGTGACTTCACCATCGAGATAAGCACTCAATAACTCGAAGCGATCGCGCTTCACCATATCCATAAGACCCGTTGATTCATTGGTATGCTTGGCCATTCCATCTGACAAATCTTGAGGAAGTTGCAAAGGAGAACGGTCGTAAAACTGAGAATCAGTAGTCATCTTAACATTATTACCAATTTAAACACGGGTAAACTGGACGGAAATTCGGAAAAATTAGCCAATTTTCCTCCTAAAGGCAGAGGCGATCTACATCTTTGTAGTAATTCTTAATCAATGCTTAAATTCTGCCATTGGGCAGAGGCAAGATGCTGTAAATTAGGAGTCTAGATAATTCTGCAAGTGAGCTTGTAGCCTCGATCTAGCTCTGGCAATTCTTGATTTCACAGTTCCTAATGAAACTCCAGTGATTTCGGCAATTTCTTCGTATGCCATGCCTTCGATTTCTCTGAGGACAATAGTAGTACGAAAGACTTCTGGTAAATCCGCGATCGCTTCCCGCAATTGCTCGTAAAATTCTCTAGTTGTCAGTTCTTCTTCAGGACCTGGGGTATCGCCGGCGATTTCCCAATCCATCTCGCCGTCCTCTAACAAGCGGGGAGCATCCAGTGACAAAGGACTCATAACCCGCTTGCGTTTACGCAACTCATCATAAAACAAGTTGGTGGCAATGCGGCTTAACCAGCCCCGAAATTTAGCAGGCTCTTGTAATCGGTTAATATTCCGATAGACTCGAATCCAAACTTCTTGAGCCAAATCGGCTCTGTCAGCCCAATCTGGAGCCAGGTGGTATAGAACTTTATCAACTTGACTTTGATAGCGGCGTAATAGTTCTGCAAACGCAGCACGATCTGGTCGCAGTCCCGCTTGACAGCGCAAAATTAAATCGTGATTAGGGAGTTTGTCAACTTGCACTGATGCTTCTGGATACTTTGCATCAACCGTTGACCAGGATACAGTAATCGACTGACTCATAGATCGTACTGGCTCTAAATCATCCCTATCTATTAGACCTGCTAATGGGACAGAAGTTCCATGCTAAGGTGACGGATTTATGACTGGAACACTGAAGCATACAATTTTGGATACATTTATAGCAATAAGGAGAGCCACTTTTTCCTTATACTGTTCGCATAGTTGCCCTTGCACCCATCAACTAACAAAGGCACAGCAATATGCACATTTTTGTCATTTTAGCAACTGGGTATATACGCTTGATAAAAATAATTAAATCTGGTTATAAGGATGAAGATAAAAATTTTGTAATTCTAACTTCTTGATACCTTTAAAATTCAGGCAATAATTTCTGGAAGTTGAGTTGCTGTGGTTACTATAATGGTGATTTATTTTTTTGATTTTGTTACCAGAATAGTTGCTGATTGTTCTGGTTGTGAACCGTAGCTAGCACCATTTTGTTGCTCTGGTACGCGAACTTGAAAAAAGAAATTGAGGGAAAATGTAATTGTGACTGCTAGCAATAGTTTTTCAAACATGGTTTTTCTCCCACCTACACCATTAATGATTGATTGCTACATTTCAAAAGTTCCATCAGAAAGTCCGAGTATTGGCTTACAACCCCCAGAACTTTGGAGGAATGAGGTTGGTCACTTGGAGTTTTGCTGCTGGGACAATTTGCATAGTCTTAGTTTGCCCAGAGGTGTTGGCAGATTTATATCGGAAATGATAAGTATTGATAAATTTTTGATAATCGGATGATGAACACATCCAATTGCTCGGCTGGATATGTCAGGGATAAACAATAGGCGATGGCAATGGTAAGAAACGAATCTGTAGGGCGGATGGTAATGTTGCTCTGTTTTGGCACAGCATTTTTATCTTTAGCTGTCCATTGGCGCATTACTACGGCCCAAGGGCAGTCTGATAAGTCTGCATCTACTTCGATGCGGCGAGATTCTACCCTAACCAATCCTAAGGGAAACCGCTCAGAGAAAGTCTACAAGAATGTTTCACAAGTGAGTTTAGGGGAAATTGCGCTGGGTGCATCTGTGCCAGTTGGTGAAGTTACCCAAGGCTCAACTCCTCAGAGGGCGTTTACACCAAAGTCCTCTGCTATTAAGCCTCAAACTAAATCGAAAATAATTAAGAAGAATGTAGCCAAAGCAACTGATAGACACACAATTGTTCGGAAGACGCCTACACTCAGGTCTGCTGCTATTAAGCCTCAAACTCAGCCTCAAATAATTAAGAATGATGTAGCTGAAGCAACCGACCTACCAACTAAGACGCGGCTGGTGGCGCAAGCAGAAAGACAAAATCCAGTTGCGGATAGTTGGCCAAAAGCTCTATGGTCTCAGGCTTCAGCCCAACAAATACCATCTAATAGGCTGGCTGATGCCAAGACGCAAGTAATGGTTGATTTAAGTGATCGCCGCACCTATGTTTACGCAGGAGATGAGGTCATAGCCAGCTACCCAATTGCTGTAGGTAAGAAAGGTTGGGAAACGCCCACAGGTTCTTTCCAGGTGATCCACATGCGACACTATCCAATCTGGCGTCATCCGATCACTGGTAAAGTATTTCAGGCTGGTACGGATAGTCCCTTGGGAGACAGATGGATTGGTTTTTGGTCAGATGGAAGGAATGAAATTGGCTTTCATGGCACACCGGATATTGGCCTGGTAGGAACGGCTGTATCCCACGGCTGCCTAAGAATGCGTAATTCTGATGTCCGATTGTTGTATGAGCAAGTGAGTTTAGGGACAACAGTGTTAGTGCGTGATTGATTAATTAAGAGTCCTTTGTCCTTTGTCTAAAACTCCTGACAAATGACTAATGACTCTTAAAGTTATAATTTTTGCTCAAAGTTAGGTGCGTATGTCTGGAGTAAAGCACTAACTTGACGTACAACCTCATTGCCAGTGTTTTTGCCTAAGGCTTGCCGTTCTGGGAAGAAATGGGGTCGATCAAGGTAACGGTTAATTGCCTCACTTACTTGCTGAGAAATTAATTCTTGCAGTTGTGCCCGAGCCGTTTGGCGCTGGAAGGTAGCACCTTCTTCTGTAGTAGCATACAAAGGTGGTAACCGATTGAGAGCGTAAGCAGCAATATCGCCGACATCTAGAGAACTTTCGCTGGTGGCTTCAATTTCTGCGACTCGGGCGATCGCTTCAGTCAGTACCAATTCTTCCATGACGTTAATGAATTGTTTCCGAGGTACCGCCACTACCTCACCAGTCAATAGTGCTCCCATCAGCCGATCGAGTGCCATATACTCTTCAATTGAGAGTTCCGAGGCGTTGTCACAGATTCTACCGACTTCTGCTTCCATTGCTGGTGTTAAATAACCATCCTGGAGAGCTTGTTCTACAATTTTTTCGATACTCATAACGCTGATCATCATTTATGTTAGCCAAGCAAGGTAGGGACGGTATCAATCCAATTTCTTTTGCCTAATTCTCAGCAAAAAAAACACAAATTATGCACAGACGCGATCAATTCCGCCTCTACTAGTTAACGACCTTAGTCCGCCAAGGTGTTGGATCAACAGATTGTCCGTTGACATATAGACCCCAGTGTAAATGTGGACCCGTGGCAGCACCAGTGGAACCCACTGCGCCAATTAGTTGACCAGCTTTCACAAAATCACCTTCTTTAACGTTAATACGACTCAGGTGCATGAAAATACTGATTACTCCTTGACCGTGGTCAATGCCAACTACGTTACCGTGAACCCGAAACCCTTGGGATACCCTACCTACCAAAGCAACTCGCCCAGCGGCTGGGGCAATCACGGGTGAACCGGCAGCACCAGCGTAGTCAAGACCACGATGATAGTAGTCTTTTGCAAATGTACCATTATAGTAGCGACGTACACCATAGTTTGTACTCATCCGCCCAGCATTTGGCTTCAGAAATACTCCATTCCAATACTTTTGTGGTGTTTGTAGTGCCTTGAAAGCTGCCACCCGTTTTAGTTCATATTCTGTGGCATCCACTCCGGCTTTGCCAGGTGGCAAAGTAATGCGCTGTATAGGAAATTTACGATTAAGCACATTCACTGCCAAGTTTTGCACCTGACCATCCGCTGCAACCCGAAGTGGTCTAGTTCCAGCTTTTTCTAGTGGAGTTGTAGGAACAAAAGCCCGATACTGATTGGGGGCAATTTTAAAGGCTGGGTATGTATTCTTACCACTAGCTACTGTTGGATTTGTACTATTCTCTTGATGAGCTAGATTAATCTCCACTGAGAGCGTATCTCCTAATTTAGGATTAGTTGGAGTCACCTTTACTTGTAAAGCATCTACAGGCAATGCCAAGGTGAGAGGGAAAACAGCAAATATTCCCTTTAACACATTTATTGCACGGCGATTAGGTGTCAAACTTTTGACATCAAAACCGAGCAACTTATTGTTTGAATTATTAGCGCGATTCTCAGTAATCATAGAGCTATAAAAAATACCTTGCTTAGATTGGAAAATAGACTAGCTTATTTCTACTAGTGTTTCCTGTTTGAAGCAAATGTTGTTGAAAACCATAGATGTTGGGAAATCGTCTAGGGACTTATGGAAAGCACAGGGGCAGGGGTAGGAGACAAGGGAGAATGACTTGTAACTGTAATTTAATGAATTGATATTAACTTTAATAACCAAGGTGTATTACATTGTCAATGATCTTAGAACTTAATTAGTATACTGTGGCGTCAGTTTGCCTACCTTAATTACCGTTTATATACTTATAACAGCTTTTACTGATGTTGAGATAGGGTGTAAAATAGCAGCAATTTTAGCTAAAATTCCTCGTTTCGAGTTCTGAGCTTGGATGATGGAGTAAAAAGCTCGACGTTACGAGTCCTGAGGTTGAGTAATGAACGCTTTTGAAGCTCAAACCACTTGAAGTGGCATGATTCCTGCTTCAACGATCTTTGCTTGGATTACTCCAGAACTTATACCAATTCGCTATGAAGATGCACTTAATTTTTATTAAACGAACCGCCCTACCCTGCGGGAACGCCTGCCGTAGGATGCCCGTTCGCCGCAAGGCGTCCCGGCAAGGGTTGGGCTGTAGGGCGAACGGGTGACGCTGGTTGCACGCATCGTCTCCCTTTGGGAGAGGACTCATCCTCTAAGCTGATAGTTTTAATTTTGACTTGAGCTTACCATCTTCCATGTGAACGATCGCTTTTTGATAATCTCCTCTTGCACCACGATCAAACAAAGATTCCCTGCAATTCAATCGGGAGGTAATCACCAAATACTCGCACTTGCTGCCCTGAATGCACTTTGCCAATATCGCTTTCGTAAACTTCGGCTATGACGTACATCTGGCTGGTTTGTCCAATATCTGCAATGCCATCATTTGATACTAATTCCCCAGGATGGGTGTGGATCTCAAATACCTGTCCATTTTGGGGCGATCGCACCTGGGACTGTTCGAGATTGACTTTTGCCAGATTCATGGCTGCTATGGCACGATTAACTTCTGCTTGAGCAGCTTCTACATCCACTCCGCGCACTTCGGCGATTTCATCGAGTGTTGCTGTGGCTTCTTTAATCTTTTGCTGGCTAGTTGATTGGGTGCGATTTAACTGTGCCTGTGCTTCTTGCAAGCTTTTTTGGGCCGTTTCCAAGTTTAAACGCTTGCTATCCCCTTGCTCGGTGGAAATTGCACCTTGTTGAAATAGTTGCTGATAGCGTTCGTCTTCTGTTTGGGCGTTACGCACTTCGGCTTGGAATCGCTCAATTGTTGCTGCTTGGGCATTAATATCGCCAAGGTGTTCTGCTTTTAGTCGAGCGATCGCAGCTTTTTGGGCGGCAATTTCACCGCGTTTAGCACCTGCTTGTATGCGGTTTAGGTTTGCCTGGGCTACTTTCACTTGTTCCTGCACCTCTTTTAATTCTGCTTGCAAGTGATCGCGGCTGTTCAAAATCGCAATCACCTGTCCTGCTTTTACCCTATCCCCCTCCTTCACTAACAACTTTTCTACCCGATTTCCTTCTGTAGACACCGCAGCAGAGAGTTTAATTACCTTTCCCTGTGGTTCAATCCGCCCTAAAGCTGTTACTGTTTTTAACTGTGGCAATTGTGTTGCTGGCACTTGTGCCTCTGGATTTGCATAATGCCAGCGTTTTACTATATAAAAACTTATTCCACAAACCAATAAAGATGCAATTATACTTATAGCAACGGATGGACGCAGAATAAACTTAGGGAACGTTCTGTACCCTAGCTTTGAGTTTCGCACCATAGATTACCTCTTAACTAGTGGCGCAGAAAAAACTAAATAAATTAAGTTTTTATTTTTATACCGATTACCTGTGAGCTTGCTTTTGAACAAGGGGCAGAATTCCCTTGTTTGTTCGGCGGAATGTATGCCTTATTTTGTGCAGCATTTTAGAGAATTTATATTACCTCTTTGCTAATAGTTATTATCGATTCAGAGTTTATAAAAAAGGAAAATTGTTGAGAATTTACCAGCCGACTGCGATTTAACTGGATAGGATAACAGTAAGTTATATGATGTCTGGGTAATTAAGCATAATACCCAGAACCCCACCCCGCTAAAGCTATGCTTGAGCTAACCTCCCCGCCTGCGGTGTACATACAAGTCGAATTCCCCCCCTTTCTAAGGGGGGAAACAGGAAATTTAATTCCCTCCCCTTTCTAAGGGGAGGGTTAGGGTGGGGTTCTTTTCTTATAG
>NZ_CALMFY010000243.1 GCF_937863485.1 uncultured Nostoc sp. | reverse complement strand
CTTACTTATCCTGACTGATTTTCGTCCTCTTTGCAAAAAACTGGGATGCTCCCCATTGCCATTAAGTGAGAGTGAGCATTAATCGGCTCATCTTCTGGGACATCTCTTAAATGTAAGTCATTATGCAAGTAACAGTCTGATTCAGGTGCTAATTTTTGCAAGAACATTTTTATATCTTCTAACAATCTGACTTCATTTTCGTTGATAGCTAAAGCTGTTGTTGTATGTCGAGAAAATACTAAAATTTGTCCATTTTTAATTGATGTTGAAGCAAGAAAATCTTGAATTTGTGGTGTAATATTATAAATATTAATTTTTGGCTCAGTTTCAATTTCAATTAACTTATTAATAATTGGCATCTGTTCAATTTTATATTTGTAATTGCAAATAAGGTACGCCAACACAGTTTAACGCCTTCATAAATTAAATATCAACTCCTGTACGCGATTAATCGCGTCTCTCCTAACTCCTGTACAGACAAAGATTTTTCGCGTCTCTTCTAACTCCTAACTATAGTTTCCAAACCTTGCACTAATCTTTCTATACCTTCTTTTACCGTCTCTTTTTGCAGTGCCCCATAAGCAACGCGTAGGTAACATCCATCATTCATACCAAAGGTTGTACCTGGAATAACTGCTACTTTATGTTCCTGGATTAGTCTTTTAACTAACTCAAAAGCATCCATCTGAGTATTAACCTTGAGGAAAAAATAGAAAGCGCCATTAGCGGGTGTAATGCTAGATAAACCTTGTAAGCGGTTAAGGGAGTCTAATACTAATTGCCGCACTTGAGCGATCGCACCTATATTACTCTTCAAATACTCCTCTTTTGCTTGTAATGCCCCGAAAGCTGCATATTGAGAAATTACTGGCGGACAAATCAAAATCGTATCCTGGACTTTTTTGACAGCAACAAATAAGTGTTTGGGAATCACCATGTAGCCAATGCGCCAACTGGCAAACCCGTATGCTTTAGAAAGGCTAAACAGAGAAATGGTGTACTTGCTACTATTCCCAAATGCACCAGGGGAAACGTGTTTTACCCCGTTATAGGTAAAGTATTCATAGGCTTCATCGCTGATGTGGTAAATGCCGCGAGTGCCACAGATTTGATTTACTTGGCACAATGCTGCTTCTGAATAAACAACTCCAGTCGGATTATTCGGGGAAATTGTGACCACAGCCCGTGTTTTGGGAGTAATTGCTTGAGCGATCGCTTCTGGACGCAATTGATAATTTTCATCCGTCGCCACTAACACTGCACGACAACCAGCCATTGCGATCGCCATTTCGTGGTTGAAATAGTAAGGCGTATTCAGAATAATTTCATCGCCTGGGTTAGTGATAGCAAGAATGGCATTCATAAATCCCATATTGCTTCCCGCTGTCACGACGATGCAGTTTTCTTCATTGATTTCAATGTTATTGAAAGCTTGCAATTTTCCTGCAAGTGCTGTCAATAATGGCGCAATTCCCTCAACTGATTTGTATAAATTATTAGTAGGTTCGGCGAAGAATTTGGGTAAAAATTCTTTGGCTTCCGGTGGTGGGTTGTAATAAACAACACCCTGTCCTAGAGAGATTGTTCCAGGGGAGTTTTTAATCAGTTCCCCAACCACAGGAATAATTGGCGACTGTACCGCCTGCATACGAGAGGTTAGGGATTCCATATTTCCTTGCCTATGTACTTACCTAGCTTTAGTATCTCTTAATATGGAAGACATGGAAAGTTTCTCTGTGACAGACTCCCACACTGTATGCTTGCATCAATGTGGGAGTCTGTCACCAAAATGATTAACCAGATTTGCGATTACCCAAAAATTTAGTCAATCGAAATCTGTTGAGGCCCACTTGCTTTGCCGTTATGTGCGTCTGTTGTGGTGATGGTGTAACTATTTGAGCGGATCTGTTGATCCAGCCAGCTTTTAACCGGATCGTCTGCAAGATTCAGCCGAAGCACACCAGAGAATAACCCACCCACAAATGAGACTGGATGCTGGATAAATTCTCTGAATATAGGTGACAATTCATTAATGAACATTAAGAGTACTCCTGGCGGTGCCGTAAAAAATTATTACTTCTTAATTGATCGTAACCTGTTGAGCAATATATGGTTAACGGTAATGAAAGATACAAATTTTGTCTGCCATAGGGTCAGATCAAGTTCTCCCATTTAGGCTTAGTGCTACGAGGCAAGTTGCCGCTGTTGCCCACAACCTAACAATTCGGTTGCAGCAAGCAGATGATGGAGATATCTCAGTGGTGATACATAAGTTATCCGGCACCGCTGAACCGAGTCGTTAGCTGGCTTCGGTTATCTGTTGAGGCACGACCGGAAAATTTTGTGTGAGAAGCGATCGCATTCAGCATTTGCGGGATAAAATTCTGGGACGCTAAACCTAATTAGCGCACCACTAACTTATTCTGTGAAGCAGCTTCCTGAATTACATACTTGTTGCTTGTAAAGACCTGAATACCAGGAACAACACTATAATCAATGTCATCTGTGATAATTTTAATTTGTCCTGCTCCTGCTCTACCAATCGCTTCTAGGAGCAGTAGGTCATAGCCATCAACAGCTTGAGTTTTGAATCGGTTGATGGCTGCATCAGTTGTTGCATCATCTACTGTTAGATCAATAGGAATAGCGATCGCCTTGACCCGACGCCAAGTAAACTGAACTTCAGCAACGACATTCGCCCGTTCTATTGGGTCATTATGCCGATATTCTTTGATTGGTAGCCGCCCATGAGATTGGATATAAATCTCATATTCGGTCTTCTCAATGATATGAGCAAGCTCTGCTAAAGTAAGCCCAGAGTAGGTTAGAGTAGCTCCGTTTGAAAGTGCTTGGTTGAGATAGTTGGGATAATTGTTGAGTTGGTAAGATTTAGCGCTAAACCCAGCATTTACATAAGCGTACCAAAACCAGACGTTTGTATCTACGAAGAAAATATCACCTTGTTGTGAAGTATCAGTTCTGATGTTGATGACATCAGCTTGGATCTTGAGGTTAATCGCCATACCTCAAGGAGTTACAGCTATATTTGTGATCACTGTATCCACAGCAGTCCGATATTTTTCATCAGAGTAATATCGTTTGGCATTAGCCATTACATGTTCCAGAACATCCCACCCATCAGCATTGAGAGAAGTGAATTCAACTAGCTGATTCAGTTTCTCTGCTGGAATGTCCTTCAACAATTGACCAAGGGCGAAGTTCACAAATGGAGACGCAAAAACTTTCACGCCTGTAAAATCCAACTCTACAGGTTCGCCAGCTAGCAAAAGTGGATGAATCTGGTCATATAGTTTCTGTCCGCCATCAGCAGTGATGGCATATTCTCCAACAATATCGTAAATTTTGTATACCATTTCTCTATCTCCCGCTCTCTAGAATATTCGCTTCCTGTAACCCAGGACTGATATTGACCCAACCTTTGCCTAGCCACTTGTATCGCAGGTAGTCAGCTATAGCTATAGGGTCATGCTGGCGATCGCTCCTAAAGGGAATAGAGTTACCATCCCAAGGTTCCCGATTGTAGCCAAAATCGTATAAAAAACCACTCTGAGCCAAGTTAGTACGAATTTTTTCATCGGTTAGGACATTAATACTCGACTATATCCAGCCTCGCAATTTTTTGTGTACCTGCGCCAGATACCACATATAGTCATCAATTTTGTACTGGTCAGCAGCTTTAACTATATATTTCTGAGCTAAATCAAGATTATTTTGAGCTTCGTAATATAATCCTAAGTAAAGATGACTGTAAAAATTTCCCTTTATTCCTTCTAATTGACCAACAGTTAAAACATCATCTGGTGTACAATCTCCCGCATACAAATCATATACGCACTGCATAACACGTCGAGGGTCATTTTTCACAGTTAGTAAAGAATTACGTGCCTCTTCAACACCTAACGAACGAGCTATGCAGAGATATCGCCATACTGTTTCTTCTACATCTTGAGCATTCACTGTCAAATCTATTTCAAATTGTTGAGCGCCCTCAGCAAATCTTTCTGCATAATAGTACGATAATCCACGTTGCCAGAGGTAGGCTTTGATACGGGTATCTAATTGCTCTGCCAGATCAAAATCTTGAATAGATTCATCAATCTTGGCTAGCTGAAAGTTAACCATGCCTCGGCGAATGTAAGCATTATGATTTTTTGGCTGATTACGAATGGTTTCGTTCCAGCGCTGGAGTTGATTTTCTAGAGAATTTGAGAAAAACATGAGTTGCCAAGTTTATATGGAGGATTAACTAGGATATTTTCAGCTTTCGGGAGAGTACGTCAATCCCTTTTTCAATCTTCCAAATATTAGGTGTTGCTGATTTCCTGAAGCGTTAACTTTAAATAACTGTTTCATGTCATACGCTTTCTTCTCTACGTGGAAATTTATCACATGACTACTGCTTCACAGATTTTCTGGATCAATACCGCTAGCTTGCAATTTTGCCAACAAATCTTGATAACGCTGTCATTCTTGTTCTAACTCAAGAAGTGCAGTTTCCTTTGTGAAAGTGAGATCCATCCATGAGGTAGAAGAAACTACTTACAGAATTCAGTATTGTAGAGTTTGTGTCTTAAAATCAGGAAAAAACGCCCGTGGTTCCCATTAGAGATAATAATCCGACAAAAATCACGCCTTATGTGACTTATGGACTGATTGCTGCCAATGTCCTTGCTTTTCTTTATGAAGCAAATCTTCCCCCACAAGCATTAAATGGGTTTTTACACCTTGCGGCTGTAGTTCCACGAGAACTCAGTTTAAGCTTTGCTGGTACTTCTCTACATCAACCAGTGCCAGAGTGGGCAACTTTGATTACCTCACAATTTTTGCACGGTGGTTTCTTGCACTTAGCTGGCAATATGCTGTTTCTCTGGATTTTTGGTAACAACGTTGAAGATAAATTAGGTCATGCCAAATATTTACTATTTTATTTATCTTGCGGTGTTTTGGCATCCTTAACCCAGTGGTTCTTCGCTCAAGATTCTAGCATTCCTTCTTTGGGTGCAAGTGGTGCGATCGCAGGCATTTTGGGAGCGTACATTCTCCGCTTTCCCAACGCCGAAGTTCTCGGTATAGTCCCTTTAGGGTTTTTCTTCCCAACTTTCCGTGTCCCGGCATATTTCTTTTTGGGATTCTGGTTTCTCGAACAAGCCTTCTACGGATTTGCTAGCCTCGAAACACCTACCAACATCGGTATGGAAAGCGGCGGTATTGCCTACTGGGCCCATGCAGGCGGGTTTATTTTTGGGGCAATTCTCGGCCCACTCTTGGGTTTATTTAACGATAAATCCCAGGAAGAATCTTGGTACAAGTAATTCTTCATAGTATCGTAGTGACCCTCAATTATCCTGATTGATTTAATAGGTGAAATTGCTTAACCTTCGCAACTGCTAGCCTTACAAGCTATATTGCAGTTAATCAATAATTTAGGAAAAACACCTGTGTTTCCCCTCTACGACGAAAATCCGACGCGAATCACCCCGTATTTCACCTACGGGTTAATTGGCATGAATATTTTAGTTTTTATTCACGAGGCGAGCCTATCACATGCACAATTGAATCAGTTTTTAAGTCAGTATGCAGTAATACCTCAAGAGTTAACCACCAATTTGAGTGGAGAGTGGATAACGTTATTTACGTCGCAATTCTTACACGGCGGTTGGTGGCACTTAATCTCTAATATGTTGTTTCTCTGGATTTTTGGCAACAATATTGAAGATCGATTAGGTCATGCCAAATATCTGATTTTTTATTTGGCATGTGGTGCTTTAGCTGCCTTGTGCCAATGGTTCATTGGCATAAATTCTGAGATTCCTTCCTTGGGGGCAAGTGGTGCAATTTCTGGGGTTTTGGGTGCATACATTATCCGCTTTCCCCAGGCTAAAGTCATGACCTTAATATTTTTGGGGATTTTTATCACCACAATCAGAGTTCCAGCACTAGTAATAATTGGACTGTTTATTGTGCAAAATGTGATATCCGGTCTTGCTACCCTGCAAACAGCCGCTAACATGACTGTGCAAACTGGTGGAGTTGCCTACTGGGCCCACATTGGTGGTTTTGTTTTTGGGATAATTCTTGCTCCTTTATTTGGCTTGTTTAGGCGCGACTAAGCAATTCAAAATTCAAATTTTCACTATGCAACGTCGGAAAAACAATTACCAATTCGCCATCTACCTTTGCATTATTTGGGAAATTATTAGTTTTTCCTAGCACCCGCTGAAACTTCTTCTGATTCTTGTACCTCAGATGCAAATCTTGATGATTGTACGACTTGTTCAGGTACAGAAACGATGATATCAGTACCATTGATAATTACTCCCAATAACCCCAGTTCCGATTCAACTAATTGATCAATAGCTTCACCTAGCATGTTCTCTTGTGTATAGTGTGGTCGCGCCACAAGTACAATACCATCGCTGTAAGGTTGAATTAACAAAGGGTCATTGGATATGCTGAGGGAACTTGTATCTAAAACAACTAAATCAAACCGCTCGCGGACATCTTCCATCAGCCGCCGCATTTCGCTGGATTCAAGAATAGCAGCGGATTGCCGCACAGGTCCAGGACTGGGAAGAATGTATAAATTTTGTACATCAGGAACTAAACGAATACATTCACTTAAGTTAGCGTAATAACGCAGGGGTTCAATACTAGCGTCGGGGTCAGGAATTACTTTTAGGGATGTACAACGGGAAGGCGATCGCAAATCTGTTTCGATAATCAAGGTTCTTTTACCAGCACGGGCAGAAGCGATACCCAAGTTATAAGCACTTGCCGTCTTACCCTCTAGGCTACTGGTGCTAGTAATCAACACTACCTTTAAGGTTTTACCACCAATGCGGCGCAGATTACTGCGGAATTTCTCATAAAATTCTAAATAAGGAGAATCCGCAGAAAGTACCACAGGCACTGCTTCTTTATCCAAATCATCAACTGGCATTAAAGGCACTTCTCCCAACAGTGCCACTTCCCGTTGCTTGAGGCTCTCGCGGATATCCTCCCTGGTTTTGAAAGTTCCTTCCAGCGCTCCCAGTAAAAATATCACCCCGCCACCAACCAACACACCTAAGAAACCACCCACAGCAAGGGTAATAGGTACACTCTTGGGTGGTTTGACATCGACAACGACTGTGGGGCGTCTGGCAATGCTAAGGCTGCTGGTAGTTTCTGCTTCTGCGGTTTTAGCATCAGTTAGCTTCGCCTGCATTTGGTCATAGATGGCTTTTTTGAGTCCAACCTCTTGTTCTAAACGCGATCGCTCTAATTGCTTATTAGGTATGAGAGAATACTCTCGCCGTAGTAGTGCTTCTTGTTGAATTTCTTGGGCTAGTTGTTGTTGAAGCGTCTCCCCCTGCGTTTGCAACGCCACCATCTGGTTTGCCAATTGCTGCCGGGCTGGATCTAAACTACTTTGGGTGCGAATACCTGCAACGCTACCCTGAAGTGGAGCCGCCGTACCATCACCACCTAACACCTCAGCGGCACGTTGTTGCAGCAATTCCTCAGCAGCTTGTTTCTGACGCAGCAATTGAATCATCGTTGGGTGTTCTGGTCGCAAATCTTTTCTGAGTAGAGCGATTTGCGATTCACTTTGATAAATTTGCGATCGTAAATTACCAATAATTGGATCGGCACTCAAAGCAGAAGAAATATAAGCTTGTCCAACTGTTAAGCCTAACTTATTTTGTATACTGCGAACTTGACCATCAACCCCAGAAATAGTTAATTGAATTTGCCGTTGGAGATTTTGGCTAGCAGTAATGGCGCTTAACAAGCTGCCATTCTCTGCTGCCAATATTGCCGTTCGCTCTATGCGATCATACTGTTCTAACTTCTTTTCAGTAATTTGCAATTCCCGTTTAGCTTGTGGTGTGCGATCGTTAATCTTTTGAATAATTGCTTGTAATCGCCCAGTATTGATATCACTGCTCAACTTGATCATTGCTTGCATCAATTCCGCCAAGACTTGTATAGCTCGTTTGGCGTCAGTATCTACATATTTCAATTGCAAGATACTAGATTCCAATTCTCCAGTCTTGGGGTTTTTTTTAGGTATAGAAAGAACGACACTAGTACCAAGCTTATTCGGTTTGACATCGACTTTCTCTGCCACTGCTGCAATTATCTGGTTTGATAGTAAAACTTCCTCATTTAGTTCTTTTCCTTGCTGTTGGATTTGACTACCAGTTGTCGAGAAAGAAACTGGTGGACCACTATAGGTAAGTGCGGCAGATGCTATGTAGCTAGTAGGTGGCTCTGGCTGCATAGCCACCACAGTTGACCCTGCTACAATTAGAGCAAAACTAGCTAGTCCAATCCACTTGTACTTATCAAAAGCAATAAGATAGCGTTTAACAATTGGTGGGGTCATGGCAGGAGAATATAGAATCAGTTATCAGTTTTTATTTTTCACCCTCATCTCCTCCTCTCTCACACCTGGCAACAATCGGTGAAAAGGTGAGAGTCACTAATTTTATCGATTGCCACCGAAGTCGTCAAAAAACCGGAGAAAGGATTGAACATTGAAGAAAGGTTGGGTAATGGTAGTCAGGAAATTAGTAATTTTACCGATGAGGTTCCGACCAACAACAAGAACATCATTATCTTGAAGCGCCACATTTTGAGATGCATCGCCTCCTAGAGCTTTTTTTGCATCAAGTTTCTGGGTAACAGCTTTACCTCGTTCCGGATCAAAGCGAACCAGAGCGATATTTCGGAGGTTAGCAGTGTCGAGATTTACTCCTCCCAAAGCATCTACAAATGTACTGCCGTTAGGCAGTGCTTGAATGGAAAGACCTCCTGCTGCGTAGTTTAAAACCCGGACTTTAATCTGTGGTGTGGCTAAGGATGAACGTGCTACCAAATTGCGGTCATAACCGTCATCATTACCAACTTCACGACGGGGGATAAGTATCGCATCTCCGTCTTGTAAGCGTAAATTAGGAATTGAACCGCCATTTTGCAGTGCTGCATATAAGTCAATAGTTTGTGAAATCACAGAACCATCGATTAACTTGCGGCGGACTTGTATTTGTCGCAGGTCTGCATTCAACGTTGAACCACCAGATATTAGCAAGGCATCAGCAACGCGGGGTGTTGATGAATTAATCGGATAAATTCCTGGTCGAAATATTTCCCCGCTAATGGTAACTTGAACTGGTCGCGTCCCTGCCAAGGATACAACTACGATTGGATCTGGTACAATGCGACTTAAACCTAAGCGAATTTTTTCTTGAGCTTCTTCCAAGGTTAAACCTTGTAATGATACCGTTCCTACTTGCGGCACTACGATGTTACCTTCTGGACTAATTACAGCTTGAAAACTTAAGTCTTGACGCTGCGTTGCTAAGGCTAAAACTATTACTGGATCAACCACATAACGATTTAAACCCAAGCGAATTTTTTCTTGAGCTTCTTCCAAAGTTAAACCTTGTAAGGAAACTTTTCCCAGTAGCGGCACCACAATGTTACCTTCTGGGTTGATTAAAGCTTGAAAGCTCAAATCTGGAAAGCGCTGAACCGAAACGCTAATTCCATCTCCTATTCCTAAGCGGTATGGGCCAGGAGGACGCTGAAGCACAACACTAATTGTATCTCCTGGCCCCAAAAGGTAGCGGCTGAGTTGGGGCGAGATTTCGTCATTTGCACCTGGAGGTACAACCTCAGTACCCGGCACAGGCGGGGGGGGTTGTCCTGGTGATTGTCCTGGTGATTGTCCTTGAGATGGAAAAGGCTGGGCAACAACAAGTTGGATAGGTGTTGTTAAGAAAACTCCTACTTGAAGACTGACAAAACACAGGGCGCTGAATGCACGCATATAAGAACTAGGATCTATGAACATTAGTACAGGAAATACTGATATAGGAATT
The DNA here is from genome assembly GCF_937863485.1 of uncultured Nostoc sp. Classification (GTDB taxonomy): domain Bacteria; phylum Cyanobacteriota; class Cyanobacteriia; order Cyanobacteriales; family Nostocaceae; genus Nostoc. The sequence continues at coordinate 66,711 of NZ_CALMFY010000243.1, read as the reverse complement.
AGTCGCGCCGAGTGGTTATTTTACTCTATTAATGTTCTAAATGTCTTTTGTGTCTGCAAGAATTTACCAATCAATAAGAGGAATATTTTGCATATTTTAATTTTTACTTCATATTTTAGCCCAGTTTCAGCCTGAAGGCAATTATAGAGATACTCATGACAATACCTTCGCCAAAAAAAGAGTATGAAGAGATAGGGTTGATGTAGTAGAGTTGTTGTCTTCCAAAACGACAACTCAAAAACCACAAACAGCTGATGTTTGACATCGTAATTTACATTTAATCTCCAAGTTGCGTTGTGATTCAGCATCATATCTGCTTTATCAAAACCTGGAACCGCAGCGCCGTCACCGCAAATATGGTGTAACATATTTTACAAATAGCCTGCCATCAATACAGCTTGCACTGTTTCTCCAATAGACTGGGCTAAAGACCAAGATGTTTCTACCTGCCCTAAAGGTTCTATTGGAATCAGAATGCTCACGCCTACCCAAGGAGTGCGTTGCTTACGCCACTGTGCCAATTGATCCTCTAAAAACCAGTGTAAAGGTGATGGATTTCCGCCGTCTGGCATAGCGTACCATTGTAAGACAGCGAAGGTTTGCTGTGGTGTGGAGGCGCGAAAGAACCTAGCTTCTACTTGAGTTTCCACATTAGAAGCCAACTTTGTAGGCGGTTTGACAGTAAATTTAGCAGAACGAGATTGAGCTACATCCCACTTTCCCCAGCGTGACCTTCCCCAGCCGTTAACGTCTGTCCACTCTACCTCTGGTTGATCCATAGGCCCATTTTGCGGCAGCAAAAGTAGGATTGCCTGAGATTGGGAACCTTCTTTTTTAATTACCTGCAAAGACCATTTATGTTCGCCAATTTGCTGTTCTGCTTGTTCAATAGTTTGCCAACCAGGAAGGGCTAACCCAGTCTTGCGGATCTGTTTTAACTCGTTGAGGGTACTAACAGGTGGCGGTTGTTTCCATTGCCAGTGTCCTGTCAGGTATCCAGGAACCCCTCCTATTGCCAGCAGCACTAGCAATAATAAAAGTGCTGCTACCTGACTCAATTGGTTTTCTTTAAAAAACTTGGAGAAGGAAATCATCAGTAAAATTTATAATACTTAGGCAAAATTTTACTTCATAAAATCACACCGTGAGTTCAGTAATATTTATGAGCAGAGAAGAAACCGGGGAGCAGGGAGCAGGGAGTGGAGAGGAAAGAGGGGAAAGAAGTAATTTTAACTCTCCCCCTTACTGGGGGCAAGAACTGCTCCTCTGCCTTTTATGTCCAATACTTCTCTACGAGAGGCTGCGCCAACGACGCCGCTCAGGCTAAACTCGGCACAAGTCGGCTACGCTCAGGACAAGCTCAGTACAAGTGCCCAATGTTTCTAACTTTCTCCTTCTTGCTGAGTTTCTAGAGATGTTGAGAAATAGCTATTAATCCCATTCAGTAAGGGTACTAGTGACACTAGCATACAAGCAGAGTAGAGGTCACCACCCCAACCCTCATGCAGCCATTTAAAAGCCGCTTCTTGACCTGTGCCGTGAAAGAAAGTCAGTAAAGTATTACGAATGATATTGGCAGTAGTACTAACGATCGCAGCAATAGATAAAAACGATATAGTTGTGCGGCGTGAAGACAAAGCGTCTGTCCAATAAAGCAGCATCAAGCCTACGTAGAGAGTAGTAAACAACATTTTCAACCCTGCACAATAGGGGGCAACCTCCACAATCCGTCCTCCCACGTAGAGATTTATCTCATCTACGGTTACTTCCATACCAAATTGATTCAGTATGAAGCCTGCCGTGCCAGCGATGAAGCTTTGGAGAGGCATGGTATAGGGAGCAATGAGATAGGGTACTGCTGTTGGAGTTGCCAAAAATACTAGTAGCAAGGGGAATCCTTGCAATCGCAAACCTGGTATTCCCTTAAACCACAAGCATAATCCTGCCAGTATAACGGGCAAGGAAAGGTTAACCCACTCTGTAACACCGCTCAGATAAAAGACTGCCCCTAATAATAATAAAACAGCGCCCAAAGAATGAATGGTATCTGGTAAACGTGTCCACTTTTTCCGGTTCATCCAGCCCAGATAAGCAGCAAATGGTAAACCAATGATCCCGTGGCTGAAATATTCGTGTTCTGTACTGATATTTTTGTGCAGCCAACCATCCAACCAGTGAAGCAATATAGGAGCATAAAGCAGCAGCAAAACGCCTAAAATAGCTAGATTTAACAAGCCTAACGCGTTTCTGTTTTTAACCTGTTGCTGGAGTGCCATGATTTTCAGTAATTCAAAAACTGTCAGTAGTCAGTGGTCAGATTTTTTGCCATTGAATTAACTTTAGGCTACCACGCTGCCAAGGTCAGCAGGGCATGAATTATCTGCCTTAGAACTTGTTGAGACTGCATTGGCGATCGCTGCAACAACTTCTTTGACTTGGCTACTGCTCAAACCAGGATACATCGGTAATGATAATATTTGCTTTGACAGTTTTTCTGAAGAAGGAAAATCTCCAGGCTGATAGCCTAAGTTGGTGAATGCTGGCTGGAGATGACAAGGAATTGGGTAGTGAATGCCAGTTTGAATTCCTACTGCTGTTAGTTTTTCCTGGAGTAGCTGGCGTTCTATTGGGCAAGAATCATCAATTTTAATCACATAAAGATGATAAACGTGTCCTGTAGCACTTTTATTTTCCATAGGGATAATGCCAGTAGTTGCTAAGGGTGCTAGTTCCTGATCATACTGCTGGGCAACAGTCAGGCGATCGCGATTCCACTGTGGCAAATATGGTAGTTTCTCGTGCAATACCGCTGCTTGTAAAGTATCCAGACGGCTATTTGTACCTGCTTCAGTATGAAAATACTTTTGCGATGCCCCATAATTTCGCAAGCGCCTCATCTTTTCGGCTACATCTGAATCTCGTGTCAGCAGCATTCCCCCATCCCCAAATGCTCCTAAATTTTTGCTGGGATAGAAACTAAAAGCTGCTGCTATTCCTACTGAACCAGCGTGATATCCGTCTCTTTGGGCGAGGTGTGCTTGTGCCGCATCTTCAAAAATTAGTAGTTTGTAGGTATCCGCAAAGTTTATTAGATCACGTGGTGATACCATTTGACCATAGAGATGCACAGGGATAATTGCTTTAGTCTGAGGCGTTATTGCCTTTGCTGCGGCCTCTAAATCAATTAACGCTGTTTGGCGATCGCAATCTACCAGAATTGGCTTCGCACCAGCCCGTTGTACCCCAATTAAGGTTGCTATAAAAGTGTTTGCTGGTAAAATCACTTCATCGCCAGCACCAATATTACACGCTTGCAATCCGAGAGCGATCGCATCTGTTCCTGATGCAACACCAACTCCATATTCTGCCCCAGACACTGCCGCAAATGCTGCTTCAAAATCTGAGAGGGCTTGCCCTAAAATAAAATCTCCCTGTTCCAATACAGATTGGATTGCATATTGCAATTGCGTTTGAATTGGTTCGTGTTGTAACTTCAGGTTTACAAAAGGAACTCTAATAGTCATTTTATTCATTACCAGTTGTCCTTAAAAAAATATTCCTCACATGGAAAAAATAGAAAACCCTGCACAGTTTTCAGGATGAAATTGTAATAGGTTTAATCTATTGGATAAAGACTTATATTAACTATCTAGGATTGTCAACCATCGGTGCTAGCTGTTATCAGTAAAAATGGCAATAAAATTACATAAATATATTTTTTATCAGTAAATTTACTTCCAACATGCCAGGCAGAATTTTTCCTTCTGGACATAAAGAATGACAGCCCCTATTATATCCTTAGCATTAGCTTACCCTAGCTGAATCCAAATCTAACGCAGTCTGATTGCAAAATCTCAAGCACTAAAGACTACACTAGTGCTAAATAAAGGACATTCAGCATCAGTAGCTAGGAAGTTGTAGATACTACGTAGCCGACTTAATAGAAGGGATAAAAAATTTTGCCTCAAATTTGTTTGTCAGAGGCAAAATTAGGGAATGCTTAAAAATAGCAATTGATAACCCAGAAATAGGGCTTATATCAATTACAGTATCGAGAAATTATTAAGGTAACAGTGGCAATGATAGAGCCTGAAAACAAATTATTTGCCCTAAAGGATGGTTGGGATTCTCATGAATCAAGAGAACAACAACGCCTCAAAGCTTTGTCAGATTTAGGTTTGCGACAACCAGAAACGATTCCGGTTTTTGAAGAAGCCACACAGACTGCTGCCCACTTTTTGGAAGCACCAATTTCCATATTGGGATTTATAGATCAAGAACGCCACTGGTTCAAGTCGGCGGTGGGCTTATCTAGGCTGGGACTAATGAACCATTTGGCACAAAGCCGCCAACTGTCACGTCGGGAATCCTTTTGCACTCAGGTAGTAGAGAGTTTACAAATATTTGTCATTAATGATACACATAATCTTACAGATCCAGCACTTGCTAGCAGTAAGTTGGTGCAGGATTATGGTATTCGTGCTTACTTAGGAGCGCCACTGATTGATGCTGAGGGACATTGTTTAGGTGCATTAGCGGTGATGGATTTAGTGCCGCGCAATTTTACAAACCGAGACATTGAGTTTTTACAAATCATAGCTCGTTGGAGCATGAGTGAATTTGAACGTAACCGACTCCTGCAAGGGAAACTCGAATCAAGCATTCCCAAGAGCGCTCCGATATTTTCACTCAATGACGAACGTAACGCTGAGATTAAAATCACCCCACGCACTAAAGATAGCGACTCTATTTCTACCAAGCAACTGAAACTGGAACTTTTGGCTCAACTAACTCAGGAGTTACGCACACCCTTAACATCTGTACTTGGTATGGCTAGTGTTTTAGGACGTGAGATTTATGGGCCTTTGATGCCTAAACAGAGAGAATATTTGGAAATTATCCAACACAGTGGTCGCTACTTACTTTCCTTAGTAAACGAAATTACCGAACTAGGAGCTATGGATGAAAATTCAACTGTGCTGAATCTAGCTCCTGTGGATATCGAAATGCTGTGTCAACAAGCTATCAATACCTTAGAAGAAGCGGCTAATCGCCGTGAGCAAGATATTCGCCTCTCTATAGAACCGGGACGCAATCGCATTTTGCCTTTAGATAAAGACAAGGTGCGGCAAATCCTCTATCACCTGGTTTTCAGTGTGATTCAACTTTCGGCTACAGGTAGTATTGTTCGCATTCATGTCTCTTACAAGGAAGATACGCTCAACATTACTATTTGGGTTTCCCATCCCTGGCTAGGGGACGGGATCACTGAGGTTGATCCCTACTTCCGTCTCAATTCTTTGTCGTTGCTGGAGTTGACAGGTGAAGTAGCAACTTACAATACTCGTGCAGAAAGCCAGGAGCAACCAGATATTTCATCAGTAGCAGTGGGCAATTCAAAAAACTTGAGTGATTCCCACGCAAATTTATTTGCTGCTAGTTCAGGTATAAATTTAGCTAAATCACATGGAAGTCTTTCTCGTGAAAGCTTGGGTCTATTGCTAAGTTGTCAACTGGCAGAATTGCATAGTGGACATATTTTAATTCAAGGTTCACCAGAATCAGGATACCGTTATGTGCTTTGTTTGCCACTGCAACTGGCGACTTCCTCACAAGCAATTAGCGATGTCTGATTACAGCCAGTAGGGAACATCTTACAGGTGATAAGGGATAAGAAAAGACAAATTCATACTTTAGTTGTGTACTAAGTACGTGAAGGGTTAATCACCAGCAGTCAAAAAACTAACAATTACTGACATTTATTCACTTTCGCACTAGAGAAAAGTAGGGAGCTTTAGATTATAGGTGGTAGCTGATGGCCATGAGTAAGAGCATCATCACTAAATTGCAATCTACATTATTACCTTTTTATAGCCATACGCATTATGATCAATTCCAAGTTCTGCGTCGGCAGGCTAATTGATCGCAATGTTTTTTATGAATTTAGTCTGGCAACGATTTACTTTATCATCTTTACCGCTCAAAGAATATCTTGCTACCAGTTACGTACACCGTTCTCTGGTGGGACTGTTAAGTTCTTGGCGGCAAACCAGCATCTTGATTCAGTGGGGAGATGCGATCGCAGCGGCTTTACTCAGTTTAGTATATGCGCTTGCACCTTTTGCTTCGAGTACATTGGTAGGCTTGTTGCTGGTGGCTTGTGTGGTATTTTGGCTGTTGTTGACTTTATCTGATGAAGCAACACCAGCAAATGTCTCGTCAGTCACTCCCATTCACCTGCTGGTATTGTTCTACTGGGGAGTTGCGGCAGTCGCAACAGCATTATCACCAGTGAAAAAGGCGGCACTTAACGACTTGGCAACGTTGACCTTGTATTTGCTACTATTTGCCCTTTGTGCCAGGGTACTGAGGTCACCTCGCCTCCGGTCTTGGATTATCATCCTTTACCTACACGTATCGTTAATTGTCAGTGTATATGGATTGCGGCAATGGTTTTTTGGAGCCACAGCACTGGCAACTTGGGTTGATCCGGAATCTCCTCTGTCTAAGACTACAAGAGTCTACAGTTATTTAGAGAATCCCAACTTATTGGCTGGATACCTCCTACCAGCAGTAATTTTTAGCTTGGTGGCAATTTTTGCATGGCAAAGCTGGCTCAAAAAAGCCCTAGCATTAACAATGTTGATTGTCAATACTGCCTGCCTGATCCTGACTTTTAGTCGTGGCGGTTGGATTGGACTAGTGGTGGCAGTTTTGGCTGTGATGGCATTGCTAGTTTATTGGAAAAGCGACCAAATGCCTCTTTTTTGGCGTACTTGGTCACTACCGATTGTCTTGGGAGGTTTGATCGGGGTATTAATACTAGCAGTGATATTTGTAGAGCCAGTCCGCCTGCGAGTATTCAGTATTTTTGCCGACCGTCGAGATAGCAGTAATAATTTTCGCCGAAATGTGTGGGATGCTGTCTTCGAGATGATTCGCGATCGCCCGATTTTCGGCATTGGCCCTGGTCACAACTCTTTTAATCAAGTTTATCCCCTCTACCAACGCCCTCGTTATACTGCTTTAAGTGCCTATTCGATTTTATTTGAAGTGACTGTAGAAACTGGCTTTGTTGGTTTAGCTTGCTTTCTCTGGTTAATAATTGTCACATTTAATACGGCATTTCTACAAGTGCGACGATTGCGACGATTGAGAAGTGGAGAGGGATTTTGGTTAATTGGGGCGATCGCTATTTTGTTGGGTATGCTAGCTCACGGCACTGTAGATACTGTCTGGTATCGTCCTGAAGTCAATACTCTCTGGTGGCTCATCGTTGCCTTAATTGCCAGCTATTGGACACCTTTAGCTCAAAATCATACAAGTTCAACTAACTCAGAACCAGCAATAAACTAACATCAATAAGTTGTCAGTTGTTGTCTTACTGAACAACTGACAACTTTTAAATTTCAAATTGTCTAATTGTTTAATCTCTGTAGGTAGTGGCACTTGGGGCATTAGGGTCGCGATAAGCAGTCGGTTGAGGATCGCGCTTTTTGCCAGCCAACCCAGCTAGACCAAATAAACCAATCAATCCTAGCCAACCCCAATTAAAATCGTTGCGCTCATTGGTGGTCGTTGTTGGAGCAGTAGTGGCCCCGGAGTCATTAGTTGTCTGAGCTTGTGCAGATAGAGTTAAGGGTAGAACTCCCATACTCAAGCTGAGAACGCCAGCCCCAACAAATGTAATGAAATTACTTTTCATAAATCTGAAAATTCCTGATGCCATCCGAAGTTACTCACCACTGTATCGAGTCTCAACCTTAACAAAATCAATCTGCGGCTATAAACTAGGCATTTTCAGAACTCACGCTGTAGACATACAACATAATTTTCACAGCAATCAGTTTCTCACTCTTACTGTAGTAGTTTAGCAAACCGATCCTCAATAGCTTTTCATAGCCCGTTGAATGTCACGCTGGTCTTGGCGTCGTTTCAGGTCTTCTCGTTTATCGTGGAGCTTTTTACCTTTGCCAAGGGCTATACTCACTTTTAGCCAGCCTCGTTTAAGATACATTTTCAAAGGGATTAAAGTTAAACCCTGCTGTTCGACTTTGCCAATTAGCTTACGGAGTTCTTGGCGATGCAATAGTAGCTTGCGTGTACGCCGTGGTTCATGATTAAAATATTGTCCACTAGCGTTGTAAGGTGAGATATGCACATTAATCAACCATGCTTCGCCATTACGAAGCAAAGCATAGCCATCTTGGAGATTGACTTTACCCGCACGAATCGACTTTACCTCTGTTCCTGTCAACTCAATTCCAGCTTCGTAAGTTTCTAGAATTTCATACAAATAACGGGCTTGACGGTTGTCGCAAATAACTTTGTAACCTTCGTTCTTGTCGCTCATTGATAATTTTGTGTGCTTTAAATGTACCTAAAAAATTATTTGGATTGGCTTGTGAATTATAGGGTGTATCTTAGAACCGCTATAAATGGTGAACTGTATATCACTAATTTAGCTTTTCTAAGTTCACAATTAAAAATTTTCCGGCAACTTTGAGTTACCTGACAGCAATAATCATTAGTGATTGGCTAAATACTAATGAAAAAGGACAAAGGACAAAAAACAAAAGATATTTATACTTACTTAAGTAAGTGAGCAAGAAGAAATAAAATTATGTTACGCCCACTTACTTAGCTTTTAGGAAATTATTTATTATGTCAATATTAATTTATAGTATGGTGAGCATTTGCTCTGCCTTATTGATGAATTGTTACAAATTACAAAACTTTCTGTACCTCCCCAGCACAGGAAGTCAAAGGTGAGTTACAGTTGTTAACCCTATCCTAAAGATTTAAGATTTCCTTTATAAATCAACCTTGAAGGCATTCATTAGCTGGTAATCCTGTCATAGTATGAAACATAAGAACACTATTCTTGCCTGTGTTCACTGATGGAGTGTGTAGAGGCAAATTTCTGAGTAAAAAAATGCTAGGGATGTATTGTCCATGCCCTTGACGATCCTTGTAGTGGATGATGATTTGGGCACTCGTCTGTATGTTAGCGACTATCTTGAACTGTCTGGCTACTCGGTAATCATGGCTAATGACGGTCAAGAGGCTTTGGCTATGGTGGATGAGTATCATCCGGATTTGATTGTCACGGATATCGCCATGCCACAGATGAATGGCTACGAACTAGTGCGCCGGGTGCGTCAACAACCAGTATTTCGGTTATTGCCTGTAATTTTATTAACAGCCCGAACTAAGACCCAGGAAAGAATTATGGGCTACCAGTCAGGGTGCGATTTATACTTACCCAAACCTTTTGAACTGGAAGAGTTAGCAGCAGCAATCCGTAATCTTTTAGAGCGATCGCAAATCATTCAATCGGAGTACCGCTTTTCTCATAAAGATAGTTTGGGCTTTTCCACCTCGACAAAAGCGGTGGACGCCCATAATTCTTTGTCCACTCAAATTCAGAAATCCCACTTGCACTCATCCCTAACTCATAGAGAACAGCAAGTCTTAGAGTTATTGACTCATGGTCTTTCTAATGCTGATATGGGTCATCAGCTATATCTGAGTCCTCGAACAGTGGAAAAGTACGTTAGCAGTTTATTGAGAAAAACTTCAACTAGCAACCGAGCGGAATTAGTACGTTTTGCGATTAAGCATGGTCTGGTGGAATAAAAAAAGTGAGGAGTTAGAAGTGAGGAGTGAGGAATTAAAACTCCTAACTCCTAATTCCTAACTCATAACTCATAACTCATAACTTTTGTAAGCAGACCTTCACAAGCATCGATCAGTAAATCAATAACTTGATTAAATCCCTGTTGACCACCGTAATAGGGATCTGGAACTTCCTTTAGAGTGTGTCGAGAGCAAAACTCGCACATCAGACGCACTTTATAGTGATATTGCTTAGTTTGATCAAGAGTGAGGATGTTCTCATAATTTTCTTGATCCATCGCCAAAATCAAATCAAAGTCTTGAAAGTCTGACTCTTGAAACTGGCGGGCTCGACCACGCAGTTTAATTCCTAGCTTTGTGGCAGCCGCAGCACTCATGCGTCTGTCAGGTGGGCTACCAATGTGATAACTAGATGTACCAGCAGAGTCACAAAGGATGTGGATACCTTTGGGGTCGGCACAGCCATCGCTCAAGCCAGCCTGCTCAATTAGATGATTCATAATGTTTTCTGCCGATGGTGATCGGCAGATGTTACCTAAGCAGACAAATAGCAACTTGTAAGCCATAGATATTTTTTGCCCTTTGTCAAAAGTCAAAAGTCATTAAACCAATGACCAATGACTCTTGACTAAAATCCAGGAAGTTCCAATCCACTGGTCAATTCTTCCATACGTTCCCGCATTGTTGCAGTGGACTTGGTGTAGGCTTCTTTCATTGCTACTGTCACTAGATCAGAAAGTACTTCTGCACCTTCAGCTAAAGCATCTGGAGAAATTTCCACCCGCTTGGGTTCTTGGTTACCACTGACAATCACTTTCACCAGACCACCGCCAGATTCTCCTTGAATCTCCATTTGCTCCAATTCTTCTTGAAGTCGCTTTGCGCCTTCTTGAACTTGCTGGGCTTTCTTAAAAGCTTCGGCCAGTTCCTTCATTTTTCCTAAGCCAAAGCCGAATCCCTGTCCTTTTCCTGTCATAATTAGTTGTACGCTTATACGTTGAATAACAAATCAAATTCAATTATAGATGCGGTAAGTAATTTGCCTCTTTTTTTACCAATAATTAATGCATCCTGGCATTGGGCACTTGTACTGAGCTTGTCCTGAGCGGCTTGCCTTGAGCATCACGCCTGGTCTTGATGGAACCGAAGCCGAAAGGAGCCGTAAAGCCTGCGGCATAGCTACGCCCTAAGCGCCAGCCTCTCCAAGAGTTGTATTGGGCATTGGTTACATCCTATCTCCCTCATCTTTCCAGTTCCAAATCTCCAACGCTCCATTTCCAAGATTAAAAGTTTCAACAAGCAGCTTGAAACTCTCCGAGCATTTTGACTTCTGGCTCTAACCGAATAGACCAACGTTCTTGTACCTGATGTTGGATGTGACTAATGAGACAGAAGATGTCACTAGCTTTTGCCCCACCACGGTTAACGATAAAATTAGCATGGAGTAGTGCTACTTGTGCTCCACCAATTTGGTAGCCTTTGAGACCAGTTTGTTCAATTAACCAGCCTGCTGTGTAAGGTTTGGGATTGCGAAATACACTGCCACAACTGGGGAAGTTGTATGGTTGGGTGCTCAACCGATGCTTTTTGTGTTGTTTGGTGATTGCCACAACTTTTGCTGGCTCCGCACCTGGCGCGAGTTGTAAGGTGGCTTGGGTGACTATGCGATCGCCACCTTGCAATAATGAAGTCCGGTAACTATAACTTAACTGTTCCCGGGTAATAGTTTCCAGCGTCCCATCGGGTGAAAGTACCTGGGCACTAACTAACATATCTGCGATACAGCTATTATGTGCCCCTGCATTCATCACCACGGCACCTCCTGCTGTTCCAGGGATACCAACAGCCCACTCCAATCCTTCCCACCCTAATTCTGCTGCCGCCCATGCCAAGCTGGGAATTGATTCTCCGGCAGCAACGGTTAATTGACCTGTCTGGGGGTCAAAGTTGCTGAAGCGGAGATGACGAGTAGCAATGACTAAACCTGATATACCGCGATCGCTCACTAGCAAGTTAGAACCTGCTCCCAGTGTTGTCACCTTTAAATCACGTTCTTTTGCGTATTTAAGACTTGCTTGCAGTGCTTCTAAGTTTCGGGGGGCAACGTACAGATCAGCAGCTCCCCCAACCCTATAGGAAGTAAACGCTGACAAGGAAGCCTGGGACTTAATCACACAATCAGTACTGGGTAAGTAAATTACTTCACTCTCCACCGAATTAATTGTTTGGTGTTTCTTTGTATTCAAAGCAGAAACTGTGCAGACGTTTCCAGCTGCCTGGGAAATGGTCATCTTTACTTTGTTTTGGTAAAATTTTTACATTTATTTACCGCAAAGATACGGTAATAGAGTTAACCTATGAAACCGTTGCTAGAGGGGCGCTTTGCTCAGAAATAAAACTTCGCAAAGTCTCCACTTAGGATGTGGCTTTAGCAGGCTCACAAAGTGTTGTAATTACTTCAGGAATCACCTGATTCAAGTTCCCAGCCCCCAAAAACAGCGCCAAATCTCCTGGGCGTAGTGTTTGCAGCAAGTACTCACACACTGCGGGTAAAGTTGGTTGATAAACTGTCTGCGAATGCTGTTTAGCAATTTCCGCCGCTAGATATTCACCACTAATTTGCCCTAAATTGGGTTCGCCTGCACTGTAAATATCAGTCAGCACAACCAAATCAGCATGGGTAAAGGACTCGGCAAATTCTTTTAAAAAGGTCAGTGTCCGGGTATAGCGATGGGGTTGGAAGATGGCAACCACTCTTTGCCCTGGTCTTGCCTGTAAGCGTGCTGCGGCCAGAGTAGCACGAATCTCGCTGGGGTGATGAGCATAGTCATCAATGAAGGTAATACCACCAACTTCACCTCGGAACTCAAAGCGTCGTCTTGCTCCTTCAAAGGTGGCAATGCCTTTGGCAATTGCTCCAAATTCTAAGCCCAACGCGCGACCAACAGCCACCGCTGCTAGAGCATTGCTGAGATTGTGCCGACTGAGCAGCCGCAAATTCAATACGCCCAAAGCTTTGCCTCTTTCCCAAACTAAAGCCGTGGTGCCATCAGCACGATAATCAATATTAGTTACGGTGTAGTCAGCATCGGTATCTGAGTATAAGCTGTAGCTGATTGTGGGTTGCAAGCGATCGCGCACTGTAGCACAGTCAATGCTACCTATTAACGTTTTACAACCCTCAGCAAATGTCTGGAAGATGTCAATGACTTCTTCTAATGTATCGTAATGGTCAGGATGATCGAGTTCAATATTGGTGATGATGCCAATTTCTGGAGCGTGTTTTACCAAAGAACCATCAGATTCATCTGCTTCGGCCACCAAATATTGGCTTTGTCCCAATCGAGCATTACCTTCCCAAGCATTGACTTCGCCACCCACTAAAATCGTGGGATCTAGACCTGCTTCCAGAAGCATATAGCCAATCATGCTACTGGTTGTAGTTTTGCCGTGTGTTCCTGCTACTGCAATACTGTAGTAATCGGAAATTAAAGCGGCTAGTACATCTGAACGATGTAAAATTGGACAACCTAATTCCAGCGCTGCTTTGTATTCTAAATTATTCGTGTTAATTGCTGTTGAACAAATGACTTGAGGTAGTTTTGACTTAGTAGCAGTAGGTAATTGTTCTTGTGAATTTAATACTACTGCATTAGCCAATACCTGAGGGCGAAAGAATTCAAGATTGCTTGCCTCTTGTCTACCAAAAATATGAGCACCAATAGATTCCAATTTGTGCGTAATGTGGTTGGGACGAAGATCCGAACCTGATACTGGAAATTGACGCTTGGTGAGAACGTATGCCAGAGCAGACATACCTATGCCACCGATGCCAATGAAATGAAATGGTCTACCACTAAAATCTACAGAATTAGTCATTTATTGCTCCTCTTACACCACACCACACCATAATCACAAATGACACGCGTATCATAACAGGAATTTGATTTTTACCGTAACTGCTCCTATCTCATGTTTATGTTTAATGCCCAGATGATGTTTATGCTCTGGTTTTGCTGGTTCAGAATGATTTTACCTTGGTTGGAGGTTTTTGCTATTTTTGAACTGTTCTTAAGATTATTCTCAAAATTTTGGCTACATCGGGAAAGAAATTCTTGTAATGTCAAATACATATTTTTGGCTACCTTACTGGAATTGGCTACATAATACATTGTTTAGTGAAACTGATTTTAAATTGCATCAAGTCTAGGCGTGAATTGACTACAATAGTACATTGGTAATGAAACTATTTTTCAATTGCATAAAACCCAAGCATAACTGGATGCAGCAACTAGCAATTTTTGGTGGCACATTTGATCCAATTCATTGGGGACACCTGCTCGTAGCTGAGACAGCAATGCAAGAAGTATCCCTTGAAAAGGTAATTTGGGTGCCATCCCTAAATCCTCCTCATAAAGAAGCAGCTTTGTTTGAGCATCGTGTGGAAATGCTGCAATTAGCCATAAAAGACAACCTAGCGTTTACTGTCTCACTAGTGGAGGCAAATCGCTCTGGGACTTCCTATGCCATTAACACCCTGATCGACTTATCTGCTTCTTACCTAAATACTCACTGGTACTGGATTGTAGGCTTGGATACTTTCCAAACCTTACCCCGTTGGTACCGTGGACACGAACTAGCACAAATGTGTGATTGGTTAATCGCACCCCGACTGCTAGGTGGTGAGACTATAACTCAAAGCAAATTAATCTGCAAGCAAGTGGAGCAACAACTCAGGGAGCAGTCTTTCACCATTCACTGGCAACTCTTAAATATACCTTTAGTAGGAGTTTCGTCAAGTCTAATTCGCAAATTTTGCCGCGAACGCCAGTCAATTCGTTATTTAGTCCCGGAATTGGTCAGATCATATATCACTAACAACAATCTCTACTCGAACAAATCTGAATAAATTATGTGTTTTTTTATTGATCTAACAGTTTATGGTTATTATTGCTCCCCCCGTTTGCGATATGATTGGGGTCAACGATATCAACATATAAGCATAAATACAGAGGGCAAGACACTGTGATTAGAGTTGCAATCAACGGTTTCGGGCGGATTGGACGTAACTTTGCGCGCTGCTGGGTGGGTAGAGAGAATAGTAAAATCGACCTTGTGGCTATTAATGACACGTCAGACCCTAGAACCAATGCTCATCTGCTGAAGTATGACTCGATGCTAGGGAAGATCAAAGGTGCTGAGATTAGTGCCGATGATAACTCTATCATCGTTAACGGTAAGACCATTAAGTGCGTATCCGATCGCAACCCAGAAAAGTTGCCCTGGAGAGATTGGGGAATTGACCTAGTTATCGAAGCAACGGGGGTGTTTACTAGCAAAGAAGGAGCGCTGAAGCATGTGAATGCTGGAGCTAAGAAAGTTCTGATTACCGCTCCTGGTAAGAACGAGGATGGCACTTTTGTGATTGGTGTGAATCATCACGGCTATGATCACAACATACACAACATTATCAGTAATGCTAGCTGTACTACCAACTGCTTGGCGCCGATCGCCAAAGTGTTGAACGATAAGTTCGGCATCATCAAAGGTACGATGACCACCACCCATAGCTATACAGGTGACCAGCGCTTGCTAGACGCTTCTCACCGGGATTTGCGACGGGCGAGGGCAGCAGCGATCAATATTGTACCCACCTCCACTGGTGCAGCAAAAGCAGTGGCGCTGGTTATCCCAGACCTCAAAGGCAAGCTAAATGGTGTTGCCTTGCGTGTACCTACCCCGAACGTCTCAATGGTAGATTTCGTAGTTCAGGTTGAGAAGCGTACTATTACTGAAGAAGTTAACCAAGCTTTCAAAGATGCTGCCGAAGGTTCACTTAAAGGCATTTTGGACTATAGCGATCTCGAACTGGTATCTTCCGATTATCAAGGTAGTGATGCTTCTTCGATTGTTGATGCCAGCTTGACTTTGGTTATGGGCAATGACTTAGTGAAAGTTATGGCGTGGTATGACAACGAGTGGGGTTACAGCCAACGAGTCTTGGATTTGGCAGAATTGGTAGCCCAGAAGTGGGTTTAATTAAAGAGTTAGGAGTAGAGACGCGATTAATCGCGTCTGTGCAGGAGTGAGGAGTTAGGAATGAAGAGTGAGGAATTAAAACTCATAACTCTGCCAATTTTAGATTTTGAATTTTGGATTTTGGATTAAAAAAAATTTAAAATCTAAAATCCAAAATTGAATGACTCATAACTCATAACTTCTAACTTTTGAAGTGTTGAAATCCCTGGCTAAGACTCAGAACTTGGTCAGGGAATTTTTTTTGTTCGTCGTGAAATAGTACTGTTGATCCGGGTGTAATCTTGCCCACGATCGCAGCCCTCTCACCAAGATGTTGCACCAAGGCTAATGCTGGCTCTTGTGGCAAACACAGCACTAATTCAAAGTCTTCGCCACCGTATAAAGTATATTTTAGCGCTTGCTCTGGTGTCAGCCAATGGTCAAAAGCTGCTGGGAAGGAAATTTGTCTGCGTTCTAGCACAGCGCCAACGCCACTGGCACGGCAAATTTGGATAATCGCATCCGCCAAACCATCGCTGCTATCCATACCAGCGACAGGAATTTTGGATTTTAGATTTTGGATTTTGGATTGGAAATTTAAAATTTTCTGGAGGATTGGTAAGACATCTAACCGTGGCTGTGGGCGTTGGTGTGCGAGGATTAGAGCCGTCTTTTCTTCGTTGTTGAGGTTTTCTCCCAATTCGGGATGTAAGAGTAATTCTAAGCCAGCGTGGGAGGCTCCATGAACACCTGTAACGACGATCGCATCCCCGACAACAGCAGCAGAACGGCGGATAATTTGACTTGAGTTAACTTGACCAAAAGCGGTAATTGCCAGAGTAATTACAGGCGATCGCACAATATCACCCCCGACAATTGAGGTATTGTATTTTTGCAGGCATTCTGTCATTCCCTGGTATAGTCGCTCAACCCAACTCACCCTAACTTCACCGGGGAGTCCCAAACCGACGGTGATTCCTAATGGCGAAGCACCCATTGCTGCTAAATCTGATAAATTGGCAGCAGCAGCTCGCCAACCAGCATCTTCTGGGGAAGTGGTGACATTACTGAAATGTACGCCATCAACCAGCACATCTGTAGTCACCACCAAAGATTGCTC
Organism: uncultured Nostoc sp.; assembly: GCF_937863485.1. Classification (GTDB taxonomy): domain Bacteria; phylum Cyanobacteriota; class Cyanobacteriia; order Cyanobacteriales; family Nostocaceae; genus Nostoc. The sequence goes on along the minus strand of NZ_CALMFY010000243.1, from coordinate 49,934 downwards.
TGGTGCAGTCACAAGCACTGCTGCATCATCTCCAATAATTTCTGGAGGACAGAAGCGCTGCAATCTTTCTAAAAGACCTTGTTCTCCAATATCTTGTACTTGTAGGGAAGATAATTCACTGTTCACAATCGGTTTTCCGTGTTGCAAAATTACTAAGAAAACTGATGATTTGCTTTACTGTTTAATATAAAAGTATCGTCTAGGAGTCAGTTGGGATGGTAACAACACCAGTAACCAGTATCACGTTTGAGGAATACTTAACCTATGATCATGGCAACGATTTTCATTATGAACTGGTGGATGGCAAGCTGGAGTTAATGAACCCACCGACTATTGAACATTTCCTGATTGTCGATTTTTTGGATACTGCCCTGAAAGCAGAAATCAAACGTTGTAACTCTACTTGGCTGTGTTTTCGGGAAAGCGGGGTGAGAACGGGTAGAAATAAATCTAGATTAACTGATTTGTGTGTAGTAACACTGGAGCAAGCTAGAGAATTGTTGAATGCCTCAGCAGTATTTGAGTCACCTCCGTTACTAATTGTCGAGGTGGTCAGTCCAGAATCGGTGAAACGGGATTATCGTCATAAACGCTCCGAATATGCAGCCTTAGAGGTTCCTGAATATTGGATTGTAGACCCAATAGAGGCAAAAATTTCAGTGTTACTACTGGAAGATGGATTTTATGAAGAAACAATTTTTATTGCTAGTGAGCAAATTGGATCACGGGCTTTTCCAGAATTAGCGATACCTGCGGCACACTTCGTGAACGCAGTTGATCAGGTGTTTACCGCTGGGAATCTGAGTCAGGGGAGTTAGGAGTTAGAAGTAGAGACGCGAAAAATCTTTGTCTGTACAGGAGTTAGTAATTATTCTCCCTCATCTGCCTGATCTCCTGCTTCCCCTGCTCTCCTCTTATGCTGCTTGCGGCTCAACCAGATTTTCTATTCCCTGAACCACAGTTGCCGATTCAATTTTGTCACCCGCTTTCAGTTTATCCAAAATTTCTTTGCCTTCGGTGAGATAGCCAAAAACGGCATAACGACCATCCAATAGGTTGCGTCCGGCGGGGGTGAGTTCTGGTTCAAACAAAAAGAAGAAAAATTGTGATGAACCACCATTTACTTCACTTTCGGGACGAGCCATCACCACTGCACCAAAAGCAGAGAAAGGCAGAACTGGCATATCGATATAACGACCAGCTTCTTCTAGTGTAATGCCATAGGTAGGTGCTTTATCACCCTGAACTAAAACTTCTAAGGGAATGGCGCGATATTTGCCCGTCTTTGGATCAATGAAACCCACGTCTTTGCCGGCTGGATCTCCAGTTTGCAGAAAGTAAGATTCTTCAGAACGGGTAAACTCTAAACCATTATAAAAACCCCTCTGCACCAAATCTACAAAATTACCAGCAGTGACAGGGGCGCTATAACCGTCCACTACGAGGGTCAAATCGCCTTTATTGGTTTTGAATTCTACAGTGGCACGACCTTTAAGTTGTGGTAGGTTACTGTACTGGGCAGGTACTTCAAAGGGGAATTCTTTCACCATTGACTCTTCTAACCCAGTTATGAGATTCAGAAGTTTGCCTCTGTCTTGCAGAACTTGTTCTTTATCTTTGCTGTTTGCCAATTCTTGTAATTTACCTACCCCAGATTTTAACTCGGTAATCCAAGCTTCGGCTTGGGGTTGGCGTTCTTCGGGAACACTTGTTAATATTTGAGAGGGTTTATCGAGAATACGGGATGCTTGGCTGATGTCTTTGGAAATAGCACCCCACCGCCGATTCGCCCGCAGTTGGGCAGAGATGTCCTCTAAACTCGCTTGTAGTTCTCGTACAGGTTTGTTATCTATCGGGAGTGCATACCGCAACAGAGCCTTGCCATCGGTAATTGCGTTGCCGGCTGGCAGCGCGGCGCTACTGGAGGGAGTCCACCCAGCTGTAGTTATGCCTAAAAATATTGTTACCAGCAATATTGCCATTAGGCTGTTCTTCAGCCAGGATTTTAATAGGTTAGACATGGGATAACTCAAATGCAGCATTAAATTGTTGACTGGACGTAACCCATCAATCATCTTCCCACAGTAGGAGTGCTGTTAACGATAGTAGGGCATTTAGCCCGTGCTGGGTGCTGAGTCAAAATTAAATGCAAAGAGCCAGATTAGCAGATGGGAAGCTAAGAAAGAGTGGGGAGTAGGGAGTAGCGGGACAAGGGGGACAAAAAGAATAACCCACGCCCAATGCTCAATGCCCAATGCCCAATGCCCAATGCCCAATGACTAAATAATAACTAATTACCCCGCTTGAAGGGTACAATAAATGCCGATTGTCTTCCAAAATTTGAAAGTTTCATGATCTCCAGTAACGATTTTCGACCTGGTGTTTCAATTGTATTAGACGGGTCTGTATGGCGAGTGCTCGAATTCCTCCACGTTAAGCCAGGCAAAGGTTCTGCCTTTGTACGTACCAAACTGAGAAATGTTCAGAGTGGGAACGTGATGGAAAAAACGTTCCGAGCAGGCGAAACATTGCCGCAAGCTACTCTGGAAAAAAGCACAATGCAGCATACCTATAAAGAAGGCGATGAGTTTGTCTTTATGGATATGGAAACATACGAAGAAGGCAGATTGAGCGTAACGCAGATTGGCGATCGCATAAAATACCTCAAAGAAGGTATGGAAGTCAGCGTCATCCGTTGGGGCGAGCAAGTGCTTGAAGTAGAACTGCCCAATTCTGTGGTTCTAGAAATAGTCCAAACAGACCCAGGCGTTAAAGGTGACACGGCTACAGGTGGTACAAAACCAGCAATTGTGGAAACTGGGGCAACTGTGATGGTTCCCTTGTTTATCACCCAAGGAGAACGCATCAAGATTGATACGCGTGAGGATAAATACTTAGGCAGGGAATAACTTTCATCTCCACCGAGATGCTTGCTCCTGATTTAAATCCCTACATAGGGATTAAATCCCTGCCACACTTAAGATACTCATTTACGGATAGGTCGAGGTAATAAAAACTGTGCCATTGGACTTTAATGAAATCCGCCAACTACTGGCAACTATCGCACAAACAGATATTGTAGAAGTTACGCTCAAAAGCGATGACTTTGAACTAACAGTCCGTAAGGCTGTGAGTGTCAGCAATCAGGTGTTGTCGGCAGGTCAAGCGACCTTAGGCGGTGTGGTAGGTTCGGGATTGCCATCGGGTTCATCTGGGGCAAATCAGGTCACCACGAGTCCGGTAACAGAGGTGGCCACAGGTCGCGTATTTGAGAATACTGGAGCTGGGACACAATTACAGCTGTCAGTAAATCCTCCCTCAATCATTGATCAGAGATTAGTAGAAGTGCCTTCCCCAATGGTGGGAACGTTTTATCGCGCTTCTGCACCGGGGGAAGCGGCATTTGTGGAAGTGGGCGATCGCATCCGCAAGGGTCAAACAGTCTGTATCATTGAGGCCATGAAGCTGATGAATGAAATCGAAGCCGAAGTCTCCGGACAGGTGATGGAAATTCTCCTCCAAAATGGTGACGCTGTAGAATATGGTCAACCTTTGATGCGAATTAACCCTGATTAAGTATTAATCTATATATGAAATGAGTCATCTCAAATGAGTCATCGTTAAAACTTTCAGTCCTTGCGGGTTAATCCTGATGAAACAAACGTTGCCTTTACCGCCAGAAGTGGTGCAACAAGTAGCTGAATACTTCAGCCTGTTAAGTGAGCCGATGCGCCTGCGGCTGCTCCACTTATTACGGGATGAAGAAAAATGCGTGCAAGAGTTGGTAGAGGCAACCCAGACTTCTCAGGCAAATGTGTCAAAACACCTGAAGGTAATGTGGCAAGCGGGTATCCTTAGCCGCCGCAGTGAAGGAACTTGCGCCTATTACCGGGTGGAAGATCAAATGATTTTTGATTTGTGTAATCGGGTTTGCGATCGCCTCGCCACCAGGTTAGAACAGCAAGCCCGTAATTTTCGTGTGTTAAATGGTAATCGGTAAGCTTAATAAGAGTTATGAGTTATGAGTCATTCAATTTTGGATTTTAGATTTTAGATTTTAAATTTTTTTTAATCCAAAATCCAAAATTCAAAATCTAAAATTGGCAGAGTTATGAGTTAAAACTCCTCACTCCTGCACAGACGCGATTAATCGCGTCTCTACTCCTAACTTTTTTAAAGCGGATAATTTTTCTGAAAGCTTTCACGAGTTAGTGGCTGTTCTAACTCTAGACCCTCACCACCTAAAACATCCAACGGTTTGCCGTTCACGTCAATGTACACCTTGGCTTTAGGATTTAAAGTTGTCGCAGTATAAACAACTTGTCCTACGCGACCGATCATTGAGGTGCTACCACCACCGCTGGTAAAATCTTCAGATAAATTAACGTGAACCTCGTTATTTTCTGACTTCAGCCCCAAGAGTTTGGTTGCTTTAGGGATGGTTGTTGAATCTGTCCCTCCTGTTGGTGGGCCTGCTAACAAACTTTGAAAAGCTGCTTCTAAAGGCTGGTTGGGTAGTATAGAAGCCACTTTAACAGGCTGGGGAACCAAAGCAATATTTTTGTCCTTTGATCTTAGCCAATAAACGTTAGGCGTTTGCTCATTACCTGGCTGCCTAGTTGATGGCTGTACTGGTTGAGCGATCTGTTGAGAGGGGTTTGACGGTGTGGGAGTATTACTGGAGTGGGAAGTAAACCAAGCTACACTGCCACCCACCGCTACAACCACTGCTGACACGGCTGCAATTGCGCCTGAAGAAATACGATTAGATCCTTGTTGGTCTTTCATGTTCAAAACCTTCCTGACTGAGGGCTGATATGGGAGTTATGTGAGGAGCAGCCTGGTTAAAGACGATACTTATAAGTGGAGAGTTTCCCACAACTTGGAGGAGGCTTGATGCATCAAAATACAATTATTTTTAATTATGCAAGTCCCTTATTCAATTCTAGAATTTTTACTTCTAATCCGTCACCTCCAAATTATGTAAATCTCATTCTTTCTAGAGATGATTGAAAATTAAATTTACAAAGCAAAGGAACACTGTAGACGCTTTTGCGGCTTGCCGCAGGCTGGAAAACACAGAGGAACGCAAAGTGAAGTATTTATTCCTCTGCGTAAACCTTTGCACCCTTGTCCTGCGGGAAGGTGAAGCACCTATGCGTTTAATTTTTACCCTCTATCGCTGCGGTAATCCAGTTATGAAGTGTAGTTGTAACTTCATCAATGACAATTTCTTGAGATTTACGGGTGGCTCTTTCTACAACTTCGACTTTGCCATTAGCGATCGCTCGCCCGGTTACAATCCGATAAGGGATGCCAATCAAATCAGCATCTTTAAATTTCACTCCCGCTCGTTCATCGCGGTCATCTAGTAGAGTTTCAATTCCCGCTTGATTCAGTTCTGTGTAAAGTTTTTGAGCGATTTCAACTTGTTGAGCATCCTTAATGTTAGGAATTGTGACAATCGCGTGATAGGGTGCGATCGCTACTGGCCAAATAATCCCATCTTTATCGTAAGATTGCTCTACGGCAGCTTGTGCTAGTCGTGACACACCGACACCAAAACAACCCATAAATAGCGGCTTTTCTTCGCCCTGTTCATTGGTATAAGTTGCTCCCATCGCTTCAGAGTATTCAGTACCTAATTGGAAGATGTGACCTGCTTCAATTCCACGGGCGCTGAAGAGAGTTTGTTCTGGGTTATGGATGGCGCGATCGCCTGGTCTTGCCTTCCGCACATCTACTACACTGCTTGGTAACTTAAACTGCTCACCCCAATTAGCACCAACTACGTGATAGCCAGCTTCATTCGCGCCTGTAACAAAATTTTTTAAATCAACGACTGTTTGATCCACCAAGCGCAAAAACTTGGGATGAATCTGTTTATTGGCGGTAATATACTCATCTGCGATGTCTGGCGCAATGTAACCTAAAGGTAGAGATTTCGCTGTCCATGTTTGCTGCGCTTCAACATTTGGTACATTCAAACTAATAATAGTTTTAGCACCATATTCAGGAGCTAATTTGGTCAATTCATTTTGCAACTTGACCTCATTAACTTCTTGATCGCCTCGGATGTTCACCAGAACCAACACCGTTATCCCATTATCATAAACTGTCTGATAAAGGACGTTTTTCACTAATTGAGTGGGAGAACAGTTAAGGAGTTGACAAACCTTTTCAATCGTTTCTGTTCCAGGTGTATCGCGTTTCTCATAGGTTGTAAACCGTGAGATTTCGGCGTCAATTGGTAAAGAAACAGCCTTTTCTACGTTAGCGGCGTATTTACCATCCTCAGTGTAGAGAACTTCGTCTTCACCAGCTTCCGCCAAAATCATAAATTCTGTGGAACCAGAACCACCAATTGCCCCAGAATCGGCGTCCACTGCCCGAAAAGCTAAACCAGAACGTCGCAGGATATTGCTGTAGGCTTTATACATATCCTGGTAAGTTTCTTTGAGGCTGGCTTCATCGACATGGAAGGAATAGCCGTCCTTCATGATAAATTCCCGTCCACGCATCAAACCAAAGCGGGGACGAATTTCATCGCGGAACTTGGTTTGAATTTGGTAGAGGTGCAGTGGTAGCTGGCGATAAGAGCGAATCATATCACGAGCGATCGCTGTGATTACTTCCTCATGAGTTGGGCCTAATCCTAATTGTTGCTCACGGCGATCAATTAGGGAAAACATGATCCCCTCAGCTTTGGTGTAAGTGTCCCAGCGTCCCGATTCCTTCCATAAATCAGCGGGTTGTAATTGCGGTAAAAGACATTCTTGTGCGCCTGTAGCGTTCATTTCTTCCCGCACAATCTGGGAAACTTTTTGCAGTACCCGCCACATCAGTGGGAGATAAGCATAGATACCGCTTCCGATGCGACGAATGTAACCTGCACGGAGTAATAATTTATGGCTAGGAATCTCAGCATCAGCTGGATCATCCCGGAGTGTAACGAATAACATTTGTGACAGTCGCATCGTTTATAGCCTTTCTTTGCTCACTAATTTCTATGTCAACTAAAGTATGAAGTATTAAGGATGAAGTACAAAGTATACAGTGTTATTTCTTTTTCATTTTTATTTATAGCTTTCCGCCTTTTTTGATCACAACTTTAGGAGACAACTACCTTGCCAGATGTAATTTATCAAGCACAAGCACCCTTAGAATTTATTCCGCCGGCGTTTAACCCCTTATTACTACGAGTTGTCCATCTGTTGCTACCCAGTTGGATAAACTGGCAAACAGCTATTACCCAAATTGAAGCAGACAATGTAGAGGCTCTGGTAGATGTCTATCGCCAGTTTCAGGAGGATAAGATCCGTTTTATGCTGGCATTTCGCCATCCTAAAACAGATGATCCACTTTGTTTGGGCTACTTGCTGTCTCAACTGGTGCCAAAGGTAGCACGATCGCAAGGTACAGCGCTAGAATTTCCGATTCACGCTCATTTTATCTACGATCGCGGCATTCCTCTATGGGCAGGTGCCCACGTTGGCTGGATCATGTCTCATTTAGGTGGTACTCCGATTCAGCGGGGTAAGGCTGACTGGACGGGGTTACGTTCGGCGCGTGAGTTGTTTGCCAATGGGAAATTCCCGATGGCTGCTGCGCCAGAAGGTGCTACCAATGGTTTATCAGAGAATATTAGCCCCCTGGAACCCGGTATCGCCCAATTAGGCTTTTGGTGTGCTGAAGATTTGCACAAAGCTGGACGCGATCAACAGGTTTTAATTGTACCAGTTGGGATTAAATATAGTTACGTTGATGCTCCTTGGGATGCGATCGCAAATCTTTTAAGTGAATTGGAAGCGGCTAGTGGTTTACCTGTGAATCCATCAGAACATGCTTCCGTGGAGTCGCTTTATCCCCGGTTGTTGACTTTGGCAGAACATTTACTTTCGCTGATGGAACAATTTTACACGCGGTTTTATCATCTCAAGCTGCCAGATGCCAAAACGGTAGTAGGAGAAATTGAAGATAGAAATGAAGTGCTAGCAGTTCGTTTACAAGCTTTGTTAAATGCAGCGCTACAAATATCAGAACAGTATTTTGATTTGCAGTCAAAAGGTACTTTGAGTGACCGCTGTCGGCGGGTAGAACAAGCAGGTTGGAATTATATATTTAGAGAAGATTTTAAGGATGTAAAAGGAGTATCCGCTGTAGAGAAAGCTTTAGGCGATCGCGTTGCGGAAGAAGCGAATGCGCGGATGTGGCATATGCGTTTAGTAGAAAGTTTTGTGGCAGTTTCTGGTAATTATATTCGTGAAAATCCAACGGTAGAAAGGTTTGCTGAGACAACTTTAATTTTATGGCAGATGATTGCCAAAATCAAAGGCGATAAAGCTGTCTGGCGTCCGCAATTGGGTAAGCAAAAAGTCAAAATTACTGTGGGTGAACCGATATCTGTTTCTCAGCACTACCCGGCGTATAGAGAAAATCGTTTGGGTGCTAGGCAAGCTGTTGCTGAAGTGACGAATGATTTACAACACGCGTTGGAAGGATTGATTTGATTAGGAGGGTTGCATCTTTAGCTAGGAAGCAGAATATAGGTGTCAGTCGTCAGGAGGCTTATTGATTTCGACCCCTTGGCTCCTGACTCCCTTAACTAGCAAGAGTGCAATGTAAATGCCCAAGTGTTCATCCGAAGCGGATATTACTTTCTAAAGTAGATCAATGCAGACAAGAAATTTCTAGCGATCGCAGGTTTAGATGCCCTGTACGGAGATGCTGGCGAGATATGGTTTATTAAGCTTACACAAACCCAAAAATTTTTCAAAACTATCTAAGTAAAAGGGTGCAAAAAACCTTAGGCTACTAGGCCTACTTGGCTTTACTCCTATTTCACATTGAAGACAATTAGGTAAAGTAAAAGTAATTTCAACTAAATATGTAATTGGTTATTTGAGTTTTATAAAATTACCGTTAACTTTTCCAAATTATATTTTCAGAAGAATCACGCTTTTTTGTTTTTGTAATTCCACTTACAAATAGAGAAGTCCAGGAAATTGTGATTCCCTAAATCAATCAAGTTATAAATAATGAAAACTCACAGCTTACTCAATTTACTGAAGATTGGCATTACCACTTTTGGAATCTTCTTTGTGGCTGGTCAAGGAGCATATGCCTCCGACTTAAAAGGAACAGCATTTAGCATATCTTTGGAGTGTTTGAACGACACTACCGGTCTTTTGGTGGGTCAAAACTCCACTGATGCTAGCGGCTGGCAGTATGCATTTGATTCAAACACAGATGGAATGAACGGGAACTACTGGGTTGGTGCCGCACCAGGGACAGTAAATCCCTACGATATCTCTGGTATGGCTATCAAAGAAACTGCTACCAGCGTCATTGTGGCAATCAATGGCAATATGAAGTTAACAGGAGAGGCTGAACAGGGTGCTACAGGCGGTCAGATTGGATATGGTGATTTGTTTTTTAACATGGCCGGTAAGACCTTTGATAATGCAATGAGCAGCGGGGATTTGTTTGGTATTCATTTCTCCTCAGTGAATGCTTCAGGGGTACAACAACTAGGTGTTTATAGTGGTGTTCAGGCAAAGACAGTTACTAATATCAAAGAAGGCTACACTGTTGCTACATATGGTGGTTTGGCAGGAGGAGGGAATTCTTACGAAGGTCAGGTAAAAACAGGTGGTGGTGTTGCCAGTTATGGTGATTTGACCAGTAGTTACTTTACTAATAACGGCAATGACAATACATTTAATCTCAATGTCATTGACTCTGGAAAATATCTTAATGGAATTTCGTTTTTAGCACAGGGTGATGTAACGCAGCAGTTGCTAACCACTGGCTATAATGCCAACAAATTCAACGGCACACAAACCATTGCATTTGAATTCAAGAAATCTGGTATTGTCCAATCGACTCCTGAGCCTGCTAGTCTCACTGGTTTAGGAATCGTCGGTCTGGCCTTAGCTGGCAGCAAACGGCGCAAGAAATTAATTAGCGTAGCAATTGGGTAGGGACTATTCACAATACAGTTTGATTTATCTTCAGTGATTATGGACAAGAGAAAAGACTACATTTTCCTCAGGAAAAATAATAGCTGGAGTAATGGAACATTGGATAAAGCTTAAGCGAAAAGTATCCCAAACTGTATAGATTTCCTTACTAAACATTAAATAAGTAAATCTCAATGCTCTTACTAGAAAGTAAGGGCATTTTTTCTCTAAGATAGTTATCAAATATAAAAACTACTCAGGTAATTATCCAAACAATCTTGGTAAAGCTCATAAGATTCGTTAAACACAAGCAGACGAGCCGCTAGTTATTCTGCAAGCTCTAGATACAGCTGTGTCATACTATAGAGATAAAGTGCAGATGGAGTATCTTGGGTTCGCACGTAGCACTCCTGGAGAAGATTTATATGGCTTCAGATTTCACGAACAGCAGCAGCAGAATTCTGTCAGCTACACGAAAGTCAATGGTGAGAAGCAAAGCTATATGAGCAGTGATGAAATAAGAGTAGGGTCAAGTGAGATGATGACTCACGCTCAAAGGCAAGCTTTTCTAAAAACATCTCCTTTGGGAAAACTATTTGGTGTTGCACATTTACTCCCAGAAGTAGCAGAAGCGACAGAAGAAACCGTGACAGAGTTGCCACGTTTGAAACGAGTGCGCGGAATATTTAAGGGTGGGAAATCAGGAAACGCTCAGTATTCTTCTGATGTTGAAGTTGCTAAACCTGGAAATTAAAGATTAGGGCAACACAAAATGATTAGACGGGTTTTAGTAGATATTGATATTCTTTTAAATATTCTCCTAGACCGAGAACCATTTGTGGAAGATTCTGTAAAACTCTGGGAGTTGATTGAGTCTGAGCAAATAGAGGGTTATGTCACGCCAACAACGATGGCATCCATACTAGTTCACCAAGCTGGCTATTCGCCTATAATATAATGCAATATTTTTATAACATATAGATATTTAGCGATCGCTCTTACACGTCAACCTGGAAACACCTTAGATAAATCCACAACTAAATCAGGGAAACAGCGCAGATTAACTGATTCATTTGGCAGATAAATCAACTTGCGACGATAACCAAATTTACCTTGCAAAGCTTGATAAGGTTCGCTATAGCATTCTAGATAATAATCTACTAAATTGAATATCCAATAATCACAAATACCTGCTTCCGCATAAATAGGTAGCTTTTCGTCTTGATCATATTTTAAGGATGAATCAGCAATCTCAATCAAGAGTAAAATATCAGATGGGCTGGAATGATTCGCTAGATAGTCATCATCTCTATTTTTTGCAATTACTCTATCTGGTTCAGGCTCACTGTTGTTAGACAAAGTAATTGGTTGTTGTCCTCGCAGGGTTGCGCGATCGCCTACTAGTTTATATAGCTCTCGCTCTAGGCGTGTTTCACAAACAGAATGCGGTGTACCTTTTGCTGCCATCTGGATTATTTCACCCTTAATTAGCTCAACTCGCTCATCCTCCTCAAAGAAGCCGAGTTCAGCTAGACGGTGATATTCAGCTATAGTAAAGCGTTTAGCAGTGGTAAGGCTCATAACAACTACGATAATGCAGAGTTATTTTTATCTTAATTGACAAGGGTGCTACACAGAGGATACCAACAACAAATAGGGGTAAAATTTTACCCCTACAAAGTTGTGTATTATTTGAAGAATAGCTAGAGAAGTTTATTACTGTGTTAAGTGACTTTCTAGCAAAGATGCGATCGCTTCAGGTTGAATATTCTTGTATTTCTTTTTACCAAGTTCTAAAACACAGTTGGGGGCGCTGCTACAGCATTTTTGGCAACCAGTTTGTTCAATGGTAACTTTGTCTAACAAACCGTGATCGCTCAAAGTTTTTTCTAATTCTGATAAAAACCCTTTACCACCACGTTTGATGCAACCTGACTTTTGACATACCATAATCCTCGCTTTGGTTTCAGGCGGTAAATCTTGATTTGGACACGCATCAATTGGTGTCACCCGATAGGCTTTGATTTTTATTTTACTTGTGCGCGAGTCTACCTTACTATGACCACAAACGCGAATTTGCTGGCCAGGAACTAAGGATAAACTCAGAGAACGGCGCAACTCTTTAGGCAGTTTAATTTCCACATTTCCAGATGGAACTGCCAATTGCAAGTATTTATATTTTCCTGGATCACCACCAACAAAACCTAGTAACTGTCCCTCAAGATTCAATTCTGATAATGTCAGATACTTGTTACCCATGATTGATAAAAAGTTAGGAGTAGAGACGCGATTAATCGCGTCTGTGCAGGAGTTAGGAGTTAAAAGTTAGGAGTTAATAATCATAAATTATCATTCATCACTCCTAACTTTTTTTTTACGAGAGGCGTTTAGCTTCTACAGTTTGCGGTAAATTTGCTGTGTCTGGCAAATCACGAAATTCCAATTCCCAACCATTTGCTAGGGTGAGAATCTTGCCATCATTTCCATCGGTTTGTTTGACTACTTCTTCCTCAAGGTCTTTTTTAGCAACGTAGACTACTAAGGTACCGGCGTCATTCATGCGTAGCATTACTTTCATGAGATTCCTCAACAGATTCTAGTTCATTTTTCTTACAGCCGACGACAAACCCTGTTTCTAAGAAATGCACAGCATAGATATATGAACTCTGCAAATATGTGCCTATACTTGCTATGTAACCGATATCTCCTTTTTTCACTAAAACTTGCCCGACTTCTTTACCAGGAAAAGTACCATCGTTCTTGAGCAGTTTGCGAACTCTGACTTTTTCACCAATTTCAAAAGCCGGTGGCAAGTTTAGTTCTAATTCATCGCGTTGCATGAGAATACCTCTGTTCTCTGACCAAATTTAATAGTTCTTCTGTAGTCAGGCTGCGTTTTTTCTGTACCGATTGATGGCGCACTGCGTCTAAAACAGACTGGGTTTCTTGAGAGTTCAAGAAAATTCCATGCTGCTCTAGCAAGTTTGAAACCAAATGCCGTCCAGAATGTTTTCCTAATACTAAACGCCGTTCCCAACCCACCTCTTCGGGAGCAAATGGTTCGTAGGTGATGGGGTTTTGTAGTACTCCGTGAGCATGAATGCCAGATTCGTGAGCAAAGGTATTTTCGCCAACGATCGCTTTCCAGGGTGGTACATCTGCACCTGATGCAGCTGCAACTAGTTGAGACAGTTCCAGCAAACTGCGAGTGTTGATACCCAAATCAACGCCATAGATGCGTTTAATCGCCATCACAACTTCTTCTAGCGCTGCATTTCCCGCCCTTTCACCCAATCCGTTGACTGTGGTATTCACTGATAAGGCTCCAGCTTTGATACCCGCAAGGGCATTCGCTGTTGCCAGACCAAAATCATTGTGGGTGTGGATTTCTAGGGGAATCATCAAAGCTGAAACCAGCCGTTTGACCTTTGTGTAGGTCGTGAAAGGATCGAGAACTCCTACGGTATCGCAGAAGCGGAACCGAGATGCACCCCATTCTTGAGCATAAAGTGCTACATCTAAGAGAAAGTTTTCATCAGCCCTAGAAGAATCTTCTCCGCCGACTGCTACCCAAAGACCTTGATCGACGGCGAAGCTGATACAGTCTTTGAGTTTTTGCAAACTTACTCGCCATTGACCGTGGAATTTGGCGGCGATTTGGATACCAGAGACGGGAATGGCGATATGCACCCGGTTCAGACCGCAAGCGATAGAAGCCTTAATATCTGAGATCACAGCACGGTTCCAGCCCAGGAGTTTTGCTTGTAAATCTAAGTTAGAAATTGCTGCGATCGCTCGTGTTTCTTCGTCACCCATTGCTGGTATACCAACTTCTAATTCGGGAATACCAATGGCATCGAGAAATTTAGCGATCGCTACTTTTTCTTCTAGGTTAAAAGCAACACCTGCTGCTTGTTCGCCATCACGCAATGTAGTGTCATTAATTATGATTTGATTCATTGCAAATATCCCTCTCTTGGAAGTATTCTTAATATCCTTTCTCTCTACAATCCCCAGCGATGGTAAATGCTAAAAATATCACAATTCATAATGTAGGATACATGATCCTTAATTATTGACCGATTATCAGCATTACATCTGTATGACAGGGAACTAAAACCATGTATATTTTACTAATCGTTTTTACCGATGTCAGTTGAAGTTTGTTCGAGTAGCAATGAACTAATATAGCTATTAGCAAATCCGGAACAAAGTAAGACACAGAATCCAGCAATTAAGGATGTAATCATCTTGGTAACCTCAGATTTTCTAGAGCATTGGGGTGTAATTTAGGCAGATGATGGTACTCAAAGGTAATGGGTACAAATTAGCTAACTGTGTTCTGCTAGCCAGTCAAAAATCTTTTCTAGCTGCTCCAAGTCAACTAAACCATACTGCCAGAGGAGCATGGCTAACGGGCCATTTTCTGACTCACGGTGTCGCAAAGCTACAGCAATATCCGCATTTGAAAGTTCAAGTTCCTTGTGCAAAAAATTGAGGAGTTTTATATCTCTGTTCCGAGTAGGCATAATTGATTGAACTTTCAATTTATTAATTTGGGAAAAAATTAAAAATCAGAAATTTCCAGTCTTGTTTGGTAATTTTGCCCTTGTAATTGTCGCTAGATGTCAGGGAAATTTCAGATTTAGTAGACTAAACAAAATCTAAAACTCGGTTAATCCCTCTCAGTCTGCAACAAAATCTGCTAGCGGACAGTAGCTTCAACTTCTAAACATCGAATAAGTTTGTGCATCTATGAACAAAAAGTATGAAGTGCAGTGCCTGCGTCATGAATTCAAGATTAATAATGTCTGAATTAGGTTTAACAAAAACACTTCATTTTTCATCACTGTAATGCCAGCAACGCTCTAGCCACTTCAATAATTCCTGACGAGAAGCAAGAAATTGCATAACTGTACTGCGAATTAGAATTACTTCTAGCAAATTGTTCACTTGCACTCGTAAAGAACCATCGGGGGGACAAGAACTATTAATTTTTAACTCTTGCAAACGGTGATAGATTCGCCAGCGATCGCTCAAAGGAATTTGCAAAACTTGATCGCCTAAAGGCTCAGAACTAAGTTGTGAGGCATTTAATTCTCTCATATTGGCAAAGTGGGGAAGATGACGGGGATGAAGGAGAATAATTACTTACTACTAACTCCTGTCTGCTGTTTCCTCATTTCTAAAGTTTGCAGTTGTTTTTCGAGTTGTTCAATGCGTGAGAGCAAAGAATAAATCACCGTTGCTTCCACATCGGGTAGCTTTCCATGTTCTAAAGGAGAAAGGCTGGCGTTTTCATTTCGGGAAATAATTCGACCGGGAACTCCCACGACTGTGCAATCGCTGGGGATATTCCGTAAGACAATCGAACCTGCACCAATACGGACGCGATCGCCAATTTCAAGATTACCCAAAACTTTCGCACCCGCCCCGATCACTGCATTTTTACCCACTGTGGGATGACGCTTACCGCTTTGTTTACCAGTCCCGCCAAGGGTGACGCCCTGGTAAATCAGTGTATAGTCGCCCACGATCGCAGTTTCGCCAATCACAACACCCATTCCGTGGTCGATAAACACACCCTGACCAATCTCTGCACCTGGGTGAATTTCAATTCCGGTCAAAAATCGTCCTAAATGAGAAATAAACCGGGGAATAAAACCCACTCCTCGACCATGTAACCAGTGAGCAAGACGATGCAAACAGAGTGCGTGCAATCCGGGATAGCAAAACACCACCTCTAGCCAATTACATGCTGCTGGATCGCGCTCAAAGATAATGCGAAAATCACTCAATAATGGCTCAAAAAAAACGCCAGAGAAGAGATTTTTCAGCAGGGATGTATGTGCAGAATCCTGCGTTTTGATAGTCTGGGGATTCTTGATATTGTCTAAAGACTGTTGCATCGGTACTGTCTATCTGGTTGAAAGAGCCTTGTGCTATTTTTATGCTTATATCAGGCGACTTCCAACTGGACAGGAAACCCAATGCTGATTGGATTTATTGGATTGATTAAAGTTGTACTCAAACGCCGAAACTCCGACTTAAGATAAACTTAAAATATGTCTTGGGGTAGGGGCGCTAGTATTTAATGATAGGGGTACTAGTATTTTTGGGGCAGGGTTTAAGAATTTCTGTACTCGCTACAAGAAACTTTACCTGTAAGAGTTTGCTAAGATTTAGTCAAGAGATTTTGCAATAGATTAAGTTGTACTCAGATGCACTCAAATATGAGTTTGATGAGATTAAAAATCAATTTTTTGTATATGCTACTACTATTAGTATCCTATTATTTAGTTAGGCGAAAGACAAGTTTCTTTATTTTCTCTTAGGATTTGCTGTCTGTATGTATATATACGTTTCAAAATATAGTTATAGCTCATATTAGATATTTTCTTATTATATAGATGTGTGGGAATAGCGATGCCTTCGGCAAGCCGCTTCGCGTCTACGCAAAATATTAGAATAGCAGAATAGGTAAATGTTCTCATCGCTGTAGGGTAGCACAGCTATTTGCCTCTACCCACGAAACCTGTAGAAGTGGATTCATCCAGTTCAAATACTCGGCGACGGAGATAAAAGGTGGATTCATCCAGTTCAAAGACTCGTTGACGGAGTTCAGAGGTGGATTCATCCAGTTCAAATACTCGACGACGGAGTTCAGAGGTGGATTCATCCAGTTCAAATACTCGACGACGGAGTTTAGAGGTGGATTTATCCAGTTCAAAGACTCGTTGACGGAGTTTAGAGGTGGATGAACAAAGTAAGGGCGTACATCTGTACGCCCTTACAGCAAATTTATTTATAGTGCTTCTGTGTTGAGTGCAATAGAAACCTAACCCTTAACCCCTTCGCTACAAAGGAAGGGGAGTAAGATTCAAAGCCTTTCTCCTTTTAGGACACAGGAATAGAAGTGAGGTGAAAGTGGATTGCATACAAACGAGAAGCCCTATATTGCAAAGATTTTTGAAAATGATATCAGACTGCCTACGAGTGTTAATTTATCAAGAGACAGAAATTTTTACAGATTTCCCTTTACCAATAGCTTTAAAGCGTTCGCCCAACTGTTCAGCGACACTTTTTAAGCCTGGAGTCTTTTTTGATGCTGTCTTGACGTAATCATAAACAGTCAAACTGCTAGTCATAGCTTCACTACCGACTGCCATTAGGGTATCATCTACCTGTTCAGTGAGTTGCTGGATTGAGATTAAAAGTTCAGTCAGCACAGCAGCTAATTGATAATCCCGAACAAGTTCTTCAACGTCAAAAGTGGCTGGAAGGATTTCGGGGTTAGACTGAGCAGCAGTGACGCTATTATTCACAAAGGCTAGGCTTTTATCGCCCATTTTTACCAACTTCCGCCGTTCTTCCGTGCTAAGAGTAATCAGGAAGGGGAGCTTTTGTTGGACTTTCTGTAGCGCGGCTTTAACTTCTTGAATATCTTGTGGTGAAAGGGAGGCTGTAATATTTTGATAGGCCATTGTATATCTACCTTGGTAGTTCTAGTGGTTAAGTAGCAAGTTTTGCTAAGTATAGAATTCCCATTGGTGGATGCGATCGCACATTTTCGTATAATTTTACTGTAAGCACTTACCAGTAAATAAATTTTTATAGCCTATTAAGTAATTAATACTGGGAATTTTTGGTGATTTGTAATGCTATTTAACCACCATTAGCCAGATGTTGGAAATCATTCGTCGTGTATTACGATGTTGGAAATCATTCATCGCGTATTACAGAATGAAGTGCGTAAGATGGGGTCTAGAAAAGCCAATTAAACGATAAATGCTGATTTTTTGTTGATTTTAAACTTTTTTATGATCAAGAGTAATTTCGATGCGTTTTCCCTGATATGATTATTTTTATGCCGAAACACCAGGCAATTAACAGCCTAGTATAATTTACGACCCTCACTTACCTACTACTAGTGGAACAAGTAAGGTATCAAAGTGTTTGGCATGACTTAAATTGCTAACAATCAAAGGAGAATCAAAATGATCGAAAGTACATTGTTTACCCCATTAAGCACCAATGAAGAAGCCAATTTGTCTGGTGGTGGTAAAAAATCAGGTGGTAATAAGACGGTGATTATTGTTGGTGAAGTTGGTAATACCAAGTATGGTAATACAAATACTGCAATTGGTAGTGGTGATGCAAACTACTATGACCACAGCAATAAACCCAAGAAACATCACTAAGTTAGGGGAATATGCAGACATATGAAGTTTAGTAGATGGAAATTATTAAATGTAAAGACACGACAGCGAATCGTGTCTCTACAGGAATCAAGTGTGGCATTTTAAGTAATTTATCCTGTTTTTTGGGTTAAGTTACTTTAGCGCCAGTCTTAACTACTAATGGACTTAATTACATGACCCATTAGTTGTTTCTTACTCCCACTTATCCTACTAACGTTTATTAATAAGCACCTACTTTTCTTCAAGAAACTTAAAAAAGTCTATTGACCGTTGCCCACTAGCAACCGTCAATAGATTTTCTTATAGAATTACCATTGGTGGATGCAATGTCTACGATGGTTACTGAGCGGCTGGTGAGCGCACTTGTACTGAGTTGAGCCTGAGCTTGTTCAGACATTTTGATTACTTACTCCGCGCTGATGTACTGACGAGCTTTTGCTTTTGCTAGTAGCATAATATGCTCTAGCGTGAGGAAATAATCTAACTCTCGCTTATTATTTCCTGTAAGACCTTCAGTTTTTGCGAGCCTTTCTTTTGCAGTTTCAACTGTGAATAGTAAATTTTCTTAGTATAGCCTCTGTTTACATTTTCACTCTCTTGATTTACCACTACTCTCTTTGCTTATCTGTGCAACTTCCAAAGATTTTCCTAGCGTCTTAGGCTTTGGTAGAGTTTCACCATCAGCTAAAGATGATTCAATCAGCATTTCTAAAACTTCTTGAGCATTTTTTAGAGCTTCTTCGTAAGTCTCTCCGTGAGTACAAGGCTGCATTATATGCGTAAACTCAGGTAGCAAAACCACATAACATTGGTCTTCTTCTGACCATTGAATCACGATTGTATATTTCATTCTTCTGTCTCCTCGTCTTCTTTAATTTTATTTAGTTCTTCTAGTGCTTCATTGACTTGCTTTTCTAAATAAGGTTTGGCGTCGCTACCATATTTGCCAGCGATAATGATAGCTTTAGGCAATTGCGGATGCATCCATTTACTGTGGCTACCCTTTGCAGGTTTATAAGTAAACCCTGCTTGCAATAACAAGCTTTTGAGTTCTCTAATTTTTTTGGGGATATACTCAGCTTACATTTACCCTTGCCACTGCTTTAACTTCTTCTGAGCAAATTACCGCACTTTTTCATCTGGGTCATTCTCTGTGCGATCGCGCAACAGTGTTAAAGTCTGGGGATGCTGAGAATGAGGATATTGCTCAATGATTGCCTCAAGTGCTATTTGCCGGGAAGGAACCTGATTCCTATTAGAGGTGCTATCAGTTGGGAAAACCCAAAATATCGGATTAAAGGAATCATCAACAGCACATTCATAAAGGAAATCATAAATTTCAGGACTAGTCAGCCAACTCTTAATAAGTTCTTTCATTACGTTGTGTTTGATATAGTGTAAATTATCACGTTGAACATATTTTTTGAGAAAAGATAAGACGAAAGATAAAATATCAAGTTGATTTTTCCATCCCTGTGCTAGTTCTTGCACTACTGTAGTTTGTACTATAGAGATTCACAATTAATATCAAAAGCCTTACCAAGAGTTCCTGTAACCGACTTATTGCTGATAAATTTCTTGATGTCTTTGGTGTAATCTTTAATCTCAGGTTCAGCAAGTTTGCAACGAACCTTTAACTGCTGCTGCATGAGTTGCAAAAATTCCTTTAACGCTTTCCCAGCAGCAATTTCTATGTCTTCCTTCTTAAGTTTCTGGACAATCTTGCCAGGGATACCTTTTAATAAATCTTTAGCCCAATCTTTAGCAGCATCTTTGGCTAAGTCTTCCAAAATAGGTTTAAAAATCAACCCGGCGGCCTGAGTTACACCCCAAATAGCTAACAAGTCTGGCATAATACTCGCTTCTGTTGAGAGTTTGATTACGAGTATATCCACTAGCTTGAGTAATGTTTCCGAATTTCAGGGTTATTGCAGAAATATCACAGGTATCTGGAAAACCTCACTTCTATTTCTCTCTCCTAAAAGGAGGAGCCACTGCGTTGGGCGGCTCTGCCGACTTGTTCGCGCAGCGTCTCCCCTTCTCCCAAAGGGAGAGGCTAACGCCAAGGGAGAAGCACGTGGCGTCAGAGACTTTGAATTTTCCCCCTTCCTGCGTCGGGAAGGGGGTTAGGGGGTTAGTTTGGCGTTGGTTTTTCAAATCAATTGGAAACTGCGATGTCTACGACAGGCTGCGCCAACGCAATCCTCACTGCACGCTCACGCTATAACTATGAGCCGCCGCTAATTCTTGTAAGGGATATGTGCAATTACTGCACGAATTTTACCTGCTTTAATCAATTCTTTGAGAAAAACCGAGTCCTTAAAGTTGCGTTTGTCAAGGATAAATTTAGCTTTTGACCGGGAAGTAATGCTGTGAAGACGCTCTGCACAACGGTTTAATGGCTAGGCTGTGGTAATATAAACACCGTTCGATTTGAGGACTTTTTGGTTTGTGAAAGCGATCGCTCTGCCTTTGTTTGTAACTCTCAGTTCACCCATTTTTAGATGAATTAGGAAAAAATCCGATTACAAAAGTATGCCTAACGAAGTATTGTAAAAAATGTCCACTTATGGGTTAAGCTAGCTCTAACTCTTGACCAGCAAATAGTCAGGTGTAATATAAATCACTACCACAGTAGAAGGAAGTTCAAAGTTGTTTGATCTAAATCCAACAATATTCGGACGCATACTATCCGGATCGTTAGTTAGTTTGATCGCCTCACTTACTAGTCTGATATCCTTAGAGGTTCTTCCCACCCCAGCGTTCGGTGCCCCGCCAGCTGCATCTGTTCAAACCAAGGTGAAAGTGCCTAGTGCAATGAGTTCTGCGCCCTTCAATATTAACCGTTACTTGAAAGTGCCACCCAACTTCTCCATCTCTGTTTATGCTCGGATTAACAAGGCTCGCTTTATAGCAGTTGCTCCCAATGGAGATCTTCTAGTGTCACAGCCCAGTACCGGTAAAGTGTTAATTGTCCGGTCAAATGGCAGCAATAACCCAATTATTTCTGACTTCGTAACGGGTCTACGCCAGCCACACGACATTGTGTTTCATAAGATTGATAACACCACATACATTTATATCTCTGAGACTCATCAAATTAACCGCTTCATCTACAACTCTGGAGACCGAATTGCAAAAAATCGGCAAATCGTTATAACTGGTTTACCAGATAACAGCACATCGGAACTCAAAGGCACTTATGGTCACGAACTGAAAAATATCGCACTTGATGCCAATCACAAACTGTATGTGTCGATCGCCTCTACGTGCAATGCCTGCACGGCAGATACTGTCAGCAACCCAAAGCGCGGCGCGATTTACCAGTACAACGCTAATGGAACCAATCGGCGGCTTTTTGCCCAAGGTTTACGCAATGCCGAAGGATTAGCATTCTTACCTAACACAAATGACCTTTGGGTAGCCGTAAATAATCGAGACAACATCGCCTATCCCTACAACGATGGCAGTGGCAAATACGGTAAGGTTATCCAGTCTTATGTGGACAACCACCCGCCGGAGGAGTTGACGAAAGTCCGAGATGGCGGTAACTACGGTTGGCCATTTTGCAACCCCAATCCTGACACGGCAAATGGCTTTAACAATATGCCCTTTGACCGCGACTATCAGTTCAATCGTGATGGACATATTTATTGCAATGCATTGGACAGAATTAGCAAGGGTATCCCAGCCCATTCGGCTCCCTTGGGACTAACCTTCTTACAAAATACTAAATTTCCCAGCTTGTACTCAAATGGGGTAGTGGTGGGGCTGCATGGTTCATGGAATCGGGACAAGAAAACGGGCTACAAAATAGCTTACTTTCCCTGGAATAGTACGACAAAGACTCTAGGGGACGAGATAGATTTAGTCACCGATTGGCTAGTTCCAGGAACGCAAGAAGTCTGGGGGCGACCGGTGGATATGGCAGTCGATCAGCAAGGTAATTTGTTAATTTCGGATGACCAGAGCGGTACTATCTACAAGCTCTCCTACACGCCGTGAGTACAGGTTAAGTAACACCAAATTTTCTTTGCAAATTTGGGATGCTCCTCTGCCCCAGCTAAATCAACCACTCACCTTACTGTCCTCCAATCAACTGAAAACCGCGATGTCTACGACGGGCTGCGCCAACGCAATTTTTCCAACTGCACGTTCACTTTCGCTATAACTATGAGCAGTGGCTAGTTATTCTAAGGGATATGTGCAATCAATCACCATACGAATTTTACCCGCTTTTATCAATTCTTTAAGATAAACCAAATCTTGAGTGCTGGGTTTCTTAAAGAAAAATTTAGCTTTTTGACCAGGAAGGAACGCTGTTAAGACGCTCTGAAGACTTCAGGGCAAGGTACTGTGGTGATATAAATTCCGTTGGGTTGGAGGACTTTTTTGGTTTGTGAGAGCGATATATTCGTAGCGAAGGTCTTGCTGAGTTTCCCATTCCAGATATTCCTCAACGGCCATTTTTGACGGCTGTTGGAGGATGGCTATCATAACTAAGATTTTTCACGCTTGGTTTGATTGTAGCTAAGTAGTATCAGCAACAAAGAGTGATGCCCTACGACCGGCAACTCTACTAAAGGCTACGCCAACGCCTTTGCCTTTGCGCTAAAGCCATTTAAAGTCCCAGATTTATCACGGTATCTGGAAAACCCCACTTCTATTTCTTTCTCCTAAAAGGAGGAGCCACTGCGTTGGGCGGCTCTGCCGACTTGTTCGCGCAGCGTCTCCCCTTCTCCCAAAGGGAGAGGCTAACGCCAAGGGAGAAGCACGTGGCGTCAGAGACTTTAAATTTTCGCCCTTACAGCATGGGGAAGGGGGTTAGGGGGTTAGGTTTTTCGCCAAGGTTTGTAGTGAGCAATCAAGAAAATTCATTGCGATCGCTCAATCATGTTAGATTATAGTTTGTTGTTTCTTTCAAACACAAAATCTGAGAGTTTCCTACCCATCTCCTAATTGTGGGAATAAAAAAAAGAACTGAAAACTTAAACCTTTTGAAAAATATGTGCAGCAATACATCTATTTCCCCAAGCCTGTATAGCTTGCCAGATAAGATTTATAACCACAATTGAATATCATTGCCAAAGCAAAAATTAAAAAAAGATGAAGTGCATTTTTACCCTCAAAAAAATGATATGTTAGATACAGAATTAAATTTCGTACATTTCTGGAGTAGAACGATATAGATTACTCCAGTTTTTCACCCTCAAACCCTTGGCATTTATTGCTTTTGACGAAATTTGAGGGCAATCTGAGTACACATTAAAATAACCCAAACCCAGTTGCAAGTAGATTAAATTCCTTGCTGGAATAGGATTTGGGCTGAGTACAAATAAATCCTGAACCCCTGTCCATAAACACTAGAACCCCAACCAAAAAATACTAGAACCCCTACCTGAAAAAAAATTTTTTAATTCTTGTAATGCTTGAAGAATTAGGGTTTTTATTATTTGAGTACAAGCGTAATAAATCCAATAAATTCTATCCTAGATAGACGCACCGTCTGGCTAGGAGACGGCTGATATAACTCTTATATCGCCAATCACTTAACGCTCCAACACAAAACGAAGCGAAGAGTGAGTGGAGGGATGACATAGCACCATGCCTGAAGTGAATAGAAGTCGCGGCTGTAAGCACAAATTCTACCCAAGAACCGAACATTGACACACACCAGCCGAACATCAAATATCTATCGCCTGCCCTACTTGAACACAAGTCGCCCGAACCCAAGGGTTTGCAGGCAGTGTGGAAAACGCGACTTCAATTCCTGGGCATGAAAGAGTAGCAACAGCATCTCCCACAGTGGCAGCCAAGTCCACCGACCTTTTGCGAAACTCAATGACATCACCGTCTACACGACTCCTCAACTCTAACGCTACGGAATCGCCAACCCAAGCAAAATCAGGTGGTTGCGGCTGCGACAGCACCAGCAGCGCCACCGTGGAAAGGGATGAAACGCTCGAAGAACGCATTGCTAAACATCCCTGCTACAGCGAAGACGCTCATCACCACTACGCGCGGATGCACGTTGCAGTTGCTCCAGCCTGCAACATTCAATGCAACTATTGCAACCGCAAATATGACTGCGCTAACGAAAGCCGTCCTGGAGTAGTTAGCGAATTGCTAACACCAGAACAAGCAGCACACAAAGCTTTGGTCATTGGCGGCAAGATACCCCAAATGACAGTTGTGGGAATTGCCGGCCCTGGCGACCCACTGGCGAACCCAGATAAGACTTTCCGCACATTTGAGTTGATTGCAGAGCAAGCACCAGATATTAAGCTATGCTTATCAACCAATGGTTTAATGCTGCCTGACTACATCGATCGCATTAAACAATTAAATATAGATCACGTTACGATCACCATTAACATGGTAGATCCAGAGATCGGTGCTAAGATTTATCCTTGGGTTCACTACAAGCGCAAGCGTTACAGAGGTCTTGAAGGCGCGAAAATTCTCCACGAAAGACAGATGGAAGGATTGCAAGCCCTGAAAGATGCTGACATCTTGTGCAAAGTTAACTCCGTGATGATTCCCGGAATTAATGACCAGCACTTAGTCGAAGTGAATCGAGTCATTCGTGAAAAAGGTGCATTCTTGCACAACATCATGCCATTGATTTCTGCACCAGAACATGGCACACACTTCGGTTTAACCGGTCAACGCGGCCCCACACCCAAAGAACTCAAAGAAGTTCAAGACAATTGCTCTGGTAACATGAAAATGATGCGTCACTGTCGCCAGTGCCGTGCCGATGCAGTCGGATTATTGGGAGAAGACCGCAGCCAAGAATTTTCCAAAGAGAAATTCTTGGAAATGACTCCAGAATACGACATGGACAAACGCCAAGAAGTTCACGACGGTATTGAGAAGTTTAAAGAAGAACTGAAAGTAGCCAAAGACAAGGCGCTAGTCGGCAAGAAATTTGCCAACAATCCCAAAGTCCTTGTTGCAGTAGCAACCAAAGGCGGCGGATTGGTTAACCAGCACTTCGGTCATGCGAAAGAATTCCAAATTTACGAAGTGGATGGTAGCGAAGTTCGCTTTGTCGGTCATCGCAAAATTGACCAATACTGCCAAAGTGGATACGGCGAGGAAGCTTCTTTTGAGCATATTATGAAAGCGATCGCAGATTGCAAAGCAGTTTTAGCCTCCAAGATTGGTAACAGTCCTCAAGAAAAATTGCAAAAAGCTGGAATACAGACTGTTGAAGCTTACGACGTGATTGAGAAGGTTGCTTTGGAGTTTTACGAGCAATACGTTAAGGAATTAGGGAATAAGGAATAGGGCATAGGGGAGCCACTGCGTTGCCGGGGTTCCCCCGGTTGTACCCCTACGGGGATCTTGCTAGCAAGAGCGTCTTCGACAGGAGAAGCAAGTGGCGTCATGGGTCAAACAGGGCATGGGACAAGAATTATCCCTAATGCCCTTGCCCTAAACCCAATCCTCAATGCCCTGTTTGCCCAATACCCCTTGCCCAAAAAAGGAGAATAATAATGGCTTACAAAATTATTACTAGCCAGTGTATTTCCTGCAATCTCTGTCTATCGGGATGTCCCACAAATGCAGTTAAAGTGGTTGACGGACAGCACTGGATTGACCCTGAACTTTGTACAAATTGTATTGGTAGCATTCATACCGTGCCTCAGTGTAAAGCTGGTTGTCCTACATGCGACGGTTGCATTAAGCAGCCTAGCGATTATTGGGAAGGCTGGTTTGCCGATTACAACCGCGTAGTTGCTAAATTAACAAATAAACAAGATTACTGGGAACGTTGGTTTAACAGCTATTCTCAGAAATACTCCGAACAGTTGCAAAAGCGTCAGCCCCAAACAATGGGAGCAGAAGCTTTAATAAATCGTAATTCGTAATTGAAAACAACAATGCAAAATAACTGCATCTATCTCGATAATAATGCCACCACTAAGGTAGACTCAGAAGTTATAGAGGTAATGCTACCTTACCTGACGGACTATTACGGCAATCCCTCCAGTATGCATACTTTTGGTGGGCAAGTCGGTAAAGCACTGAGAACAGCAAGAGAACAACTTGCAGCCATCCTGGGAGCCGATCAGTCAGAAATTGTCTACACAAGTTGTGGAACTGAGGGAGATAACGCCGCGATTCGAGCTGCGCTATTGGCGCACCCAGAAAAGCGACACATCGTTACCACCCAAGTTGAACATCCGGCAGTACTTAATGTCTGCAAACAATTAGAAACCCAAGGTTACAGTGTTACCTATCTTTCAGTAAATCATCAAGGGCAGCTGGATCTAGATGAACTAGAAGCTTCCTTGACGGGTAACACCGCCCTGGTGACAATTATGTATGCTAATAACGAAACCGGCACGATTTTCCCGATTGAGCAGATTGGGTTGCGGGTCAAAGAATATGGCGCTATCTTCCATGTAGATGCGGTGCAAGTAGTGGGAAAAATCCCCTTGAATATGAAGACTAGCACCGTGGATATGTTAACCGTGTCTGGTCATAAGCTGCACGGGCCGAAAGGAATTGGTGCTTTGTATATCCGGCGCGGGGTTCGGTTCCGTCCCTTTATTCTTGGGGGACACCAAGAACGCGGACGTAGGGCGGGAACAGAGAATGTTCCGGGAATTATTGCCTTAGGCAAAGCTGCGGAACTTGAACTGTTACACTTAGAAGAAGCAAACAAAAGAGAAACAAGGCTGCGCGATCGCCTCGAACAAACTTTACTGGCGACAATTCCTGATTGTGTAGTCAATGGTGACCCTACGCAGAGATTGCCCAACACCACCAATATCGGCTTCAAGTATATTGAAGGTGAAGCTATCTTACTATCGTTGAATAAATACGGTATCTGTGCCTCATCCGGTTCTGCTTGCACCTCCGGCTCACTAGAACCTTCCCACGTCCTTCGGGCTATGGGCTTACCCTACACAACTTTGCACGGTTCCATTCGCTTCAGCCTTTGTCGCTACACCACAGAAGCCGAAATCGATCAAGTGATAGAGGTAATGCCCAGTATTGTGGAACGTTTACGCGCCCTCTCACCCTTCAAAAATGATAATGCGGGTTGGCTGCAAGAACAAGAGCAAGCACTGGCTCATCGTTAATTAGGGAATAGGGAATAGGGCATAGCGCATTGAGAATAAAACCAATGCCCGATGCCCCCCAATGCCCCATATCTCAATCTAAAATCCAAAATCTAAAATCTAAAATTCGTTATGTGGGACTACACCGATAAAGTATTAGAACTGTTTTACAATCCCCTGAATCAGGGAGCCATTGAAGAATCTGGCGAAGCTGGGGTTAAGCTTGCAATGGGAGAAATCGGTAGCATTGCTTGTGGTGATGCTCTGAGACTACACCTGAAAGTGGAAGTAGAATCTGATAAGATTCTAGATGCTCGTTTTCAAACCTTTGGTTGTACTAGTGCGATCGCATCTTCTAGTGCATTAACCGAAATGATCAAAGGTTTAACCTTAGATGAAGCCCTGAAAGTATCCAACAGAGACATTGCAGATTACCTTGGTGGTTTACCAGAAGCGAAGATGCACTGCTCTGTCATGGGACAAGAAGCGCTAGAAGCCGCTATCTATAATTATCGCGGCATACCTCTAGCTACCCATGATGATGATGATGAAGGCGCGTTAGTTTGCAGTTGCTTTGGGATCAGCGAGGCCAAAATTCGCCGCGTCGTTCTAGAAAATAATCTCACTGGTGCTGAAGAGGTAACAAATTATGTGAAAGCTGGTGGTGGATGCGGTTCCTGTTTGGCAAACATTGATGATATTATTAAATCAGTGCAACAGGAATTCGCCGCACCTGATCTCAACAATTATGGCGTAAAAGTTGCCACAGAAATTGTTACGTCTAAAGAGCGATCGCTCACTAACGTGCAAAAGATTGCTCTAATTCAAAAAGTTCTCGATGAAGAAGTAAGACCCGTACTCATCGCTGACGGGGGAGATGTAGAACTCTATGATGTAGAAGGCGATCGCGTTAAAGTTGTCCTGCAAGGTGCTTGCGGTTCCTGTTCAAGTAGTACAGCAACCCTAAAAATTGCGATCGAAGCCAGATTACAAGAGCGTGTCAGCAAGAGCCTTGTAGTCGAAGCAGTTTAGGAATTGCTGTAGGACTTAACGTACTCTACAAATATGCCCTAATATGCATTCAGCCAGAAACAGAAAGTAGGATTTGAACCGAATCATTGTCTCCACTCAATGCTTCATACCAATTCGCCAAAAGAAAGTGACAGATTCAAGTCTAACTTTCTTAATTAAGAATTACGTAAACACCTGAAGGATTGCTTCCCCCAAGGTATTACGAATTACGAATTGGTATCAGTCCTACCACGATTACTGCTAACAGCATATAGGCTTCATAGATTAAGCGCCTAAAAAGCAAATTTCATCATCTAACTCGCTTCAAAGGAACAGGATATGAGTACATTGTACGACAAACTTGGCGGACAACCAGCTATTGAACAAATAGTAGATGAACTCCACAAACGCATTGCAACAGACAGTCTCCTCAATCCCATTTTTGCTGGTACAGATATGGTCAAGCAACGTAATCATCTAGTTGCTTTCTTATCTCAAATTTTTGAGGGGCCAAAGCAATACGCAGGTCGTCCAATGGACAAAACACACGCTGGAATGAATTTACAGCAACAACACTTCGATGAGATCGCAAAACTCCTGAGTGAATCAATGGCTGTACGTGGAGAGTCGCCAGAAGACACCCAAGCTGCACTAGAGCGCGTCTCAAATTTCAAGGGCGCTATTTTGAACAAGTAATAGGACTTATGCATTGATTGTTGACAAATAGCAACATCAAGTCCTATTTAGTTTTTCCAGCTGAAACACATTATGACGTATTTGTAAATTGCGTAAGCTCTTAGTCATTAATCAGGATAAATGATTAATGACTAAGGACAAAAGAAAATAAAAAAGACAAACAAAATTTAACGAGGAAATAGATGTACCTGCTTTCAATAATTTTAGCTGTGGAGCGATCGCCCCCAGCAGGCACCTATGCCAACGCTACCAACGATGCTCTACACGTGCTCACTACTGTCGCTCAACAGGTGTGAACGCAACTGACAAAGGCAAAGACCCACCAACCAACCAATTGCAGGGAAATACGAATCATGACTGAAGAAAAGATTAGACAGATAGCTTTCTACGGTAAGGGCGGTATCGGTAAATCTACCACTTCCCAAAACACCTTGGCAGCTATGGCAGAAATGGGTCAACGCATCCTCATCGTCGGTTGCGACCCTAAAGCTGACTCCACGCGTTTGATGCTGCACAGCAAAGCTCAAACAACCGTTCTTCACCTCGCCGCAGAACGTGGCGCAGTAGAAGATATCGAAATCGAAGAAGTGATGCTCAAGGGTTTTCGTGACGTTCTTTGCGTAGAATCTGGTGGTCCAGAACCCGGAGTAGGTTGTGCAGGTCGTGGTATTATCACCGCCATCAACTTCTTAGAAGAAAACGGTGCTTACCAAGACCTAGACTTCGTATCTTACGACGTGTTAGGTGACGTTGTGTGCGGTGGTTTCGCAATGCCTATCCGTGAAGGTAAGGCACAAGAAATCTACATCGTCACATCAGGTGAAATGATGGCGATGTACGCTGCTAACAACATTGCTCGTGGTGTTCTCAAGTATGCTCACACTGGTGGCGTGCGCTTGGGTGGTTTGATTTGTAATAGCCGTAACACTGACCGGGAAATCGAATTGATCGAAACCTTGGCAAAACGGTTGAACACCCAAATGATTCACTTCGTACCCCGTGACAACATCGTTCAACACGCAGAATTGCGCCGGATGACTGTTAACGAGTACGCACCCGAAAGCAACCAAGCTAACGAATATCGGACATTGGCTACCAAGATCATCGACAACAAGAATCTAGCTATTCCTACACCTATCGAGATGGAAGAACTAGAAGAATTGTTGATTGAATTCGGTATTCTCGAAAGCGAGGAAAATGCTGCAATGTTGGTTGGCAAGACTGCTACTGAGGTTCCTGTAGTATAAGTCGCTGCTAAGAAATAATGCTCTAGCACAAGGAAAAAGGAAGAGTTCCATATCTTACCTTTTACCTTTGACCCTCTCCTCTACATCTCCCCCCTAACCTTAGAGGGGACTCCAAGTCCCCCTATGCCTGATCCTTACGAGTCACAAAGGTTAAGTATGACACCTCCAGAAAATCAAAACATCATCCAAGAAAGAAAAGAACTAATTAAAGAAGTTCTCAGTGCTTATCCTGAAAAAGCCGCTAAAAAGCGGGAAAAACATTTAAACGTATACGAAGAAGGTAAGTCCGACTGCGGCGTTAAGTCTAACGTTAAATCCCTTCCTGGTGTCATGACCGCTCGTGGTTGTGCTTACGCCGGTTCTAAAGGTGTGGTTTGGGGCCCTATTAAGGACATGATCCACATCAGCCACGGGCCTGTTGGTTGCGGTTATTATTCTTGGTCTGGTCGTCGTAATTACTACATCGGTACTACAGGTATTGACTCCTTTGGTACCATGAACTTCACCTCCGACTTCCAAGAACGAGATATCGTCTTTGGTGGTGACAAGAAACTTGTCAAGCTTATCCAAGAACTAGATGTACTTTTCCCCCTCAACCGTGGTGTTTCCATTCAATCTGAATGTCCCATCGGTCTAATTGGGGATGACATCGAAGCTGTTGCTCGGAAGACATCGAAAGAAATTGGCAAGCCAGTTGTACCTGTGCGTTGCGAAGGCTTCCGGGGTGTTTCCCAATCTTTGGGACACCACATTGCTAACGACATGGTTCGTGACTGGGTGTTCACCAAATCCGACCAAGCCAAGAAAGACGGTACACTCAAGTTTGAAGGTACCCCTTATGACGTAGCTGTTATCGGTGACTACAACATCGGTGGAGATGCTTGGGCTAGCCGTATCCTGTTAGAAGAAATCGGCTTGCGCGTAGTCGCTCAGTGGTCAGGTGATGGCACCCTCAACGAAATGTTGATGACCCCCAATGTGAAGATGAACCTCATCCACTGCTATCGGTCGATGAACTACATCAGCCGTCACATGGAAGAAGCTTACGGAATACCCTGGTTGGAGTACAATTTCTTCGGGCCCACCAAGATTGCTGAATCTTTACGGGAAATTGCTTCTAAGTTTGACGAGACAATCCAAGCAAATGCTGAGAAGGTCATCGCCAAGTATCAGCCCACAATGGATACGATTCTTGGAAAGTATCGCCCCCGCTTGGAAGGTAAGACTGTCGCCATCATGGTTGGTGGTCTGCGTCCTCGCCACGTTGTCCCAGCTTTCCAAGACTTGGGTATGAAGATGATTGGTACAGGTTATGAGTTCGCTCATAATGACGACTACAAACGTACCACTGGCTACATCGAAAACGGCACCATCGTTTATGACGACGTTACCGCTTACGAATTCGAGGAATTTATCAAAGCGCTCAAGCCCGACCTTGTAGCCTCTGGTGTGAAAGAGAAGTACGTCTTCCAAAAGATGGGTCTACCTTTCCGTCAAATGCACTCTTGGGATTACTCCGAACCTAGCGATCGCTCCTACAATTGATATAATGCAAGGTTTTTTAGCGGTGGGATAAAAAAGAGCCTATTTTTAGCCTAAATCCAAGTTGCAGGATTATTTAGGAACAATCTGTTTTGATGCTTCAGATAGTATAACTCTTATTCAGTCTGCTTTTAAGATTTTGTTTGCATTTTGCTCAAAGAAAAACTGTAAAATCAAAGACCATTTTAAATGATGATTTTTTAGATTAAAAATAGCCCTATAATTTATCATAGATAGAACTTTTCCTTGTACACCTTTGGTAAAGGCAAGCAGCAGAAATAAACCAAAGCCACCAGAATCTTAGCAGGAAAAGATCATAAGTTAATCTTGGTGTTCTTAAATCAGCAAAAGTTTGCTTAAAGCTGCTAACAAACAAAATATAGATTGCAAAAATCGCAACAATTGGCAAAATCGATAACACAAGTATTCCAAAATCCCGAATAACTAAGGATCTAAATTTTGGCAGAATAAGCCATTGCGGTGGATTTGACCACAGAAGCTTGAGCAAAAGCGCATATACTCTTGTCAAAATCAAAAACCAGATGAGAGCTAACAGCAATGCAATAGCAGCAACGGCAAAGAAAAAAATTAGACCATTGTTACTTGCGTTACCTGTGACGGCTATAAGGCCGCCTACAAGTGAGTAGCGCCAGAATTCAAACGCCAAAACTACGGTTGCACCGAAGTAGGCTGGTATTGCTAACTTAATAGCCATCATCCACGACTTTGAATAAGGTAGCCAAGCAGGAAACCAACTTTTATTGCTCATAAACTAAATGTTGGTTTCAAGTCGCGGGTAGAATATCTGCCGAATAAAAGTCATTACGATAGCTGCTCATAATTTATCGGAAGAATCGTAATCAATTAATTTCTGTGATAATGCCAGAGGATTTATAAAAGCAGGGTTAAGAGTGATCACACTTCAACATAATATAAGTAGGTTGGTTCAAATAAACCTAACTATGTAACAAAATGTAAAATGGTCTAAACCCTTGTCATTAATTCACTTTGCTTTGCTACGTTTGCAATGACATAGTTATAAATTTCCCCACCCACCTACTTAATGCAAGCTTTTTTAGCGGCGACAGAAAAAATAATTATCGCCGCAACCAGTTAAATAACTTAACTAATTGATACAATCATGAGACTTTTTAACATTAATACAAATATCTCTTGTTTTGATCAGATTGCCAGAGACTTGTTCAATGAAATGTCCTCCTTCGTAATGACTTCCCTTTCCGTGGCTGTTTGTTCCCCCAGACCTATGGCTACCTGTACGGTTAGCTGCGTATGACGGCGTTATAAACACACAGAAAACAAATAGAAAAATAACACAGATAGCAATAATTTTTTTCAGATGTTTGCTCATGATTATCAGTTATTTTGTTTATTCAACACCTCTTGTATAACTTTGCATTTTTTCTATAGCATCGGAACTTATACGGAAAGTCAGTAAACTTAGTCTTACTTAAAGTCACGGTATATTTAGTTAGAAACTTAGCACCAACCGCACAGCAATGCTAAATATTATGTATAGGATTTATGTCAATAATGAAAGAACCGCAAATTTCCAGATGATTCGTGGAATTCGCAAATATATTTAGCAACGGAGGGTAATAGAAATGATTTAATTGCTTTTATGTGTGATCGCCCCAACTCGATAATATTTAAATATTGTGTGTGAAATGGAAAAGATGTAGGCTGTGTTGTGATCGTCTTTAAAGATTATCTGTGAGATGCACAAGAAGTAAACCGTTGTAGCGATCGCCCTCACTCGACAATAAACTAGGCGATCGCATTAAACCGTCCAATCCTCTATTAACAATCTAGGTACTTTGCCCAAATCCCGATGATTGCGTGTTGATAAAACTAATTTACGAGATAGTGCGACGCCGAATAGCCCGTCGTAGACATTACAGTAAAAGAAGTAGACTGTTGTAGCGAGCGCCTTTAAGTATTATCTACGGGATGCATAAGAAGTAGGGTGTTGTAGCGATCGCCCCAACTCAGTAGTAGATTCATCCACTTGCAAGAACAAAGTGTTACACAAATTCACTACTGAATTTCTGAACAATTGTCTGTACAATTCCCAAAATGGCTCCGACGTTATCCAAGTAATATCTTTGCTTATCAAGCAAAGCCACTTTTTGCGAAAGTTGCAGAAACTGCCATACTTCTCCTGTTGTCACACATCCATACACGGGTATTTCTGCTTGTCCAGATGAACGATTGAATAAATCCGCCGCCACCATTTGCGCGATGCACTGTCCTAACCCAGCTTCAACATCATTTTTCTTCGCTTCCACAACAGTAAGAATTGGGCTTCGCAACGGTGGTAAAGGTGGAGCTATTGCTAAAATAAAATCACATTCCCCAATCAAGCCCTGTACAGGATCAACGTCAAGTCTTTGTCCAGAGAAAATAGCCAAGCTATCTTGGCTGAGATCCCGACAGGTTAGTAAAATCGGTACAATAATAAATTCGCTCCGAGCCTTTTCACTAATCAGAGCTAATTGGGTTCGCTTTCCTAAAGTTTCATTTAACCACGAAGGAATAGAAAGAGGTACAAGCTTAGGAAACAGATCGGCTTCTTGGGTGGTGATTCCCAAAACAGCCGCAGCTTTTTCTAGAGTAAAGTCGCTGTACGCCATAGTTTTGCACTGCTTTGAGTATATGACGTTTTCAATAAAAGGGAATTGTTTCTATTTTACCCCTGTTGTAGAGATATCTTAAGGATTCTGTGTGAAATGCTCCCGAATAGCTGGTCGTAGAGATGTCTACGACCAGCTATTCGGCGTCTACCCAACTCGATAATATGTGACTGCATATTTAGAGATGATGTGTGCGATGCACAAGAAATAGGCGCTGTGAATGGCGAATGCGATCGTCAAATAACAGATTCTGAAGCTATTTGATAATGCAGCTTGATTGGAAACTTACCTACGAACCCACCTTTCTGTAATGCTACTGTGCAAAAACAGGAAGACCCGCCACCGATGCCATTTGAGATATATTATTGATGTATTGTGTTTTTTAACGCTACAAGGAGACTCAGGCTTCTTGGCATATTCAATAGACCTCTTGCAAAAGTCAAAAAATCAGGAATGTCATTTTGAGCGGAACGCAGTGCAGAGAAGAATCTTACAAAATGTTTAGCTCCGCTCAATATGACAATTTAAGTATTTATGCAAGAGGTCTAATCATTAGCGAGAAGCTGCAACACAACGTCTGATGTTGCTTAATACACTTGAGGGACAAAGAACTGCTCATTGCGGGGGGCGCGAACATAATTCTGTGCCACAGGTCTTGACGAAAGCTCTAAGGGAGGAGGCGTCATATCTTCGTAAGGAACTTTGCTCAACAAATGATGAATGCAGTTGAGCCGCGCCCGTTTTTTATCATCCGCTTCAATCGTAAACCAGGGGGCTTCTGGAATATTCGTATATGCAAACATGGTATCTTTTGCTTTGGAGAATTCTACCCAGCGATTACGTGATTCCAAATCCATCGAGCTGAGTTTCCAGCGCCTTGCTGGATCGTAACTGCGAGAGAGAAAGCGTTGCTCTTGCTCCTCATCGCTGACGGAGAACCAATACTTGATTAAAACAATGCCTGAACGTACCAGCATTCGTTCAAATTCAGGGCAAGATTGCATGAATTCTTGATATTCTGCTTCAGTACAAAAACCCATCACCCGTTCAACTCCGGCTCGGTTGTACCAACTGCGATCGAACAGGACAATTTCGCCTGCTGTCGGAAGATGTTGCACGTAGCGCTGAAAATACCACTGAGTTTTCTCACGATCAGAGGGGGTTCCCAAGGCAATTACACGACAGCCACGAGGATTCAGTGGCTCAGAAATGCGTTTAATTACTCCTCCTTTGCCGGCAGCATCGCGCCCTTCAAATATTACGACAACCCGATAGCCAACGTGCTTAATCCAGTATTGCATTTTGACTAACTCAATCTGGAGTTGCTCTAGTTCAGTTTCAAAAGTGTTTTTGGGAATTTTTTTGGCAATAGCTTCAGTGCTAACTTCAAAAATCCCTTTTGATTTTTTAGATTTTTTCTTGTCTTTTGCCTTTGCTAGGTTTTCTATTAAATCTGTAGTGGGTTGAGCTAGACCATTATTTTGCTGGTTTTTAATTTCATCAATTGACATCGCAGTTACTCCATGCCATTGAATTGGCATAATTGCTTATCTATTAAGTATATATTTTATTGAGTTTAAATATACACCTTTGCTAGTATTAGTAAACTAAAAATGTAAAATCTTTATCCATCTTTCGTTATAGTCAATTTCAATTTTTAGTTTAATTGCACAATGCAGCAAGACCCATCGAAAAGCGATCGCTCACTGGACGAACCTTTAAAATTGCTAATGCGGCGCTTCCCAAGGAGACGGCAGCAAAAAACGACATGGCGCAATGTAGCTTTACATGAAATGGTATTATCTGTCACCGTTTTGCCTAATTTCTCGTTCAACGATCTCTTTGATAAATTCAGGTATTTCTTTGTTTAATCTTACGGCCTGTTGTTTTAATTTTTCAAAAATTTCAATATTATCCCCTTGCCACATAATGTCTATCCTCCTAACTTGTTGCATCGTAACATGCGTGTAATTTTCTGGATACGCCCAGTAACATGACAAGCAAATAGATTTGTCTTTTATCCTTTTCCAATTTTCACAATGCTCACATGACCAAGATTTTGCCCGATTAGCTGAACCACAAAGTAACATAAAGCTTTCAGACTCTAGCTCTGGCTCTCCGTCAACTTCAAAAGGAACGCGGTGATCGATTTGCAATTCGCGCTTATCAACTTTCTGCAAGTAGATGAAGCACTTACAGCCATATTTCTTGATCAATTCATCTTTCA
Source organism: uncultured Nostoc sp. (assembly GCF_937863485.1). Taxonomy (GTDB): domain Bacteria; phylum Cyanobacteriota; class Cyanobacteriia; order Cyanobacteriales; family Nostocaceae; genus Nostoc. The sequence goes on along the minus strand of NZ_CALMFY010000243.1, from coordinate 13,320 downwards.
ACTGTTTGGATAAGCCCGTTCTACCAGATAGCCTAGAAAATCTAGCCTTACTGATATCTCCAAATTTATAAGCAGCTATTCTCCTTGCATCAGTTCCTGTAACGCGGAATGTCTCCAGAGGAATTCCATGTTCCCGAACATCTCTAGCTGCTCTGGGAGGATGATTGTAACCGTACCTTTGTTTCAACTCTTCTGTTGTTACAAAACCATATTGCAAGATATGATCGATAACAGCTTTTGGCCTTTTAGCGGTTACTGACTGACAAAGTTGGATGAAATCATCGGGTAAGTGAGGGTGCTGTTGAGAACTGTCCATGCCGTTCCAGAAGAGTAATCTGTTTATGTGCTTTGCTAATATAGCTCTCCAAATCTAAATTGCGATCGCACGATAAATTTGACGATAAATACAAAGACTCTACTGTAATTTCTTGTCTACCTAATAATGTTGCTTGAGATGAGCGTCCAACTTCAATTTCAATTTTTTTAAGTCCTAATTCTTCAGGAAATTCCCTCCCAAAGGTTTTATTTCCTCGTTTGCCATCATAACTTATTGCAAACATTATTTCCTTTCGATTCAACTCTTTGATAGCTACAACAAAATCATCGAAATTAATCCCAGAATAATATCTTGAATCTCTATTACCGCATACACCTTGATATGGGGGGTCTATATAGACAAAATCACTATTTCTAACTTCAGCTAGAACATCTTTGTAGTCCAAGTATGTAAATATACACTTTCCCTTAAGAAGCCTAGAAACTCCTTCTATATTTTTCCTCATCTTCTCAGGTTGGGTTCCCTTTCTCCTTTTATCAGGGCTTTGATTAAAGAACCCTTCAGAGTTATACCGTACAGCACCTTTTACACATCGAGCCAACAAGTATAGAAAAAGCTTTGGATTGTTAGTTTTATTGAATCTTTCTCTGGCTTGATAAAAGTGTTCTACAGAATTATCATGCTGCTCATTCCATATATCAGTATAAGCATTTGCTATTTCATTTGGTTCCTCCACAATCAACTCCAATAGCTCAACCAGAGGTTTATTTAGATCATTAATCCAAAATTTTTGTGAAATTTCTTTATTAGAGACAGCGATACTAATTGCAGCAGTTCCTGAAAATGGCTCTACCAGCCTCTTTACTCTGTTGGGTAGAAATCTGAGAATGTCTGAAGCTAGATTTCTCTTACTGCCTTGATATTGAATTGGATGTGGGATACTAGTCATCTCAAATAGAGAACAAATGATTTAGATAACTCTATCACGAGAATTAAGAGGGCTAACGGCTCAACAGATTATGTGTGAGATACTAACTTCACAAAAGTAATTACATAAAATCCGTAGGGTGCGTTGTCGCGTAGCGCAACGCACCTCAATAACCGTCATTGCAAGTGAAACGTTCGCGGAGCGTCTCGTAGAGAAGCAATCCCAAAACCCTGTGATTGCGTCATTTCAAATGACATATTATCGGTAAGCAACCGGACATGATATAATATGTCACTACCGATTAATACTAATCAAGTCCGTCAAAATACTATCCAAACTGCCGTTAACTTGAATCCGATCAATCTTCTCTGCAATCCGCTCTAATATTTCCAGTTCCTTCAAACGCAATGCGACGGGGTTATCCTCCATCACTTTGGCAGTATTTAGCATACTGCGGGTAGCAGCCGTTTCTTCTCTACGTCTGACTACGTTTGCTTGAGCGGCTTTTTCTGCCTCGACTACCTTGCTCAAGATAGTCTTAATCTCACCAGGTAAAATAATATCTTTGACACCTACAGAATCTACTTCAATCCCATAGTCTGCGGCTTTCTGACGAATGTATTCAGATATACTTCTATCAATTGCACCTTTATCTTCCAATAAACCATCTAAGTTGCGTTCGCCGACTGCACCACGCAAAGCAAACTGTAATTCTTTGTATAAGAACCCGGAAATATCTGACAACCCGTTTTTTGCCCTCAATGGGTCTTGGATGCGGAAGCCAGCAGTCAAATTCAACCGCAGAGGTACTTTATCTTTAGAGAGGATGTCTTGACCGGATACTTCCATATTTTGCAGCCGGAGGTCGATGGTTTCAGTTTGAAAAGAGCGGCCAAATAACCACCAAGCGTGTACTCCTGGCGATCGCTGCCCTTGAAACTCTTGATTAATGTATACTAGTCCAACGTGCTGGGCGGGAACTTGGCAAATATGCAAACAGTTACGACTGAGCAATTTCACTTCTATTGAACCCTCAACCAACTCAGCCACTAAGGCAGACTGTAACTGAGCATCAGCGCTGATGTCGATAATTTCTACTTCAACACCCTGCCAAAACAGCTTGCGGCTGGTGGGTGGCAAAATAGAAATCACTTTCCCCCGATACCGCACAATTGCAACTTGCGAAGCCAGTAATTGCACTGATTCACAATAGGCAGCAATAAAGTCAGGATGTTTTTCAATGAGTACATCTTCGAGGGGAAAGTCTGGGTTAGGCACAATCCGGCTGAGAGTCCTGACTGTAACATCTCTATCTACCGACCAGAAAGCATACTCTCCTGGTTCTAGAGGTCGCACAAAATTATTTTGCAGATATAGTAAACCAATCTCAGACTCTGAGATTTGGAACTTTTTGAGTCCATTCAACCCAACTGAACGCAATTGCTGCACAAAGGAACCAGGTAATTCCCAGCTTTCTTCCAAGTTGAAGAGATAAGATTCTACCTCAATAAAACCACGCCAAAAAGCTATCAATTTATTTGGTGCAATGCTTACCCAATTCTGACCGCAGCGGACTAAGGCAACTTGGTTAAATCCGGTTCTGATAATCAATAAATGTTGTTGCAGTTCAGTCTGATGATTTCGCAACAACAGTTCTAAGTTTTCAATCTGAGCTTGTGGCTGGTTGAGATCGTAGATTTTGACTTGCCAATGCCAACCAAAATAAGTATGTGTACCGGGCTGCAAAATTTTCTTAAAGTCACTGCGGTGATATAAAATGCCGATTTCGTTAGGTTTGATATAAAATGTTTCCCACATAGTAATTTGCATAAATAATTTGGGCGATACCTTAGGTAAGCTAGGCGATGCCTGCGGCGGGCGTAGCCATCGCAACCAGCTAAAAAGATTTGATCAAGACATTTATAACCTTGCTTGAACTCAAATACCACCTACGATGCAAATCGCTGTCTCAGAGCTTAAGTAATCAAGTAGACAGAATTTATCTTGAGGTTCTTGGAATTTACAAACCTGTGGAAAAAGGCTAAAGAATTGGTTTTAGCTGCTTATACTACTATATACTACAAAATATTTTTTTACTCTGCCAGTGCAAGTGTTTACAGTTTAGGTGCGGGCAAAAACTTCTCCAAAGCTGGATTAAGATTGCTGTTACTTTTCCCAGACTGCTCAATGGCAATCTAGAAAAAGAGAACCGCGCTCAAATATACCGTTCGCTTTGCTAATCCAGAATTCTGAAGAAAAACTAGATGTAGGAAACGAAGGGACATACTCAAGTTAGGGAGAAATGCAGTTGCGCTTGCTCCTTGACAGTGGCTACCGAACATCACCCTTACGAGTAATGACCGACAGCAGAACACTTGCACCGCAGAGGTTGGAAAATGACGGACTCGAACCGTTTTGGGATTTCTCCCGTACCATATTGGCTACCGTGACGGGGTAGTGTCTTTTGACCCGGACAGGGTTGGTGGAAAGTATAGGAATCGAACCTACAACACATCGATTATGAGTCGATTGCTCTACCAGTGAGCTAACTTCCTGGGGTTTGATACAGGACTCGAACCTGTGACGCATCGATTATGAGTCGATTGCTCTACCAACTGAGCTAATCAAACGATGGTATAGTTTCAAGCACTCGGCGGTATACGCTCATACCAGAGATTGGCGCACCAGTTAGGCATATAGAACCTAAACTATAGCTTTGTAACTTTGTTACTATCCAGCTCCAAATTTAGCACATGGAAATTCTGAGGTGCTACAACTACGCCCATTGTAGACATCACCTCAATTTGACCTATGCTCACGATTCATTCTTGTGGCTCAGTCTGGGAAAGCTAGACCAGTCATTGGGTCACGGATATATAACCCTAATGTGAGACTACGTATCACTTCATCCCAAATGGGTATTAGTGGCTCTGCTTGATCTACCCAATAATCGAATGTAATCAAGCACTGAACATTCGACCCCAAACCAATGCAAGTCCGCGAAAAAGCTTCGCGTGGTTCTTCCTGAGTGTCAATAAACTTCATCTCTGTCCAAACAATCCTGGCGGTTTGGCGCTTAATGGTAAAAATTTCTCCCTTAGCAATGACGTTGCGACTGTCGTCTTCCATGATTTTCTTCAATGTGGATTTTAGCGGAAACTGGCTCCAGTCGTTGGGTGGCAGACGATTAAAAGATACTTCCAGACAGCAATCATCGTTGGGCGGTTTTTTATCGAGGAACTTGAATGATTTTTCTTGTGGCTCAAAAACCCAATCCTGGGGAACATTGAAGCGAACAGCGCCTCGATCTGCGACAAATATTTTGTAGCCTGATGGAGATTCCCAGCGATGGTCAGGTTTTAATTCAAGCGTTTCTTTAATCCACTGGAGATTGCTTTTTTTACGCTTTGCCATAGTGTTTTTGCTTTCTCTGTTGAAGAGGGCGTAGGCGTTAGCCCGTCGTAGACATCGCTTAGATTTGGGTCGTAGGCGATGTCTACGACCGACTGTTCGGCATCGCTCACTTTGTTAATATTATCAAATTGCTTGAGATTATGGTGCATTGCGCCTTTGCAACAATGTACCTAATAAATAGGAAAATTTAAGCGATACCGTACTCTGTGTACTGTCGTTTGTATGGAGGTTGTAAACCTAGCACAATGTCTTCCTTTGATACTTTCATAGCAACTAACTCCTCGGCTGGATTTTGATCGGTCAAATTCTGCTGAAGCCAAATTTTACCATCTCTAATATCAAAATGCATAATGCAGCGATAAATACGGTTAGACCCTTGCCAGCCAACATTCATCCCCTGATAATGATCTCGCTCTGTATCAAGAATAAGTTGAACTTCTACTTCATGATCTGATTTATCATTTTAGATTTTAGGAGCTAGTATATTGTAGCTACGGGAGGGATGAGTTAATTGACTATCAATAATGAATTCCCTCTAATTCAATATCTCCCATAACGCTACCTTTCTCATTCACAAAAAGAAGGGTTCCCTCTAATGCATCTTGAACTAAAGTATTAGCAATGTCACCACCATCTATAACAATCTGATCAGTTGCTTCTCCGACTTCATAATCAACCTTTACACTTGATAACTTAAGCTCCAACTGACTTGACTGCTCAACCCAATAACCGTTTATAAAAGTCTTTTTCCAAGTATGAGTACCTGAAATATTTTCTAAGTCGAGAACTGGTAAATAAGCTAAAAGCTTAGAAAGTATAATTGTTTCTCCGCTATCTCTATCCTCAATAATTACTCCTTGAGTTTCAATCACTGATGTGGATTCTATTCTCCGGATTAATTCTTGTCGTTGAGGAGTTAAATTTGATGCAAGCCAGCTTTCATCGAGATTCATTTGCAGCCTAGGATTTAAAGGAAGCCTTGCAGTTAAATTGATGTGAATAGCCCTTAATCGTTCTTTGTAGTCAGTATCTTTAGCTTCTCTCAAAACTTTAAGCCCAATACCTTTGCTAGTAGCATATGTTTTTGCACCTGATGTAAAGCCAACTGGTGAGATAATGACTCCGCGTAAACCAGATACGTCATCTAGAACACCCCAAAAATCTCTAACAATACCTATGTCAACCCTTGTTTTATGAAGCTTGCATTCTAATGCGACGCGGTGAGTAACTCCAGCGATACGATACTCCCAATAAACATCAATCTGGTGTTCTTGGCCACTTACCCCTTTAAGCTTTATATTGTGATCAACTCTGATGGATTTTAAAGCTTGTGCTTTCAGCAAAATCTGCTGTATATCTCGAACGAAAAGTTCGTATTCCGTACTATTCATATAGACACTTATCTATAAACTATTTGAAAGTCTAACTATTTATTAGACGGAAACTTTCCGTATAATTACCCGATTTGGGATAGTTATCCAGAATTTTTCTATCTAATACACACATTTAGACAGAATACAGGCTGTATTTAAGCGTTATGCTTTGCGATCGCACTGCCATCACGATAATCCTAACTGGTCATTACAGCACAGAAATATCGATAAAGTCGAATTTAGTTAGCAAAATGGCATTTTACTTTCTTAAACCCCAGTTTGCTTTCTCATTTCAGTAGTTCGCGCATTCATGACAAATATCGCACTTGTAGCAAAAACCATTGCAGATTTGCCAGAATTCTCTTAGGCTGATCTATACGGAAATTTGGCGTTGCATAAATGCGGGATGAATTGGCGGTTAAAACCATTATTAATTCGTTATCAATTGTGCGAAATCATCCCCTAATTCAGCAACGCCGGAAATTTTTCAAAGTAAAGAATACCTGAGTTCATTGCCAGTGTGGAGAGCAAGAATGGAAAGAAACCAACAGCGACAACTTAGGATGTGTGCAATTACTCAAAATTTTGTCAAGCCCAAATAATTGCGTAGACGCAAAGCGGCTTGTCGTAGACATCGCTCTCAGATATTTGGGTGATATTGTGGTGCGTTGCGCTTTGCGACAACGCACTCTACAAAACTAGACTGGTGTAGTTCCTAAACCACCGAAAGGATCTAAAATTGTATCTCCCGAAGATAAACCAGCTTCTTGGATACATGCTGAGACGAACTCAGGTGAATATCCAGCTATGAAATTTACCCATCTGTGAATAGGATGACGTGAGCTTGTAAGATTTGTTGGTGCAAGAGCCGGATGTATGGAATCAGTAAAAAGAGAAAGCTGCATTAGATGGTTTTAATTTTCGGAATTTAGGTCTATTCATCATCTGGCAAATAGCTTTGACAGCGTAACATAATTTGCTGATTCTCCAGCGATCGCAAATGAAATAAGTTTTTCTTTAAAGAAGCTGGTATCCAATCCTTAAAATCAATAAGGGCTGGCGGTGGGGCGCACAATGATTTCGCTAACATCAACGTCGTTAGGTTGTTCGATCGCAAATGCGATCGCTCTAGCAATAGCCTCTGGTGGAATAGCAATCTGCCGGAAATCCTGCATCCCCCGACGCGCCTCGCTATCCGAAATACTATCGGCCAGTTCTGATTCCGTTACTCCAGGGGAAATCACTGTTACCCGGATGTCGCTGACTTCCTGGCGCAGTCCCTCGGAAATAGCACCCACTGCAAACTTCGTAGCACAGTAAACGGCTGCGGTGGGACTTACTGCATGTCCACCAATTGATGATATGTTGATGAACTGACCAAATCCCTGTTCTTTCATAATTGGTAATCCAGCAGCAATACCATGCAGGACACCTCGAATGTTTACGTCGATCATCCGATTCCATTCCTCAACCTTGAGGGCTTCCAGTTTTGAAAGCGGCATGACGCCTGCATTGTTCACAATTACGTCGATGCGGCCAAACGTCTTTTGAGCGAATCCGACAAATTCCTCCATGTCATTGCGTTGCGTGACATCTAACTGCTTATAGTGCGCTGAACCACCCTCGTTGCGAATTGCCGTCACAAGAGTTTCCAGGCGATCGGTGCGACGCGCACCTAATACCACATGTGCGCCTCTACCAGCGAGTAAGCGGGCGCTAGCTTCACCGATGCCGCTGCTTGCACCCGTAATTAAAACGACTTTCTTCTCAATTTCTGACATGCGTAATTCTTTTTATTGTTTAGGTTACGGAAATTGTCCATATATTTACCCTAATTGAGACGGAAGCTCTTTAATGTAAAGAATATTAAGCTTAATTTGGCAAATCAGTTTAAGTGTTTCTTTAATCTACAAGAGATTATTTTTTAGGCTTTGGGATAGTGTTTTTGCTGCTATATAAATACTATACAAGTATAAACATTTATTTTTTACTTCATAAGGAGCAATTATTGTCAGATCATAGTTTGACCCCAACTCGGCAGCCAAAAGATTGAGCTAGAGCTATCCCCTAACCAAACGGCGATCGCAACAGGGCGGCTGCATTATATCAACAAGAGCAATCTATTCTCAATAGATGGGGAACTAATCTCATTAACCTATGCTTATTGCTAAAGATTTAGGCATCACTTTGAGTCTTGGAAACTAAACTAAACGAGAAATGCTGATTTTTTCGTTAATTCTTAACCTTGGTTGTGATCAAGAGTAATTTAGATGCGTTTGCCCTGGCGATCGCAAAAAATTTGGAAGTTGCGTCTTACTAATAAATGAACCAACAGGCTTACATTATACGGATTTCACTTTATTTAACCCAGCCTCCGCCTAGAGATCGATCTGCTGCAACACATACAGTAATTAAAAAAAAACAAAGTTGAGCAATTACAAAATTATATTTTCATTGCTAAAAAACTCTTAAACGAAGATATATTTATCTATATAGATAGATCCTATATAGATAAATACATTCCTCAAGGAAGATAGATTTTAAAAAAACTACTTTTATTAGACTATAAAATTGAAAAACTAATAGTTAATATACATTTAATTCAATGATATACATCAGATAAATCTTCTAAATCTTAGTCTTTTATTAACCTTTGCCAGTTATGATACCAGAGTAGGGAATGATAATGATTCGGACTTGGATATCTAGGGATAGTTGTATCATCCCGGAAAAATCCCCTAGATTTATCCCCAAGCTACAAAATGTAGCTGAAAGCAACCACTGAATAGGTAAATCTTTGAGGTAATAAGCATGAGTTATACTATCGAATCCGCACGCAATATTTTCTCTAACACTCAAGTGGCAGATGCTGTTCCAGCCACTACAGCAATGTTTGCTGAACTCAACATTGAGGATCAACTGGCATTTCTCTGGTATGCCTACGCTGAATTAGGTCGTACAATTACTCCGGCTGCTCCCGGAAAAGCAAATCTCCAATTAATGGAAGGTATATTCAACCAAATTAAGCAGATGTCTCATGATGAACAAACACAATTAATGAGAGATTTAGCAGGTAATGCTGATACTCCTATCAGCCGTTCCTATTCATACTTTGGTGTCAACGCTAAATTGGGATTCTGGTGGCAATTAGGAGAGTGGATGAAAGAGGGTATCGTCACTCCCATGCCAGTTGGCTATCAAATGTCAACTCAAGTTAAAACAGTGTTACAAGCAGTTCAGAGAATCGATCAAAGTCAGCAAATTACTGTACTACGCAATACTGTAGTAAATATGGGGTTCGATCCGTCTCTGGCTAAAGACAAACAGGCGCAAGTCATAAACTTTAAGTTCCCACGTGCATCCCTAAGTCCCCAATTTACTATTGAGGGAGTGACAGCACCGACAGTGCTGAAATACATTGAAGCCATGAATGGAGATAACTTTGAAGCTGCTGTTGCTTTATTTGCTAACAACGGAGCGCTGCAACCACCCTTCCAAAAACCAATTGTTGGTCGAGAAGCGATCACTTCCTACCTACGAGATGAGGGACAAGGGTTAGTGATGAAGCCAACCAAAGGCGTCTCGGAAACTATAGAAGATGGTTATACACAGCATAAAATTACTGGTACCGTCGAAACTCCTTGGTTTGGAGGTAATGTTGGCATGAACATTGCTTGGCGATTTTTACTCAATCCTCAAGATCAAATTTACTTCGTGGCTATTGACTTACTTGCTTCTCCCAAAGAACTGCTTAACCTAACTCGCAAGTAAAACTTCTTTGCTCTGTTAATACAAAAGCAATTGCGCTTATCTAAGATGATGTTTTAAAAAGGTTTTTTGCTCTCATAGTTAGCAAAGCATTGCATCTTAGTACATAGCTAAAACCTGAATTTGGCGTTGTACTTAACCCAGTGCAGAACTGCAAAATTATAACTTTCGGGACTTTTAAAACATCCTCTAAGCACCATGACGATCATCAACTAAAATTTCAATCAATGCTCGGTTCACCTAGAACCGAGCTTTAATCAAATGTAGGCAAACTAGTGTAAATTGGCTGTTCACTCAAATCAACGTCACTCAATTTTTGATTTTGGATTTACGATTTGTTGGAGTCAGTATTTTTGGTATTGCGATCGCCCTAAATTTGTATAAGCTACACTTTTATAAGGACTTTATCCGTTCTACGCCACCCCATATTTCAAAAAGCCGTTTAGTTTCAGCTTCTATATCTGAAGTTTTTCTTGGCTGTCCATTCCCAGAACCTGGGAAAACAACATAAATGATGTCTTTGGGAATTCCTCGCCTAACTCTTGAGCGCACGAATGGATCGTTTCCAAGAGCCTGAGACAGAGCTACTGAACCCTCCCCTATTTGGTTCTTAGGCCCAATATCAGCATAAATTGCAAAAATGAGTTTTTCATTATTAGTGTTGTAAACAACTGCAAAATCTCCTAATTTAACGCCTGTAAGCTTTCTGAAATCAGCGTTTTCCGGAAGAACAATATACTGGATCTTTGTTGAATCAACATATCGGCGTGGATCTTGTTTGACAAATCCAGAGTCGAATAATGCAGTTGTAGAAATATAGTATCCAGGATATAGATCGGTACTGCCTTGAATAAACGGATTTCCGTCTCTATCTACAGCTAGTGCCCACCAGTTACCCGGATGCCCAGCATTTGCCAAAAAATCAATCCCTGTATCTGCTGGATGATAAGTATTAGGCGCACCATCAGCATTAATGCTCATACCTGCTTCATAGAAAAATGCAGATTCTCCATCTGCCTGATGAATAGGAATTTCACCAATCTCAAGAAGAGTCTTGATGGCAAAGATTGTGACTGGACTAAGAAATTTATGAGCTACAAAACCTTCTAAAGTTTTTCCTTCGATAATAGTTGCAACCTTCCACCACTTGTGATTATCCGAATTTTCGATTTTAGATACAATATGTCCTTTTGGAAGAACTGCTATTCGATTGCCATCGTCAACAATAGGTGCTGAACGTATATTCAAACTTTCTGATGTTACTTTGAATTGCTGCATACTTGACTCAAAATTAAAAAACTAAATTGAAACTACACTTAAAAAATAAAATTTAGCGATGTCTACAACAGGCTACGTTTATACATAACCTCATCAATTTTCTAGCTTGATGGAGATTTTCAATTCTGAATTGTTAAATGATGTCCGGCAAAATACCCATAACAAAAACTTTGTTATGTAATGAAGACTTCGGACTAAAGTCCTCACTACGAACATTTTTTACTAAAATTGATTAGCCTGAAATCAGATCACAAGTTATTTTGAAACAGTTCTAGAACATGCTTCCAAGCATCAGGAGCAGCTTCAGAATTATAACTTGGGTGCTGGGCTAAAAATGGGTATTGGTCTTTGAAGAATCCGGCGAAGAATCCGTGTCCGGCGTCGTATCGGAATACACGATGATTTATATTATGTTTTTTTAATTCTGCCTCAATTTGCTTGTTTTCCTCTTGTGAAATTAATGCATCTCTTGTACCAAAAAATGCATAAATAGTACCTTTAATTTCCGAGGTACGATTAATGGTTGGAGTGTCTTCACCATAACTAGCAGTGGTAATCCCACCACCATAGAACGAAGCTGTTGCTTTGATATCGGGTAAAGTTGCAGCTATGTAAGCAACATGACCGCCAAAACAAAAACCAATAGCCCCGATCGCATCATCTTTGACATTGGGTAAAGTTTTCAGGTAAGCGATCGCAGCTTGAATATCACTGAATATCTCTTGATACTTTACTTGTTGATAGTATTCTAAGCCAAGCCGATAGCTTTCTGGGCTATAGCCAACATCTTCTGGGCTAAAGTCAGCCTCAAAATCGGGAGCAATACGTTGATACAGCGCGGGTGCTATTGCTACATAACCTTGTTTAGCTATTAATTCGGTGATATCTCGAATATTACTGTTGATTCCAAAAATTTCTGGAAAAACTATAACTGCCCCAAAGGTTCCCTTTTGTGCTGGTTGAGCTAAGTAAGCATCGATTTCTAAGTCGTTGTTAGGTACTTTGACTTTTGCGGTGTTAATTTCGATGTTTGTCGTTTCTACCATCTTTGTTTCGGCTGATTTTATACCAACTCATCTATTCTGACTGTTTTTCGACACCAATGGGCGATATCTACATGGGCAAAAACACCAGGAGTATTGCTCTACTCAATGAATGGAAATCGCTTACCCTTAAGTATGACTTTGCTGCTGTGAACAGATTAGATGAATTTCTAACTTTTGAATAGATGATATCTCAAACTTCTGGATGATACTAAGGGTTTTTGATTTGTGCGACCTTAATGAAGGTAAGCATAAAGACTCAATATTAAAAAGCACAAGAAAAAACAATGCCTGATGAATCATTTAGAACAAATGTTCCAGAAATTGACCCAACGGAGATTGAAGATTCTCGATCTGTAATCCCCGACGAACATCGCTCGTTCCTAGAAAAAGTCCAGGTCAAAGCCGGATTTGCAGATCCCTATGATGCAAGAGACTTTACCGAAGTTGTGTTTCGCGTTATGCGTGACGTGATGACCACGGACACAATTGATCGCGTCGAGGCAGAACTACATACAGAGGCTATACCTACTGATGAAAAAGCACTCCAGTTTGAAATAGCTGACCTCTGGAAAGACACCAATCCCATTGTGAAATTTTTAAGTCGAATCCGTCAACCTTTGACAGGCCCGGCTCCCCTTGGAATTGATTCCAATTTATTTCTCAGGCGGGTTGCTAATGAAGGAGGACTCCCAGGAACAGTCGAGGTAGAGCAAGCAGTTAAAGCGGTGTTTTCTGCCACCAAAGACCAACTTTCCCAAGAGCGGATTCAGGAAATTGCTGGCTTGCTCCCTGACCGTATCCGTGAGCTTTGGGAGCAGGCTGAATTAGAAAGTTAAAAAAAGTCAAGTCTGTTTGCGAATAATCATCACAAACAGGCTTTTTTATTATAGGTTTACTGATTCACAACCATTAATGTGAGTTTATTTAGACAATCACTCCGCAAGCTTGATCATTTGGTTGACTACCGCGCGTCCTTTCCGTCGATAATCTGACTTGCGTGTTCCACCAGCCATCCCGTACTCATCACTATTTTTGCCATAGCGAGATGCAACACTCAGCAGCATCTGCTCAGAATAAGTATTCAACCCACGTTCTGCTTCTTCTAATGCATTCTGCGTCTTATCCATCATTGTTCGTGTTTGATTATGGGCAGCTAGCTTCTCTCGTAACTCATGAATCATGGTATAGCAATCCTAAATCATTTGTAAAAAATCACAGTTGTTGATACTCTGAACA
>NZ_CALMFY010000242.1 GCF_937863485.1 uncultured Nostoc sp. | reverse complement strand
ATCAAAGACTCGCCCACGAGTATCAAAGACACGCCCACGAGTAAAAAAGACTCGTCCACGAGTATCAAAGACTCGTTCGCCAGTATCAAAGACTCGTCCACGAGTAAAAAAGACTCGTTCACGAGTAAAAAAGACTCGTCCGCGAGTACCAAAGACTTGCGTGCGAGCAAAAAACGAATCTTAATTTACACAAAATTACAGTTACAAATCATTCTCCCCTGCTCCTCTTCCTCTACGATGTAAACTGCGAACCGAGAATCATCGTCCCAATCCCAACATCAGTAAAGATTTCTAGTAATAGGGCGTGGGGAATGCGACCATCGATGATATGTGCTGCACGGACTCCTTGAGCAAGCGATCGCACACAGCAATTAACTTTAGGAATCATCCCACCGCTGACTATACCATTGACAATCAACTCGCGGGCTTCACGAATATCTACTTTTGGAATCAAAGTAGATTGGTCTTTGTAATCTTTTAAAATTCCACTGGTGTCAGTCAGTAAAATTAACTTTTCTGCTCCTAGTGCAGCAGCGATTTCTCCAGCTACAGTATCGGCGTTAATGTTATAAGCTTGCCCTGTCTCGTCTGCGGCGACGCTGGACACTACCGGAATATAACCATTGCTAGCGAGGGTGTCCAAAATCTTGATATTCACATTGCTGACTTCCCCCACAAAACCGATACCTTCTTGACCTTGGGAACGGGCTGTAAATAGATTACCGTCTTTACCACAAAGTCCTACAGCCAATCCACCAGCTTGGTTAATCAGTGAGACAATTTCTTTATTGACTCGACCAACTAAAACCATTTCCACCACATCCATTGTGGCGGCATCAGTGACTCGCAGACCATTCTTAAATTGTGGTTCGATTCCCAGCTTATCTAACCAACTGTTAATTTCTGGGCCACCGCCGTGGACTACAATTGGACGCAAGCCCACGCAGGATAAGAATACAATGTCGCGCATAACTTTGTGTTTGAGTGTGCTGTCTTTCATGGCTGCGCCACCATATTTGACAACAACAGTGCGACCGGCAAATTGTTGAATATAAGGTAGTGCTTCGCTTAATACACGCACACGAGTGGCTTCAGCTTGCCTGATGTATTCAGAATCGTTGACCGTCATGAGGAGCCTAACAGAGAGAGTTAAAACGTATTTCAGTCAGTGTAGAAGACTTTGTAACTAGTCACAATCTTTGATGCCAAATTCTTCACCACGTACACCCATCGAGTACAACAGCAATGGCAACTAATGCTGAGTTAAGAGTAACCAAGACCGCATAAGCCAAAGTTGAAAAGGGTGATATCGGGACGTGCTTTTAATGTCTAGTTGGCATCTCGTGCAGTGCCATTTAGAAGAAGTTAATGATCTTCGTTCCATCGGGCAAAGTAGTGTTACAGAAAATAGCTCCCTCAATCCTTGGGTTCTCGATCCCACCAGGGAGGTAAATTTCGGATTGGCTTAGATCAACATCGCTCAAGTGAGCTCCCTTGAGCGATGGTATAGGCGATCGCTTCTTCAAGCCTCTAGAATTAAAATCATTCGGCTGAAGCTAGGGAATGAAAATGACCACGCTGCTAATTCAAACTGAAAGCACACCCCTAACAGTAAATTTCCCCTCGCTGGTGCAGATGACAAATGAGCAGTTCTACGAATTCTGCCAAGCTAATGGAGATTTGCGAATTGAGCGCACTGCTAATGGGGAAGTCATCATTATGCCACCAGGTTTTTCAGATACGGGCAACCGTAACTTTAACATTGCTGCACAGCTTGGGTATTGGACTGAACAAGATGGCACTGGCATAGGCTTTGACTCCAGTGCAGGTTTTACGCTACCTAATGGAGCGATGCGTTCCCCTGATGCTTCTTGGATTGAAGTGGAGCGCTGGAACGCCTTAACAGATGCACAAAAAGCCTCATTTGCACCAATTTGTCCCAGCTTTGTGATTGAGTTACGCTTCTCTAGCGATCGCCTGATAAAATTACAAGACAAAATGCAGGAGTACATCGATAATGGTGCATCACTAGGCTGGTTAATTGATCGGCAGAATCGAAAAGTTTACATTTACCGGACTAATCGAGAAGTTGAAATTTTGGAAAATCCCGAAGCAGTTAGTGGTAATCCAGAATTACCAGGGTTTATCCTACGGATGGTCAAAATTTGGTAAATTGAGTCTTGCTAATGAGAAACTTGTGTTTTGAGAACACTAGGAATCGCCTCAAGTACTCGCTTGGCAACGTCTTCAGGTGTATCTCCCTCTCGCTCGGTGATGTGCAAATCGGCTTGAGAGTAAAGTGGTGTTCGTTGTTCGAGGAGCGATCGCAATTTACCCTTGGGATCAACATCTTGCAGCAGTGGTCTTGTGCTATCCTCAGCTAAACGGCTGTAAATTAGCTCCACCGGCGCATCTAGCCACACTATCAAACCGTGGTGCAAGTAGCCCCAATTTTCTCGCCGCAGTACAATGCCCCCACCAGTTGCTATAGTCAACTTTGTAAAAGCACAAACTTGTGAAAGCACGTCGCTTTCTAACTGGCGAAACCCTGCTTCACCAACTTGTGCAAATAACTGATTGATAGATTTACCTGTTGCTTGGGCAATGACATTATCGGTATCTACAAACCCATAACCCAGTTCCTTTGCCAGTAAGCGCCCTACTGTCGTCTTACCAACGCCCATGATCCCAATTAAGTACAGGTTAACTCCTTGTAATAAACTACTCACCAGTCGCTTCGCTCCAATTATGAATTTTCTTAACTTCTAAATCCTAACTTTTTACTCTACTTCACATTTCTGAGTTTAAGTTTAGGTTAATTGGCTATGATTGCATCAATTGCTTGGTTACTCAGCATTTATTCTACGTATTTATATAATCCATTAGAAAGATAAACTCTAAGAGGATGTTTGAAAAGTATAAAATGTCATGCCCAAGGGAGCGCCAGCGTAGTGAAGCATCTCACAATTTAACAGAAAATCAGGATTCTTCATTCCACTTCGTTACGTTCAGAATGACGAATTATACCTTTCATTGACTTTCAAACATCCTCTAACAGTACTGCTACTACGACTTTGATAAACTACATTAGTAATTTCCGCAGAAGTAAAACCACAAAGTAAACTTCTAAGGGACTGACAAAAAATAAATTATCCAAAATTATTTGTACATTTGTAAGGGATCTTGGCCTTGTGCCCCGACGAGAGGATGTTTTTTAACTGGAAGTCCCTAAGGAATTTATTTTCAACGGGCATTAAGGTTTTTCCCTTTGTGGATATCAAATTTACGTATGACTTTTCTAACTTTATATTGTTTTTAGCTTATATAAATTCCTCTTCTATTTGAGTTGAATCAACTGCTGTTATTACTGTAATTAATGTATTTAAAGTAGGGGATCTTGGCCAAGATCCCCTACTTATGCAATAGATTAACGATTTTTCTGTGAAATTACCATAAATAATAAACGATGAATTTCTCAGGAATGTAGTAACTTTCCTGAAGTAACTTGGTAATTGCTGCATAGCGATCGCTATACTTAACGAAAAAAATAATATAGCTTGTTTGAAACTTTATTCAAACAATTCCTGTCTATCTAAATAATCGCGACTTTCACTCTAGTGTGTAATTATTAAGTGTACTCAGTACTGTGTTATTAACAGCACAGACTCCTTATTCTAAAAGTTCAGTTATAACAAGCCTTACTCAATTAAATGTTCCTGATAAAGGTGTAAATGATGACTTATTTACCGCGCTCGTTTAAAAAAGCTTTGCAAAGAAGTTGAAGTTTTGGTACAAAGACTACTGCATATTTCACCCCAATAAGCCTGAATGAATAAATATAGTATGAATAAGGTGTCAACTATGACTCGAATTCGTGACGTTGTACAGAAAGCTTTAGCAACTGGCTATTTGACAGTAGAAGCTGAAAATCAACTCCGACAACTGTTGACTACCCGATATGACTTGGAAGATTTTAATGCTTTCATGACTTTACAGGAAGCTGCCATGATTGGTAAGGTCAAGCAAGAGTCTAGAGAGCGGTGTGGCATCAAGTAGAGACGTAGCCTGCTACATTTCACCGACGGGAGCGCTTATCATCATCCTCAAAATCATCATCATCATCAAAAAATTCCCAATCATCATCATCTGCTTGATTGGTAGTCGGTGGCTGATAAGGGGGGATAATTACCCGGTAATCAGCATCGTAAATTGATTCAGTTTTTCCCGCAGCCGTATTTTTTGGCTCACGGTAGTTGTAGGAGTAAACTGAACCAGACTGAGAACTGCTTTTGGCTTCTGATTGACGTTCGTAAGTTTTAGAGTCTCTAGGCTGTTGAGCTTGAGGATTAGGGGTAGGCGCTTTCTCTGACTTTTCATCAAAGTTCCAATCATCATCTCTAGTGCCATTTGTCTCCCAATCATCAAATACATCACTAGTAGGCTGTTCTTTTTTACTAGCTGGTGGTGGAGGAGTGACAGGGCGAGATGTCGGTTCTTCTCTTTGGGTTGCCTTAGGACGAGGCGAAGTTGCGCTTCGGCGGTCTGGAGTTTGGCGTTGTCCTCCCACAAAATAATTGGATAATTTAAACAAGGTAGCAATCAATATAGATGTGAAAGCACCAGTAGCACTACTGAACAAAATCCATATCGCTAGTGGTAATGGTTGAGTTCGCACGCCCAAAAATACTAGCGATAGGGGAGGTGACCAATTTTGGACTAACAACAGCGTTAGTACTCCCAGTACCGCGACCAACAGAATTAAGCGAATTACAGCCATAGGAATTTTGTCAGTTGTCAGTGGTTAGTTGTCAGTTATCAGTTGTCAGTTATCATTCTGATTATTCTAGGACTTATACAAAATCATCAAAAAACGTAGACGCGTTGGCGCAGCCTCTCGTAGAGAAGCGGCTTCTTGCCGCAGGCTACCGCAAAGGACGCAAAAGACGCTAAGGAACAAGAGTTTCAGAAAGTTCTTGCCTAAGTCCTATATTCTTCACTAATTACTGTTCACTGATTACTGACACTATGGGCCATCTCTATCATTACCGCTCGGACAAAGAAATCTCTAAAAAGTTACCCTCATATTGCCAACACTAGACAACTACGTTTGTAATCTTAGACCAAATTGCTAAAACTACTGGGATAAATAGCAATCTCACTATCCCTTCATTAGCTTTAGGTATTATGCGAGCTATATTTATACTTCCATCGGTATCGGCGTTAATTATCCTGCCAGTGGAAGTTTTATATAAACCGCGCTTAATTCGCTTGCCCTTTTAGGACTATTATGAAATTTCCGATGAGGGCGTTAGCGACGACCTTGCCACCGCTGAATTGGGATGCAGTCAATATCTAATTGATCTAAAGCTCGGGCAACTACAAAATCAACTAAATCCTCGATGGTTTGGGGATTATGATACCAGGCGGGAATAGCGGGGACAATTCTCACTCCAACTTCTGCTAAAGAGGTTAAGTTACGCAGGTGGATGAGGCTAAAAGGCGTTTCCCGAGGGACAATGACCAGCTTTCGTCCTTCTTTGAGTTGGACATCCGCTGCCCGTTCTAGTAAATCAGAACTCAAGCCAACCGCTAGCTTTGCCACTGTGCTCATGCTGCATGGAATAATTATCATCCCCAGAGTGGCAAAGGAACCACTGGCAATCCCGGCTCCAACATCACCCCAAGGATGGCAGCGGAGTTTACCCGAAAGTGAAACTCCAGCTTGCTCTCGCCAGAATTGTTCTTGCGCGGTTGGTTCTGGTGGCATCCGAATTTCCTGTTCTGACTGCCAAACCATGTAAGTAGATTTAGAGGCAACCAATTCAATGCTGTAATCCGCTTCTAGCAAAAATTTGATCGCGCGAACAGCGTAAATCAGACCAGATGCGCCCGATACGCCTAAAATTAGAGGTTTGGTGTTGTTTGACACGAAAATTTTAGTTGATTTTACTCATCTTCAGAGTAAGGGTCTAGGTCATCAGGCTCAATGTCATTTGGTAAATAGAGGTCTGAAAGCTCGTCATTGGAACCATTGCCAGTTAAAACTTTGGCTACACCATCGCTGCCGACTGTTACCAAATCAATTTGCTGACGGTAGTAATCGACACTCTTAACTTGCACGGCGACGCGATCGCCTAATCTATAGGAAGCGCGATTTTTGCGACCAAACAGTGCCTGTTGTCTAGCACGATATTCATACCAATCGTCTTTGAGAGAACTAACGTGTACTAATCCTTCTACCCTCAAAGGCACACCAGGATTACTGCTGGACTCCACCTCGGCTGCTGCGACTTCAATTTCCACAAAAAAACCGTAGGATTGAACACCAGTAATTACGCCTTGAAATACCTGACCAATCCGCTGCTTCATCAGTTGGGCTTTTTGCAGTCCGGCTAAATCGGCTTCAGCTTCTTGGACTTCTTTTTCTCGGTCGTTGATTTGGACAATTACCCTAGTTAAATCGCTTTGGAGTTCTTGTTGCAATTCTGGGGGTAAAACGTTCCAGTTAATTTCCTCATGGCTGGAAGAGTGGCGGAGGTTAACGCGTTCTCTAACACGGGTATTGCGGCGATCGCGTCCGTTTTCGAGTAGCGTGTAATACACTCTCTGCATGAGCAAATCTGGGTAACGCCGCAAAGGGGCACTAAAGTGGATATATTGCGGTAGTGCCAGACCAAAGTGAGATCCTTTGGTGGTGCTGTATGCAGATGGCTTGAGGGTATCTTGCAATAAGTAAGTAAGAACTTGCTCAGAGGGAGATTCAGCAAAAGCTGTGGTCAAATGTTGATAATCTAAGGGTTGGATATCGACTTCTGGATCTAGTGTTAGGTCAACGCCTAAATTGACTGCCAATTTCAGCATTTCCTGGACATCTTCGACATCGGGTGTGCCTTGGACTCGCCAAATAGCGGGAACACCAAGGGCATTTAAGTGAGTTGCTACCAGTTGATTAACTAACAGTACCAACTCCGTGAGTAGCGATCGCACTGGTAAATCATTCACTACCACAGCGCCGAGAATCCCCTCATCATAATAAGCGTTTTGGCTAGGCGGCAGATTCAACTGGAGGCTGCCACGAGTCAACCTTATCTGTTTCACCGCTGTTTGCAAGGCTTGGAGGTCTTGCAGGATCTGCGAAACCTGTGGAGATTGATCTTCAGCTTTACCTGTAAGAATTGCCTGGGCTTGTTCAGTACTCAGTGCTGTTTCTACATTGATTACACTGGGTTGAATTTCCCACTCCAACACTTGTCCTGATTGGGGATCAATTGTAATTAAAAAAGAGATGGTTAAGCGATCGCTCCCAGGTACTAAAGAACAGCGTTCAGCCACACCTGGTGGCAAAATTGGCAGCACTAATTCTCCTAGATACACTGATTTGCCCCGTTTGAGTGCTTCTCTATCTAGGGCTTCGTCAGGTTGGACATAGTGAGAAACATCGGTGATATGAACGCCCAAAAGCCAATTTCCGGCTAAGTTTTTTTCTAAACTAAAAGCGTTTTCTATAACTTTGGTGTCGCCATTTAGCCCTTCAATGGTGAGAGTAAACAAATTACGCAAATCCAGCCGATTTTTCAGGTCTGCTTTGAGCAGCTTTTTGGGCAACTTGGCGGCTGCATCTAGCACATTATCCGGGAAAGTGCGGGAAAGGTCGTGTTTGCATGTTACTAAATCTATATCAGCAGCAGCTTCGGCATCGCTGCCGAGGATTTGCACCACTCGACCTAGTGGAGGATATTGTGCCAACGGGTAACGCAAGACTTCCACATGGACAAGGTGATCGATCGCTTCTGACAACTTCGCTTCGTTAGGTTGGATCTTGAGTTCAAACAGCAATCGATCATCTAAGGGCACAGCCCGGAAACCGCTTTCCACCTGCTTAATTCGTGCCAGTAATGTGTGGTTAGAACGTTCTAGAATCAGCTTCACCTCTCCTTCGGGAGAGCGACGGCGACTGCCTTCTTTGAGAACTCTTACCAAAACGCGATCGCCATTCCAAGCATTACTCAGATGACTTTCGCGGATGTAAATATCCTCAGATCCTTCCACATCTTGAATAGCAAAGCAAAAGCCTTTACTAGAACAACGAAGTTTTGCCTCGATTATTCCCTCTTCTGAGACACGGCGATACTTACCCCGTTCTTTTACTAAAATACCGATTTTTTCGAGAACATCTAAAGCAATGTGAAGTTTTTGTAAGCTTTTTTCATCTTCACAGCCAAGTTTCTTTTCTAAAACCTTACGAGCTACCAATTTATCATCGGTGAAATTGGCAAGGAGTGTAGCGATTGAAAATTCCATGCAGTGAACCGACCTTTGGTCAAAACATCATTTTTTGTTTAATCTGGTTCTTTTCTGTATACCCTCACGGCTTACAGAAACAAGCTGGAAACGAATTGCCCTGAGGCAAAGCTTCCTAAGTTCTAAGGAAAGAAAGCCCAACCCAGCCTTGCAAGAAACTACTCCCGCAGTTGCGAGCAAAGGAAGCCTACCCACGGACAACTCTGAGCGTCTACGAACTTCTCACTGCACAATGCTCTCAGAGTTCGCCTGCGTTCAAGTCTCTTCACCTAACCAAACTTCAGATTGCACGCCTGATTAAGATTTAGCCCCGCTAGGTAATTACGCGACGGGTTTTTGAGAAGTTGGATTTAGAGAATCCATACTGCCCAAAAGCGCTATGCAGGGGAGCCACTGCGCTCAGAGGGGTCTTCCCAAGTGGAGCAAGTGGCGTGGAAACTACAGGTGTTTGATTGTCTAGAGTGAAGGTAATTTTACGCCATTAGACTCTGATTTGAACTAGGAGGAACTGCCGATGAACCCAATTTTCCCACATGTAGAATCGGTAACAATTAGGTAATCAGCTTAATTAGCAGTGAGGGCGAACCTTATCTTCATTATTGTAGATTTAGAGCGCACTTCCAGAAAATAGTTCTAGATATCGAGTTGGATTATCAGTATAACATTGTAGGCAAGACTACCCAGGTAAGTTAGCACTAGTCAAAAATTTCGTCAAAAAAGAGCTACTGCTACAATTAGGACACGGAACAAAGCAAAAATATCACCTTGATCGCTCAAAGCCGGAATTTTCGCTCAGAATGAGGGATTGAAAAAGGTAGAAATTTTATTGTGATCACAGCATCAGTCGTTAGCGGACATTTTGCTTTCAATGCTACTCGCACGCGATATTATTGATAGACATCCTGAGTATCGAGTGGATGTAAATTAAAGTAAGGGCAGTTTACATCGCTTGAGCATACAGGCAGTATCGACCCCGTTATTAAAAAGATTTAGATTGGTAGCAGTATTATGTTGGCTCAATTCCAGAGCTTGTATCCCAAGGGCAGTCTTATTTCTGAATTAGTGCAAATTTTTCAAGGAAAATATATTGTCCGGGCAAGCGTGCAAATTGAAGGCGTAACCCGTGCTACGGGTATGGCAGCGGCAGAAACAGTAGAAGCAGCAGAAGACCAAGCCAGAACGAGGGCGCTGATAGTTTTGGGTATTACAAATGCGCCACCCGAATCAGTGGCATTTACCTCAAATCCAATTTCCCCAGCCCAGCTAAACCCTTCCTTGAACACCAAAGGTGGATTGAATGAGGCTGCTGCCTATTCCTCTGCAAAAGATGAGGATTTTGTTAGTAGTCAGTGGTCAGTGGTCAGCGACAAAGAAATATCTATCCCACCTTCCAGAGTCCGCAACATCAAACCAGAAGTAGTAACAAGCAGTAACGAACAGTACGGCTACAGCGATGCTGTGCCCCTATCAAACGATACCTATAGCCAGGATTTAGGTCAAAACTTTCCTGTGACTGCCAACCGGGAGCTAGAATTTGATCCTCCAGTTGAAAACTTGGAAATAAGTTTTGATAACCAGGTGGAAAATCAGACCTTTCCAGCAATTTCTGCCAATAATGTCACACCATTTACACCTCGGAGTTATAGCCCTCAAGAGGATGTCGCCACCCCGTCAGTGACAGGAAAGAGAAAGAAGAAAGCTGAACCCGTGGATTTATCGGATGTAATTGCTAAAACAGATGTCGAACTTCAGCGTTTAGGCTGGACACCAGAACAAGGACGCGAACATCTGATTAAAACCTACGGTAAGCGGGGGCGAACTTTGCTAACTGAAGAAGAATTGCATGGATTCCTCAAATACCTCCAATCTGAGCCAGACCCATTAGCGGGATTTTGATTAGTCAATAGTCATTTGTCTTTTGCAATTGGTAAGGGTCAATCAGAAAAGACATAGGCTATTGAAATACTAATGAAGCTATGGAACCCGTGGATTTATCTGAAGTAATTGCTCAAATAGATATCGAAATGCAGCTACGAGCCTGGACAACAGTCTAGGGACGGGAATATCTTAAAAAAACTTATGGGAAGCGATCGCGTTTTTTGCTGACCGATGAGGAATTGCAGGAATTCCTCCAATACCTGCAATCTTAGCCAGACCCAATAGTAGGATTTTGATTTCCAACTCATAAATCTAGTTTTGAACTTCTAAATCTAGTTTTGAACTTCTAAATCTAGTTTTGAACTTCTAAATCTAGTTTTGAAATCGGAAATTAGCTTCAGGACTTGTAAATCAGGTTTTTAAGTTAAAAATATGGTTTAAAAATCATCAAGCTCTTAGTTTATACAAATTACAACAAATGTATCTGCATTTCTCTTGATTGCTAATTTTAAGGCTCTAAAAGTTCTGTAGCTTTGATGTGGCTGGTGCATCAATACGGTTCGGATAAGCTCTTGAGGCAGGGGAGGAAAAACAGTTATTAAACAATAGACCTCTTGCATAAGTCGAATAGACCCCCCTTAATCCCCCCTTATAAAG
>NZ_CALMFY010000241.1 GCF_937863485.1 uncultured Nostoc sp. | reverse complement strand
AATGACTCATTCACGAGTATCAAAGACTCATTCACGAGTATCAAAGACTCGTCAGGGAGTATCAAAGACTCGTCAGCGAGTATTAAAGACTCGTTCACGAGTATCAAAGACTCGTCAGCGAGTATCAAAGACTCATTCACGAGTATTAAAGACTCGTCCACGAGTATTAAAGACTCATCCCTTATTCCCCATGCCCAATGCCCAACTCATCTATTCTGTTATCAGCGGCAAAAGTAGTGTTACGAAATAGTAAACCAGAGGAGCTGTGAAAATATAACTATCGGTACGGTCTAAAATACCACCGTGACCGGGGATTAATTGTCCAGAATCTTTGACTCCAGCATCCCGCTTGAGCATAGACTCGGTAAGATCCCCTAAAAGACTAGCAATGCCAATCAACAAACCCAATGCTAAACCAGTAAAAAGGGATCTAGGCAAGTGGAGATAATAGGCTCCTGCTATGGCCACAGCAACACTTGAAGTAATACCAAAGACAGCACCTTCTACAGTTTTTTTCGGGCTAATCTCAGACAGACGGGTTTTCCCAAAGAATTTGCCAATAGTGTAAGCGCCGATATCAGCTGCCCAAATACACAAAAAAGTCAGCAGTGTTGCTGTAAAACCTTGTGGTAAAGACGCCAAATTTGCCTTTTCCCAGAAATCTGTCCAGGTTATGGGCCAGTATCCTCCGAAAGGAAGATTGCTAAAAGCAGCACTATCAATCGCTCGTAACCGCACCCAGTAACTAGGCAAATAACCTACGTAAAATAGCCCCATAATAGAAGCGGAAACATCAGCGATCGTGGCAAATTTGGGTTGAAACAGTAAATAAAAACAAATAAGTGTACCAGCTAAGGGCATTACAGCGTCAGCTAAACTGCCATCAAGGGTACAAATCACCAGCAAGACTTGGCTGACAGCCATAGTGGTTTTAGCGGCGGGAGCAATGCCTCTAGCTCGCACCAAATTAAAATATTCCTCTTGACCCAAAAAGACGATAACCGCAAACATGATGGTAAAGTACCAACCCCCCAAAAGGGTCACACAAAGAGCAAGAGCGATCGCAACAATTCCACTAATAATCCGAGACCAAGGCATAGAAGTATTTTGGATTTTGGATTTTGGATTTTGGATTAGAGATTAGGTATTCGAGATTAGGGATTGGTAATTGTGGCTTGGTTTGTGATCAACTATGACCTAAATCCCCAATCTAAAATCTAAAATCTAAAATCTAAAATCTTTTTGATTTAGTCTAGTTTCTCACCACTGAGGATAAAAATGGGATCAACGGCAGTAAAGGTTTGAGAAAAGCCGCGCGTCTCTAAGCGGTTAACCGCAGACTGGACAACTTCGATATTTCTAGCCCTTAACAGGGAAAAGCTCTGAGAAATAGCATACAAGCTTTCTAGATTAGCAGCTGTGGCTACAACCCGACCGGATGGTGGCAAATAATGCCAAGCTGCTTGCAGAATTTCCTGAATAGGGCGTCCTCCCTCGATACAAATGCGGTGAGGAGTAATCTTAAGATCATGTAAACACTCTGGGGCGCTACCTTCAATTACTTCGACGTTTTTCACCTCAAAGCGATCGCAGTTACGCTTGATCAGATTAGCTACTTCTTCATCCCTTTCTATAGCGATAATCTGTCCTTTTGGACATAATAGCCCCACCTCTACCGGAATTGTACCTGTCCCTGCGCCAATATCCCACAACACAGAATCTGATTTTAGTCGCAGTTGGGCAATTAACAGTAGTCGGACTTCTCGCTGGCTCAGGGGAATTCCTGGCAAGTGCTCGAATAAATCATCGGGAATACCAGGGGTAATATAAGGCCAAAGTTGGGAGGGCATAGAACTACGCAATTATACTAAAGATATTGGCAGACCACATCGAAAAGCCATAAGCTATGAAAACTTTTCAAACGTAGCGTTATAACAAACTCTAATGATTGGTGAAATATTAGGCAATGTCCAAGGACAAGATGCTACGCGTCTGTGCTACCAAGTTCAGCAGCTATTAGGAAAAAAAGCAGGACGGCGGACGCTGTTAGCTCGTGATTTGAAAACTCAGGAATTAGTTGTCATTAAGTTACTCTCTTTTGGTGGTGACTTTGAATGGGATTCACTCAAGTTGTTTGAGCGGGAAGCTGAGACTCTAAAATCTTTGTCACATCCCTTAATACCTCGCTATTTAGACTATTTTGAGGTAAATTCACCGACCATCAAAGGATTTGCCTTAGTACAAACTTATATCCCCGCACAAACTTTAGAGCAATACTTACAAACTGGGCGGACTTTTACTGAAGCAGAAGTCAAACAGATAGCCAAAACACTTTTAGAAATTCTCATTTACCTACATGGGCTATATCCGCCTGTTATCCACCGTGATATTAAGCCTAGCAATATTTTATTGGGAGAGCGTTCTGGTAATACTGTTGGTCAAGTTTATCTAGTAGATTTTGGTTCAGTGCAAACTGTCCTCGGTGCAGAAACTGGGACTAGGACTGTGGTGGGTACTTATGGATATATGCCACAGGAGCAATTTGGTGGGCGTACCGTTCCTGCTTCTGACATTTATAGTTTAGGTGCAACTTTAATTTATTTAGTGACAGGTACTTACCCAGCCGATTTACCCCAAAAGGATTTTCGCATTCAGTTTGAACAAGCGGCTCATTTGAGTCCTGGCTTGACTCGCTGGTTAAAGTCGATGACTGAACCCACTTTAAAAAAGCGTTTTAGTTCTGCCAATGTTGCATTGGCAGCTTTGGATGAATCACAAATTGAAAGCACTAGAACTTTAGATGTTGGCCAACCATACGGTAGCAAAATTCAACTGAGCAAGAATCAGGATGCTCTAGAAATTATTGTTCCACCTCGCTTTCCTTCATCGCTATTTTTTACAGGGATGTTTGCCACCATTTGGAATTCATTTATCCTTTTTTGGACAATTGGCGCTCTCTCAGTCTCTTTTCCTCTAAACATCCCCTTTGCCTTGTTGTCACTTCCCTTTTGGAGTGTGGGTTTGTCGATGGTTTATACCGTTTTGTTTCATCTTTATGGACATGTTCGACTGCATATAAATCAGCAGCAAATTACCTTAACCCATGAATTATTGGGATTTAAATTTCACCGTTCCCGTCCATTGCCTAGAGAAAATATTATCAAGCTGGTTTACCTTCCAACACACCATATTACAGACTTTGAGGGCAACCGAGTTCAAGTGCCGGCGGGATTAGATATTTGGGTAGGAGTACAAAAATATAAGATTAGTGCTAGTGGTATTAGCCATACTAGGGTTAAGAGTGTTAGCCATTGCTTCATATCTGAACCGGAAATAGAATGGCTAGCTGATGAATTAAGTGATTGGTTGGGTATCCCAATTCAGCGAGAATAATTTACATAGGTCTAAAAATGGCAACTACAAGCAAAAGGCGATCGCTACTCGATATTAATTCAAACATATCTAAACATCGCCCCCGAAAGCACTCTAGAAAAAGTTTTAGAACTTCTAGAGGATGAAGAAGATATTAGAGATGCTTGTACTGAAATAGCGGAGGCAAAAATTAAGGGTACTATATGTTGGGATAAATATAAGAAAAAACCGTATGACTTACCAAATTAAAAATTATTGAGAGGAACTGTGTATGTTTGGACTGGGATGGCCAGAAATCGCTGTAATTACCATAGTCGCTGTTCTAATTTTTGGCCCTAAAAAAATTCCCGAACTGGGAACCGCACTGGGCAAAACCCTACGAGGTTTTAAGGAGGAGATGAAAACTCCCAGTGACGAAACCAATTCGGAACAAGATAAACAAGAATTAAAGTAGTCAGAATACAGGAGTCAGGAGGAGGCGTGCGTTGGAGAGCCAGCGCTGTCTTCTCCTGACTACAGGAGTGTATTAACAACAGAAGAAGGTGCGATCCCATTTTGGGAATCGATGGCAGTTGTGCCAGGATTTGGTTGATGTGTCTCTTCCTTCACTACACCACGTGCCCTAATTAACTTAATAGCGCGAGTGACGCTTTCTGGCAAAATTACCACCAGACTGTTATTAGGAGCCATATCTAAGCCTTTATTTATCGCTTGGGTTTCATCCAGAATTGATTCATAGCGGCTATCCGGTTTAACTTGGGTAATGCCTTGAATAATCAACTGGGCGGCTAAACCTCGTTGGCGTCCCCGTGTGTCATCA
The DNA here is from genome assembly GCF_937863485.1 of uncultured Nostoc sp. Classification (GTDB taxonomy): domain Bacteria; phylum Cyanobacteriota; class Cyanobacteriia; order Cyanobacteriales; family Nostocaceae; genus Nostoc. The sequence continues at coordinate 61,626 of NZ_CALMFY010000241.1, read as the reverse complement.
TCTTCTTTGACAATGATGTAATCAAAAATTTGCGCTGCTAATTTGCCCAAGGTAACAAAGTCTTCGTCGCGGCGATCGCCGGGCCCACCAATTACGCCAATCCGTTGTCCTGTAGTCCAGTTCCGAACAAAGGAACCTACAGCTTCGTAACTGGCTGCGTTGTGGGCATAGTCTACCAAAGCGTGGTAGTTTCCTAAATTAAATAAATTCATTCGTCCTGGCGTTTGACTAACTGAAGCCCGGAAGGTCTTCAAACCAGCACGAATCTGCTCAATCGTGACGTTTTGTACGAATGCTGCCAAACTTGCTGCTAAAGCGTTGGCAATCATAAACGGTGCACGTCCGCCCATTGTTAAAGGTATATTTTCTGCTCTTTCTATGCGGTGTGTCCAATCACCTTTAACAATTGACAAATAACCATTTTCATATACTGCCGCTACTCCGCCCTTTTGGATGTGCTTTCGCACCAATTCCGAGTCCAGGTTCATTGTGAAGTAAGCAATATTAGCCTTAGTTTTTTCTGACATGGCGGCGACGCGGCGATCGTCGGCGTTAAGTACCGCGTAGCCATCAGGGAATACAGCTTCCGCTACTACGCTCTTGAGGTTAGCTAACTGCTCAATAGTATCTATATCACCTATTCCTAAGTGGTCGGAGGCTACATTCAATACCACCCCCACATTTGCTGCTTCAAAGCCCAATCCAGAACGGAGAATTCCACCGCGAGCCGTTTCCAGCACTGCTACTTCCACTGTGGGATCTTGGAGGATGAGGTGGGCACTTTGGGGGCCTGTGTTATCGCCAGCTTCTACTAAATAATCACCGATATATGTTCCATCGGTCGTAGTATAACCTACTACCTTACCTGTCTGTTTATAAATATGTGCTAGTAGTCGGGTAGTAGTGGTTTTGCCATTAGTACCAGTAACGCTGAGGATTGGAATTTGGCTAGATTGCTCGTTGGGAAATAGCATATCCATGACTGCGCCGGCGACATTGCGGGGGATACCCACGCTTGGGGCAACGTGCATTCGGAAACCGGGAGCGGCATTCACTTCAACAATCACCCCATCCACTTCCCGCAACGGACGACCAATATCTGTGGTGACGATATCCAGTCCGGCGATATCCAAACCGATAATCTTAACTACCCGTTGTGCTAACCAGAGATTTTCTGGGTGAATTTCATCGGTACGGTCTACGGCACTACCACCTGTACTTAAGTTTGCCGTTGCTCTGAGATAACAAAGGGTTCCTTTGGGTGGCACGCTATTTAGGGTATAGCCTTGCCTTTCTAGCAGCTGGTAGCTGGTGCGGTCTAGTTCAATCTTCGTTAGGACATTATCATGTCCTTCACCACGATTTGGGTCAAGGTTTGTTTGTTCAATCAGTTGGGCAATGGTCGATCTGCCGTTGCCAATCACATGAGCCGGAACGCGTTCGGCTACTGCTACTACTTTGCCATTTACTACTAGTACCCTGTGGTCGCGTCCAACGTAATATCTTTCGACGATAATTGACCGGGAAACTTGTCTAGCAGCTTCGTATCCGGCTTCAGCTTCTTCCCAAGTTCTGATATCAATGGTGATCCCACGTCCATGATTGCCATCCACGGGCTTGATGACGATCGGATAGCCGCCAACGTATTCAATGGCTTGTTCCAAATCGTCTAAGAAGTTGATCACTGTACCTCTAGGTACTGGCGCACCAGCAGCAGCGAGAATGCGTTTAGTGGCTTCTTTATCGCAAGCTAGTTCTACGCCTAGAATGCTGGTGTTGTCCGTCATTGTGGCTTGCATCCGCTTCTGGTTCACGCCGTAGCCCAGCTGAATCAAAAAGCGGGCTTCCAGAGACATCCAGGGAATACCTCTTTTTTCTGCTTCTTTGACGATCGCTTCAGTGGAAGGGCCTAAGGAAGCATCACGGGTGAAGTCTTTCAGGTCCTGGATATCTTGCTCTAGTTCTGCCTTGGGATAACGGCCTCGATCAACAATACTCTGGCATAAGCGCACCGCGGCTCGTCCAGCGTAGCGTCCCGCTTCCTCATTCAGGTACTCAAGCACTACTTGGTAAATTCCGGGTGTGGCAGTTTCGCGGGTGCGACCAAAGCCGACATTCATTCCAGCTAATTCTTGGAGTTCTAAGGCTACGTGTTCCACAACGTGGCCGATCATAGTGCCTTCTTTGACTCGCATTAGAAAACCACCACGACAGCCAGGCGAACAATAGTGACCCTCCAGACTCGGCAGCGCCTCAACTAATCCTTCATAAAAGCCAGGGATTTCATTCGAGGGCGTCTCACCAAGGGTTTCTAAATCGAGGCGCATGACGATCAGCTTGTGGCGTCGAATGCTCCAATAGTTTGGGCCGCGTAAGGTCTGGATCTTGAGGATTCTCATGGGAATAGGTAGATGGAGATTCGGAACCAAAATTCTAGTTTCTTACTGGAATTGACCGCTAAACTGTTCATTACAAACAGTTTTTTCTTTTTACATAGTATTCTCATCATTTTTCTACAATAAGAAATAAATGTGCGGTCAACCGACTTTGGATTTTAGATTTATGATTTTGGATTGAAAGAGACAATTAGGGTACTTAGCTGTGGGAATTTTAGATTGACGATAGCGTAGCGTTAACGAGTTTGAGGTTTTTTTTGATTTGTTTGTCCCACTTTCTGGCGGCATCTGCCGAAAAGCTCTTTGAATCTAAAATCCGTCTGGAAAAGTTTGCTATGGAGAAAAACCAACGCCCTCCTCCTGACGGAGACGCTGCGCGTAGCTTGCTTCCCGAAGGGTACGGGTGACGCTCGTTCGCGCCAGCGTGCCGTAGGCAAGACTCGCTCTAAGCGTTGGCGCAGCCTCTTCTTCGAGTTGCCATGCCGCAGGCTTTACGCTGCGCTAACACCAGTCGCCGTGATAGTTGGAAACCAACTTGGGTGCGCTGGTTCACCACTTGCAACAACGTTCTTAACTCGTGCAACGCAGTGGCTCCTCCTTACAACTTTTCACAAAATCCAAAATCTAAAATTTGCGGTCAACTCAGTGTAACCTCAGATACTCTATCCCGTCAGCTGGAGATTCGATGTACAGCAGGCAATACAGTGCGCTGGTACAAATGGAAGCGATCGCCATAGCTGAGGATATGGAGACGTAAATTATGCACGGTTAATGGTTCATTAGCACCAACATGGGGTTCGTTAGTGTGGGTGAGTTCAGTGGGATCAACAATGGTGACACTGCCTTTACCCATAACTTGTAGCCAACCATCACGTTCAAACACTGCACAAGTATCTTCGTCAATGCCAATACCTAAGCGATCAGGATGAGCTGCGATCGCACTAATCAGCCGCCCCATGCGATTCCGGTTGTGAAAGTGTTGGTCAACGATTACTTCCGGAATAAATCCCAAACCCGTTGCCATATCGACTAGGGAACGATTTGGCGTCTCTCCACTACCGCCGCCAGCAATCATATGATGCCCCATTACTGCCGCTCCGGCACTGGTGCCTGCTAAGGTAAGTTGCCCCGCCCTGACTCGCTGCCGAATAATTTCCATTGCTGGTGTATCTGCCAATACCCCACAGAGACGCAGCTGGTCTCCTCCTGTCAAAAATACCCCACTACAGGCTTCTAAGGATGCTTTGATTTGGGAGGCTTCACACTGTTCCCGTTCGCGGATGTCTAAAATTTCTACCTTCTGGGCACCCATTTCTTCAAAAATGCGAATATACCGACCACCGATGATGGCGGGTTCGCGAGAGGCAGATGGAATAATTGTAATATAAGCCTTACTAGCACCGGCACGTCCAAAAAAAGTTCGTAGGATTTCGCGCCCATGAACTTTGTCTTCTGCGCCTCCGATAACTAGAACGGCGGTTTTAGTTGCTTGGGGTGTCCTCATTTCCAGCGATTTAGCTTGTAATTGCGGCATTTTGTTTCTCCTGTCAACAACTTCAGGTGAATTTAACAAGGATCAGTTGCAGCCATGATTTTTGCGCTTTGCTTCTTTGATAGGACACTTTTTGGAAGTTTGGAACTGAGTCAGCCACTCTCCAAATTCTCGCTTAACGCTCGCGTTGCCTCAGTCTAAACGTCTTTGTTCCCATCCTCAAAGCCAGGGCCTTGTTTTTCACCTGTCCACTTGCAGCAGGGCAAAATAGTCTTTAGGGGGCTAGATTCCTCCTCTGGGGCTGGGGACGAGCAGTTAAGACTATGCTTTTTTCTGAGGCTGGCTCGATGCATCCTGGAAGTTGTTAACTTGATATGATTATTAATTTAAATGTACTTGTGACAACATTTAAACATAAATTAAGTAATTAGAAAAACTTTTGATCCCATCTAAAATCCAAGAGGCCTGGTAGTTTTAGATACTATTGATAAAGTTTAACTGGAGTTTGACTCGACCTTGGCTTGGCGGTGTTTGCTAGACATCCAAATTTAAGATTAGTGTCCTCGAATACGAATAACTGTGCGCTTTGATATAGTTACACTTTTTCCTGACTGTTTTAACTCTGTTCTCAATTCTGGGTTACTGAGTAAAGCCTTAGCCAAACAGATTGCCCAAGTGCATCTGATTAATCCACGGGACTTTACCACTGATAAACACCGGAAGGTGGATGATGAACCCTACGGTGGCGGCGTAGGGATGCTAATGAAACCAGAACCTATTTTTACCGCTGTGGAGTCGCTGCCAACTCTACCCCGAAGAGAAATAATTTTGATGAGTCCACAGGGTCAAATAATCAATCAACCTCTTTTGAAAGAATTGGTGACAAATTATGACCAGTTAGTAGTTATTTGCGGGCATTACGAAGGAGTGGATGAGAGGGTGCTGCATTTGGTAACTCGGGAAGTATCTTTAGGCGATTTTATTCTGACTGGCGGCGAAATTCCAGCAATGGCTTTGATTAATGGCGTAGTGCGACTAATACCAGGAACCGTTGCCAAAACAGAGTCCCTGACAGCAGAAAGTTTTGAGGAGGGGTTGTTGGACTATCCCCAATATACTCGTCCTGCCAATTTTCGCGGTTTGAAAGTGCCTGATGTATTGCTCAGTGGAAATCACGCTGCGATCGCCCGGTGGCGTTACGAACAACAAATTCAAAAAACCCGCGATCGCCGCCCTGATCTTTTGAAAAAATTGGAGCAGGAGGAGCATACAACTCTACCAGAGGCTGGCGCTTAGGGCGTAGCTATGCCGCAGGCTTTACGACTGCGCTCAGTAACCAGGGGGAGCAGGGGAAGATGAAGGAGATTGAAAATAACTACTAAACAATCCCCAATAATAAATAACAAATGACAAAAATTCGGATTGGTAACGGCTACGATATTCACCAATTGGTAAGCGATCGCGCTTTGATTTTAGGCGGAATTCAAATTCCCCATGAACTGGGTTTATTAGGTCACAGTGACGCTGATGTATTAACGCACGCAATTATGGATGCCATGCTTGGGGCATTATCTTTAGGAGATATTGGTCATTATTTTCCGCCTAGCGATCCCCAATGGTCAGGAGCAGATAGTTTAGTACTATTAACTCAAGTAGATCAACTGATTCGGGATCAAGGCTGGCAGGTGGGAAATATTGACTCAGTGGTAGTAGCAGAACGTCCAAAATTAAAACCGCATATTCACAACATGCGCGACAAACTAGCTGCTGTTTTAGAATTACAACCGAATCAAATTGGCATTAAAGCTACCACCAACGAAAAATTAGGTCCCGTTGGACGTGAAGAAGGTATATGTGCTTATGCTGTTGTCTTGCTAGTTGCTTCAGAGTAACTTTTCTTTGGTGCATCAGTGAAGCTATTTAATCATTGATTATAGAGTGTGTAGTTCACCATGCACGCTTACATCCAGATGAAGTAAAAATATTTTTCAGATATAATTCCAATGAATTTGGCAAACGTGAAGTTATAAAGGTTTTCTGAGATATTGGCATTCAGGATTTCAATAAAACCCAAAACTTCCTTGGTTGGCGACAATCTCAATCACATTAATTACACTATTCATGTATTGAAATTATGAAGTTTTTGAGAACAATATTTTTAGCAATTAAACATTTTTGGTTGCCAATAATTTTGACTTCAGCAATAGCAGTTACAGTTACCGCCTGCAACCCAGCTAATTTCAAAAGCACAGCCGCTCAAGTATCTCAATTAGTAGATAGTATTCTCAGTGACCCCAAAACCTTTAACTACCCGCTCAGTCAAGAGATTCCCAATGTTTTTGGTCTAATTTATGAGGGATTAACTACCCAAAACCCCATATCTGGCAAAATAGAGCCAGACTTAGCAGAATCGTGGCAAATTTCTGATGATAAATTGCAGTTTATTTTTACTTTGCGTGAGGGATTGAAATGGTCTGATGGACAACCACTAACAGTAGATGATGTGGTGTTTACCTATAATAAAATTTACCTAAATGAGGCAATTCCCACAGATGCTAGAGATGTCCTACGAATTGGTGAAAGTCGGGCATTTCCTAAGGTGGAAAAAATCGATAATCAAAGAGTTAAATTTACTAATCCAGAACCGTTTGCGCCGTTCTTGCAAACTATCGGATTACCAATTTTACCTGCCCATAGCTTAGAAAAATCTGTAAATACAAAAGACCAGGAGGGTAAGCCAATATTTCTATCAATGTGGGGCGTTGATACTCCTCCCGATCAAATTGTTGTCAACGGTCCTTATAAGTTAGAGCGCTATGACACAAGTCAACGTGTAATTTTCCGACGCAACCCTTCCTATTGGCGCAAAGGGCCAAAAGGAGAACCCCAACCTTATATTGAACGGATAGTGTGGCCAATTGTGGAATCAACAGATACTTCACTGCTACAATTTCGTTCTGGCAGTTTAGATACTGAAGGAGTTTCACCAGAATACTTTTCTTTGCTGAAGGGGCAAGAAAAACAGGGTAATTTTAAAATTTACAATGGTGGACCAGCAACTGGTACGACGTTTATTTTGTTTAATTTGAATAAAGGTAAAAGGGATGGAAAACCCCTGGTAAATCCAGTAAAGTCGAGTTGGTTCAACACTGTGGAATTTCGGCAGGCAGTAGCTTATACTATTGATCGCCAAACAATGATTAACAACACTTTTCGCGGTTTAGGTACTCCACAAGATTCATCAATTTCTGTGCAAAGCCCCTATTACCTTTCACCTAAGGAAGGGTTAAAAGTTTATAATTACGATACGCAAAAAGCGAAAGAACTGCTATTAAAAGCAGGATTCAAATATAACGACAAAAACCAACTAATAGATGCTCAGGGGAACCGCGTCCGCTTCTCGTTATTCACTAATGCTGGGAACAAGATCCGCGAAGCAATTGGCTCGCAGATTAAACAAGACTTGAGTAAAATCGGGATTCAAGTCGATTTCACTCCACTGGCATGGAATACTTATACAGATAAGCTTTCTAACTCCTTAGACTGGGAAGCTTCGATGCTGGGTTTGACAGGTGGATTAGAACCGAATGATGGGGCTAACGTCTGGTCTCCCGAAGGTGGATTGCATATGTTTAATCAAAAACCCCAAGCAGGACAAAAGCCAATTGAGGGTCGGGAGGTGGCTCCTTGGGAAGCAGAAATTGGTAAGCTTTATATTAAAGGAGCAAGGGAGTTAGACGAAGCGAAGCGAAAAGAAATTTATGCCGAAACCCAACGGATTACCCAGGAAAATTTACCGTTTATTTATCTAGTTAACCCCTTGTCACTGTCAGCTGTACGTAATCGTTTTGAAGGTATCAGATTCTCCGCCCTTGGTGGCGCATTATGGAACATTTATGAAATTAAAGCAATTGATTAGTCATTAGTCATTAGTCATTAGTTGTCCATTAACTAATGGCTAATTATAAATAACAAAGCACAAAGGACAAACGACTAATGACCGATGAAAAAGCTTTGCGATCGCTCCTTGAAGCGGTTGCCAATGGTAAAGTTACGCCAGATACGGCATTAGACTCACTCAAAGACTTAACTTATGAATCTGTAGGTCAGTTTGCCAAAATCGACCATCATCGCCAGCTAAGAACTGGTTTCCCAGAGGTGATTTGGGGCCCTGGTAAGACGCCTGATCAAATTGCTCAAATTATGGAAGTAATGCGCCTTCGTAACCCGGTGGTGATGGCAACTCGCATTGAACCAGCAATTTATGCCGCACTGCAATCAAAAGTTAGCGGTTTGCGATATTACGAATCGGCGCGAATTTGTGCGATCGCTCCCCCCACCATCGAACCACAATTCTGGGGTGAAATTGGCATTCTTTCTGCTGGTACTGCTGATTTACCCGTTGCTGAAGAAGCAGCTATAACTGCTGAACTTTCTGGTTTTCGCGTCCAGCGCCTCTGGGATGTTGGCGTTGCTGGGATTCACCGTTTGCTGAGTAACCGTCACCTGATTGAGTCAGCATCGGTGTTGATTGTCGTGGCAGGGATGGAAGGCGCTTTACCTAGTGTTGTCGCTGGTTTAGCGAGTTGTCCCGTGATTGCCGTACCCACTAGCATTGGTTATGGCGCAAGTTTTGGCGGTTTAGCACCTTTATTGACAATGCTTAACTCTTGTGCAGCGGGAGTAGGCGTAGTAAATATCGATAATGGTTTTGGCGCAGCAGTTTTGGCGGGGCAAATTTTGCGAACAGCCGAGAAATTGCGGTTGGCATCGCCTGCATCTTGAGTTAAGACATTAAAGTTATATCCAAATATTTCAGTAGATTATCAGTAATTTCTGTAAAAAAACTGATACTGAAATTTGCCACCCCTAACTTCTTAATCACCAAAGATGAGCAATTACAGCGATTTGACATCTCAGTTACTTTGGCATTTGCCTGTAAATTTAACAGCAGTAGCACCAACAATTACCGACCCAGACGTTATGGGTCAGATTCAAAAATCTTGGAGCCATTTTATACAAACAGGTCAAGTGTGGGCATTGTTGATTGGTTTAGTCATTGGCTATATGATTCGGAATCTGACTAGCTACGGTTAAAGCAATTTTGGATTTTGGATTTTAGATTGATGATTAATCTAGAATCCAAAATTGATGCCCACTCCCCTGATATTTATGACCAAAGAACAAACTTGGAGTCAGCGATTTGAATCAGCTTTACATCCGGCGATCGCTCGTTTTAATGCCAGTATAAGTTTTGATATTGAATTAATAGAATATGACATCACTGGTTCTCAAGCTCATGCCAAAATGCTAGCTCACACGGGCATTATCTCCCAAGAAGAAGGAGAGCAACTGGTTGCAGGTTTAGAACAAATTCGCCAAGAGTACCGCCAGGGGAAATTTCAGCCTGGTGTCGATGCTGAAGATGTCCATTTTGCAGTTGAACGACGACTGACAGAAATTGTCGGCGATGTGGGTAAAAAGCTGCATACGGCGCGATCGCGTAATGACCAAGTTGGCACCGATACCAGACTCTACCTGCGCGACCAAATCCAACAAATCAAAAGCGAATTGCGCGAATTTCAAGGTGTTTTACTGGATATAGCCGAAAAGCACGTTGAAACCCTGATTCCTGGCTATACTCACCTACAACGCGCCCAACCCCTGAGTTTAGCTCACCACCTCTTGGCATACTTTCAAATGGCGCAACGGGACTGGGAACGCTTAGGAGATGTTTCTCGCCGCGTGAATATCTCACCTTTGGGGTGCGGTGCTTTAGCGGGAACGACTTTCCCGATTGATCGCCACTACACAGCCAAACTCTTGGATTTTGAGGATATTTATGCTAATAGCCTTGATGGAGTCAGCGATCGCGATTTTGCGATCGAATTCTTGTGTGCTGCTAGCTTGATTATGGTTCACCTCAGCCGCCTTGCAGAAGAAGTCATTCTTTGGTCATCTGAAGAATTCCGCTTTGTCACCCTCAAAGATAGCTGTGCCACGGGTTCCAGTATCATGCCCCAAAAGAAAAATCCCGATGTGCCAGAATTGGTGCGGGGGAAAACGGGACGTGTATTCGGTCATCTTCAGGCGATGTTAGTGATTATGAAGGGGCTACCCTTGGCATATAACAAAGACCTGCAAGAAGATAAAGAAGGTCTATTTGATAGCGTCAACACAGTCAAAGCCTCTCTAGAAGCGATGACGATTTTGCTTAGGGAAGGCTTGGAATTTCGTACCCAGCGGTTAGCAGAAGCTGTAGCGGAAGATTTTTCCAATGCTACCGATGTAGCAGATTATCTGGCAGCACGGGGCGTCCCTTTCCGAGAAGCTTACAACCTTGTGGGTAAGGTGGTAAAAACTAGCATTACCGCAGGTAAACTCCTGAAAGATTTGACATTGGAAGAGTGGCAACAACTACATCCGGCATTTGCAGCAGATATTTATGAGGCGATATCCCCCCGTCAAGTTGTGGCAGCCCGTAACAGTTACGGTGGTACTGGCTTTGTACAGGTAAGTAAAGCACTTATAGCCGCCCGCGCTCAAATTGTTGTCGAGTAATAAATAAGGGCGTACAAATGTGCGCCCTAAAAAATAAATAATCTAAATAACAAGGATTTAAGCAGACAACTTATTCAGTGTCAGCTGCTGCTGCGCCTTCTTCTTCTTCACTCTTCGGTGGTCTTTGTTGGAACCTTCTCTGCATTCTTCCTGTCGTAGTCCGTTTACGAAACTTTCTGGCATACGCCTGGTTCCGTAGCGCCTTTTCTTTTTTCGGGTTACGGCGCTTGGCCATGTTCACCTCATTAATAAACAACAAAAAAGTCGCAACTAGGCATCACGTAGGCAATATCAGCTACCAATGTTATTGATATACTTGTAGCCTAGTGCAGCAATCAATACGCTTTAAACAATTTACTAGCCTACCGCATTCAACTTGTTATGTCAATAAAAATTTAGAATTATCCCCACCAGCTAGACCAAAAATACCTTTTTTTAGATTAAAATACGTCAAAGAGATGTAAATGAGCTAACTAGTTGTTGTTCTTAGAACAAACCAATCAAGAAGCTATCCCACTAATAAAATTCAGTATTCGTTAGACCTAAATCGAATACATTGCTTTCACCTTCATCATTCAACGCAAAGTGAAATAAAGTGGAATAGATACAAGCAAAATTTACAAAAAGTCGGCGCTCGATTACCGACTCCTTTTGGGGGTGGGATGAGCTTAACGTTTTGCCCTATTTGTGCAACATAGTAGAGCGAGATTTTTCATAGAAGTTGTGCGATCGCTTTTGAGACGCCAAAAGCGATCGCAGTTCTTATAGAGAGTTTTCGTATATTAAGCTTAGAGGATGTTTGAAAAGTATTGGGCGAATAGAATTCGCTACTACACTAGCATTGTCCACCTTCCTGGACTAATCAAAAAGCAAGGTTTTTAACCCACGTTTACGCAGCGTCCCGTAGGGAAGGTGGGTAAAGTCTCGTGTAGTTGCGACTTCCAGTCGCCAAGGCAAGTAATAAATTAGACTTTTCAAACAACCTCTTAAGCTAATCAGCATTTAAGTTGCATGTAACCAGGGCTTCAGCCCTTATTACAAGCTAATTAACTCTTGAGAGACTTAGATGGGAGCGTCGAAAGCTTTATTTTGAAGCATTTATTGATCTTGCTATCATCTACATCTGAATTTACAAAATATTTTTAATGGGATAGGTTCAACATTATCAAGAATTAGGTCGCAATGTCAAACGCCGCTTAATTGTCTCTTCAGAATTCAGAATTTAGACTTATTATTCAGATTAATTTTTTGAATGTGTGCTGAAAAACTATTAGTGATAGCTGGTTTGGGCAAGGCTAATGTTAGTTATAAACTGAAAAGTTTTCTAACTTAAAAATATTATGTATATATTAATACAGTGCCTCTATTGAAACTTGATGTTAATATTAATAATATTCTACGTAAATCGTCAGAATAAAATCTCAAACCACAAACATTTTTGTATAAAACAAAACTCAACAAAATTTTTATTAGTTGAGTCTATGTAAGTGGTAGGGAACTATAGAATACAACAGAGAAATTTTAAAGATTGAACGTTATTGCTTTTTTTCCGGCAGCTGTGCAGTCCACACGTAGCTTATGGCGTATTGGACAAACAGTATTGGGTATCATATTTCGTCATCCCATTACTGGCACTAGTATCATCCCAATTTTACCTGATGGTCAGATAGTACTGATCCGGCGACGTGATGATGGTCTTTGGGCATTGCCTGGAGGGATAGTAGATTGGGGAGAAGATATTCCCAACACAGTCCACCGGGAATTGATGGAGGAAACCGGGCTAGAATTGGCGAAAATTAACCGTTTGGTAGGAGTTTACTCCGCACCAGACCGTGATCCCAGAATCCACTCAATTTGTATTGTGGTTGAAGCTGAGGTACATGGGACAATGGAAATTCAGGATACTTTAGAAGTCATGGAAATCCAAGCTTTCTGTCCCAATTTTCTACCTTTAGGACAAATGTCTCACGATCATACTCGGCAGTTGCAAGACTACTTGAAAGGCTTGACAACATTGGCATAATAATATTTTGTCATTAGTCATTTGTCTTTTGTCAGATGCTAATAACTATTAATTATGGTGCTAAAAGTTAACTACTAAATAAAATGGGTACACTATTCCGTAACTCGCGGAGAAAGCTCTCTCAAGGGCTGATATTCTGGCGTGAAGTCGGTGAAAAAACTCCTATAATTTTCTTACATGGTGCTTGGAATGAAAGCAGTCAATGGTTATCTGTGATGGAGTCTCTTGCACAAGATTTCCATTGCTTCGCACCTGATTTGTTAGGGTTTGGTGAGTCAGAGAATCCTAATATCCACCATTCGATAGATTTACAAGTGGAATGTTTAGCTGAATTTGTGCAAGCTGTCAAGCTAGAAAAGGTGTATTTAGTAGGGCATTCTCTTGGGGGTTGGATTGCTGCTAGCTATGCTTTAAAGTATCCAGAGAAAGTTAATGGTTTGGTACTGCTAGCACCAGAGGGCGTAGAAATAGTAGGGCAAGAACAGCATTATCAAAAGATGCGGCGATTACTCAACTATCCACCATTAATAGTTAAATTGTTGCGATCGCTCACTCCTTTGACTAAAATCTTAGGTTGGCATGAAAAAATTGCCCAAGACTTGGAGCTGCGTCAAGCGCTATTGCCGTATCCTATAGGTTGCCAGTTACTTTTCAAACGGCGACAAGCAGAAATTGAAGCGGAATTAGTGCAAAAGCGACTTTACATGATCGATGTCCCAGTTTTTATTTTACAAGGTGGCCAAGATACACTAGATGCTTTAGCCAAGAGCCGGGTTTATGCTCAACTAATGCCAAAAGTCGAGTTGAAAATGATTACCCATGCCGGAAACGATTTACCAGAATCTTGTGCTGGAGTCGTGGCGATCGAGATTCGAGATTTTATTAAAGGGAACTACTAATTAGAGTCAAGCGGGTTCAGAAAACTTATATCTATAAAAAAACGTTTATTTATATTAATTAAACAGTACTTGAGCGTTTTCGATGCTATCGCCGCCAAGTTTACTTTTAAATTTGATGTAATCGGCGTAAGTTACAAGCCGTGCATTTTTGAGATTCAAACCTTGTCGTAATTGTCCAATTGCACGTTCTTTTGTAATCATCTGCAAAACGGGTTTTGCGCTGTTATCTGGGTAAAGATATTCTGTCGGCGTTGTTGGTGACGGTGGCTCAGGAATAATAGGGTGGTTTAATTCAGGGGGTCTTCTCAATCCCGGAGGATCACTGTTATCTGGGTTATCTACTGAATTTTGCGTTAATAATGATGTCGTTGGAATTGTGATACCAATCGCCAAAATACATAAAAACAAAAGCTTTTTCATCTTTTACTCTGTTAATTACAATCTCTTAAGGACGTAACAATTGAATAGTGTTTGGGTTCCCATTTTGTATAGGAAACCAAAGCGAATACCAGCCACGGTTATTATTTTCTGCGGCTACAGGTGCAGTTCCACTGTAATTCTTAAATTCTGACCCACCTACAGGATTAGTCCAGATATTCTCGACAAAAGTTCCGTTTGTAAAAGAATGTTGGTTATCTTGTGACTCAATACCAATATTTAACTGTTTGCCAACATTGTAATTACTCGCCCCTGCGATCGTAATGAAGTAAGCTGCAACGTTGTTAACTGTCGGTGTTGTTTAACAAGACCTAAATTTTAATTTTTTGGTGCTGCAAAATACTTAATTGGGTCAGTTGACTTACCCATCAAGCATTATTATTTCCCGCATTCCCCAAAGAATTAAATTTTGTTCCACAATTAAAGGTGCTGCTATTTCAGGATATAAAACTTGCAAATAATTTCCTAATAAAGTGCGATCGCCCCCTTTAATCGCAACCTTCCCATTAGTAAATAATTGCCACCACGCCTCAATAAAATCTTTGACTCCAGCTATTAATGTGTAAATTACTCCACTTTGAATTGCTTCTGTAGTATTAAGTGCAAAATGTGGTGGTAGAAACGCAAAATTTTGCATTTCTACTAATGGTAATTGTCCTGTTTGTTGACCGAGAGTCGCAAATTGCAAACCTATTCCTGGCAGAATTGCACCTCCAATCAGACATTGATTAGCATCCGCAGCCGTAAAAGTCAGTGTTGTCCCAGCATCAATCACCAACATTGGAAAACCCCAAGTTTTCCCCGCACCCCACAAAGCTAAAGCGCGATCAATTCCTAATGTGGAATACATACCTTTGAGTGGTACTTGGTCTAAGCTAATAACACGAACATTGGGATAAGTTTGCCAAATAGCAGTTTGGCTGGGAACTACAGAGGCTATGAGGAGGAGAGGCGGTGACGCGGGGAAGGAATTGTCTGCATGTCTTTGTTGTTCATCAGTTCTCTGATCGGGTGGCAAAATTTTCTCTAGTAAATCATTCAGGGTTTGACACTTAGCCAACTGCTGTATAACAGACTCAGGTATATAGTCGGTATCCCAAGCTGAGGAAAGTGTCTCGCCTAGAAATAATGCCCAATGCAGCCGAGAATTCCCAATTTCCAAAGCTAGCCATACATTCTTTGTGTGTTCTGGGTGCTTATAGGGTTTCACTGTTTTAACTTTTTTAAGTCAGTCATAGGTTTTTTAATAAAAATTAACATTCAAGGCATGTAACAATAAAACTAGGGGAATAAATACTCAATTTGTCAAGGAGGGGAGTTATGGTAGCGCTCACCGAAAAAACTGAAAAACGGCTCACCATACAGACTGTGGAAATCGCTCAAGAGACGACGGCTATTCGCTCTTTGGATTGGGATCGCGATCGCTTCGATATTGAGTTTGGTCTGCAAAACGGTACTACTTATAACTCGTTTATCATCCGTGGGGAGCAGACTGCCTTAGTTGATACCTCCCACGAAAAGTTTCGTCAACTATACTTTGATACGCTTACCGGACTAATCAAGCCAACAGAGATTGATTATTTGATTATCAGCCACACCGAGCCAGACCACAGCGGCTTAGTGAAAGATTTGCTGCAAATGGCTCCAGAAATTACCGTTGTCGGCTCTAAGGTGGCGATTCAGTTTCTTGAGGATTTGGTACATCAGCCATTCAAACGGCGGATTGTGAAAAATGGCGATCGCTTAGATTTGGGCAATGGTCATGAATTTGAATTCGTGATTGCCCCAAATTTACATTGGCCAGATACTATTTTCAGCTTTGACCACAAAACCAAAATTCTCTATACCTGCGATGCCTTTGGGCTACACTATTGCTCAGATAGTACCTTTGATGAAAACTTGGCGGCTATCGAAGAAGACTTTCATTATTACTACGATTGCTTGATGGGGCCGAATGCCCGGTCAGTTTTATCTGCCCTGAAGCGGATGGCGGAACTAAAAACCATTAAGATGATTGCCACAGGACACGGGCCATTATTATCCCACAATGTTGAGGAACTAACTGGACGTTACCGCACTTGGAGCCAAACACAAACCAAGGCAGAAACAACAATTGGGATATTTTACGTTTCAGAATACGGATATAGCGATCGCCTCGCGCAAGCAATTGCCAACGGTATCGGTAAAACTGGTGTCGCCGTGGAAATTGTCGATTTGGGATCTGAAGTCGATTTACAAGAACTGCGGGAACTAGTTAGCCGCTGTACTGGACTGGTTGTTGGTCTACCTCCGGCTTCTGGCGCTGCTAGCATCCAAGCTGCACTCAGCACAGTTTTAGGATCTGCCAAAGAAAAGCAAGCCATCGGCGTGTTTGAAACTGGCGGTGGCGATGATGAGCCGATAGATCCTTTGGTGAGTAAATTCCGCAATTTGGGTTTGACAACAGTTTTTCCAGCAATTCGGATTAAACAAACACCCACAGAAAATACCTACAAGCTGTGTGAAGAAGCGGGTACAGACTTAGGTCAATGGGTAACACGCGATCGCAGTATCAAAGTCATGAAATCTCTAAGTGCTGACTTGGATAAAGCACTCGGTAGACTCAGCGGCGGACTATATATTATCACTGCTAAAAAAGGTGATGTTTCCAGTGCCATGCTAGCCTCTTGGGTGAATCAAGCCAGCTTCAAACCCTTGGGATTTTCCATTGCAGTAGCCAAAGATCGGGCAATTGAATCACTCATGCAAGTAGGCGATCGCTTTGTTCTTAATATCTTAGAACAAGGTAATTTCCAACCACTAATGAAGCACTTTTTGAAGCGGTTCGCCCCTGGTGCCGATCGCTTTGAAGGTGTGAGAACCCAGCCAGCCGAAAATGGTGCCCCCATCCTCAACGACGCCCTCGCCTACATGGAGTGCGAAGTCGTCAGTAGAATGGACTGCGGCGACCATTGGGCAGTATATAGCACCGTCTACGCCGGACGGGTTTCTAAGCCAGATGCTTTGACTGCTGTGCATCACCGTAAAGTCGGAAACCACTATTAATTTGGGATTTAGGATTTGGGATTTTAGATTAATAATCCCAAATCCATAAACATTCAATAAAGCATTTGTGTAGGATGGCCCTCTCTACTTAATATCCAGAATTTGGATGTTTAATTAACAATCCAAAATCTAAAATCTAAAATCTAAAATTCTTTCAGCCATGTCAACAAATAAACCCCGTGACGTTCAAGTTTATCCAATAGCTACAGATACAAGAATATTGCGATCGCGCAGTTGGTCAAGGCTCAGATTTGAAATTGAATATGCTCTAGCTAAGGGTACAACTGCCAATTCTTATTTAATAGAAAGCGAGAAAACTGCTATCATTGACCCTCCAGGGGAAACGTTTACGCAAATTTATTTAGAAGCTTTACAGCAGCGTTTCCATGTCGAAGAGTTAGATTATGTAATTTTGGGACATGTCAACCCCAACCGCGCTGCGACTTTAAAAGCTTTGTTGGAAATTGCCCCGCAAATCACTTTTGTTTGTTCTAATCCGGGGGCAAAAAATTTACGTGGGGCGCTGGAAAATCCAGATTTGCAAATTCTTGTCATGCGAGGCGAAGAAACTCTAGATTTGGGCAATGGGCATAATTTACAATTTATTCCTACCCCCAATCCCCGCTATGCAGATCAACTTTGCACCTACGACCCGCAAACAGAAATTCTCTACACAGATAAATTATTTGGGGCGCATGTTTGCGGTGACCAGGTATTTGATGAAGGTTGGGAAATATATAACGAAGATCGGCGCTATTATTTTGATTGCCTGATGGCTCCCCATGCCCGTCAAGTTGAAACAGCGCTGGATAAACTTGCCGATTTTCCCGTGCGAATGTATGCCAATGGACACGGGCCTTTGGTGCGCTATGGCTTAATCGACCTGACCAAAGCTTATCGGGAATGGAGTCAACAGCAAACATCTGCTGACTTGACAGTAGCGTTGATTTATGCATCAGCTTACGGGAATACAGCCACATTAGCCCAAGCGATCGCTCGTGGGATCACAAAAGCTGGCGTTGCTGTAGAATCGATTAACTGCGAATTTACTGAACCAGAAGAAATTCGGGCTGCTGTGGAAAAAGCGGGTGGTTTCATCATGGGTTCTCCTACCCTCGGCGGTCATGCACCCACACCCGTGCAAACAGCTTTAGGAATTGTGCTATCCACTGCTACTAACAATAAACTCGCTGGTGTTTTTGGTTCGTTTGGCTGGAGTGGGGAAGCGGTTGATTTAATCGAAGGTAAATTGAAAGATGCTGGCTATCGGTTTGGTTTTGACACCATCCGCGTAAAATTCAAACCCAACGATGCCACCTTACAATTGTGTGAAGAAGCTGGAACCGATTTTGCTCAAGCACTGAAAAAAGCTAGAAAAGTGCGATCGCCAAGGCAACCAGCAACAAGTGTAGAACAAGCAGTTGGTCGGATTGTCGGTTCTCTTTGTGTTCTCACAGCAAAAGAAGGCGATCGCTCCAGTGCCATGTTAGCCTCTTGGGTGGCTCAAGCCAGCTTTAGTCCCCCTGGTTTAACCATAGCTGTAGCTAAAGACCGCGCAGTAGAAACACTGACACACTCCGGCAATAAATTTGTCCTCAATATCCTCAAAGAAGGTAATCACTTGGGGTTGATGAAGCACTTCCTCAAACCCTTTGGCCCAGCACAAGACCGATTTGCAGATGTTGCCACCCAAGAAACTGAAAGCGGTTCTCCCATACTTACCGATGCATTAGCATATCTAGAATGTTCCGTACAAAACCGGATGGAATCTGGCGATCATTGGTTGGTTTATGCAACCGTTGAGAGTGGTAAAGTGCTAAATCAAGATGGTGTTACAGCCGTGCATCATCGCAAGTCGGCAACTCATTATTAATTAGCCCAACTTCCTGATAAGTACGGAATTGTTAAATCCGTCCTCTATGACCGCATAAACGGTCAGTTATCATTTCGTAGGTTAATTGGGCGGATGTCGCGGATTTTGAGGGTTCTTTTGCCGGAGGTATCGTCGTCATCAATCGTGACTAGGTATTTCACGACCGTATGGTTTGCATTTCCACCAGTAACGGTGACAACAAATGCTGAGTAACTGTTAGTGTTTGTGCCACAACCACTTCGGTCATGGAAGGTTTGATTCCATTCACCAATATGGACACCCTCGCCTCGTGGCTCATCACCACTTTGTTTAATTTCATTGAGGAGAGCTACTTTCAGTTGAGATAGCTTTGATTTTTTATCAGCAAGCATAAGTAAAAGAAACTTATCGCGATTAAACTGGTCAAGGTTGCCGCCGTTGCTGCATTTATCTTCGTAGTTGGCATCAGCTGAATCTGGGCTGGTCATCACCAGTACTGGGATCTTGGGAGACTGAGCCGCGTGCCCAGAAGTTGTCGCTAGTGCCAGAACACATAAAGTAAAAAAACCAAAGCGCATTCAATTCTCCGAGCGTGCATTAGTGTGTCCAATCAACATTAACTGCAACGGACACTAAAGGACATATATTTACCCCGTGAGGCAAAACTTGGGGCTTCGCCGGCATACACTCCAAAACCCGCTAAAGTTTTTTTAGAGAATCATAGGTGCGGTTCTGATTAGCAACTATCCGAAATTATTCATAGTTCAAGTTTTTGCATAGAAAAGGCTCAAGCATTGCTGCCTGAGCCTTTTCTAGATTCAACTAAGTTGCTTTCGCCTATTTAGCTTAGTAGCGACCACGGTTGTAGCCGCCGCCGCCACCACCGCCACCACGATTACCACCACCACCGAAGGAACCACCTCGGTCTTCTCTGGGCTTGGCCTTATTTACTTTCAGGTCACGACCCAGCCATTCAGCCCCATCAAGAGCTTCAATAGCTTTTGTTTCTTCATCTTCTGAACTCATTTCCACGAAAGCAAAGCCGCGTAAACGACCTGTTTCACGGTCAGTAGGCAACTGAACACGCTTTACAGCACCATATTCTGCAAAAACAGCACTCAGCGCATCTTGTGTAACTTCATAGGAGAGGTTACCAACGTAAATTGACATTAAATGTCTCCAAAATCATAAGTTTGTAGAGATTTAGATTTCGGAGAGAAGTCTGTAATACCAAGAGGAAAAAGCCTGTCAATACTAAAAACAAACACTGTCGCCGAATTAATTCTCATTTCACTTCCCATGATGACATGGCAACTAATTTTCTAGAGTAAAGTTTGACAAAATGTTATAAAAAGTTATATAGCAGTTAATAGTTAAGTGCTGGGTACTACCAAAACGGGTGAAGCTATAGCTGCCAGCCATACCCACCCGATAAACTAATCCTCCACTCTCTTTTCTAAATATTGACCAATCATCAACTGTTCACCAGCACGCGAGATGATGGTCTGTCTGGTGCGGTATTTGCTGCCAATTAGCTTTAACTCTTCTTCAAACACTGAACCGTTGTATTCAGTTCGCAAACACAGTGTTTTCGGGTTGGAGAAATAATACTGGGCGGTGACTGGTTTGGATATGGCAAAACCGCGATCGCGATACAAAATGTTTCCCATAGCCCCAAATATCGTTGAACCTTGCGACTCTTTCCTGGCCTTGGCCACATCAGTACTTTCCCATGTAACTGCTGCACCACAGATCAAACTGACTGTATCAGGCAAATCATGTATCTGAGCTAGGTTTTGCAATTCATCACAGCCCTGCTCTAGAAAATTGATCGTAACTATACTCTCCATCTCCTTGGTTTCTCCCTGAGGTAGGGTGTAATAGCGTCGTTGCGATCGCCACTTACCCGCTGATTCCTGGAAAAATTCCGAAATCTGGGATTCATCTGTAGTTTGGACAATTTTTAATAATGATGTCACTCGTAACTTTCCTCATTTAAGATTTGTGGCTGTAGTAGATATCGGTCTTTTCTTTGCTGTATATGCAATTGCTTGATCGAAATATTACAGCGTCAATAAAAGCAATTTATCTTTACTATTCTTAATATATCTAATTAACCGTAAAAATTACTAGGCATTTTGCTATAGTTAAGTTTTGGTATGTAAGCACAAATATAGTTATTTGATACTGCCCATTTTAGAAGTAGGGGCGTGAAAGTGCGATATCTTCAGGAAACGCAAGTCTTCTACTAAGGGCAGATTGCAATAAATTTAAAAGTATTTATACTAAATTAATAATTGCATCGTCAGCGAAAAAATTGCCTCCTCGATGTAATGAGTTAAAGTGGTGAGAATTTTTTGCGATAAAAAGTAATTTTTGATACATAATTCTGCAAGAAGATAGTTAATTGACTCTCGCCGCTTTTCATTGGTCATAATGTCTCAAAATTACTTGGTAATGCACGGCTGTTTAATCCCAAAAGCTCCCCAAATAGGAGAAAACTAAATGATTTTGGACAGAAATAAGCCGCAAAAGCAGGCGAAAATCTCACCTTTCGCAGCCGCTAACCAGGTAATTAATACCCTGTTAGATTCAGTTGTGAAGACTGATCTGGCTGTCGCAGATGTAAAGAGTAGCGTTCACACAAAGGTGTCTTCTCCTTTTGCATCAATATTATTGATTCCCTGTTTGCTGGGCGTAGGACTGCTGATGGCTTGCGGATCACTGCCCAAGGAATCGGCTGATGCAGAATCTCAAAGTCCTGGTAGTGGACAACGTGGTGGTAGTGCAACAGCTGTAGATGTGGCGATCGCTCGAACTGATTTGCTGCAAAAACAACCAGAATATACAGGTAATACAACACCCTTTCGGATTGTATCAGTGCGATCGCAGGTGGAAGCCCGGTTATTGGCTTTGAACTTAGATGTGGGCGATCCGGTAAAGCTTGGACAAAACATCGGGCAGTTAGATGAGGCCATACTTTTGACCGAATTAAAGCAAGCAGAAGCAGAACTAGCAGCCCTGAAATCAGAAGTAGCTAGGGCTACCAATCAGGTAAGCAATGCCCGTGCAAACGTTGAACGGGCACGGCTAGAAGTGGTACAAGCTCAGGCAGACTCACAACGCCAACAAAATCTATTCAAAGCTGGAGCGATCGCTGAACAAGTCGCTCAACGGGCACGTACCCAGGCGCAAACAGCCGCCCAGGCGCTGCGGGCAGCTCAAGAACAAGTCCGTACAGAACAGCAAGCCGTCGCTGCTGCTCAAGGCAGAGTATTGGCCCAACAGGCATTAGTTGCCCAAACCAAAGAACGCAGGTCTTACGCTCAACTCACATCCCCCATCACTGGCGTAGTCACACAAAAGGTGACAGAACCCGGCAATCTTCTGCAAGCAGGTAATGAAGTCTTAAAAATTGGCGATTTTAACCGTGTTAAAGTCGTCGTCCAAGTTTCGGAATTAGAACTGGCACAAATTCAAGTTGGACAGTCTGTACAAGTACGCTTAGATGCCTTCCCGGATCAAGCATTAATTGGCAAAGTTACGCGCATTTCTCCAGCAGCCGATGCCACAGCTCGCTTGATACCTGTAGAGGTAGTGATTCCCAACACTCAAGGCAAGATTGGCAGTGGACTGCTGGCGCGAGTCAATTTTGAAAACCAGACACAACAACGGGTTATAGTGCCGCAAACAGCTATTCAGAAAGCAGGCAGTAAGAACTCCAAGGGTACAGGGGAGACGCAAACAAATGTAAGGCAGGACTCTTCTCCATCTAACACATCTGGAATAACAGAGGCAAAGTCACAAGACCAAAGTGGAGCAATATTTGTCGTCAAAGACACAGAAGGCAAAACGCAGGTAACAGCACGAACCGTAATGTTGGGAAAAAGGGCTGATGGGAGAGTGGAAATTTTATCCGGTTTGCAAGCGGGAGAACGCTATGTTGTTCGTAGTGGTAAGCCGTTAAAAGAAGGTGACACTGTAAGTCTTTCAATTCTTTCAGAAAAGCAATAGTAGGGTGAGCAATAACCACCATACTAATGAAAAAAGTACTCAGTAGTCAGCACTTAGCACTTATCACTTAGGATCATGCAACAGGTAAATAATAATAATAATGGCAATGGCGGATTTAGCCTTAGTGCGATCGCTATCCGCCAACACATTGGCACACTCATGCTTACCGTGGCAGTAATTGTCATTGGGGTATTTTTTCTCACAACTATCCAAGTCGATCTGCTACCGTCAATTACTTATCCTCGAATTGGCGTTCGGCTAGAAGCCCCTGGTATTTCACCAGAAGTAGCAGTAGATGAAATCACCAGACCCTTGGAAGAAGCTTTAGCTGCAACCGAGAATGTAGTGCAAGTTTTCTCCCGCACCCGCGAAGGACAGGTAAGCCTCGATTTATACTTCCAACCAGGGGGCGATATTGACCAAGCTCTAAACGATGCAACTGCTGCTTTTAACCGAAATCGAGGACAACTACCAGATACGATAGAGGAGCCACGCTTATTCAAAGTTGATCCTTCCCAATTGCCGGTTTATGAATTGGCGCTGACCTCTGCTTCATTGCCAGGTAAAGAGTTACGCGTATTTGCTGATGAAGAGTTAACGCGTGAACTCAGTGTTGTGCCAGGGGTCGCCTCAGTTGATGTATCTGGTGGCGCTGAGGAAGAAGTACGAGTGCTTGTTGACTTAAACCGATTGCAAGCTTTGGGTGTCGGGTTAAATGATGTATTAAATGAATTAACAGCCCGTAACCAAGATACTTCTGGTGGTCGGATTCTGGGACAAAATTCTGAGCCATTGACTCGGATTGTAGGACGTTTCCAAAATGCCAAGGAAATTGAAAACCTTTCCTTGGAAGTTTCTTCTCCTGCTAGTGCTAATACCAGTAATACCACTAATACCACTACCACTACCACTACCCCTGCACCTTCCCGCCGCGTTTATTTGCGAGACTTTGCTGAGGTAATTGACGATACAGAAGAACAGCGAGTATTTGTTTATCTGAATCGTCAGCCTGCGGTGAAATTTTCAGTCCAAAAGCAGCCTGAAGCCAACACAATCACAGTTGTAGATGCTGTTAAGCGGCGAATTGAACAATTACGACAATCGGGTTTAATTCCAGCAGACATGACTTTAAGTCCCACCACAGATGAATCTGTCTTCATCCGCAATTCTTTAAATGATGTCATCTTTTCGGGGATTTCAGGGGCATTGTTAGCAGCAGCAGCTGTGTTGTTATTTTTGGGATCATTCAGGCAAACATTCATTATCAGTTTGACGATTCCGCTGTGTACTCTGGCGGCGATCGCTTTAATGAGAATATTTGGCTTGACTTTGAATGTTTTTAGTTTGGCAGGTCTGACATTAGGAGTCGGTCAAGCAATTGATACATCGGTTGTGATCTTGGAGAACATTTCCGAAAAAGCGGGGATGACTCCCAATCAAAGAGAGATGGAGGCAGGGGAGCAGGGGGGCAGAGGAGCAGAAAAGAAGGGGAGAAATTCCAAATTCTTTATAGACAGTGCGACTACTGCTTCCCAAGAAGTAGAATCTGCTTTAGTTGCTGCTACAGGTGCCAACTTAGTTTCTGTAGTGCCATTCCTCTTAATTGGCGGCTTTATTGCACTGCTATTTAATGAACTGATTTTGACAATTAGCTTCGCAGTCGCAGCATCGCTTGTGGTTGCGATTACAGTAGTGCCGATGCTGTCTTCTCGACTTTTAGGAATTCCCTGGTCTAGTCGGATTAGTGAATTTTGGCTGCTTAGACAGTTTAATCACCGATTTGAAGACGCTACGCGGGGATACGGTAACTTCTTAACCAAAGTTTTACGCTATCGGCTCCTCGTAGTAACTGCTGCTTTGCTAATTTTAGGCGGCAGTAGCTTCTTTATGTTTGGTCAAATTCCCCAAGAAATTTTACCCCGCATCAGTACTGGTCAAGCTACCTTGAGAGCGCAGTTTCCGCCCGGTACACCTTTAGCAACTTCTGAAAAAGTTATGCAAATTGTCGATGACATTTTGCTCAAACAACCAGAAACCGAGTCTGCTTTCACAACTGTGGGTGGTAATTTATTTGGCAGCAGTACTACAGAAAATCCTTTACGTGCCAGTAGTACCATCAATCTGAAACCAGGCACAGATGTCGAAGCTTTCGTCAAAAAAGTAACTCAAGAATTTAACAAACTCAACTTAGCAGGAATTCTGCTACGCCTCAATCCTGGTCAGGTGCGGGGTTTAATCTTGAGTAATTCTCCAGTGCAAGGGTCAGAAGTTGACGTGGTTCTGCAAGGTGAGAACGAAGAAAACTTAACGCAAGCAGGCGCTCAAGTACTGCAAGCATTACAAGAAAGGGCAAAATTAGCGACATTCCGACCAGATGCCGACCCCCGACAACCGGAAATCCAAATTCGCCCCGACTGGGAAAGGGTTTCGGCTTTAGGGTTGAGCGCCGGGCAAATTGGTGCAACAGTTCAAACAGCAATTGAAGGTTCAGTTCCTACGCAAATTCAACGCGGTAATCGTTTAGTTGACGTGCGGGTGCAGCTAAATAAACAAGCCATCCAGCGTCCTTCCCAGCTAGAGCAATTACCGCTATTTACAGAAAACAATCAACTAATCCGCCTTTCAGATGTGGCGAAGATTCAAGAAGGTCAAGCACCTGGTGAGGTGCAACGGATTAATCAGCGCCAAGCTTTTATTGTGGCAGGTAATCTCAGTGAGGGAGCTAGTCTTGGTGAAGCGATCGCAGAAGTCAACGAGGTACTCAAGGATGTAGACTTACCTGATGGCGTTTCAATTGTGCCTAGTTCTGCCCAAGAAACTAATCAGCAACTTCAGGATGCTTTAAAAACTTTGGGGGCGTTGGCAACGTTTTTAATCTTTGTAGTTATGGCGGTGCAATACAATTCGCTGATTGACCCATTGGTAATTATGTTCACCGTACCACTGGCGTTAGCTGGGGGAATTTTTGGACTTTACATTACCAAAACTGCAATTGGCGCAACTGTAATTGTTGGTGTCGTGCTGCTGGTGGGAATTGTCGTGAACGCAGGGATTCTAATGGTAGAACTGGCAAACCAAATTCGGGAAGAAGAAGGTTGTACTCGCCAAATTGCGATCATGAAAGCTGCTCCTCAACGCTTGCGCCCAATTATCATGACCACAGTCACCACTATCTTGGGACTGTTTCCTTTAGCGTTGGGCATTGGCGAAGGTTCTGAATTTTTGCAGCCTTTAGGAATTGTAGTTTTCTTCGGGATGGCGATCGCAACAATGCTGACATTATTTATCATCCCCTGTTTTTATATCCTGCTGCACGATTTGCTAGGTGGGAATTGGGCGAAGCCAGTGTTTATCCGGTTACGTAGATTTACGAAAAAATTTATTTGAATCCCTGATAGGGATTAACGCAAAACAGTGTACAGAGTTTATCAATTACTCAAAACAAAAACCTCACCCTGTCCTGACGGACATCCCTCTCCTTACTAAGGAGAGGGACAGGTTTCGCGTAGCATAACCAGGGTGAGGTTTCTTTGGGCTATTCGCATAAACTCTGTGTACACGTAGGTAGGGAAAGGGGGAGAAGGAAGAACACCTTATTTAAAATAGTTCAGGACTTACGCAAAATCATGAAAAAACGAACCGCAAAGGACGCAAAGGACACAAAGGAATAAGGTTTCAGAGAGTTATTGCGTAAGTCCTATAGTTATTAAACAATGCCAAGCCGTTTACTTACTTTAAAGTAAAGCTTGTAGCGTCGTTAACTAGCTAATGTCTGGTCTATAATCTCCTTAAATCTCTCAATCACGTTCTTTCGTATCAACTTAAAATCTGAATTTTCTATTTTATTTTCAGCTTGGTCTGTGCCATCAATATTGAATTTACCGTAATAAACCCCTACAGGAAAATGCAATGGACTACCATTCAAACCTTTCTTAAGGAAAAGAATGTATTTCGCATTTTTGACTAGCGGTTGGTAATCGTCAAGTACCTGAAGGGAGCTTTTAGCGGTGATTCTGTCTGCAACTATAGCTGCTTGTTGTCCGATCAATAGCGTGTCAGAATATGACGCACCTTTCAGCACACGTTGTACTTGAAATTCAGTTTGGGAGATCGCTTCAGTAACGTAACCCTCAAAATCACGTTGAATCAAAGGTGTACTTTCCGTGATCGATTGTGTTGGTTTTCCAATAGCGATAATATCTGATTTTGCAATTAAATCCTCTACATCTTTTGGTACAATAATACTCCCCTCTGTTCTTGTAACTGTCAAACCCTCAACAATTTCAATATTTGCAGATACTTTTTCGGTACTTTGTGCAAAGGAATTGGTTCTATTGTTTCCAGTAACTAGACCAGCCCCAAAGACCGCGATCGCTGCAATAGTTGTAAAATAAATTCTCTTTTTCATCAGTTCCCCATTTCGCTTTATCGTATGCCTATACACTGAGGAGCTAAATCAATTTTCTCAACTCACATATTGCCAAATTTGTCAACCTATAACTTCTAATTTAGACTTTTTATAAAGATTGCGTGAAATTACTAGTTATCGTGATAAAGCATTACAAGAATTGCTTTATAAATCAACCTATGAGTAAATCTAAACTCAGTAAACAGGCACATATTAACCACTATTTATCCAGCAGGTAGATAGCAGTTTCAAAGTGAGTTTTGCTGTTTGATTTAACCTATGCGGTATCGCATTCTCTCAATCAATATGAAGAGGACACAAATATGACTACAATAGCAACCAAAATAGCCTTGTCTGTTCTAGGAGCAGCAGGAATTAGTTTTTTATCTTTGACACCAGCCAGAGCCTTCATCTTGGTAGAACCGATTGTGACGACTAAAAATCAAGATATACTCGACACGAAAAAGCCAAGAACCCTTGGGCCAGAATATCAACCAGGACAAATAGTAGAATATGGTGTCCCAGATGTAGCTAATAACTTTCTCAATGCCACCGGGTACGATATAAATAGCTTGGTCTTTGATTTAAAAACGCTGTCCTATAGTAATCAGAATTCTACTCCACCATTTGATAATGAACCAGTGCAGTGGGGAGATGTTAATGGAGATGGCAAGATTGGTTACTCCAATAACCCTGAACTAAAGAATATTTTTACAGACATTACTGTCAAAGATAACATCATCACTTTTAGTGGTGGCGTAATCCCAAACGGAACCCTGTTTTACAATCCATTCGCTACCCTACCTAATCTAGCGCCAGGTGCTGGAATCATTCCATCAGTGCCACCAGAGAAAGCGGATAAAGATGGGCCGATCAGAGTGGCTAGTTATTATACCGCTGTTCCTGAATCAACTAGCGTTTTGAGTGTACTGCTCTTTGGCGCTTTAGGCGTAGCTTTAAAACTAAAGCGATCGCTGCACTGTTAACACTGTTACGGGGGACTGAAGACTAGTAAAACATAACTGACAATCACCAATGCCCAATGCCCTCACTCTGTAATTAATTCACGATACACTGCCAGTGTTTCCTGATGGACGCGGGCAACACTCAGCCACTGTAGGTTTTGATTTGCCCGCTGTTTCCACTCATGCAACATATCGGCATTGCTCAGTAATTGCACTAAAACCCCAGCCAAAGCATTGCTATCTTTTGCTGGGACTAAAAGACCTGCTTGCCCATTGTCCAAAGCTTCAGGAATCCCGTCTACCTGAGTGCCAATGATCGCAGTTCCAGCTTCCCTAGCTTCGGAAAGTACCAGGGGGCAAGGGTCACGGTGAGAAGCCAACACAAATATGTCACAAGAGATGAGATAGCGTTGAGGTTCCGGCTGGAAGCCTTCAAAATGAATGCGTTCTTTTACAGAAGTTGCTTGTGCCTGTGCCTCAAATAGCTGTTTATCAGGGCCATTTCCTACCAAATAAAGGTGCGCTTGGGGAAAATCTGAGGCAATTTGTTCAAAGGCAGCGATTAACTCAGCAATTCCCTTGCGTTGATACATCCCGGCTACGGTAGCGATCGCTGGACGTTGTAACGCTAAAGGTTGATAATCTTGTATTTGTCGGGTGCGGGGACTACCCAAAGTTCCGTTACATACTACCCGCAACTTATTTTCTGAAATACCGCGCCTTGCCATAGATATTCGTACAGCTTTGCTAACGGCAATTACCCTGTCAGCTAAACCCATCAGCAGGCTAGAACGCTGAAATTCGTTGTGGACTGTAGAAACTAAAGCATATTTATGCCCTTTAAAAATGCGTGCTAGTATAACTCCCGTCATCATATGTGCATGAACAATATCCGGCTGAAATTCTGCTGCGATCGCTCGGTAACGCCGAGCTGCTTTGATAATACTTATCGGTTTCCTAGTTTGGTCTAGTTGGTAGTGTTTGACACCATATGTATTTAGTAATTTCTCATATTCACCACTAGCAGAAATAACCGCTACCTCATGACCAGATTTTGCTTGTAAACAAGCCAGATCCACAGCCACATTCACAATACCGTTACCTATTTCTTGAACGTGGTTCAAAATATGTATGATTCGCATAATTTTTGAGATATGTATAAAAAATCGAGATAAGTAACTGGGTGTAAATCAATATAATTATTGAGGTCTTCAGCGACAACTCAAGAGTAGTCAGTAGTACGTAAAATTGACCACTTGCTACTGACTAAGAGCGCTTATAACCAGTTACTTAGCTTAAAGACTTATTCAGTAACGGCTCGATAAATCGGGGTAAAACTCCAAAATTCGGAAGACCAAATCTGCTACTTGAGCCGTTACAGCTTTATTTCCGATTCCCCAATAGCTACGACCAGCATGAGCCAATACCCTAGCATCGTAGTCTACAAATATGGATACGATTCAACACAGCGAGTGCCAAAGCCTTTTTCAGTTCCGAGTCTTCTTAGGTTGAAGCAAGCTATGCTTACCATCTTTTGAGGGAACTCAGCGGCACTAGAAGGAACTTTAGCAATTTAGTCAAATTACATCCTTTTCTGGCTTTACAAAAACCGCAACTTAGGTGACGATAAGAAAGAAGGAAATTAATAGTAATAAATAGTTCATTATTACTGTTAAAAGTTGTGTGAAAACCCGGTTATGACAAAGCTTCAGTCAGGTTTAGATCAACTCTTAACCTTAGTTTGAAGTAACAAAATGGCAACGTTACACACTCCACACTTCCAATTAAATTCCATAATTACCACCTCATATACGCATAGCCTCGTCTTCATCGACACGGCGGTTGAAGACTATCAAAGTTTAGTTAACGGTGTTATCCCCGACACCGAAGTACTCTTTGTTGACTCTACACAAAACGGTGTTGAGCAAATTACGGAGATTTTGGCAACTCGTGCTGACCAGAATCTTAGCAGCATTCACATAGTTTGCCACGGTGCCCCCGGTAGCTTGCAACTGGGCAATACTCACTTGGGACTCGATACCCTCGAATACCATAGCCAGCAACTGCAACAATGGCAGAAGATATTTTCCGCCTCCTCCAAAACCGATAAACCATTGGTGACATCCGCTACAAAATCTGTAGCCAACTTACTCATCTATGGTTGCAACGTAGCTGACGGTGATCTGGGGGCAGAATTTATTGCCAAACTGCACCAACTCACAGGAGCAAATATTGCTGCTTCGCGTCAGCGGATAGGCAATGCAGCATTAGGCGGTAACTGGGAGTTAGAAGTTCACACCGCTGAGATGTCAGTAAATCTTGCGTTTGCAGAAACGACGCGAGAAGCTTACCCAGGAGTACTAGCAACGTTCACGGTGAATAATAGTGGAGACACAGATGATGGTAATGCGAACAACGGCATCACTACTCTCCGGGAAGCAATTAACTTAGCCAATGCTACTGCTGGGGATGACACCATTACCTTTGGGGGAGTGTTCAACGATACAACACCAGATATCATTACCCTCACCTCTGGGCAACTAACGATTACCGATGATCTGACCATCTTGGGCACTGGGGCATCGAACCTCACCGTGAATGGAAATAATGCTTCCAAGGTGTTCGAGATATCGGGAGTAGGGAGAGATGTCAGTATTGATGATTTGGCGATCGCTAGTGGCGGTATTAAAATCAATTTAAATTCTATCCTCAGCCTGACAAGAAGCAGTGTTTCTGGCAATACAGAGGAAACCGGCATCTCTAATTATGGCATCCTCAGTCTAAGGAGAAGTAGTGTCTTTAGCAATACGAAAGGCGGAATCTATAACGGTGGCATCCTTAGCCTAACGGGAAGTAGTGTCTTTGGCAATACGGGGGACTTCGGCGGCGGCATCTATAATGACAGTTCTAATGCGAACGTCGGTACTCTCAGCCTAACGGCAAGTACTGTCTCTGGCAATACGGCAAACTACGGTGGCGGCATATACAATAAGGGCGGTACTTTCAGCCTAACGGCAAGTACTGTCTCTAGCAATACAGCAAACTACTACGGTGGTGGCATCGTTAACGGAGATGATGGTGGCTATAGTGGCGGTTCAGCTACTCTAACTAACAGCACCATCTCTGGCAATACGGCCAATAACGAAGGTGGTGGCATCTTTAATGCTAGCAGCTACGTGAGAAACGACAACCTCACTCTGATTAACACCACAATTACTGACAACATAGCCGACTCAGATGGCAATGGTGTTGGCAACGGTGGGGGTGTTGCCAGTTATGGTAACCCGATGAATGTTAGTAACACCATCATAGCAGGCAACTTTGATAACTCCACTTCCGGTGATATACAACCTGATGTGTCCGGTAGCGTCACTGACTTTGGCTATAACTTGATTGGGGATAATACTGGTACTACTGAATTTACCACCAGCACGCTTGTTGGCACAAGCAAAAGCCCAATTGATCCTCTTCTGGGATCACTGCAAAATAACGGTGGTGCAACCTTTACTCATGCCTTACTTGCAGATAGCCCCGCTATTAATGTCGGCAATAATTCCTTAGTTCCTGCTGGTGTCACCACCGATGAAAGGGGCGCTGGATTTGACAGGATATCCGGCGTTACAGTTGATATTGGTTCTTATGAAGTCCAGCCTACTATAATTACGCCACCTGATAATACTGATCCCCTCGTTCCCACTATCAGCATCATCGCAACTGATAACACTGCCGATGAGAACAGTGGGAATACTGGAACCTACCGCATCAGTCGCAGTAACAGCTGTGGGGCATTAACAGTCAACTTTTCTACCAATGGCAATGCGAGTATCGCAGACTACAACTTAAGCGTGAGTGGCAACCCTGTCAGCGGCAACAGTATCGTGATTGCTGATGGGCAAAGCTATGTGGATATCACCCTGACATCTGTCAATGATATTCAGGCAGAAGCGGCAGAAAATCTTACCCTCAGCTTGGCAGCAAATTCAGCTTACCAAATCGATAATGTGAATTATACTGCCACAGCAGCGATCGCAGCCAATGATTTCGTAGTCACTAATACCAACGATTCTGGAGACAGGTCGTTGCGACAGGCTATCCTCAATGCCAATGCCTTTGCTGGGGCAGATACGATTACCTTTGCGGGCGTATTTAGTGATGCCACTCCAGATATCATCACCCTCACCTCTGGTAAATTGACGATTACCGATGATATTACCCTTTTGGGGACTGGAGCATCAAACCTCACCGTCAGCGGAAATAATGCCTCAAGCGTATTCGAGATATCAGGGACTCTTACAGATGCAAGCATTGATGGCTTGAAAATTGCTAATGCTAACGATCCCTTTGGCGGTATTTTGCTTAATAACAATACTAGCCTCAACTTGACGCAAAGCACTGTCTCTGATAATAGGGGGACAGTAGGTGGCATCTTTAACAAAGGTACTCTCAGCTTGACGGGAAGCACTGTCTCTAATAATAAGGGGTCATCATTAGGCGGAGGCATATTTAACAAAGGCAACCTCAGCCTTAGTAACAGCATTGTCTCTGGCAATAGTGCATCTACCAGTTACTCCTCTGCCAGCGGTGGTGGCATATTTAATATAGGTACTGTCACCCTGACAGGAAGCACTGTCTCTGGTAATCGGGCTTACGCCAGTGGTCTTAATCGTTATGGCCCTGACCCTTACCCGTCCTATGGCGGCGGCATCTTTAACTCTGGCTCTGGCAGCATCAGCTTGACTAATAGCACTATCTCTGGTAATCAAGCACTCTCCGGAGGTGGCATCTCTAACTCAAGCATCTTTAACATCACCAACAGTACTATCTCTGGCAATAGGGCCAGCGGAGGGAACGGTGGCGGTATCTCTAGCTCAGGCATCCTCAATCTGAACAGCACCACGATTACCAATAACACCGCAGAATACCTTTACAACTGGGGAGTCGGCACTGGTGGAGGTGTTTTTGCTGGCGGCACTGTCATCGTTGGGAACACAATCATTGCAGGCAACTTTAATAACAGGGATATCTACGGCGGTGACATCAATTCTGACGTTTCCGGCGACTTCACCGACGACGGCAACAACTTGATTGGCGACAGCACAGGTAGCACAAGCTTTACCACCAGCACCCTCGTCGGCACCAGCGCCAACCCCATTGATCCCCAACTCAGCCCCCTGCAAAATAACGGTGGTGCAACCTTGACTAATGCCTTAATTGGCGATAGTCCTGCCATTAACGCAGGTAATAATGCTCTGATTCCAGCAGGCATCACCACTGATCAACGCGGCGCTGGATTTGACAGAATATC
This sequence comes from uncultured Nostoc sp., assembly GCF_937863485.1. Classification (GTDB taxonomy): domain Bacteria; phylum Cyanobacteriota; class Cyanobacteriia; order Cyanobacteriales; family Nostocaceae; genus Nostoc. The sequence goes on along the minus strand of NZ_CALMFY010000241.1, from coordinate 28,228 downwards.
TGAGGGTACAGTTGATATTGGTGCATTAGAGTTCAACGGGCTGAATGGAACCAATGGCGCTGATAATCTGGTGGGCAACAACTATCCTGACATAATTAACGCTCAAGCCGGGAACGATACCATTACAGGTAATCAAGACAACGACATCCTAACTGGTGGCGGTGGCAAAGATAAATTTGCTTACAATTTAGGTGACGGTGTTGATACCATCACCGATTTCGGTGGACTAGGTAAAGGCTCAAATTCCTCGGCAGCAATCATTGGCGAATTGGATACCCTGAAATTCCAAGGTGCTGCATTGACACCCCGAAATCTGCTACTCACCCAGAATGGTAATAATCTGGAACTCAGTTTTGAAGGGGTGGCTGATGACAAAGTTATCCTGCAAAACTTCCCCCTGGAAAACCTAGATAACCTCTCCACCATCGGCAATATCCTATTTGATGGGCAAACCTACATTCGTGACAGCTTTGATGTCTTTAATGCCAACTCCACCCAAAGCAGCATATTCAACAAAAACACAGTTACCTTTCTCAATGACCTGAACAATAATGTCAATGGCTTTGACAACTCAGATGATGTCATTAATGGTCAGGGGGGTGATGACCGCATCGACGGCAAAAGTGGCAACGACCTGCTACGCGGTGGTGCAGGTAATAATACCCTGCTTGGTGGTGCTGGCAATGATACCCTGCTTGGTGGTGCAGGTAACGATAGTCTCATAGGCGGTGCTGGCAACGACATCCTCTTTGCTGGTTATTATAATGATACCTTGACTGGCGGTAGCGGCAATGACCAGTTCGTATACCCAGCCCAAGCCTCTAGCTTTAATAATAGGATTACTGATTTTAATCAGAGGGAGGATAAGTTGGTTCTTACTGACGCGCTTAAGAGTCGGGGCTACACTGGCAGCAATTCCATCTTAGATGGCTACCTAGAGTTTGTGCAATCGGGTACTTCTACAGAAGTTAATTACCATTTCCCTAATAGTTATTCTGAAACCTTGGCGACTTTGAATAATTTCACCGCGATAAATCTGGTAGTTGGTAGTAACGTCCTCGTCTAGCGCTCAGATTGAGGGTAGTATGACACGAATCCAGATGCCAGTACCAAATTGCATAGATTCATAGTGGTGAATTGACCAATAGTGAGGACTAAAGTCCTCACTAAAAAATAAATTTTTTATTCTGGGTATTTTGCCGTACATCTTATGATTCAATCAATACAAGTTTACGAACCTCAGAATTTTGTCCCTGAGAGCGGCGTGATGAGACAGCAGTTAGCAAAAACTTCCAAGACTGAGGAGAAAGTACAGACGGATCTATCATTGAAAGAAAACTTTTGATATTTTTTTGCTTCAGTGCTACTAAAAGCCAATGGAGTTTCAGGTAATTTTTTATATCCTGAAAGACGGGAATCTTTGAGCGATGTTGGTCATTTATCAAAGAGTAAATTTTCTCCTTCATCAAAATATTTGTCGCCAACCGCCGAGACAAAGAAAACTTTTGATTATATGCACCCGGCCAAATAGTGCGGTAAGCAAGACACTGGTTGAAGAAAATAGCATCACCAAACTGAGCAATCCGAATCCAGGAATCGATGTCATCACAATTAGCATCGAGTGTGGAGTCCCAACCACCAGTTTGCAGGAAAGTATCACGCTGGCAAGCTACTTGTACAGGTGTGCCAAAGGGTACAAGCTCTAAGAGCATACCATAGTGAATATCGGCTTGTGGGACATAAAAAGCTAAACCAGGGCCAACTTGGGGGGTGCGACTGAGTTCAACTTCATTACCATCCACCTGAGCCGCCACACAAGAGCAGATTACAGCATCGGGACGAAGTGCGATCGCCTTCGCCATCTCTTCTATACAGTTGGGTGCTAAATAGTCGTCATCATCTAAAAATTTAATCCAGTCGCCGCTAGCTTTGGCAACTCCAGCATTTACGGTTGCTGCATGACCAAGGTTCACTTCGTTCCGATGGTAAACAATCTTGTCCCCTAAGGTTTTGACATATGTTTGGGTGTCATCAGATGAACAGTCGTCAGTAACAACCACCTCGCACTCGATTGTTTGGTTCCGAGCCGAGTCAATTGCTCTTTGCAGTAAGTTCAAGCGATTATAGGTACTGATGACGACGCTAAATTTCATAAATTTCACCCCTGTGGTACAGCATTCTGCAATATAGCTTTGATCTCTAGGCTGTTGTATCAGTAAAATTATCAATCACAACAAGTAGACTGAAATAGGATTATCGATTTATGATTGATGATTGGGAGTTTTTTGTAAGCAGACGGAAAGACTATGAACGCTCAAGAGATTATCCGCTCCATTGAAGCGGAACAGAAAAAATCGAATTTGCCTGACATTTATGTGGGCGACACAGTAAAAGTCGGAGTGAAAATCAAGGAAGGCGAAAAGTACCGTGTACAACCCTACGAGGGAGTAGTGATTGCCATGCGGAATGGTGGCATCAACGAAACTATTACAGTCCGTAAGGTTTTTCAAGGCGTGGGCGTTGAGCGGGTGTTTCTGTTGCATTCTCCCCGGATTGACAGCATCAAGGTATTACGCCGCGGTAAGGTACGCCGTGCTAAACTGTATTATCTCCGCGATCGCGTAGGTAAGGCAACCCGGATCAAGCAACGGTTTGACCGCCCTTTGTGATTCGTCCTTCAATCATTATGGGAGAAATCTCAAGCCTCAAGCGGCATCTGCCGCTGACTTGTTCCCAAGGGCAAAATTGAGATATGATATAAATCGCGTATTGCGTTAAACTGAAATTTAGTTCAGCGCAATGACTGAATCAAAAACAGCTTGTGCGCTCTTAGTTCAGTTGGTAGAACGCAGGTCTCCAAAACCTGATGTCGGGGGTTCAAGTCCTCCAGGGCGCGCTTAAGAGCAAAAAACAAAGCCCGAAATAATTACGCAGCTGCTAATATAGCAGTTAGCGATAATAATTTCGGGTAAACTTATTGTATTTGCAGTTGTTTTGCTTTCAGTTAAGTGAAATAAAGTCGAAACTGCAAACTGGGATAACCAAATTTTAGATTTTAGATTTTGGATTAAAAAGACAAAATCTGCCGATTTTAGATTTTAGATTGAGAATAGATTTAAAATCGACAACCCAAAATCTAAAATTAAACGCCTTTGCCTTAAGGTATGGGGTAAATCTAAAATCCAAAATCCAAAATTGAGTGACAAATGGGGGAATAAAGGGTCGTGGCCAAAAAAAGCGAAGCAGAATTGCCAGAAACCACAAATGGGTTTAGCTTGGGCAAGTTCATACAGGGAATCAAGGAAGAACTTGAGAAAGTAGTCTGGCCCAGTCGGAAACAAATAGTGAGCGAATCCGCCGCTGTGTTGTTAATGGTGGCACTCTCCGCATCTTTGATATACTTGGTCGATGGATTGTTTGGTTGGGCAGCAAAACAGGTGTTCTGATGACTTTTGCAACAGACGAACCTCGCAACTCCACGTTGCAGTCCGAGGAAACAGGAGAAACAGCAGAAGCAGCGTCAAAAGAAGCACGCTGGTATGCAGTGCAAGTAGCCTCAGGCTGTGAAAAGCGTGTAAAGACTAACTTAGAGCAACGCATTCAAACTTTTGATGTAGCTGACAAAATTGTCCAGGTAGAAATTCCGCAAACGCCAGCGGTGAAAATCCGCAAAGATGGCAGTCGCCAGCATACAGAAGAAAAAGTTTTCCCTGGCTATGTGCTGGTGCGGATGATGATGGATGATGATACTTGGCAGGTGGTACGAAACACCTCCCATGTAATTAATTTTGTGGGTTCAGAACAAAAACGTGGTAGTAGTAAGGGTCGCGGTCATGTCAACCCAATACCACTGAGTTCTTCAGAAGTCGAGCGTATATTCAAACAAACCAGTGAACAGGAAGCTGTTGTCAAAATTGACATGGCTACTGGTGATAAGATAATGGTGCTTTCTGGTCCATTTAAAGACTTTGAAGGTGAGGTGATTGAAGTCTCTCCAGAGCGGAGTAAGCTCAAAGCCTTGCTCTCAATTTTCGGCAGGGATACACCAGTAGAATTGGAATTTAATCAGGTAGAGAAACAGAGCTAAATACAAATGGCGAAGAAAATAGTAGCGGTCATTAAACTGGCCCTGAATGCTGGAAAAGCCAATCCAGCGCCGCCAGTGGGGCCCGCGTTGGGTCAACACGGCGTCAACATTATGATGTTTTGTAAAGAATACAACGCCAAAACAGCAGATCAAGCTGGAATGGTGATCCCTGTAGAAATTTCGGTTTTTGAAGACCGGAGTTTTACATTTGTACTCAAGACGCCACCAGCATCAGTGCTAATTCGGAAGGCGGCGAAAGTTGAAAAAGGCTCGAATGAACCCAACAAAAAGAAGGTTGGGTCAATTACCAAAGCACAATTGCAAGAAATAGCCCAAACGAAACTCCCCGATCTTAATGCCAACGACATAGACGCGGCAATGAAGATTGTGGCAGGAACAGCTAAGAATATGGGTGTAACAGTCACAGATTAAAAAAGTTATGAGTCATTCAATTTTGGATTTTAGATTTTAGATTTTAGATTTTAAATTTTTTTTAATCCAAAATCCAAAATTAAAAATCTCAAATTGGCAGAGTTATGAGTTTTAAATTTAGTAACTCCTGATTCCTCACTTTTAACTTCCTACTCCAAAATCTAAAATCCAAAATTGTATCGGGGGAGAGGCGAAGCTTCGGAATTACCCCAGGAGAAAAAAATGGTAAAAATATCGCGTCGTTTGCAGACGCTGCAAGCAAAAGTAGAAGATAAGGACTATCAACCCCTAGAGGCTTTAGCCCTTCTCAAAGACACAGCAACAGCTAAATTTACTGAAGCTGCTGAAGCGCATATCCGGCTGGGAATTGACCCCAAGTATACAGACCAACAGTTACGGACAACAGTAGGACTGCCTAAAGGTACAGGACAAATCGTCCGGGTGGCGGTGATAGCCAGAGGCGAAAAGGTAAACGAAGCAAGCAACGCTGGTGCTGATATAGTAGGTTCAGAAGAACTGATTGACGAAATCCAGAAAGGTAGAATGGATTTTGACAAGCTGATTGCCACACCCGATGTGATGCCACAGGTGGCAAAGCTGGGTAAGTTGCTTGGGCCACGTGGTTTAATGCCATCGCCTAAGGGTGGAACCGTGACATTTGATTTAGCAAGTGCGATCGCCGAATTCAAAGCTGGTAAATTAGAGTTCCGAGCCGATCGAACTGGTATTGTCCATGTTATGTTTGGTAAGGCAACTTTCTCGCCTGAAGATTTGTTAGTCAACCTGAAGGCATTGCAGGAGACGATTGACCGTAACCGTCCTTCAGGAGCTAAAGGTCGTTATTGGCGCACATTTTATGTGTCAGCCACTATGGGGCCATCGATTAAAGTTGATATCACCGCCCTACGAGATTTGAAACTGAGCGAAGCAGGTTAATAAGAGTTATGAGTTATAAAGTTAGGAATAAAACTACTAACTCCTAACTACTCACTCCTAACTTTAAATTAAATAGGCAAAGCCGGAGACAGCAGGTGCTAATAGCTTAATATCCTGCCGAGGTTAAAACTCTAATTGTCAGAATTACCACCTATAAAGGTGTGATAACTATGGCATCAGGAGTCTTACTACTCAACCCCGGCTATATTAGCTGGGGTTTGTTGTTTGGGTTCAGGTTTAGAAGAAACGTACAACTAGGGCACTTCCCCGATTATTTTAAGGAGGTGAGATTGGAATGGGTAGAACAGTAGAAAATAAAAAAGAGATAGTAGCTGACCTGAAAGTTACTTTGAGTGAGTCAACTCTGGCCCTGGTAATTGACTATCAGGGGCTAACAGTTTCTGAAATCACAGACTTACGGCGGCGGCTGCGTCCCAGTGGCACCGTTTGTAAGGTGACGAAGAACACCCTAATGGGCATTGCCATTAAAGATGATCAAAAATGGCAACCTCTGTCAGAATTGCTCAACGGTGCTTCCGCCTTTTTGCTGGTAAAAGAAGATTTTTCATCGGCAATTAAGGCATACCAAGAATTCCAAAAAGTCAGCAAGAAAACAGAACTTCGCGGTGGTGTACTGGAAGGTCGTCTACTAAAAGAACCTGATATCAAGGTATTGGGAGACTTGCCATCTAAGGAACAACTCATAGCCCAAATTGCTGGAGCTATCAACGCTTTGGCTACCAAGATTGCTGTGGGTATCAACGAAGTTCCTGGTTCACTGGCTCGTGCTTTGCAGGCTGTGGCTGACCAAGAGCAAAGTGGTGGTAGCACCGAAACTGCTGCTGTAGAAGATAGCAGTACTGAAAGCCCTGCTGTAGAAGATAGCAGTACCGAAACCGCTGCTGTACAAGATAGTAGCACCGAAACCGCTGCTGTAGAAGATAGCAGTACCGAAAGCCCTGCTGAATAGATTTCGTGGTTTATCAGTCAAGAGTCAAGAGTCTATAGTTAAAGACCAATGACAAATGGCTAAATAAATAATCAAAATTACAGGAGTTATATCAATGTCTGCTACAACCGATCAAATTTTAGAACAACTAAAAACCCTGTCTTTACTGGAAGCTTCTGAGTTAGTCAAGCAAATTGAAGAAGCTTTCGGCGTGAGTGCTGCTGCACCCGTTGGCGTAGCGTTCACAGGTACTGGTACTGGTCCTGCTCCTGCTGAGGAAGTTGTTGAGCAAACCGAGTTTGAAGTAGTTCTCGAATCAGTCCCAGCTGATAAGAAGATTGCCGTGCTGAAGATTGTCCGGGAATTGACCGGTTTGGGTCTGAAAGAAGCGAAAGACTTGGTGGAAGCTGCGCCCAAGGCAGTTAAAGAAGGTATTGCTAAGGATGCTGCCGAAGATGCTAAGAAGCGGATCGAAGAAGCTGGCGGTAAGGTGACTGTTAAGTAGTCACAATTCTATTACTAGTTTTTTATTAAGGAGTCTGAGTCAGGCTCCTTTTTTTATTACGGTTTTTGTAAAAATAGAAATACTAGATTGGTTAAAGCGATCGCCAGAAATTCTTAAGCATCTAGTAGCGGACGGATAAAATCGCATACTTTTAATGTTTGAACTTGTCCCCGTGCGGTAGTCTGAACGGTAATGTTATCCCTCTTTTGTCACTTTCGGCAGATAATAATCTGTAACCCTTGCCCAGATAAGATTTTACCTATAGAGCTTTGTTTAGAGGTTTCTATTAGTTTGCGATCGCTAATCTTTTCACTAAATCTAGGTTTCATCATTTAGCCTCAATTTTTATTTCCCCAGAGTGACAAAAGAGGGATTAGTTGATGCAATGGCATTGTTAGTCAAAACAATCGTATTGTTAGTCGGAACAATCGTATTGTTAGTCAAAACAATCGTATTGTTAGTCGGAACAATTGCATTGTTAGTCAAAACAATCGTATTGTTAGTCAAAACAATCGTATTGTTAGTCGGAACAATCGCATTGTCAGTCAAAACAATCGCATTACAGGTCGATTGAGAACCACTATAAAGCCGTCAGCTCGCTGAGGGTTAATTGTTTTGTTATTTCAATAAAGCGACTTTACTCTGTCGCGGGGAATAAATCATTAATGCTCTAGAAAAATCCTTCTATGCCACGTTTCCAACAAAGCGACGTTACCCTGTCCCCGGAAATGGAGAACGCTGAAGCTGGATTCCAAATTGCATCGTTTTCAACAAAGCGACGTTACCCTGTCGCGGGGAATGAATATAGAGTAAAGGTAAGGATTACAGCCGTTTAGAGTTTCCAACAAAGCAACGTTACTCTGTCGCGGGGAATAGGTGAGTTTCAAGAATCCATTGTGGCTCACAAAGCGGTGACAACTAAACCGCGACTTGGAAAACCCCTCTTCACACGCCTTGCCTCAAAGCCGATTGCCCTATCATTCTTTGCCATCTTGTGATCAGGCTTTATCTTAGAGGAGTGACATTTAACTCTTTACGCCAGTCTACTAGCGGCTTTTCCCAAGCCTCTTCCCACTTCTGCGCCAGAAAGGGTTTTGCCTGATACCCCAAATCGTAGCCCTGCTGAATCACACGTACAAGCGGGTTTAAATCGCTGTTCATCTTGATCATATTCAGCGTTATTGCGGCAATCAACATCACTGCAAGCGGAGAGCGATTTTGCGCGAGCTGAAATGCTTGCAGCCCAAGTTCTCCAGCAGAATCGATGCCAAATCCTGTAATGGTATGCCAAATATCATGGGTTTGTCGCATCCGCAGAGCTAAATAGCTCGCGTCATCTTGAAGCTCGACTTTGCGATAAAACTCTGGATCAAGGTTGGCATCTCGCATGTGAGAGGCATAGACAAAGCCTAACGAATCAGATGGCAGTTTGAGTAACGCTTCTAGATTGGGAGTCGGTGCAATATATTGTTCTTCAAAAAGTTGAGCGATTTCAGGATGAGACTTGAGATAGATAATCGCCGCAGTAGAAACTTCATGGTTGGCTAACGCAGCAGCAATATCAAAAACTGCCTCGATATCTGCTCCGTTATCGATAAAGGCAACGAAACCTTGCAGACCTAAGAGAAGTTCTGGAGTAACCGATCGACTTATATCAGCATCGATAATGGAGGGAGGTTTTGACATCGGGAAACCTTAGATAATCAAAATGAACAATGAATTATAGCTGGAGCGCAACTCCCACATCCCTTTATCCTAGCCCTTTCAAGGTGAACCTTTGTACTATGAAATAAATGATATTTTAACCCAATTTTGACACCATACATCCTACTACATATTCATCGGCTGAAAATCCCCTATATGCCCAACAACATCCCTGACGCAGCCAAAAAAGTACCCTTGATGTTTTAAGCACAAACCAAAGGGCGTTGCCGGATACAATATGATGACCAAGCCCGAAAACAGAAGCGATCGCAACAGGCAGAACGTTGGGCTGAACAATGGATAGACAAAGCTTACCCGAATCCTCCGATATTTGGTGACCAGGTGCAAACTCGCTCTTACAGCATCAGTTGGCGCTTTGTTACCAATAGCGGACAGGATGATGGTGTGATTCGTCCGGTCAATTGGTGCTAGAGGATGGCCCTTTTATCCTGGTAGCAGCATGAAAGGAATTTTTCGCCTCGAATGTATCCTGTTGTCCGATTACTTCAAGACCTGAAAAAACCGAATCAACCAATACCCAAAAAAACTAATCAATATTTAGAGCTTTTAACATTCTTTCCTGATGATTCTGATTAGTCAGAACAGTTTTTAGAGTTTCTCGAATCCCATCCGAAAAAGATATTACAAAAACTCTGGGGCAATTAATTAATAGTCTATGAAGAGTGCTGAATTAAAAAACCTCTAAGAGGTTTTACTACGCAAAACCGTCCCTCTCCGCATCGGAGAGGGACAGACTTGAACTTTAGTTTAAGGCAGGGAGAGGTTCCTTGAACTGACGTTAACTTTAATAGGCGATCGCAGTACAAGTTATAATACAGTAGGATAAGCAATACTTAACCTAATCTTGTCAGATTTAAGTCAAGGAGGTTTTATGCAAAGAGTTAGCTCTAATTTGAGTTTAAAAAATCTTTATGAAATTGATGAGCATCTCTGGTTAGAAGAAACAATCAAGATACTGAAATCTAACCATTTAGAAGAATTAGATTTAGAAAATTTAATTGAGGAACTAGAAAATTTGGGTCGTCGAGACAAAGCGAAGGTGGCTAGTTTACTAGAACAAGTTATTAGACATCTTTTATTGCTGCAATATTGGCAAGAAGAATCTCAATTTAATTCTGGACATTGGAAAGCAGAAGTTAGGAGTTTTAGGAATCAATTAAAACGGAACTTGACAACGAATTTATATCAATATTTAGAAAAGGAATTAGCATCTATTTATGATGATGCTTTAGGATATGTAATTGACAAAACTGAGGGTAAACTAGATAGCTTACCTCAATATTGCACTTATACCTTAGAACAGTTACTTGATATTAATTATCTACCTGAAAACCTGTAAGATGAAAATTGATGTTTGCAATTAGGCATCCTACATTTACTGTACATGGAGAATAACGGATTTGAACCGATGGCCTCTGCGGTGCGATCGCAGCGCTCTACCAACTGAGCTAATTCCCCTTCATGAACGCTGAGTCAAGAGTAATATCACTCGTTAGCTCAACACCCGCTCACCATAAAGTATTCTAACATTCAGTTACCGATGGCTGAGGCTGTTTTTGGGAATAAACCTTCTGCACACGTTCGAGTTCCAAATCACTGAGATAATCAACAGTCCAGTTACAGCAGCGCTGGAGCATGTGGAATGGGTAAGTATTCGCTACACCAACAACTTGCATTTGCGATCGCTTCGCTGCTGCTATACCAGCTGGAGTATCTTCAATTGCCAAACACTCTTGTGGTTGAAGATTCAATTCCGGATATGCTTTATTCAGGCGTTTCACTGCCAGTAAATAACCATCAGGTTCTGGTTTACTGGTGGTGATGTCATCACCCGCGACGATAATTTTAAAATGTTCGGCTAGTTTAGCTCGCTGGAGTACCAATTCTATTTCTTTACGAAAAGCGCCACTGACTAAACCTAGTTTCAGATTCCGCGATCGCACCTGAAATATTAAATCTTCTACACCTGGATATAAAGGCAGTTTCTCTATTTTCTCTAGTTCCACCACATAGGCTTGGGCTTTGCGGTACAGCAACTGAGTTAAATAGTTTTCGTTATCTACTCTACCACGATTAGCGAGTAATTGCTGAAAACAAGCGCGATCGCTGCGTCCAAGAGAAGCTTGACGCTCATCGACGCGTTGGGGTTGGAGATTTTCTTCCATGAGAATCTCATCTATCAGTTGCAGGTGGATTGGCTCATCGTTAATGATCACACCATTAAAATCAAAGAGAACTGCCTTTAAACTCATGCCATTATGCCAAACGCTAAAGATCCTATTCCCTTCAAATCATTATTATCTATTGATGTCGGAGTGGACTGGCGGATATTTTCAGTTGTGATCAGTTTAACGCCGCTAGTTACTTGATGTATCCACCATACTTCCTGCGTAGGCGTAGCCCGTCGTAGACATCGCACAGCTTCAAATCTGTCTGCACCCATATTCGCATCCATGCTCCCAGCAGCATACTCACGAATATATGGCTCCTCAAAAATATCATTAAGCCATTCTAAGTTAGGCAGAGTCTTCTAATTACGACTCATTTCATTGCTCATGAGTATTGTAAACCCAGGACAAACTCATTTGCAGCAAGCCCCATAAACTAAATCAATTTTGGTGCGTTGGCGCAGCCTGCCGTAGGCATCGCCCACACTACCACTACTTAATTTATGTATTTTAAAATAATCAACCAGCAAAGTTTTGTAAGCTGCAAAAATTATCAGTAGCTTGAAAGCTACATATTGCATAAAAACTTTGATTTTTACTAGCTAAATAAGCCCGTGACGAGGATTGAACTCGTGACCTCACCCTTACCAAGGGTGTGCTCTACCACTGAGCCACACGGGCGAAATATAATTTTTGTTGTAAGTTAGAATGCTGGGAGTTTTGATGCTCACCCAGTCATTATAACTTATAACTTCGTAAGTGGTGGGCCGGGCTGGATTTGAACCAGCGTAGGCGCTAGCCAACGGATTTACAGTCCGTCTCCATTAACCACTCGGACACCGACCCAATTTGTCTCACGATTTTGAATTTTAGCACCATCTTTTATAAATTGCAAGTGCTTAGAAAAATAACTTGTGGGTAGAGACGCAACAAAACTGCGTCTCTACCATCTGGATAAAAAATACTAGTTACATACTCATCTCTAGCATTCGTTGCATTGGTCGCAGTGCAGCAAGGCGGATATCCTCTGACATGGTAATTTCGGGAGTGCGATTTTTCATTGCCCAGTAGAGCTTTTCTAGGGTGTTTAACCGCATAAATGGACATTCGTTGCAGGCGCAGTTATTCATTGGCGGTGCAGGAATAAAATGCTTGTCAGGAGCTAGTTTTTGCATTTGGTGAATGATTCCAGGCTCCGTAGCAACGATAAATTCCTTGGTGGGGCTGTTTTGACAATACTTGAGTAAAGCGGCTGTAGAGCCAATAAAGCTGGCGTGGCGCAATACACTACTTTCACATTCTGGGTGGGCGATCGCCTCTGCTTCTGGGTGGGCAATTTTTAACTGGACAATTTTCTTTTCCGAAAAGGTTTCATGGACAATACAGCTACCTTGCCATAGCACTAAATCTCGTTTGGTCTGTTCCATGACATACCGCCCCAAATTCCGATCTGGGGCAAAAATAATCGGCTGTTCCTTCGGTATCTGCTGCACAATTTTCACAGCATTGGAACTAGTACAAATAATATCGCTCATCGCTTTAATATCAGCAGAGCAGTTAATGTAAGACACCACCAGATGATCTGGATGCGCTGCTTTAAAAGCTGCAAACGCCTCTGGTGGACAACTGTCGGCTAAAGAACAACCAGCATTCAAATCTGGTAAAAGTACTAATTTATCGGGATTAAGGATCTTTGCTGTTTCTGCCATGAAATGAACACCAGCAAAGACGATCACATCCGCATTGGTTTTTTCTGCTGCTTTCGCCAGTTGTAATGAATCCCCAATAAAGTCTGCAATATCCTGAATATCTGGCTCTTGATAATAATGCGCCAGAATAACTGCATTGAGTTCTTTTTTGAGACTCTCAATGGCGGCAAACAAATCTAGTGGTAGTTCACCCGGTTGGGTTTTTTCTCGTTGAGCTAGTGCAGTAGTAAACACAGTTAGGGGGTGCTCTAAGTTGCAAATTTATATCCTGTGGAATCAATTATAGTAGTTTTTACCAAAAATAGTGGGCGGTTGATATTTTCGGGTTGTGTCCAAATCGGGCTGAGTTTCATATCCTGGAGATAGACGGCAAGGAAAGTGGCATGACCAGTCAGAAAACTCAATTGATAACCCTGAAAATTGCTGTAGTTGGAGATGTTCACGACCAATGGGAAGTGGAAGATGGTATTGCACTCAAGCATCTGGGTGTTGACTTAGTGCTGTTTGTCGGGGATTTTGGCAATGAATCGGTAGAAGTGGTCAGAGCGATCGCCGCTCTCGATATTCCCAAAGCAGCCGTGATGGGCAACCACGATGCTTGGTACACCGCTACGGAATGGGGACGTAAGAAGGCTCCTTATGACCGCTCTAAGGAGGACTGGGTACAAGAACAACTCGATTTATTAGGCGCGTCCCATGTCGGTTACGGTAAGCTAGATTTTCCCGCTTGGAATTTAACTGTAGTGGGGGGTCGTCCCTTTACCTGGGGTGGCCCAGAGTGGAAATTCGCGGAAATCTGTAAAGAACGTTACGGTGTGACGAGTTTGGAAGAATCCGCCGATCGCATCTTTAAAGCAGTCAAAAGCGCTGCTTACGAGACGATTATATTTTTGGGTCACAATGGGCCTAGTGGGTTAGGCGATCGCCCCGAAGACCCCTGCGGCAAAGACTGGCACCCAATTGGCGGCGACTTTGGCGATCCAGATTTTGGCGAGGCGATTTCTCAAGCCTTGACTGCTGGTAAAACTATTCCCCTGGTGACATTTGGTCATATGCACCATACTCTAAGACATACTAAGGTGCTGCGGAAATCTATCTTTAGAAGTCCAGAGGGGACAATTTACTTGAATGCAGCCACTGTGCCGAGGATTGTGAAAAATGACAGCGAGAAGTTGCGTAACTTTTCCATTGTCTCCCTAGAGGCGGGTATGGTTTCCCAAGTTTCCCTAGTTTGGGTGGACAATGACTTCCAGGTGGCTTCAGAGGAAATTTTGTATGAGCGATCGCGTAGTGTGTCGTAGACATTCGCATCTACTAGTGCAATCTGCGTAGATGATACGATATAGTATGATCTGTCAGCTTTAGTGCTAACCAACAAAAGCGCCTGAATAGCGTCTGAAAGTAAGGTAAACACAAGTTTGACAGATTTACTGGAGAGGTGGCAGAGTGGTCGATTGCGTCCGACTTGAAATCGGATGAGGCTAAAACCTCCGGGAGTTCGAATCTCCCCCTCTCCGTTGAGGAATTAAAAATTAAAAATTAAAAATTGAGGAGGATGAGCTTAGGTGGAGCCTTTGGTGGAGATAATGATGGCACCAAGAATTTTTGTTAGTTCTTCGGCTTCGGTTTGGAGTTGACTAATTCTTTCTTGAGGTACTATTTCGGAAGCAATGAGCAATCTTAACCAATACCGAGTTTCACGGGATTCTTTTAATGCAATCATGAGCTTGCTAATAAAATCTGCTTTGCTTTGAGCAGCTTGTGCTTCTTCTACATTAGCTCCTATCGATGTTCCTGACCTTAATAACTGTTGAGCAAGGGTTCGCGCTACTCCTGGTTTGTCATCCAAAAACTGGCACAATTTGACATAGGTTTTATCTAGAGCAATGCTAAATGATACGTGAGAATTAATAAAGGCTATAACGCTTGTAAAATAAGGATTTTTTAGCTTATTATTTTCTCACCAATGATTCCGGATTGTTATAACAAAGACAGGATAATCTACGGGGTGTGTTTTTCTATTTCTAATTGATAAATCTTATTTATTTTAGACTCTTCTTTTATATCTATTCTGGCTAACATTGGTGTAAAACCATTTTTTCTAATAAGAACATCTAATTCTTGTTGTGGTGGAACTTTAAGTTTAATAAAGCCTTGATTATTGGTGTTTTGAATCGACGGGCTACTTTCATTTACAAATACGACTTCAGCATTTTCTATTGGTTTTCCTATATTATCTACAATCAAAATATTAATATATTTTTCATTATTTTCATTATTAAAAATCAAATTTATTCCAAATATTACAGATAGTACAGTAGATATTACAGTAATTAAAGATAGTAGAGGACTGTAAAAATCTGTCTTAGAAGTATTGAATAGTGTAGATATTTTATTACTGCCTTTAACCTCATCTTGACGGTAATCTATCTTTCTCTTTAATTCTTCTAAGTTTTTTTTGGGGTCATTTTCATCTTTCATTTTTGATTCTTGTACTAATAATCTAAATTTGCTGAATATAATTTTCGTAAGTAGAAATGATACTTTCTAAAACAAACCGAGTTCTATAATCTTTTGTAGCACTGATAACTTCGACTGAAAAATCTTGTATGTTATTTTCTCGACAAGCTTGAGATATTTCTGATTCTATTTTTTCAAAAAGTTTTTTAGCATAGTCAGTATGATCTAAATTAGAAGGATTAGGTAAAAAGCCGTTTTTTAGTAAATCTTCTATAATATCAAATTTATTTATCACAAGTTTAACACTTCTTAAATTAAGACTGTAAATGACAGAAAAAACTATTTCTAAACTTCCATTTATGTAAGATGTGTGTTCTTTAATTCTTTCATTTACTTTTACTTCTGTGTTACTATTTAGCCACAACAATTGTTTCCGTTCTGTATCTAAAATATCATCGTTTTCATCAAAGCGTCCTACAATATCCACTAGAAATAAAGCAGCATTTACTAGACGTTTATTTTTTCTTCCTACAAATTTATCTGGAATATTAGTAGTCACTTGAGACTGTTTTTGCCCTTTATAATCAATTACGCGAATTTTAGTGTATTTCCGTTTTAAAGAGTTACGTGGAATTTCAAGTTCATAACAGTGAATATCTGTTGTTGACACATGAGGAAGTGTATTAGCCGTATACCAACTATTTGCTAAACTTGTTTTACCTGTCCCTGCACCACCGTATAAATAAATAGTACAACCTTTATTTTTTAAATTAGGTTCGTTTAAATAATTATCTAACCATTCGCTAACAGGCTGAATAGCATAAGTTATAATAGTTATTAATACAGGAAATATAAGAGCTATAAGTATATCGGCGTAAGTAGGTTGTTTAATTTTTTGAATATAAATTATCATCATAATAGTAATACTTACTAAAGCAATAAAGAAAACAATTCTTCTCTTAGTCATTAAATTTTATGCCCCGAGTATTTTTTATATAAATCTGTAAGTATTATTACATAATTATTATATACGTTGAATCTCAAATAAACTTGTAGGCAAAAGCTACAACTTTTTAAATTATTAAGAACAGCAAATACTCTTCAAAAGCGCTGAACAATCTTAAACTGTTCTATCACGCCCTTGTCTAATTGCCCTTTCAGCTTCAGGAAGGGTTTAACTTACCTCCTTAGCCTTTCCGAGATTAAATTTAGGGAATGAAGCCGAGGCAAGCTGTAAGCTATTTTAGCAGGAGTAAGGAGAGCGATCGCCCCCATCGTTTATCTACAATAGCCTTTAGTCTTTAATGGATAAGAATTACCAAGAAATAGGATATTGCTCATCTTAAGGCGACTAGTGAGAGCAATGACTAGCCTTTATGCTTGCATCGTGCTAGCATGATAAATCCTACTTCGAGGTAAAGCGATGGCTACCCTTTATGTAAGAAATTTACCCGATGATTTGTATGCCAAGCTGCAAGAGTTAGCCGCATCTCAGCACCGTTCAATTAACGCCCAAGTTATAACTCTGTTAGAACAAGCTTTAAAAACTGAAGCACAGCAAATAGAAGACCAGAAACGACAAAATGTACTTAAAGTCATAGAAGAAAGTCGCCAGCGTCGCCGTGTGAATCCAGCAGACTTCGGATTACCTGATAGTACTCAACTGATTCGAGAAGACCGCGACAGATGACTACCCCGCTTAGATGCGTGTTAGATACCAGTGTATGTATCAAGTATTTTATCGCTGATCCACTAACTGCCAAAGTTAATCAGCTTTTCGACCATTTTGCCAATCCACAGACGGAAATATTTGTTCCAGACCTTTTTTATATTGAGTGTGCTAACGCTTTATTGAAGTACGTCCGTGCAAGGATGTACACTGTTGCTGAGGTTCAGACAGATTTAGCCACCCTCAAAGCTTTTCCTTTACGTGTTGTTTCAACATCTGACTTGATGGCGGATGCAGTTGCGATCGCCTTAAATTATGGAATCTCCGCCTATGATGGCTCTTATGTTGCACTTTCACAGCAGGTAGGTGCTACTTTGCTGACTCTCGACGATAAGCTGGTGAAAGCTCTAGCAACTTCGTCTTACAATGTTTGCTCGTTTAATGACTTCGAGGTTCCGCCGTTGGAGTCAATGTAGAAGCGATCGCTCTTTCTTACCCCTCAAAGCATTAGATGAGACTAAACATCTCGATACAAACTCATAACTGGGGAAATTGAATTTTTATCACCGACTTACTTAGTTGCAATAAAATTAGTTTGTAGAGCAGGCAATCAACCTACTGTTTTTTTGTTTTTAATATTTAATTGTCAAAAATGCCTTTTACTTATAACCGCACGGTTCGCTTTCAAGATACTGATGCTGCTGGGGTAGTTTATTTTGCTAACGTTTTGGGTATTTGTCATGAAGCTTATGAAGAATCTCTAGAAGCATCAAGTATTAATCTCAAAGATTTTTTTGCTAGTCCATCTGTGGCTTTCCCTATTGTTCATGCTAATATTGATTTTTTGCGCCCTATGTTTGTAGGGGACAAGTTGCTGATTAGTTTAATACCTCAAAAACTAGGTGTTGATAAGTTTGAAATTACTTACGAAATTACAGTGGCTGAGGTGGTAGTTGCTAAGGCTATTAGTAGGCATGTTTGTATTGATGCGAGTAGTAGAAGTAAGCAGGAATTACCTGAAGAAATTATCCAGTGGTTGGATACGAACCGCAGAGACGCTGAGAAGCCAGTGCGTTGCGGGGGTTCCCCCCGTTGAAGCAACTGGCGCGGCGCAGAGAGAAGAAAGTCGAGAGAGATTATGTGATCGGATTTTGCAGGAATTCTGTGGCTATTTGCTGTAGTTGTTGGCGGTTAATCTTACCTTGGGAGTTGCGGGGTAAGTTTTGCTGGGGAATCCAATATTTAGGGATTTTAAATTTGCTGAGTTTGTCTTTGAGTAGGGTTTGGATTTTTAAGGCAGAGGTATCTGATTGTTTGGGAATGTAAATAGCTGTTAAGGCTTGTCCCCAGTGTTTATCTGGGATGCCGATGACACAAATATCGGCAACCATTTGAGTTGCTTGTATAGCTGATTCAATCTCTGCTGGGTAAATATTTTCTCCACCTGTAATAATTTTGTCGCTGCCACGTCCAACAATATTTAAATAATTTTGGTCGTCTAAAAAGCCCAAATCATCTACTTGGAAAGTATCCTGATTTTCTCTGGTTTTAGGATAGTAACCAAGCGCTAAAGATTGAGCATGAATAGTGATATTTCCTATTTGATTTGAATTTAAAATTTTGCCTTGCTGATTGTGAATAGTTATCTGGGCATGGGGTAAAATCTGACCACTACTAATTTTCCCGCTCAGGAAATCATCTGGTTTGAGGGTAGCAATTTGAGAGGCGGTTTCTGTCATGCCATAGGTTGGTGCTAACCGGATGTGATGAAATCTGGCTTTTTCTAGTAGTTCGTTCCATGCTGGCGCACCTCCCAAAAGTACAGTATTAAATTGGGATAGCCATTCAGTTAATTCGGGATTTTCTAAGAGACGTTGTAACTGTGTTGGTACTAAAGATATAAAAAAATTAGATTTTTTAATATTCAATATTTGACCGGATTCTACTGCTTTGAATGGCAAAATAGCCAGTTTACCTCCGGTGGTGAAAGAGCGCATAAATTGCATTAAACCGCTAACGTGATGCAGTGGCAATACACAAAAGGAATTAACTCGCTTTAATTGAAAGTATTCTATAAATCCTTGTACAGATGCTGTGAGAGTTTCCCAAGTGTGGATGGCAAATTTAATCTGTCCTGATGAACCACCTGTGGGAATCATAATCATTGGGCATGGGGCATGGGGTATTGGGCATTGGTAATTATTCCCATTCCCGATTCCCGATTCCCGATTCCCGATTCCCCAAATAATATCTGGCTGTACTAAATCAAAGACTTGTTGCCATTCTTGTGTTCCCCAGTCGGGATTACAAAGAAAAACTGGACAATTAGCTGCACAAGCGGCAATAAAACTGGCTAAAAATCGTAATGGTTCGCGTTCAGCTAAGATAATTTTTGGTGGTGTTCTCCACGCTGATAACTGTGTGAGTTCAAAATATAATTCTTGAGCTACTTGATTAAATTCACTGCTGTTATAACCGATAAGCCAATCATCTTGAGCCAGATTATTAAGACAGTCTAAAGGTCGTTGCATAAACTTTGAAGCCACGTTTCCTCTTGTTCAAAAAAATGGTCGATGCCAAAACCAATTGCCCTGTTGTTTCGGGATAATTCTGCTGCTAGCTGGAGTGCTGCAAGTCTTGCGATCGCAGTTTCAAATACTGATGAAAATACAGTATCAAGTTGATGCTGGTGGCAAAACTTTCTCAGACGAGATGGTGATCCGACTATCCCAGGCTTTATCACAAAAATCCCTCGCCAACCTTGTTGATAACAGGCGGCGAGTTGTCCAAGTGTGGCGACAGATTCATCTAAGGCGATCGCAGTTTCATAACTCATACTCAATTCCAACATCCCCTGAAATTGCTCGACAGGCAACGGTTGTTCAATAAATTCAATTTCTAGGGATAGTTCTCCATTTGCCTTGAGATTGTCGCAAGTCCACAGCCATAAGTTAGCTTCTTCATAGGTGAGTCCACCGTTAGCATCTAATCGCAGTTTCGTAAAAGCAGGTAAGGTGTGTACCAGGGACTCAAAAATTTCTAGTTCATCAGCGATCGCATCTACACCAATTTTCCACTTAAACGTGCGATATCCCTGCTGCCATAGGGTTTCCCATTGATTTAAAGCTGCTTCCCCAGATGGTAATAAGCCACTGTAGGGGAGGAGTGAGGAGTTAGGAGTTATGAAATTATTTTTTTCATCCCCCTTACTTCCGACTCCCCACTTTCCACTCCCCCACTCGCAGGCTGACTCAAAGCCAAATTGACAAGCTGGTAACTCATCTGGGATGGAGAAAATTATCTCGTCTGTGATTTCTTCTGGGAGTTGGCGACAAAAATCTAAAGCTTGTTCTAGGGTTTCGGAACCGAACCAGCTAATGGGGGCAATTTCCCCCCAACCGACTCTAAGAGTTTCATCAGTGAGACGGAGGATAATGCCCTCACGAATATCCCAATTACCATGATTGGTAGTCAGTGTTCGCCCAAATCTTCGCTGATAGGGACGAAATTTAAATTGATAACGCATTAATTAGTAATTGCTAAAGCATAAATCCCAAGCCCAGCAGCAAGCAAGCCCAGAAATGCACAGCTACAGCGATGAATTTACAGTTACTAACTTTGTCCGGTTGGTTGTGATTTTGTTGGACGTGGCGGCATAATTTGACAGCAAAGGGCAAACTCAGCCAACTCAGCAATGTCCAAGCTGGAGAAATTCCCCACAGGACAAACAGCAAGGTGAGGGGATAAATGCTACCAGTGAACCAAACTAGGAGTTGGGCCCCTTTTGCTGTTCCTAGACGGACGATAGGCGATCGCTTCCCTGCGGCGATGTCATCCTTAACTTGGTGAAAGTGTGAGCAAAACAAAATTAAGGTAGTGGCAATCCCCACAATGACTGAGGCTGCTAAACTCGTTATTGACCAAGTTTGAGTTTGGCTGTAATATGCTGCCTCCACTGCTAAGGGGCCAAAGGCAAAAAAGCAAAGAATTTCGCCTAAACCCTGATATCCTAAACGAAAGGGAGGCCCTTGGTACATATAGCCCAAACCGCAGCACAGCAGAATTATGGCGATGACAGTTAGGTCTTGTTGCCAAAAGGCGATCGCTAGTATGCCCAGTAACCCCAAACCTAAACACAAATTTCCTATCCAAAATATTAATAGCTTATTGCCTGTTAAGTTCACCAGAGAATGGTGCTTATTTTGATCAATACCTGTTTCAGAATCAAAGACATCATTACTGATATTTTCCCAGGCCAGAATTAAAATTGCCGCAGTTACAAAAGTAGAAAATACTGCACCATTGAACATTTTAGTTTCTGCAATTGCTACTGCTGTTCCTACCCAAATGGGCATAATGGCAACGCTGTACATTGGCGGTTTAATCGCTGCCATCCATAACTTAGTGTTGGGATATAAAATCTGCTTGGTAGTCATCAGTTGTGATTAATTAAATTGCTGGAATATTACTCACACTTTAGATTTTATGATTTAAAGAGACTTCAGATATGGGTGATGTACAAACAACTGTCACTTTTACTGTGGCTTGTTAACCTTGTGTTGTTAACACTCACCCTGACGTTGCAATATAAGGCTGAAACTGGCTTATCATGTTCTGAGAACACCACAAACAAGGCAAACCCTACGCTGGTAAAATGGCAACTTAATATGTTACCTGTAAGAATACGACCACGATTAATTACACTTTAGGAAGTTAACTTAAAAAAAATTTACTATCGTTAGAAGATCCATGACAGTTTTACCATGTCGTAACAACTTATTTGTAGAACACAAAGATTTATATCAATTTCTGGTAGCAGTGCAAGAAAAGTGCGTCAACAATAATTGCAGACAAATTGTCAGTATCTCCCAGGAGATTGATTTAGTTGACCCTTTACTTGTATTGGACAAAGTTACACAAGCAAATGAAATAAATTTTTACTTTGAGGACAAAGGTAAAGGAGAAGCGATCGCGGCAATTGATGCTGTGACAAAATTACAAATTGATGGAGTAGACCGTTTTACTAAAGCAGAAAACTTTATCAAATCTTGTCTAAAAAATATAATTAATTTTGGTAACGTTAACCAACCTTTTTCTGGGCCTCACTTTTTTTGTTATTTCAGCTTTTTTGATAAAAGTTCTCAAGTAGATTATCCATTTCCATCTGCTACCATTTTTCTCCCCCGTTGGCAAGTAGCTGTGAAAAATCAGCGTTGTATATTAGTAACAAATATAATTATCAATGAAAATGTAAATATTCAAAGGTTGTTGGAGACTGTGCAAAATAAAATTGAATTTCTCCAATCTTTAGAATATTACTCTGCTAATATTGATAGTTTTCCGGCAAAATTCTCCAATAAATCTGTCACGAATGCTGCTCAGTTTAAACGTTCAGTAGTATCTGCTTTGGAAAAAATTCGGTCTAGTCATTTAAGTAAGATTGTGCTAGCAGATATATTAGACGTCAAGTCAAGCAATCACTTTGACTTAGTTAAATCCTTAAATAATCTTAGGCAAATACATCCTAATTGTTATATTTTTTCTACAAGTAATGGCAAGGGACAAAACTTTATTGGTGCAAGTCCAGAACGATTAATTAGTATTAATAATCAACAGTTAATCACCGATGCATTGGCTGGTTCAGCACCACGAGGTAAAACCCCTACTGAAGATGCAGTTAATGCCAATCGCTTACTCAATAGTGCAAAAGAAAAGCACGAACACTCGCTGGTACTTGATTTCATTACACAACGCCTATGCCAGTTAGGTTTATTCCCCCAAATATTAGCACCCCGCCTGCGACAATTATCGAATATCCAGCATTTATGGACACCAATCAGTGCTATGGTTCCTGCTAACATCCATCCATTAAAGATTGTCGCCCAATTGCATCCTACACCAGCCGTTGCAGGTGCAGCACGAGATGTAGCCTGTGCTGAAATTCGTCGTTACGAAAAGTTTGAAAGAGGTTTGTATGCTGCGCCTCTAGGTTGGATAGATTCTCAGGGGAACTGCGAGTTTATTGTGGGAATTCGTTCAGCATTGGTCTATGGCGATCGCGCGAGATTGTATGCTGGTGCTGGTATTGTCGCAGGATCTAATCCTGATAAGGAGTTTGCAGAAGTGCAGCTTAAGCTTCAGGCGTTACTCAAAGCGTTAGTTTAAAGAGACTTCCAAGTTAAAAAACATCCAAAGATTTCTCTGTATCAGGACTTACGCAAAATCATGATAAAACGAACCGCAATTGCGCAGCGTCTCCAAGAGTTGGACGCATTCGCGCAGCGTCTCCAAGAGTTGGACACAAAGGAATAAGAGTTTCAGAGAGTTCTTGCGTAAGTCCTGTGTATGAGAGCTTAGATTTTAGTTTTAAACTAAATCCTGATGAGTGAAAGCTTTAGCATTCGCCCCGGTGTAAGTAGCCACAATATGGCCATCACCAGTCATTTGATATTTGTATGTGACTAATCCCTCTAAGCCAACAGGGCCACGGGGAGGCATTTGTTGTGTACTAACCCCTACTTCTGCACCGAAACCATAGCGGAAGCCATCAGCAAAGCGGGTGGAACAATTGTGGAATATATTGGCTGAATTTACCAGTCCAAAGAAAGTTTTAACAGATGCGGAATCTTCAGTAATAATTGCGTCAGTATGGCGAGAACCATATTCGTTAATATGAGCGATCGCATCTTCTAAAGAGTCTACAATCTTAATCGACAAAATAAAATCGTTGTATTCTGTTTCCCAGTCTATTTCTGTTGCAGTTTTGATGTCAGACAAAATCTTTAAGGTGCGTTTATCACCTCTTAATTCCACATCTCGTTCTTCCAAAGCCTCAGCAACTTTGGGTAAAAACTCTGTAGCAATAGAGGAGTGAACTAGCAAAGTTTCAATTGCATTACAAACAGCAGGATATTGCGCTTTGGCATCGACAGTAATTGGAACTGCTTTAGAAATATCAGCGGCTTTATCTATATAAAGATGACAAATCCCATCGGCGTGACCTAGTACCGGAATCCGCGTATTTTCCTGCACAAACTGGACAAATGAATTAGAACCTCTAGGAATAATTAAATCTACATATTTATCTAACTTCAAAAGTTCTAAAGTTTCTTCTCTAGTTGTTAGCAGTTGCACCGCATCAGGATTAACAGCAGTATCAGATAATCCTTGCTTAATTGCTTTAACTATTGCTTCACAAGAACGCACCGCTTCCTTTCCACCTTTAAGAATTACACCATTACCCGATTTAATAGCCAAAGAAACAATTTGAATCGCTGCCTCTGGACGGGCTTCAAAAATAATCCCTAAAACACCTAAAGGACAAGTAATCCGCTTGAGAATCAAACCAGTGTCTAATTCGCGGTGAATCTGTACTTTACCAACTGGATCAGCTAGCTTACCAACATCTCGTACCCCAGCGATCGCATCTCTTAACTTATGTTCATCTAACTGCAAGCGTTTATAAAGTGGTTTGGCAATTCCTTCAGAAGTAGCAGCTTCACAATCAGCAACATTTGCTTGTAAAATTTCATCTCTGGCTGATTCTAAAGCTTGAGCGATCGCAGCAAGTGCTTGATTTTTGGCTTCAGTGGAGAGAATCGCTAGCTTACTTGCAGCTTGGCGGGTTTGCCCTGCGATCGTAATTAGGGGAGAAGCAATGTTAAGAATAGTCATAGCACAAATCTTTACCTTTTCCTCATCTTATCAACACTGAGTTAATCATTGGTTATTAGTTATTTTCCTCCCTCCTCCCTTATCGTCTTCCTCCAATCGGGTGAACCATGTGGGTAATCAATAATTACTCTGATCGGGTGAAGCAAGACTTGGTTTAAAACATTTATTCTGTAATTATCGAACACAGAAAAACCAGAGGTAATAATTTCACAGTTATACAAATATTTTAAGTATTAGTACAGGCATTATTTGAAAGTCTTAAATATGATTTATGCGTACCGAGACTAGAGAGACAAAGTGAGTTATGTTTCTCTAGTCTTTTTATTAAATGAATAATTTATACTGCTCTTTCTCCTGCCGAAGGGGTTTGACTGTGCCAATTTTAGATTTTAAATTAAAGAATGAAGAATTAAAAATTATTTTGGTTCATGCGCCGCCCCTAGTGAGCGCAACAAATCTAAAATCCAAAATTCGGCTTGGGCCACACCCAATCTTGTTGGGGTCAATCCAAAATCCAAAATCCAAAATCCAAAATTGATAGACTTATGAGCCTTCTTTTGCAAGTTGCGCTTTTGCCTGTTGCCACAAATTTTCTAACTCATCCAAACTGTAATCAGAAAGGGGACGGTCAACAACTGCCTCCATTTTTTCTAATCGCTGAACAAATCGCTGATTTGTGCCTTGCAAAGCGGCGCTAGGGTCAAGATTATGCCAACGGGCTAGTTGAATAGCTGCAAACAGTAAATCGCCTAATTCTGCTTGTTGTCGTTCTAGTGTTTCCTCAGCCAAAGCCTGTTGAAACTCCGCCAACTCCTCATGAAACTTATCCCAGACACCCTGAATATTTTCCCATTCAAACCCGATCGCCGCAGCCTTTTGGGAAATCTTCATCGCCGCCGTCAGCGGGGGAAGGGTACGCCCATAACGACCGAGTTTAGCACTAAGTTTTTGCGCCTCTGGAGATGCTTCACCTTTTTCCTCCGCTTTAATTTGTTCCCAGTTTTGCCGCACCTCATCCACACTTGCTACCGACACATCACCAAACACATGGGGATGACGGCGAATCAACTTTTGGGAAATTCCTTGAGTTATTTCTTTAAGGGAAAATTGCCCAGATTCGCTAGCGATTTGGGCTTGCAGTACCACTTGTAATAATAAATCGCCTAACTCCTCAGCGATCGCCCCCTTATCCCCACTCTTAATCGCGTCCACCACCTCATAAGCTTCCTCAATCACATAAGGCGTCAGCGTTTCAGCAGTTTGCGCCAAATCCCACGGACAACCCCCATCAGGCGATCGCAACTTCGCCACCACCTCAATCAACTCCTGCAACGCCGCCAAACTCTCATTTTGATTTTCCATACCTCTGCGTACCTCTGCGCTTCCCTTAGCGTCCCTTTGCGTTTAAAAAATCATTTCTTAGTCTTCGGCCGACGACTACCACCCCTCACTTTCCGCCTCTTCATTTTGCCACTAGGAAGCAACCCCCCAACCCCCTGCTTTTTAAAGCGCTTATAAGCCGAACCGCCCCAATCGCTGAGAGAATGACTCATTGCACCGAGTTCCAACCCCAAAAACAGGGCAATATATTCAGTATCGTATTGTACGAGCGATCGCCCCACAGTTTGTCCCAAATCCTGCCAAGTAAAGCTCAGATTCCCCAACCTTTCGGCAATTGCCAAAACGAAAATAGCCAAAATAGCTAGCAAGCAGCCCAGATAAAGTATCCGCAATATCGTGCCAATAATCGGCCCGTGGGATAAAAAAGAACGATGACGGAGACTTTTTTGATAAGGTAGCCAAATCCAGCGCAAGAAACCCCAGCGTTGAAATTGCACAGAGTAAATATCCAAATCGGGGCCAAACATTAGCCCTCCAAAGAGAAACCCGCCTGCAACCAACAAAGTTGCATTGCTACTGCGAGTCTGCCAGAAAGTAACGCCCGCCACCAACGGCAGAGCATACATAGTAATGCGATCGTGTGTCCGACCAGAGGGCATCCTAAATCCTGTTAGCGATAGCGGGGCGTTTAGCCCGTGCTGAGTAACTGAATACTGAGTCAGTATAAGAGAAAAAAAGATTTTCCCAAAACAACTAGCGCCACGCGAAATGTTTTGCTATATTAGTTAAGGATTAGTAAAAAGGGCGGTTAGCTCAGTTGGTAGAGCGCCTGCCTTACAAGCAGGATGTCATCAGTTCGAGTCTGGTACTGCCCATTAATTAGAATAAGGCTAGAGACAGCTTACATGCTAGTTTCTAGCCTTTTTGAATTTGTGGTATTTCCTAACTACGGCAGAGGACGCTGGCGAATCTGATCGCGCTCTACTACCGTAAACCGCTCCTCAAATTGCAATCCTTCTATCTGTAGTAAATTTAACAACAGTGTGGCTGGCTCCTCAGGAGTATGGGGGCGAAACCGCAGATAAATCACACCCGTTGGTGATGGTAATTTTAAGCGATAGATGAGTTCGCCGTAGTCGCGATCAAACGTTAAAATCACCCGTTGCTCATTAGCCGCACGAGTCAAAACCTCTGTATCTTCAATGCCTGGAGAATCCTCTGTCACGGAAGCGACATCATAGCCCACTTGCCGTAGCAGCCGCACACTGGGCAATGGGAAGTTTTCATTCGCCAGAAACCGCATTACCTGGCCTCAGTAGATAACAACGGTGTGTAGAATACATCGTCTTTGAGACACTCCGCCGCAAACGCGAATACGGCTTGAATTGCAGGAGCGCTCAGAGTTGGGTAGCTTTGTATGACTTGCTGTTCTGTCCAACCTTCGGCAAACAACCCCAATATGAATTCCACGGATAGCCGCGTTCCTTTGACAACAGGCTTTCCAAGGAGAATTTTCGAGTCTGAATGAATATAAGTTCTCCAATCCATACCAGTTTACATTTATGGGGCTTCATCTATTATGGGCGATGCCTACGGCGGGCTGCGCCAACGCACCAGTAAGATATAGCAATTCTCGTTTGGATGCAGGAGAGTAAGACTCAAAGCCTCTCCCCTCTTAGGGGAGAGGTTTGGAGAGAGGTCATAGACATATTTTTGCAAAAGTGAGATAACTTCATTTTTTTGCACAATGTCTCACTAATTCTGTAATTTCTTAAGCTCTGCATCTGTAAACGGATTCTTCCCTGCCCGTAAATCTTTTACCCAGCGCTGCCGTTGTGCTTTGCTATCTTTATCGTCACTCTGGGCAATGTATGCCTCAAAGTCCTCAATTGCCCCTTGGGTGTCGCCTGTCAGCGCCCTAGCCAAGCCACGACTATCACGAATTTTGCCATCTTCAGGTGTAACTGCAACGGCTTTATCACAGGCTGGTAAAACATCGGCGGCTTGTTTTTGCAGACTCCCGTACCAGCATAGTTTATTCCAAGAACTTGTAGGAATTTCGACTTTTGGATCAAACTTGAGAGCTTCGGTATAATCTCCTAGCGCTTCCTTAAACTTTTTCTCTTCTAAGCGGCTGTTTCCTTCATCAACTGAGCGTTCAGCCTTGGCTGGATTCGCCAACTCTTTCGCTCTCGCCTGGAAATCAAACTTTAATTTATTATCCCACTGCTGTGCTTTGCCAAACTTTTCCACAGCGCCCTTAATATCATCATTTCGCGCTAAGTTCTCACCTTGGATGACTAACGTTGTCGCCCCTTGCGCTAACCGCACTGAAGTTTGGCACGATCGCAACTCTTCTAACACTTCTGGATGGCCAATGAAGTAATTATTCAGCAAATTGCAACCACTGCGTAATAAATTATTTAAATCCAAATCCCATAAAATTATCGTCTTGTCAGCACTAGCAGAAGCTAACTGTTGTCCATTGGGGCTGTAGGCGACGCTTCTGACCCTATCGCTATGACCAGTCAGAGTTTTCAGGAGTTGACCACTGCTGACATCCCAGATTTTGA
>NZ_CALMFY010000240.1 GCF_937863485.1 uncultured Nostoc sp. | reverse complement strand
GGACAAGGGAAATAACCAATGCCCTGTTTGGCCAATGATCAAATATTTATCGGCTGTTTATTAGTGCCTGATGTGTAATAACTGTTGCGATCGCCAATTTGGAACTGCGTGAGTGATTCTTGACCTGTAATTAATCTTGCTCCGCGATTACGGGTGAAATAGTTCCATGCCCACTGAATCATTACTACTAATTTGTTGTTAAATTCAATTAAGAAGTAGATGTGAATCAATAGCCAAAACAGCCATGCAAAGAAACCTTTCAGCTTGATAAAGCCCAAATCTACCACAGCAGAATTGTGTCCAATCATCGCTAAACTACCGCGATCAACATAAGCAAAGGGTGACAAACTATTACCTGTAAGCCGCTTTTGGACTAGCGCTGCTACATATTCACCTTGTTGCTTCGCTACAGGTGCAACACCAGGTAGGGGTTTACCATTTTGATGAGAAAAATTTGCTAAGTCGCCAATAACAAAAATATTGGGATGTCCCTTAATACTCAAATCAGGTTCGACAATAACGCGTCCAACGCGATCGCATTCGGCATCTGTGCGTTCTGCTAGCACTTTTCCCATTGCTGAAGCTTTCACACCTGCTGCCCATAATACTGTTTTTGAGGCAATCTCTTTAACTTCATCGCCTTGTTTGAGGGTAACAATATCATTTTCAATATTCGTTACCAGTGTTTTTGTCTGAACAATCACCCCCAACCGCGTCAGGGATGCTTCCGCTTCTTGTGATAACTCTGGTGCAAAGGGTGGCAGAATCCGATCCAGACCTTCTAATAGCAAAATCTTGGCTTCCGATGTGTCGATGCTGCGGAAATCTTCTGTGAGAGTTTGGTTTGCTAATTCTGCGATCGCGCCAGCTAATTCTACACCAGTAGGGCCACCACCAACAATTACAAAGGTTAACCAAGCACGGCGTTTTTCTGGATCAGTTTCTTTTTCTGCGGCTTCAAACGCCGTAAAAATCCGGCTACGCATTTCTATAGCATCTTCTACGGTTTTCAAGCCTGGGGCGAATTCTTCCCAGTTGTCTTTGCCAAAGTAGGAATGCTTCGCACCTGTAGCAACAATTAACGTATCGTAAGCTATTGCTTCGTCGCCCACAGTCACTTGTTTTGCTTCTGGATCAATATTATTCACCTCTCCCAGCAGCACTTTCGTATTCTTGCTCTTACTGAGTACAGAACGCAACGGTGAAGAAATATCAGCAGGAGACAAAGCAGCCGTAGCAACTTGGTATAAAAGGGGTTGAAATAGATGAAAGTTACGTTTATCAATCAGAGTAACGTTTACTGCCGCCTTGGCGAGTGTTTTGGCCGCATAAAGTCCACCAAAACCACCACCAACAATGACTACTTGATGAGGTGGATTATTGTCAAGTGAGTTTACCATAAGAAATATTATCCTGTATTCCGACTATTGTAACTATTCTTAACAAACTTGTATCAAAATTGTCATCATATATTTTGTATTGTTTTTTACATTTGATTAAAGATTAAAGTAATCAAAACGACAGGATAAATAGAACTTTTCAAGATGGAGACTCAGACAATAAGATTTGGCAATATTTGAATTAATTTTTACTTATGTAAATTTATCACAGGTAGATGTACGATTTATGCAAGCTTACTCAGAACTAGTTGATTCTGGTGTTTGTGTTAAATGTGGTGAATGAGTTCGCCGCCAACGAGTAAAGCCATAGATAAGAGCAGCAAAAATTAACAAATAGGGACTGTAAACAATTAACCAGATACTCAGCTTGAGTAAGCCAACGGAAAATGCACTCAAAGAGTGGGTGGAGTTGTTCCAAGTTTCCTGAACTTGCAAACCAAAGGCAGGTTGGGGACTGGTGCTAGAAACTGCTGCTTCTAGGTTCAGCGTAATAGTGGAATAAGCAACTTGATTTTGTAAGCTTTTGAGTTGGGCATCAATTTGTTCTATCGTTTCTCGGACATTACTCAGTTCTTGGGCAACACTAAGCACATCTCTAACAGAACCTGCCCGATCCATAATTTTTTGCAAATTGGCTTCAGTTTTCTGCAAATTGGTTAATCTAGCTTGGAAATCCACCAGGCGATCGCCTACATCTTCCGCAGTGATATTGCGACTCTCAACAGTGCCCAATTTAGCTAGTTGTTCTAAGGTAGATTCCAGTAGGTTTTCTGGTATCCGCAATTGTATTGTTGCTGTGTAACGTGGGTTGTCGTTTTTGGGTTGTTGTTGTTTCAACCCGATCAAATCCCCTTGCTGTTTATTGATAATTTGTGAAACGGCATTAATAGTCTGATCTACAGAGTTGACAGTCAAAGAGATTGCTGCCTTTTTGATTAGTTGGGGACGAGAACGAGCTATTGGTGCAGCTTCCGCCTTTTGGGAAATACTGCTTTCATTGGCAGGTGCAGTTGCTTGATTTGCCCTGCCATCGGCTGCAATTGGAGGTAAAGCCTTATTTGCTGACTGATGGGAAGAGGCACAACTGGTGAAAATCACCCCTCCTAATAACACACTCACAAATAAAGCAGATGTGCGCGGTAATTTAGTCAAAGCGTACATAATCTACCCCTAGATGGATGAAGTTAACCCCAGTATTGCTCACATAAAACTCAAAGCCTGTATTGTTGCGATTTATGTAACAGGGGTAAAGTTAAAAGACGCGAAAAATCTTTGTCTGTACAGGAGTTAAAAGTTTTTCTCCCTCATCTCCTTAACTCCCTCTGAGTTCAAACGGATAAATTTAATAGCTCATAGTTCATCTGTAGTACTCAATTTGAGGTACAATCAAAAGCCTGCTAATTGAATGACGACGCTTGCTGACAGGAGATGCTTCTATGGCCCGGATGTATTATGACGAAGATGCCAATTTAGACCTTTTGGCTGGAAAAACTATTGCTATTATCGGCTATGGTTCCCAAGGTCATGCCCATGCTCTCAATTTAAAAGATAGTGGTTTGAATGTGATTGTGGGATTATATCCGGGTAGTAAGTCAGTAGAAAAAGCTGAAGCAGCGGGGTTAACTGTGAAGAATGTTGCAGATGCTGCCAATGCTGCTGACTTCATCATGATTTTATTACCTGATGAAGTCCAAAAAACGATTTACAAAAACGAGATTGAACCAAATTTAGAAGAAGGGAATGTGTTAGCTTTTGCCCACGGTTTCAATATTCACTTTGGGCAAATTGTACCACCAGCTAACGTAGATGTGGTGATGATAGCACCCAAAGGGCCGGGGCATATAGTCCGGCGGACTTATGAACAGGGTGAAGGTGTACCAGCGCTATTTGCAGTTTATCAAGATGCCAGTGGTCAAGCACGCGATCGCGCCATGTCTTATGCTAAAGGTATCGGTGGTAGCCGCGCTGGTGTTCTTGAAACTACTTTCCGCGAAGAAACCGAAACAGATTTATTTGGCGAACAAGCAGTATTGTGCGGTGGTTTGAGTGCTTTAATCAAAGCCGGATTTGAAACTTTAGTAGAAGCTGGTTATCAACCAGAATTGGCTTATTTTGAATGTCTCCATGAAGTCAAGCTGATTGTTGACTTGGTTGTGGAAGGCGGTTTAGCCAAAATGCGCGACAGCATTTCTAACACGGCTGAATATGGCGATTATACTCGTGGGCCGCGGATTGTCACCGAACAAACCAAAGCTGAAATGCAGAAGATTCTCAGCGAAATTCAATCTGGACAATTTGCACGGGAATTTGTTCTGGAAAACCAAGCTGGTAAACCAGGATTTACCGCTTTGCGTCGCAAAGAAGCTGAACACAAAATTGAGGAAGTTGGCAAAGATTTACGCGCTATGTTTAGCTGGTTGAAAAAAGCATAATGATTCAAAGATAGAAACTGGAGTTTCTGGGACTGTAATTCCGGAATTTTTTAGAAAATATAACTGGAGAAAGTGAAAGTCAGTAAAGTCATCGTAAATCGAGATTTTATAGCTTTTAATTGGATTAACCTGTTCCAGTACTCCAGAAGTTTCTGCATCGCTCATCTCTCGACGACTGTGTTCATCATGCCCAATAGCCTTTAACAGGTCGTCGATTGATAGCATAGACCGTAATCATTTCGTTTAGCATCTTCCCCTCTTTTTATCTCACTGGAGGGGATTTTATCAAGAGGACAAGGGGAAATTGTCTCCCATCTTCAAAGAGTGCGGCAAGCTTTATAGGGTTTAATACAAGAGCACCATTTTTTGTTGGCTATGTATCAGGCGTGGTCTGAATCCCCATCTGATTCCTCCCTTTGTTTCCAAGTCCCCTTGTTCCAAGAGTCTAGTTTCTGCAATATCTGAGTAACCTATCCACGATACCCCAGCGCGAAGCTCTGGAGTGAGTAACTAGGAACTTAGGTTATTATATTTTTGCACCTACTCATAGGATGAATTAATTTTATATCTAGAGACTGTTTTTATAAAGTAAGATAGCAAATAAGCTGTTAATAGCAACATAACCAATAGGTCGTTGTAATAATTTCTGCATCGATCATCTCTCGACGACTGTGTTCATTATGCCCAATAGCCTTTAACAGGTCGTTGATAATAGCATCGACCGTAATTATTTTGTTTAGCATCTTCCCCTCTTTTTTCTCGTTGGAGGGGATTTTCTTATCTGAGTAACCATGCACGATACCCTAGCGCGAAGCTCCAGGATGAGTAATTAGCAACTTGGGTTATTTAGGAAATAATGAACATAATTTCATGTCTTCAAATAAGGCAATATGGGTAGCAATGCACTCGATAACTTCTTGAGAATACTTTTCTATCAGTACCGAAAAAAAGAAACTACAAGCTGGCGGGAAATTACTACTAATCCCCCGGCAGAATTTATTGACCGAGAAGAATTTACCCAGCCTTGTGTCGTAGATATTGATAGATTAGTGCAACAAGTGCGAACAATCGCAACGCTTCGACAAAATTCAAGACCAGTGCGGGATTTTGCAGTTATTGGACGATGAAGCATTTTATCCGGAAAGAACTGCGACTTGGACTAGAGCAGTCAGAGTATCGAGTAGCGTCAGCAAAAAATCGCACAGAGGCAATAAATGTAATTTGAACGGTGCTAATTGCTTGATTAGCCGAAAGGCTGATTTATCATGCTTACTCTAAAATGTCCAAATATGTAAATAATTTGTTATACTAATTTATATAAAGTAACAAGTAGGCAATACAAACCTGTACACCACTGATGACAGAAGCGTGTCCAATGCCTACGCAACTAGAAAAACCGACTCACCTATCTGATTGTTTTAGGTCTGAAGAGCGCCATTGTTATTCTTTGCTTGAAGCGTTGCTATGCCGCTGATGATACTGACTTCGTTGACTGCCTTTGCCATTAGCTAGGCGTTAAATATAGCGAGTCGTTCAGCTTCAGACCCAGATTTGAAGATAGTGCTCTGCAAGATTAATTTGACAGTTTTTACCCTAAGTGGATTACAAGAGGCAGTAATGAATCAGCCAATCAAATTATCTTTAGAACAAGAATTTAGCATTCGTTCCTTTAGCGATCAAGTGCAGCAGATGTCCCGTGAACAAGCTCAAGAGTTCTTGATCTTGCACTATAAACAGATGATGATTCGGGAAACGATATTTCAAGAAATCCTCAAACACAAGTGGAAACTAGATATGGATTTCGCCTCATTCTAAAACCGGGAAGCAATCCTTACTTTGCACAACGCCAGTAAGTTATTACAGTTACAAAACTTGGATTATTAACTATGTCAGCGAACACAAATATTAACCCCCCGATGCTCGATAATCGCAATGCCTGGCGTTGGGGATTTACACCCCAGGCTGAACTTTGGAACGGTCGTTTGGCGATGATTGGCTTTTTGTGCGCTGCCCTAATTGAACTATTTTCTGGTCAAGGCTTCCTTCACTTTTGGGGTCTTCTGTAGGTTAGCAGTTGCTCTGGTGCTGGTTTAGTAGTGGGCACGGTATCACTATTTGATACATTTTGAGCGATATCCGTTCCTCAGATCCCTCTGAAAAATCACCACTCAACGCCGGCGATCGCTGCCCTCGACATATCTACCTTGCCTTTATCTGTAGATACATATCATAAAGCTAGCTATTTGACAATACATTTGTTATACTTATTTACATGAACAATAATTTAGACTTGAAATCTCCTGAGCTATTTGGTTCTGTTGTTTTCAGACCTGATTTTAATAGCTTTAAGACTATCAATGCTTCGCAAGCTTGGTCTTTATTCTTTACAGGTGGTAGAGAAGACAAAAAACTAGATTCTAACCCTCGAATAGGTCTTTTGTTTACTAGTATTTTGCTAGGTCTTAGTGTTTCTGGGTTCGCCAGCGCACTGATCATCCGGACAATATTTCCTGCTTAAGTGCTTGACTAGTAGCTAATACGAAGTATAACTCTGAACCACCAAGAAGTTGGTGGTTCAAATTTTTAGTGTGTCTTCACTAATATCTGAGTAACCCAATCGTTTCGGCTAACCTACAAATCTTTTAAAGTCTGACTAGCCTTGAGGATATCAGGACAAATATTCATCTAAAATTTGGCAATTTCATCTAGGAGAATTAATGTTAGATTTCAACACTTTGACCGTATTCTCAAGCACTTACTGCATTGGGATTTGTGCCTTTCTAATCCCAGTCAACCTAATTGCTACCTCGTTAACAATAGGTTTGACATTATTGTGTCGTCCAGCTATTGAGATTTGGCGAAGTGCTGCAATTGCCAGTACCTTTGCTTTATTAATGATACTGCACGTATTTGCTTGGTTCATGATTGGAGTTGTCATGGCTCCCACATATATTTTATTGGGACTAGGAAGCATCTGTCTGTTCGCAAATTTAGGAGCAATTCTACTATACAAACACTTTGCAAACGCATATGTAGCGATTAAAGTTGAATTTTCCTAAGTACACTGAGAAGTAACCCTTTATAGAGCAACTTTCTAGCCAACTTCGTTTTTCAAAAATCAAATATGAGTCCTATAAAACAATACCAACAAATCACCCGAATTGATTTGTTGGTATTTTCTAAACGAGCCGGACAAGGATAATCCCAAACTGATTATTGACCGGGTTTTGGTGGAATAGAATGTGGTTTCATTCTCAGTAATTTCCTTTTAAATGTCTTGAGTTTATTTTGCGATCGCTAAATTCAATATTCAATATATTCAATTCATTCATTTCATGACACAGCTTTCAAATCTTGAGCAATTCTAAAACCAGCGTGTTGATAAAAGTAGGGACGAAACCAGTTGCGATAGGTTGGTAATGCCATTGCACCATTAGTAGCCCAAGAACCGCCGAGCATCATCTGATGTTTGCCATCAAAAAAGGGTGCTGCTTGGTCTTCGTAAAGCGGATGAGGTTGAAATCCTGGTAGGGCGTTGAAAGTGTCCCCCAGCCATTCCCAGACATTTCCTCTGAGATCATAAAGCCCACAAGCGCTATTAGCTGGTTTGAACATTCCCACTGGGCTGGGGGAAATGAATTGTAAGTTGAGATTAGAGTTAGTTGATAAGTGGTTATCCTTACAGGTAAGTAAAGCTTGATTCCATTCGGCTTCACTCATCAAGCGGATTTCTGTGCCTTGAGAGCGACAAAATGCGATCGCTTCGTAGTAATTGACTTCCACAGGCCAGTCTAGGGGTAAGTCTATTTCGTCGAATGTGGCTCGATATCGGTAGCCATCCTGTAAGGGTATCCAGAATTTGGGATGTTGGGCATTGTAGAGTTGCTTCCAATCCCAAGATTCAGCATTCCAGTAGTCTGGATTGTTGTAACCACCAGCTTGAACAAATTTCAGATATTCTCCGTTAGTGATTAGATATTGACTAGCTAAAAAGGGTTTTACTTCAACAGTGCGATCGCCATATTCGCTATCCCAACCGAATGTAAGATCATCCTTGGGTTTTCCTAGTTTCACCACACCACCGGGAACCCGGCGCATTTCATTCTTGGGAATATTCCCCTTGCTAGGTGCATAATTCCAGCCTTGGGGGCGTTTTAGGCAATTAGTAGGCAATTGACGCACCAGCATCGAAGAGGTTTCAAAGTGAATGCGACTATGTTCTATTCCCATCAGCAAAGCCCAGAAGGGATGCTGTTGATGAATCGGGAAATCCAGGGAAGTATTTTGAATCACCTTTGTAATAGCTTCTCGTGCTTTGTCTCGATATTGCCAAACTTTTTCTACATCAGGCCAACTAACTCCTTTCATCGCTGCGTCGAGTTCTATCGGTGTTTCTGGATTAACTCCGATTTCAAATAGGGTTTCGTATTGGGAATTAATTCGAGCTTTGATTAAACCAACTCTAATTAACTTGTTGATGAAAAAAACAGCTGAGTGACCAAGATAAAAAATTAGACGGTTTCTTAAAGGATCAGGGTTAAAATAAAAAGTTTCTTCCCTGACCAAACTTTTCATGAGTGTTTCTTCAAGCTCCCAAGTATTTTGAAAGTAGTTGAGCAGGCTTTGTGAACTGCAATCATTCAGTGTGGGGACTTGAGTCGATGTCAGTTTATTTATCGTTGAAACTAAAGGCATGATATTTTTGACAGGAGATTAACTGCACAAGTTACATAAACTACAACTTATTACAAAAATAAGTGTTGTTTATCACATTTTTTCTTGTGTCGTCATGATCAGCCAATTTGCTCAATTTGTAAATAGACAAAGAATGTATTTTAAAATACTTAAACTACGGGTTGCCAGAATAATATCAATAATGAATTAGCGTTCAATTACTTATCTTAACTGAGTTTCAGATGATTTTTCTGGAGTGCAAACATAGCACTTCTCGTTTGTATACAATACACTCTGACCTTTCTCCTAAAAGGAGAGAGTTTCTGGGTTCCTCGTTCCCAGGCAGAGGTATTTGTTCTGTCTCAAACTGGTGCAAACCAATCATCAACAGTCTCAATTTCCAAGGTTCTGCATTTTCTATCACAGCTTTAAAATCAAATTGTGTCGCAGCCGGAACTACTTGGAAATCGTAGATCAACAATATTCACGATAATTGGCAGAGAAAATGGAGACTGGTGCTAAAGGAGAGATTTAGCGTCAACCTCCTCACAATCCATCTGCACCACACAATTTCTTCCTTGTGCTTTTGCCTGGTAGAGTCCCTGGTCAGCAGTAGCAATTAAGGTTGCGGGAGGTAATTGGCTATGAGGAGTGATGGTTGCCACACCAAGACTTAGCGTGATGAATTCACTGACCTGAGAATGGGGATGAGGCTTTTTTAACGCACTAATATTCTTCTGAATATCTCTTGCAACTGCAATGGCCGATTCAATATCAGTATTTGGTAAAATAACTGCAAACTCTTCTCCACCATAACGAGCAACTAAATCAGCGGGGTGTTTAACTGTCTGAGAGATTGCCTTGGCAACCTGTCTGAGTGCATCATCTCCTGCCAGATGTCCATGCGTATCGTTGTAAAGCTTAAAGTAATCGACATCGCACAAAATCAAAGATAACGAGGCTTGCTCTCGTGCCAACCGTTGCCACTGTGCGTTGAACGTGTCATCAAAGCAGCGTCGATTTGCCACTTGGGTTAGACCATCCGAACAGGCAAGGCGCTGTAATTCATGATTTGCTTGTTGTAATTGGTGGTAAAGTTCTGATTGCTGAATAGCGATCGCAGCTTGACCCGCTAACTGGTTAAACAAGTTAATCTCCGATTGCTGCCATTGTCTGGCATGATGGCATTGGTGAGCGATCAATAGTCCCCACAAACCGTCTTGCTGCAAGATGGGCACGATCAGGTATGCCCGGATTTGCAAACTTCGGAGGAAGTCAACATGACACGGCGATAGTCCAGGAGTTTCAATGTCTTCGATCGCTCTGGTGTTACCTTGTTGAAAGTAAGCTGCACGCGTGGGTTGAAAGCACGTGTCCATGACGTATCCCTGAATGGACATACACCCTTCTGCTAAGGATTCTACAGCGACTAAACCACTCCAGTCTGGCTCAAACTGGTAAATCACCACTCGGTCTACCTCAAACATTTGTCGCACTTCGGCTGCTGTGGTTTGCAAAATCTCGTCTAATTCTAATGATTGTCGAATGCGTTGCGTCACAGCCGCGACAATTCGCTCGGACTCGCTTTGGTGTTGAACATGCCGCTCAACTTGCTTACCATCTGCCGATGCAACAGTTAACGCGATCGGATCAAAGTGAGGAGTTGTAGTGACAGGCATTGCACTGGGTTTACCAATCAAATAGCCTTGAGCAAAAGTTGCGCCTCGTTCTCGCAGCCAGTTCAGTTCCTCAATGCACTCAATCCCTTCAACGACGCTCTGGATATTTAACTTTTGAGTAATCTCCAGAAGCTTCTCTGTAATCGAAGCTTTGTAAAGGTTTTGATGCACATCTTGAATTAACTCTATGTCCAACTTAATAAAGTCTGGACGTAACTGATGCAGCAAGTTTAGGCTGGAATAGCCAGAACCGAGGTCATCAAGGGCTATTAAAAAACCAGCATCCCGGTAGTATTTGAGCACTGTCTTGAGATGGTCTAAATCTTGAAGATTGTCTGACTCCACGACTTCAAAAACAACCCGCTCATGGGAGATGCCTGCTTGATCAATTGCCTCTACCGTACTACGTAGACAAAAAGTTGGATCATAAAGCGCCGTTGGTGCAAAATTGATGAAAATCTGCCCGCTTACTTGATGGTGGCTGAATTGAGCGATCGCGCTCAGGCGACCAACTTGGTCGAGTTGTGGTAAGAGTCCGGCTTCAGTTGCTAACTCCAGAATTGGTCCCGGTAACACTAAATTGCCTTGTTCATCCAGCCCCCGCAAGAGTGATTCATATCCATAAATCTGCGATGTATCCTTAATTGAGACAATTGGTTGGAAGTAACTGGTGAATCGTTCCGTTGCCAGCATTTCAACCAGCCAGTCGGATTGGTTGAACTTAATGAAGCGTTGTAATGAGGTTATGTCACTAAAATCGTGGAGTTGAGGTTCGATAGCACCTTGAAGGAAAAGGACTTGCGTCTCTCTTAATTCTCTCGGTGCAAGTAGTTGGGCCAGGTTACGGGCAATTTCTTGTGACTGTCCAGGTCTACAGTTCAAACTCAGACCTGGACGCTTGTGCATCAGTTCATACTTCAGGGCAAACTGCTGTAGGTAGGAGGTGACTTTTTTCAGTGTATGGGGAACGGGGAACCAGAGAAAGAGCTTGCCAGCCTCCTTAGTCCGGCAGCGTGCAACATTGCGACAAGCACAGGTTTTGGAGATAGCACATATTTGGCTCATAGCTAACTAATCTGCTCAATCCGATTTTCTTTATTATTCCCACTATTTTTAATGGAAAAGATAAATTACACTTCAAATAGATGAAGATTTGATGAGTTTAATTAATTGAATAATTTAATTGAGCAGGTAACTCACCAACACATCCATAAGATTATACTAAATGCTTAAATAGTTACCGATCTATTTTGTGCAATTAAGCCAATTAATCAGGAGTTATATTAATAACTTAAGTTACCAAATCAAGGCAAATCTCAGCCAGAATAGGAATAACTTTTAGCTGGATTAATTAAGAGTAAATATATTACTTAAAAAAGAATCTAACCTCAATAAACTAATCCGCTTGGATTAAGGCTTGATCCTCCCTAACCCTCCTTTTTAAGGAGGGAATTAGAGCAAGCGTATTGCTCAACAAACAACAAAAGCTCTCAAACAAGTCAATAAAGTATCTCCTGTTTTAGGGAAAATGCATGATTTAAGTTGCAAACTGTTGAGATAGAGATTGTGATCTCAAGTCAGAGGATCACAACTTTTATCATAAAATAAATTTATCACATTAAAAAACAAGACTATTTGATTTTATTATCAAAGTTGCTTTATCCTGAAATCAGTAGAGATTTGAACTTTGAACTCTTTACGGAGGATTGGGACTCCAACCAAGAACTTAATAAGAATAACTTCTACAGTACTCAGTACCGGAGCGCCCATTCCTGAGCCACTCGCTCAGAGTTCAAAGAGCAAAGTAATGTTAAATTGTCAAAAGAAGTTTTAGTGTATCTACTTTTCAACTTTGAGAAAGCAAAGAAGGACAATAGCTAAATGCTAGAGGAGCAGATTGATTGCCCCACCAGACCCAAGACAAGTGCAATGATCATGAAACTTTTCCAAATCACTCTAGTGGTCTTAGTACTTTTGATCAACTTAGCAATTGCTTTCCCTTCTTGGGCAGAAAGAGCGCCTTCTTTAACTAGCAATCCTAACTACTTTCAAGTAGGGCAAAAAGTCATTTGGCTTTACAAGGCTCGCGCAGATTCTAGCGATGTCCAAAGAATTCCTGCCGAAGTAGTCAAGTTAAGCTCCAAACAAGTGCAAATCAAGGTGTACAAACATAACAACGAATTTGTTAATCGTTGGGTGAATCCAAACAAGCTTGAGAATTCGCAAAAAGTTAAAGGGTCAGTACTCTAAAATTGAGCCAGATGGAAGTAAATCTAGTACGCCACGGCGTAAATAGAGCAACCATTTAAAATTCCTAAAGAGCTTATTTCATAATACTTTTGACTTTTGACCCAACTCTTGGAGAGGCTGCGCCCTAAGCGTAGCTATGCCGCAGGCTTTACGACTGCGCTCAGGGTCAAACTTTTGAATGAGTGACTTCCGCCTTGCGGTACTAGTCCTAGCCAGCTACAAAACTCTTTACTGGACAAAGTATTTGGATTTAGGGTGAGATACCAAAGATGTTTCTTCCAAAACGGGATGCTCTCAAGCTATCCAGTCTAAAATAGCCTGTTGATGGCACAAAAGTCGATGTCTACAACGGGCGTAGTTACGTTACAGCCCTAAACTTCTAAACTATTTTATTTTTTGTAAATTAAAAAAACTGAACCAATCGGCCCAAGGTTTTCTACATAAGTTTTCTGGTTATAATATAATCCTGGAGACATCCCTCCATCAAATAAAATCCCTTCTTGAATCTTACCTAAACAGTTATTGCTAGCAATACCTTCTAGGACATTATCAAACATATCTGGCAGTAACTCTTGATTAACTTGAGACAATTCAATATTTGAATTAGCTTTTAAGTCATTAACTAATAGTATTACATAGCCTTGATTAGTGATAGCTGCCAGAGAGCGATTAGTTGCATTTTTACAGGCAAATTCTCCCAAATCTTGACAAATATCTTTAAACTTACCCTGACGATAGAATCTGCCATTACCACCCACTAAATTATAATTTAGAATATCGCTCTTTCTTCTACCAGTTTGGATAGTAGCCTGTCGCTGGTTGGGTGTACCTCCTGATATCCCAAAGGAAGAACGTTTATTCTTAAATGCTCCCGAATACTCTACGCCACGAGAAACATTTAAGCCTTGTGGTTTATCATCAGTACCTATATAGTCGGCATTAATTGCGGCAATGGGTAGCTGGCCGTCTAATTTGGCATTCTCATTGTTGATAAGTTCATGAAACTGTTTTGGTACATATTCTTTACGCAGTTTCCCCCTAGCATCTTTGGCGTAGAGTTTATGAGATAGACCAACATTAACTTTGAAATCTAATTCTGCTGATTTGGGATTAAAAATAATCACATTGTTAATGCCTCTTTGACTTTTTTTACCTTGATTATTAGTTTTAAAAAAATCAATACTGAACTTAGCATCTTTACCAAGGCAAGTTTTAGATGCTTTTGGGACTGAATTTGCCTCAATCTCTTGACAACCTGATAAAAAGCTTGCACCAATTATCAAGCTAAATAACAAAAAGAATTTTTTTGTAGACATATAATGCAAAAAAACCGCTACAGAATTACTATAGCGGGGAATAATTTAAAATTTCAGTTTGAAGTTAATCTAAGAGCCAAAAGTTAAGGGAACCATTCTAAAACAGCTTCTTCTTTGCTGTTAGTATTCCGGGATGGTGTCTCACGATTAAATTTCATTTGAATTGACCGAGTTTGCTCACCATCAGCAGCTACAGCCAAAATCGGATAGTCGATTAAACCATCCTGGAAGGACATCTGGAAGCGGAATGTCCCATCTGGATTTAACTGAATTGCCCGGCCACCAATGGTTACGGTAGCATCAGGTTCGGTTGCACCGTAGACTATCAACTCAGCATCGGCAATTAACCAGAACTGGCGCGGACGTACTGGTACGGCGGAAGCCGAGAAGCCAACACCTGACATTCCTGCACCAGAAGCAGTTAAGCCAGATCCGGTGGGAACTGCCCACAGACCCACACCAGATGGAAAAATGTAGGAGCTAATGGCTTGTTCAGGACGCGCTGAACCTGGTACTTGCTGCTGGGAGCCGAAGATAGAACCAGCAACTCGTTGTACTTCAGCAGATTCAGCTAAACCAAATATTTCGTCGTAGATGGGATTACCGTTGCTGTTGCTGTTGCCATTGACATTCACATTCACACCATCATTGGCGGTAACTGCAATCTTCTCAGCAGGGTGAACCAGTTCGTACTGAGTCTCACCACGCAAATCTTCTTCAAAGTTGACAGTAATGAAGACATCTTCAATCCAGTCAGAAGGATAGACGGGAGGAATGTGTACTTTAGCAGAACGAGCTAGTACCAACCAGCGACCATCAGCAGCACGATAACCGATATCGATCACATAATCGCGATCACTAACTGGAACTGGTAGATACCATTCTCTAGCTAGTTCATCAGCAGGATATTCTTGAATACTGTGGGGGCTTTGGTATTCGATATTGATGTCGGTGACATCATAAATCCGTAGTGCGAGTTGTTGTCCTCCTTGTC
Organism: uncultured Nostoc sp.; assembly: GCF_937863485.1. Taxonomy (GTDB): domain Bacteria; phylum Cyanobacteriota; class Cyanobacteriia; order Cyanobacteriales; family Nostocaceae; genus Nostoc. The sequence goes on along the minus strand of NZ_CALMFY010000240.1, from coordinate 33,598 downwards.
GGCGCAGTTCTTGTTTATGTTCATTCGGAATATCCCAGTAAGTGTAAGCCCACTGAGGATCGCGCGGTAAGAGGACAATCCGGCTTTCACCATAACCAGAGGGCAGATCGGCGAGTCCTTCATCAACATCAGCCAAAGATCCACCAGTCCGATCTTCCTGACCTAATTCAAACTTAGCTGCTTCCACGGTTTCTTGTGCCTCCAACGAACGAGATGGACTGAGCAAAGTTTTGCTGCGCTGGACTTCTAGAATTGATGCCAGCAATTGTGATTTACGCATTCGGCTATAGCGAGAGATGCTATATTCGCTGGCAACTCTGCGTAGTTGCCGTAAGGTCATCTCTTCTAGTGGTGGGCGTTCTTTTGCCATTTAGTTTGGCCTCCAGTAGTTTAAGCGGTAAATGATTTCCCCTGGTTAAAGAATGCTATATAAAATGTCATCCACTCCAGATGAACTTCTTATTCCTGACTCCTGGTTTTGCCCAGTTTTTAAGTTTTTAAATTGAGATCACTTCCAATCAATTCCAAGTTATGCCAAAATCAGCATTTCTTTGGGAGCGGAGGAGTTCTATTTGTTATGTTAAGTCAATATTAACCACTAAGCATATGTAGGGATCAAGGGGTTTCAATAGGTTTTTTACCTGTTTCACGAATTTATTAGCTCTTCTGGGATCGAATTGTCAGGTTTTCATAACATTACCAGCTAGTTCATATTGAGTAATGGTGATAATGTCAAATTTTCATGACATTAGGCTGTGGGTTAGCCAAAAACCGTAATCCATAAACAAAGGAGTAGGATTCAAAGGGGTTATGTCGTTGATCACAAAACAGGTAAGCCAGTGCGGATGATGGGCGCAATCATGGATATTAGCGAACGGCTTGCCGTGCTGCGCCACAATCGGGTACAAGCAGAATTAGTTAGCCAAAACTTGCGATCATAAGTTTTGGCTAATATCACCCTGAAAATTCGTCAGTCTTTACAAATCGAGCAAATTCTTCTAACTCCCAACTCCTAATCTCCAATCAACTCCACTGCATCTCGTCCATCGCAATTTTGTAAGTAAACTTTGACAACTTCTTCTTTGGCAGTAGGCAACTGCTTGCCAATAAAATCTGGGTGAATTGGTAATTCTCGATGACCTCTGTCTACTAACACAGCTAAACGAATCACCTCTGGTCTACCGTACTCGTTGACTGCGTTCAAAGCAGCGCGAATCGTCCGTCCTTTGAAAATAACATCATCCACGAGTACAACCGTTTTCCCCGTCAGGTCAAAAGGAATTTCGCTTTTCGTTGGAGTCCGCAATCCAATTTTATCAAGGTCATCTCGATAAAATGTAATGTCCAAAGCGCCGACTGACACGGCTACACCTTCTAGTGTCTCAATCTGACGCGCCAACAATTCGGCTAATAACGCACCCCTGGTATAAATACCAAGAAGCACCAGTTGAGACAAATCACGTGTCCTTTCCACAATTTGAGAGGCGAGGCGAGTCAAGGTCCGACGGATTTCTTCTGATGAGAGAATTTCAACTACTTTGGCAGACATAGCGAGTGATAAGTTAGGAGTGATCAGTTAAGAGTTAGGAATTTTTATTCTTAACTCCTGTACAGACGTGATTAATCGCGTCTCTAACTCCTAACTTTATATTTATCATTACCTATTTGGGAGTATTAAGAATATAGCGATCGCTATCCCTAACCATAGCAAAAAACAATATCGAGTCAGCTGCAAAGCATTCTGAATAGAAGTTGCAGTAATGGGATAAATAGCATCTCCTAGCAGTGGTTTGTACTTAGCTACCCCACGATACCAATTTGTACCCCCCATCTGCACACCCAAAAAAGCAGCATAGGCGCACTCACTCCAGCCAGAATTGGGACTAGGATCATTAATTGCATCCCGACGACAAATTCGGCAAACATGCATCGGTTTACCTGATAACAGCGCCAGAGTCACAACTGTTAACCGACAAGGTAGCCAAGTCAAACAATCTTCCAACCGCGCACAAAACCATCCCAAATAAGTATAAGGTGCTTCCCGATAGCCCACCATTGAATCAAGGGTACTACTGGCTTTGTATGCTAAAGCCAAGGGAGTTGGCCCCACAAGTGGCACAAAGACACCAACAATTGCATAAAAAAGTGGAGCCATTACCCCATCGGTGGCATTTTCTGCAACCGTTTCTAAAACGGCTCGTGAAATTTCTGCTTGTGAGAGGTTTTGTGTATCTCGACCAACGTAATTACTTAAAATCTTCCGAGCCTGCCCCAAATCTCCCGCTGTTAAAGGTTGTAAAACAGCCACTGCTGCTGCTCGCAAACTTCTGCCAGCAAAACAACTAGCCAAAAGAATACTATCTATTGCAATTCCCAACAATGGATGAACCCATTTGGCACTTTGAATAATCAAAAAGCCAACAAGGCCGCTACCAATTATTAGAATAATGCCTAATACAATTCCAGCTAGGCGTTGTGTTAGAGAATTTTGACACAATTGCAGAGAAAATTTAGTCAGGCGAGAAATTACCCACCCCATAACTTGCACTGGATGAGGCCAATTCCAAGGATCGCCAATTAAGTAATCTAAAAGTGCAGCAATTATTAAGATATAGATGCTATTAGTCATAAGTTACTGGTCAAGGGTCAACCAATTTTGGATAATGGAATTGGATAATGGAATTGACCCTGACCACGAAAGCGAACAGCGGTACGTACCTCTACGGGGAAGCAAGCTACGCGTTAGCGTCTCCAAGAGTTGTCCGGGGCATGAACCAAAAAACCTAAAATCTAAAATTCGTGGTCAAGAGGAGCCAGTCATGTGCGGGAGTTTCCTCTCTCAAGTGAACTGGCTCTCAAGGGTCAATATTTGGATTATTGACTATTGACTATTGACTCTTTACTAAACCACAAAACTAGCCTCTTCTCCAAGGGAAGCCTGCCAGCTACGAGCATCGTAATAAAGGTCTGCCAGAGTAATACTGTACAAAGCTTCTTTAAGCTTTTGGTTGAGTCTCTGCCAGAGGCTAAATGTTACCCAATCTTCAGCTTGTGCAGGTGCTGGGGTGTGATGGGGTAAATGGCTAGTCTCGCCAACTGCTTCTAAAATTTGTCCTATAGATATTTGTGCAGGCTCTCTTGCCAATTGGTATCCACCGATGCTACCACGAATTGATTTAACTATTGACGCACGACGCATTTCTATTAGTAATTTTTCGAGGTAAGGAGCTGGGATATCTTGGCGTTTGGCGATCGCTCTCACAGATACAGGGCCATATCTTGGCTGTAAACTCAAATCTAGCAACGCCTTCACACTATAGTGTCCTCTGGTAGTTAGTTTCATTTTGGCAAGGTTTATTGTTTAGTCAATAGTCAATTTTACAGAGTCCAAATATTGACCCTTGAACGGTAGTTGCTCTTTTGGGGAAACACGCTTATTGCTCTATTTGGGGAGACCCTAAGACCGCACTGCCTCCTCTTGACCTTTGACTAAGGATCAGTTTTACTTATCATTCTCTGACTCAGTTATCATCTAAAGCTTGTAAACAACCTTTTGAGCGTTAGTTTAGAAAACTTAAAACTTGTATAGTCTAGCAGTGATTCACTAACTATATATATATAATTATCAGCATTGCCAGCATTCTGTAAAATAGATTGTCTTGGCAATATTGTTAATCACATAACAATTGTGCCTATGAGTGTAATATACTTGGCTAGGTTGAGATAAAAACTAAAGGATTATGTTCCTATTAGCTCAATGTCAGCTAAAATAAAATCGATTCAAACACTTCAAACATTCATTTTCGACCTAAGTTGATGCCTAAACTGAAAAAAATTGAACCCCTACTCGGTGAAGAACTGCTCAAAAAAGTCAAAGAGCTAGAGAGCGAGAGCAAGGAAGACAAAGCCAAGAAGTGCGGCTACTATACCATTACCAAAAACGGTATAGAGCGCGTAAATATGATGAAGTTCTTAAATGCCCTAATTGATGCCGAAGGCATTCAGTTGGACAGTACACCCAGTGCTAATGGGCGCGGTGGACGTAGTGCCAGCTATAGAATTAGTGTGCAATCGAATGGTAACTTACTTATAGGTTCAGCTTATACAAAACAGATGAATCTTAAACCAGGAGATGAGTTTCTGATCACTTTAGGCAAAAAGCACATTCGTCTGAGACAGGTAGATCCAGAAGATCAAGAAGATGATGAAGCTATAGAAGCCACAGCTTAATAATATAGTCAAGAGTCCAAAGTCAACAGATTTTAGATTTTAGATTTTGGATTGACCCCACCAATAAACAGATGGGGCTTGAAGATTTTGAATTTTGGATTTGTGTCACCCACAAGGCGTGAAAACGCGTAGCGAGACATTAGTCTAGCATGAACCTAAAAGACGCAAGGGTAGCGCAGCGTAAAGCCTGCGGCATGGCAACTCTAAGAGTTGCCGTTGGCGAACCAGAGGCGTGTTGCAGACAAGCATCTCTAAGAGTTGGCTTTACACTGCGCTATCGGGTTTTCTTCAATCTAAAATTGGCACTCAAGAGTGATTAATCAAAAGTCCAAGGTTTTTGATACTTGACCTTGCCAATTTTGGATTTTGGATAATGGAATTGTTTTTTGGTTCATACCACACCCCTTGTGGTTGGAACAAATCTAAAAGACGCTCGTACTCCTGCGGGAAAGCAAGCTATGCGTAGTGTGTCATAGACAAGACTTGCTAACGCAAATCTAAAATCCCAAATTGATTGGTCCTTGACTAATTATTAATAACTATATCTGTGGTGGGTAAGACTGGTAAATAGTGGCGAAGTGCCTTGCGCGTAACTGCTAAATTGCAAGTTAATGCAATTTGCTCTCTTTCTAGTAAACCCAAAATGCGATCGGGTTTATCTCGTGCTACCACTGGTAATTGATGCAAACCTCGAAGAGTCATCCGGTCTAAAGCTTCAGATAATAGTTCATCCTGCCATGCGTAGAGGATTTCAGTAGTACAAATGTCTATGAGGGTTTGACTGGATAAATTATCTGGAATTTCAGTTAGCGAATTTGGGTAAGTTTGCCAAAGAGCAAGGGCGCGGTTAATATCTTCCAGAGAAAGTATACCAACTAATTGCTCTGCTTCATCAATTACTAAAGCACTTCGGGCGCGATCGCGGATCATTTCCACAGCTGCATCTAACACTCCAAGGGTTGCAGGTAGCTTTTTTGGACAGGGGTACATAGCATCTTCTACCAAAATTTGCTCCACAATTTCCGCTTTTTCATCTTTCAATTCAGAAAGACCAATTTGTTGTAGGTTAGAGTTAGAGTTAAAAGTTGGTTTAATCCTTTCCACTAGCCAAACACTCAAACCCACAGCTGCCATCAACGGTAAAACAATCCGATAGTCGCGGGTTAATTCAAACAGCATTAAAATAGCCGTTAACGGCGCTCTGACACTAGCAGCCAGCACTGCTGCCATTCCTACCATTGCATAAGCTGGGGGAGCTGCCATCTGATCGCAAATAGCCGGGAATGCCACAGCCAAAATCTTGGCGTAAGCTGATCCAAAAGAAGCACCTAAAAACATTGCTGGTGCAAACAAACCGCCAATGAAACCACTACCCGTACTAATTGCAGTCATCAGTAGCTTCACTACCAACAGCACCACCAACAGGTAGAGTGGAAACTCCACATCCTGAAGCATTGCTTCTACAGTTTCATAACCGACGCCCAGAATTTGCGGGAAGTGCAAAGCAACTGCGCCAATTATCACACCGCCAATAATTGGATGAATCGGCTCAGGAATTCGTCCCAAAAAGTCAAAACCTGGAACCTTTCCAGCAAAGCAGGCTTTTGCTCCCCGAATTGATTGAGTATAAGCCAAAGAAACTAAGCTGGCCCCTAAACCCAAGCCAAGATAAAGGGGTAATTCCAAAGGACTACGGACTTGGTAAGCAGGTAAATCAAAAGCAGGTTGTGTCCCCAAACCAATTTGGGCAATTAATGCTGCTACCACCGCCGCTAGCAGCACCACACTCACAGCAGAAGTAGCAAAAGATGTAGCTCCCATTACCACCTCTAGGGCAAAAAATACTCCAGCGATGGGAGCATTAAATCCAGCAGCGAGTCCAGCTGCCGCGCCAGCACCTAACAGCAAACGTTGTTGTTCTTGAGATACATTCAGGATCACAGACAACAACATCCCAAAATTTGCGCCAATTTCTACACTCGGTCCCTCTGGCCCCAAAGAAGCACCGCTTCCCAAAGAAACAGATGCGGCTAACATCTTCGTAACTGGTCTTAGTGGCCGCTTAATCTCTGTTCCTTGAGAGGCGGCGATTAGAGATGAAAGTTCAGGGCCAAAGTCTTGAGTGCGCCAGCGCATGAAGCCAACGATTAATCCGCCAAGGGTGGGAACGCAGGCTAAAGTCCAAGCACCCCAGACGCCGATTTGACCCATTAAATTTTCCAGCATCAGCTGGTGAATCAGCTGGATTGAATAGTGAAAGGTGACTACACCCATACCAGTACCACCGCCAATGAGCATAGCTAAAAACAGCACAACTGTTTCTGGGGATGGTTGAAAACGATTAATTAGGTGAGCTAAACGAGCGGAAGGTGTAGGAAAGGCAGGTTGTTCCGTTACCTTCCTCAGTTGAGTGGGAGGCAAGAGAGTCATTGAGAGGCGGGGTAAATGTAAGAAAAAATTTAAATTTTTATCTGTTACTTCTCATTGTGAGCCATTATTTAGCAACCAGACAAGTAGACTTTATTTGCTTGATTTACAAAGCTTTAGCAAAAAATGTTATTGTGCAAAACTTTTGTGGGCAGAATGGTTAAATGGGAGACAATTGTTAAAGGGTCAACGATGCCTAAGTTGGGCTATTCGGCGTCGCTAGTGGAGTGCGAGTGAGCGCCAACGCTATTGCTTTCTAGAGACAACAGAGTTTTTGTGGGCTGGGTGGCCGCACTCGCAAACATTAACTAGGAGTCATCCTTGCCTAAATCTAGCTATACTCGTGTTACGACCATTGAGCCATCCTTTGTAGTAATACAATGTATGTATGATTTATGCCTGATGTCAGACCATACTTGGAAGTCTGCTAAGTATTGATCGGCATTCAATATAACTATTGTTATAGAGCGAGTAAATGGACTAGGCGGACGAGGTAAATGAATATACACACCTTTGATAATCATTATGTTACTTGCCCAATTTGCCAAAGAAATGCTACACCAAAACTAGTTAAAACGCGCATGGGCTTGTTTTGCTGTCCCTATTGCCAGGAACGGCTAGTAGTTTGCCAAAGCGGTCATTATGTCCGTGATCCGTTTACTTGGAGACAATTGATGATTTCTTCGGCGCTACGTCGTCAAAGCCGACCTTTAGCTAGGATTATCAGAGATTTTGTCCTGCTGAAGCGTCCTATGGTAGCCTTGGCTGTAGGAAGTGCCATTTTCTTTAGTGCGATCGCCTTGACTCAGGAAAGGACAAATTACGATCGCCAAATTTTTCCCACAACAGAGAAAGTTAATGAACTCGGAAACAACTCTCAGTAAATGGATTACTTTAGTATAAATCAAATCTTACTTTGATTTTTGTAATATTATAACTAAATACTTCTGTGAAACCGTGTCTTATTCGCCCCAAATAGGACACGGCTTTACATTATGTCCGCTTATAGACTGCTCAAGGTAGCGATGATTCTTTAATTTTTTGCGGGGTACAGCAGATGATCTGGGTCTAGCCAAACAATGTAGAAAATCTCCTTAATAAACAACCCATGAACCCTACCATATTCATTTGAGGAGATGGAAAACTGATATGGTATGTCAACTAATTGTTCTTCATTCGGCAAACCAAATCCGCTCTCACTGGTATCTTCCCACTTGATGGGATGACATCTGAGGGTATTGCTACGATTCACTAACAACTCTTGAGCCATCCTTGGTAAGAAAGAGTCTCTTCCGCTAAAAGGCGTAATGCAGTTTGAATTACTTCATCAACACTGTTAAATCTACCTGTTGCTAGCAAAACCTGAATTAGTTCTTCTTACTCTGGGCTGAACGTAATGCTCATAACGATTCCATTCTTGGCTTTTTCTATGATAAAGCGTTGATAAATAAGATCCTTAATGTCTTAAGTTGGGTTGACGCTTGAAATAATCTTGCTGAAAAACGGGAAAACTATGGTTACTTCCTAATGGGGAAATTTCCATAAAAGTCCTGAATAGCAAAATGCTCAAAAAATCTCTGTTTAACTTTTTGATTTTGCCTTTTTCTCTAGCACCCTGGCTGTGCGTGGGAACGCTTTTTGATTCTCAAGCTAATGCTTTACCAGGGCAAAGTACAGAGGAAGTAGGCACCTGGATTAAAGCACATCCTACACTCCGCCCCAGGAGTGGAGAGCAATTGTTTGTCCAAAAGACTGATACAGCTGCTCAACGATTCACTTTTCAAGCGTCGGTTTTACCCCCCGGTAGGGTAGAATTTTCTAAAGACCGTGGCACAATTCGCAGTGAGCGCACTGCCATGTATGATGCCATTAACGGCATGACATTTGCGCGTCTCCAAGAATCCTTACGGGTGATTTATGGCTTGGAGATTTATCAAGACTACGATCGCGCTCAGGTAGTGTATGAGTATCCCAACCAGAGCGTAATTAACTCGGCGCGTTTTGCCAAAACTCCGATTCGGGAAGCTTTAAAGGGAGAATTACGAGTAGGCGATCACTATGTATATTGGGTAGAAATCGCCCAACCCAAGACTGGCAAAGCTTTTACTGGTCAAATGACCATTTTGCTCAAAACTGACTTAGACAAGTTAGAAAGGGAACTGCAAATTCGTTAATCGGGATAGATACAGAAGAAGACGCCGCACATTGGCTCAGTCCAAAGCCTGGCTTACCACGTCTAGCTCATACTTTCTACAACTTCCCCAACCCTACAGAAGCTAGGGTTTGCCATATACCCGAAAAGATACTTTCAGATGCTAAAGAAATTCGGAGCAAATCTTCCTTCAGTAGTGGTGGCCAATCTATCCCGGCTTTATGCCCTGCGGCAAATAGCTGTTGCGCCTTAATGCTTAACTGATAAAGGGTCAAAGCCAGTTGCCGGTCTAGGCTGTTTGCATCTTTGAGGGCTTCAAAGACCACTTTCAATGCCAATAAAATTAAGCTGATCTGACCGGGTATCGGCGGTTTACCCTGTTTCATACGCATTAACAGCGCATCTGGGTTTTCCTCGGTTGTGATTGTCTGATCTATGAGGAGTTTCCGAGCTGTTTCATAATTCATGTAGTCAGTTTAGCGTACATGTTGCTTCAGCAGGAATACCTAATTAAAAAGTTATAAAACTGGCTTCTGATTATTTATAGCAATCTCATTTGATTTGTGAAAAGATAGGCATGGAGAAAATAATGAGGGATTTGCGATGCTCTAGGTTAACCAGTATAGACTAAATATAATATCTTTGAAAAATACGCCCCGCTTGGAATCAGAAGCAAAATGATATCACCGAATTTACTAGAAATTGAGCGTTCCATCCGTGCCTTGTCTGTGGAAGAACAACTTTGGCTGCTAGAAAGTATTGCTAGACAAATCCGAGAAAATGAGTATACAAAAGATAAATTGGCTGATGTCCAAAATCACAAAGAAAAACTAGAACTGATAGTTAGTCAACCAAGGATTCCAGTAGAAATTGCTGCGATAAATGATGAGTTTGCAATTTCTGAAATCCTCTGATATGTAAAAGTAACAATTATGAGTTTGCCAGATTTATAAGTCAAATATACAAGTTATCGGTGAGCGATCGCTTAGAATTGCTTGAGGCGAGATTTGATAGACTCACTAGCAGTGATGCTAAAAACCAAAACCAACAGTTGATGTTGTTAACTAAACAGGGAAAGATAACTGTTTGGTTCGCTCCCACTTCTAAACCTTAGGTTTCAGCTAGAGCAATCCTATCTGATTTGTTCAAATTCGCGGTGTCCAAATCCCCGAATTCCTAAAAATTGTCGGTGATCTGACTTTTCACGAATGATTTAGGACTACGATCGCAATCCTAAATGAGTTGTAAAAAAATTCACCCCCCGCTAACGCCTTCCCCCCGATTCCTTGGGGGGACTACAGGGGGGTCGCAATAATTTCAAATTCTACGCGTTTGATTTAGGACTGCTATATATAGTTGCCAATCAATAAGTACCATAGATAACTTCTGCATCTAAGTCTTGTAGATTGACTTTTATTTCATTTGTCTTTACGATTAAACCCCATTATGGTATAGGAGTGGTGTAAATACGCTCCAATGATGTTGCTAATTAATCGGGCAATAGGGACGATCTCGCAAAAACAACTTTTCAAGGGTGCTCATTACATTGTTTGAAGTTATGTAGCCTTTTGATTACGGCCTATCAACCACTGCGGTAAACTATGCGTTGATTATGATTCTTTCGCAGAGAAGAACACTCGAAAGGAGCGGTTTTTTCAATGTCTCATACAGTAAAAATTTACGATACCTGCATTGGCTGCACCCAATGCGTCCGCGCTTGCCCTACTGATGTACTGGAGATGGTTCCTTGGGATGGCTGTAAAGCTGCTCAAATTGCCTCTTCACCCCGTACAGAAGACTGCGTGGGCTGTAAGCGCTGCGAAACCGCTTGTCCCACCGACTTTTTGAGCATCCGGGTTTACCTGGGCGCTGAAACAACTCGCAGTATGGGTCTAGCTTACTAAAAAGCTCAGTGTTGAGTCACCGAACTTCTGATTGCGATGCGGGTCTACTGTCCAACCGTTTTTTCCAGAACGGTTGCCTTGTGTCCTTTGGATATAAGGGAGAGGTGCAAGCCTTTACGCCTCTCGGCAGTGATACAGACCATCAAAGAAAGCTTCCCCACCCTGCGGGAAGCAAGCTACAGAGTTCTCGCTGAGTCCTGAGTTTTGAGGCAAAAGAAGTAAATCAAAAAAACAATTTCTTGATTCTTCACTCAGCCCTCAGAACTCAGAACTCAGAACTCAGTACTCAAGAATTTTAAAGTTTCTTAATAGCAAGCATCTTTAGCAATACTTAGTGGTAGAGGGAGTAATTTACTCCCTTTTTTATTTGCAAAACGTCAAGTTTGTGCTACCAACTATACATACTAGATTTAATCATCCTGAAAAAAAGCGGTGTGAACAATGTGCGGAATCGTTGGATATATAGGCACTCAAGCGGCAACAGAGATTTTACTGGCTGGGCTGGAAAAACTAGAGTACAGGGGCTACGATTCTGCTGGAATCGCCACTATTTGGGAAGGTGAGGTAAATTGTGTACGGGCAAAAGGCAAACTGCATAACCTGCGTTCTAAACTCGAACAAATAGAAACGCCCGCCCAGATTGGTATTGGTCACACACGCTGGGCAACTCATGGTAAACCAGAAGAGTACAACGCCCATCCCCACATGGATACGGCAAAGCGAGTGGCGGTGGTGCAAAATGGGATTATCGAAAACTACCGCGAGTTACGCGAAGAACTCAAAGGAAAAGGACACCAGTTTCTTTCTGAAACCGATACAGAAGTAATTCCCCATCTCATAGCCGAATTTTTAAAGAATCTTCCCCCTTCATCTCCCTCATCTCGCTTCCTAGAGGCAATTCGCCAAGCCGTTAACCACTTGCAGGGAGCATTTGCGATCGCAGTTATTTCTGCTGACTACCCCGATGAATTGATTGTTGTCCGCCAACAAGCACCTTTGGTAATTGGTTTTGGGCAAGGGGAGTTCTTTTGTGCATCTGACACGCCAGCGATCGTTGCCTACACCCGTGCAGTGCTACCTCTGGAAAATGGCGAAATTGCTCGCCTCACACCTTTGGGCGTTGAGATTTACAATTTTGCTGGCGACAGGTTGAAAAAACAACCCCGGCTGCTCAACTTCAATCCTGCAACGGTAGAAAAGCAGGGATTCAAACACTTCATGCTCAAAGAAATTCATGAGCAACCAGGGGTAGTAAGAGCTAGTTTAGACGCTTACTTTAATCCAGCCGAATCTACCGAATCGCCAATCAATCTTGGTTTACCTGCGGATTTATACAAGGATTTAGAACAAATTCAGATCGTCGCCTGTGGTACTAGTTGGCACGCAGCATTAATCGGAAAATATTTAATCGAACAATTAGCAGGAATTTCAACTCAGGTGCATTACGCTTCTGAGTATCGCTATGCACCATCACCCGTGACGGCTAACACGTTGATCATTGGCGTTACCCAATCAGGTGAAACTGCTGATACCCTAGCAGCTTTGGCGATGGAAAAAGAACGTCGCCAGGGGAAAGAACCCAAATATCAAGTGCGACTACTGGGTATTACCAATCGCCCCGAAAGCAGCCTTGGTCATATGGTGCCGCATATTATTAGTACTTTAGCGGGAATTGAAATTGGAGTAGCAGCGACAAAAACTTTTACTGCCCAACTGATGGCGTTTTATGCTTTGGCATTGGATTTAGCAGCTCGTCGTCAGACAGTTTCAAAAGATGCATTAGAGAAAATTATTAATGGGTTGCGGCAGATTCCCAAAGAAATTGAAGCAACTTTGGAAAGTCAAGAACGTTTAACTGAACAGCTAGCCCACGAATTCGCCGAAACCAAAGATTTCATTTTTGTGGGAAGAGGAATTAACTTTCCTATTGCTTTGGAAGGGGCGTTGAAATTAAAAGAAATCAGCTACATTCACGCCGAAGGGTATCCGGCTGGAGAGATGAAACATGGCCCGATCGCTCTATTAGATGCGAAAGTACCAGTAGTTGCGATCGCAATACCTGGTAGTGTATATGAAAAAGTTATTTCCAATGCTCAAGAAGCAAAAGCCAGAGATTCTCGCTTAATTGGCGTGACTCCAATTAAAGATGGCGAAGCTGGGGAAATCTTTAACGATCTGCTTCCTGTTTCTCATGTAGAAGAATTACTTTCTCCGATTCTGACAGTGGTTCCTTTGCAATTATTGGCTTATCATATTGCCGCCCTTCGCGGTTTGGATGTAGATCAGCCTCGTAACCTTGCTAAAAGTGTCACTGTAGAATAGTATAAATATATACCATTGTGGAGTTGTGGAGGAATAATAAAGTCGTATAACAAATAAAAAAGTTATACAATTTATCCTGTGGGTGCGTATCTGAGCATCTACAGGAGTTTTTATGGCTAGAAGCAAGCAAGATTGGACGCAAGCCAAGTTTGAGCGTTACTTGAAGGAAGGCCGTGGTCAGGGTAGTAGGAAAGACTATCAACCTTGGATAAAGATTTAGGATTTTCTCTCAAAGGGTCGCGTTTCTAGACCTCCAGGTTGGAAAACAAACCGAGAACATCATCTGCTTTCTGATAACGAGAAGCGGCTGTTTTACGTCTTCGAGTGGTCAGATACGATTGTAGATATAAGAGAGCAGTTTCCTCTAATTGACCTTGACTTAGCAATGAGTATTGCAGAGGAAATAGGTATTAACTATCCCAAAGATCCGCAAAGTAATACTCCCCGTGTTTTAACAACGGATTTTATGCTTTCTGTTAAGCAAGGCAAAACGATAGTCCAGAAAGCACGAACATTTAAGCTAACTAAAGATTTGGGTAGTAAGTCTGTAGCTGAAAAATTTGAGTTAGAAAAGCGTTACTATGCTGCCAAAGCTATTGATTGGGGCATAATTACAGAAAATTACTGGTTTGGCTTTGACTGGGGAGCGATCGCCATTGAATCTTGTAGCAACAGATCGTATTTATTATAGAGAACTTTCATGTGTCGGCTAAACTGTTCCTCGACAAAATAGCTGCTAGAAAATTCACTGGCAAAAGAAACTTGATGAAAATGATAATCTAGATTCAGCAGATTGTAGACAAGTCTCAAGAAATAATCATCTATCCAAAAATCTACATCAAATAGGGAAATGCCATATTTCCCTTCCAACCTGCGATTTAAAGTTTTCAGTAACCAAGACCATTGAGGTTTGAGGGTCGGATCGATGCGGTTCCCAAAGACAGGATTAAAAAACTGATTTACTTGAGTTTTTCTCACATCAGTCACTTTCGTTAATAAATCTGCCGCATTCATTGGAGATGAATTAAACCAATGGTTAGCAACTACTAAATCATGTAAATAAGCAACGACAATTTTAGGGTTTTCTTTAATGAATTGTGAGCGACAGACAATTCCTCTGATTGATGGAATTCTTAAACTAACTGTCTGAGATAAAGGCAGCTTTCTGACAAAAGCATATCCTTCTAAAACTGAGGCAAAAGTATGACAACACACGTAAGCATCTATAGTTTTATTTGCTAAACTCTTACTTGCCTTCCGAGGATCTTCATTTACTAATCTGCAATCTTTACTGACATCCATATCATAGAGGTCAAATAAATTAATGATGAACCTGTGAGCATTTGAACCAAACAAGGTGGAAATTCGTTTCCCTTGAAGCTCCTGAACAGTGTTTATAGAAGAATCTTTAGGCAGAATAATGTTAATATCCTCACCCAAAAGATTATAGGAAGCAATCCCAATTAATTTAGAACCAAAACTTAAATCATCAAAGAATTGGCTACCATTATTCAATAGAGAAATGTCATCTAAAATACAAATATCCAGTTCTCCCCGTTTCATCTGTCGATTCATTTCTTCCCCAGAGGCGAACGGCAGAATTTGTAACTCGAAATCTCGATTAATTTCAATATTTTTGAAAATGGGTTGTTCAAGTGATGACGATGCTCTTTGTAAATCAGAAATATATTTAGTCCCATACCCAGCAATAAACTGTCCGATAGAATCCCTCTGAATACCTATCCTCAAAATATTTTCTTCTTTGGAAGAACAGCTACCTAAAATTAGATTCACATTAGGCAAACTTTCCAAGTTATCCCGATCAAGTCTAAAACTTCTCACCAAACTCTCTGCGGATATCAGCAACTCACTAAAGCGAGGAACATGAAGATAAATGCCATATTCATTAACATCTTGAATCGTCAGAGTTAATGCTTTGTATTTAGATATTATATCAGCTTGACAAAAGTCAGGTAGAATCGTTAATTTTTGATTTTCTGAAGCATATTTGAGTACATCTGGATAACTATGTAGCACCTTTGCATTACTTAATTTATTTATCAAAAACTCATTTTTAGATAGTTCATGATGAACCGCATCTAAAAGCACAATATCAGCTAGATCAATATCATTGATTTTAATTAAGCTATGCTGATTGAGATGCTTATTTGCCCCAAAGGAAACAAGCAGCATTTTATGAGTTGTTAATCTAGTACAGTGGTGTTCTTCCTTATATCCAGAGCAACTATTGAGCAAGAGATCCATCTCTATGAGTTGAGAATTTGAGAAAAATATGCTATTTTGAACCACAATCTCTTTAATATTTCTCCCTGGAAAACAAAGCAGAAATCGCTGTAAATATTCTTTGAGCCAGACTTCTAAAATTAAACTAGTAGCCCCTAATATCAAATCTTCACCTTCAGTGCTAAATGTTGTCTGAAATTCTTCTTGCAGATTTTCTACAGTTTCTACTACATTAAGTGTCTGGGAAATCAATTTCTTCCCTTTATTAGTCAAGCATATAGAGCCAGGAGAGCGATTTAAAAGAATTACTCCGAAATAATCCTCTATTTGCTTGACTTTTTTACTAATTAGTGCCTGACTATACCCTAGTTTTTGTCCTGCTTTAGAGAAGCTACCACAGTCATCTACTGCTTTTAAAATTTTGATGTGGTTTAGGGTAATATCTTCGAGTTTAATCTTATTCATACTAGGTAAAGCAAGATTTTTAATTACAAGGCAATTAAGCTGTTCTGCTGTGTATATTCGGAAATCACTAGTTTATGGAAGCGAATAGTGTCTTCCAACATAGATTCAAATTTGAGTACTATTAAGTCAACGCCAACTGCTTCGTATTCTTTCAGGCGTTGAATAACAGTATAGTGATCGCCAACGAGTTGAGCAGATAAACCTAGATTGGCTTCAATAGTTTGACTGATATCGAGTTTGTTGTGGGCAATTACGTTAGGATCGATTTGCTCTTGAAAGTATTTGATCTGCTGCTGATCCACAGAACGATAAATCGCCTCTAATCTGGCTTCGGCTTGGGCGGTATTTTCACGAACGATCGCAAACGCACTCATTGCCACTTTAATCTGACGACCGTAGTGATCGCTAGCCAATCTTTTCACTTTCTCCACCAATGCTGCCGTTTTTTCAGGATGATCAGCATTGATAAATAAATAATCTCCCTGACGAGCCGCTAGGTCAATCGCCCGGTCTGATTCACCAGCAATGAAAATGGGTGGTGTTGGTGTAGGCTTATCTGAAAGAATACCACCTGCGATCGTGTAGTATTTACCAACGTAATTAAAAGCTTCAACTGTCCACAGCCCCTTGATTACATCAATATACTCTTCTAATCGTGCATAGCGATCGCTGTGGGGTAGCCAGATATCTCCATAGCTTTCTACTTCTAATTTCCACCAACCTGCAATACCACTCAGAGCAAATCTACCATTGCTGAGTTGATTTTGAATGTCTGCACTCAGCTTGGCAACGACCGCAGGTAGTTTAAAACCAGGTTGTACAGCCGCAACAATCTTGATATTTTTGGTATTCAAACTTGTTAAAGCTGCTGTAGTCCAGGCGTCAGTCACATTATAGTTAGGGCCATGAACTGCATTCAAGTAATGTTCAGGAATGTAATAGAAGTGATAACCTAACTCATCTGCCTGAACTGCTAGCTTTACCAAATCTTGCGTGGATAAATTAGCCTCATGGTTGACAACTCGCAACCATCCACCACAGACAGGCGACCAAATTCCAAACTGAAGTGGCATAAATTTTTTCCTGTGCCTTTTTCTACGAGACATCAACTAAAATACGGTACTTATATCTTTTTACCGTTGTTTAGTAGTTCACACTACCACATTTATTTCTGCTGTGTATAGTTGCAGATGACACATGAAAATCAGTTGCCTATCACGATATGGAATAGTATTGATACTTTGTTGAGTCCTGATTCCTAATTTGCTCTGACAGAATCAGGCTGATAACCAGCAAATATCAAATAATATAGGACTTACGCAAGAACTCTCTGAAACTCTTATTCCTTTGTGTCCTTTGCGTCCTTTGCGGTTCGTTTCATCATGATTTTGCGTAAGTCCTGTAATAATTAAACACTTAGCAAAATTGGCAGTATTCCATTTTGGAATATGGAAATGGAATTTAAGTATATTGAGTCACGACATCGGAGAAATTATCGTGATACAGTCTGATCCATTAAAAACTACAGTAGTTCAGTCGGGTTATGGTATATTACGACCATCAGAACCTGAAATTGTCTACTTGTAAACTCAGAGTAGTTTCCAGCCGCTCTCAAGCTTTAAATTTTGATTAAAATTTTGTCGGCTCAAATTTTAGCTGATTTGTTAGCGATCGCAAATTAGGCTTTGTTGCATCATAAGCAAATTTAGACAAATAACCAAGCAGTTTCAATTACAAACGCACAATTATGGTAGATATTAAGTTCGCATACTGGATTCCCAACGTCAGCGGGGGGTTAGTTGTTAGTAAAATTCCCCAACGGACAGATTGGACTTATGAATATAATGCTCAACTAGCTCAGACGGCTGAAGAAGTTGGATTTGAATATGCTTTAGCACAAGCTAGATTTATCGCCAGCTATGGCGCTGAGTACCAGTTAGAGGCATTAACAACTGTATCAGCCCTAGCTCCAGTCACCAAGAAATTGAAGCTAATTGCAGCAGTTCACCCTGGATTGTGGCATCCGGGAGTAGTTGCCAAAATGGGTGCCAGTATTGATTTTCTCTCTAACGGTCGGTTCGCTCTGAATGTAGTTAGCGGTTGGTTCAAAGATGAATTCACTATATATGGTGAACATTGGTTAGACCATGACGAACGCTATCGTCGTTCAGAGGAATTTATCCGCGTTCTCAAAGGTTTGTGGACTGAGGATGAGTTTCATTTTAAGGGCGACTTTTACCGCATTAACGGCGGTTGGGTGAAGCCTAAACCAATTAATCAGAATCCACACCCGGAGATATTTCAAGGTGGTAACTCGAAAGCAGCGCGGCGCATGGCTGGCCGCGTCTCTGATTGGTATTTCATGAATGGCAACACCATAGAAGGGGTACGAGAGCAGATTGAAGAAGTGTCTGCATTAGCGAGTCTTGAAGGACGCAAAATTAAGTTTGGTCTGAATTCCTTTATCATTGTGCGAGATACGGAAGCAGAAGCCCATGAAGTATTGCGCGATATTATTGCCCAGGCCGATGTAGAGGCGGTGAAAGGATTTGGCGAAGCGGTGAAACAGGCGGGATCTTCTACTCGTGAGCGTCAGGGAATGTGGGCGAATTCCAATTTTGAAGACTTGGTGCAGTATAACGATGGCTTCAAGTCAGGCTTAATTGGCACGGCTGATCAAGTAGCTGACAAGATTCGCCAGTTTTATGAAGCGGGAGTTGATCTAATTCTCGGTGGCTTTTTACACTACACAGATGATCTTCCAGCATTTGGTAAGACAGTAATTCCGATTGTACGCGAACTAGAAGCTAATCGTCGGACAGCTGATGAGTTGGTTGTGGTCTAGATTAACAGGAATATACTTTATAGGGGCGGGTTTTCTAGATTGAAGCTGTTCTAGATAACGCCTAAACCCGCTTTTACAGCAACAGTAATTGGCGATCGTAAATACCAGCGCCTATCTTGTCCATCACCAACATTAGATGGGCAAGATGTCCATCCTTCAACTAGGATGTGCTGATCAAATACAAACAGGACTTACGCAAAATCATGATAAAACGAACCGCAAAGGACGCAAAGGACACAAAGGAATAAGAGTTTCACAGAGTTATTGCGTAAGTCCTGACAAATATTTCGCGTTGTCTCATAGTAGTGGCGATTATGAGTTAATACAGTTCAGATAAGACCAAAACACTTGTAGAGACGGCGATTTATCGCGTCTCTTAACTGAACCGTATTGGATTATGAGTCACTCAATCACAATCAAGGAGTTTTAGCATGACATCAATAATTAATACAGAACAGAAGGCGCATATTATTCAGGATGACCAAGAAGCGATCGCGATCGCTCACGAACTAGCAGCTGAGTTTGCCAAGGGAGACTCAGAGCGCGACCAAAATCGGCGTCTCCCTGTTGAGGAAGTGCAAAAGTTCTCCCAGAGTGGATTGTGGGGAATTACAGTCCCGAAAGAGTATGGTGGTGCTTTTGTATCAAGTGCTACCCTGGCAGAAGTAATTAAAATCATCTCCGAAGCCGACTCTAGCCTCGGTCAAATTCCCCAAAACCACCTCTATATGGTGGAAGCAGTTCGCCTAGATGGCACAGATGAGCAGAAGAAGTTCTTCTTTGATTTGGCTCTACAAGGCAAGCGGTTCGGTAACGCCTTCTCGGAAATTGGCACTAAGTCTGTTACTGATGTCCAGACAAAATTAGAACCAGATGGATCTGACTTCGTACTCAACGGACGCAAATACTACTCTGCTGGGGCACTACTGGCACATTGGGTTCCCGTCATTGCCAGCAATCCAGATGGTAAAACAGTGGTGGCATTTGTCGAACGGGATGCCCCAGGATTGACGCTACTTGATGACTGGACGAGCTTCGGACAGCGTACCACTGCCAGCGGCACTAGCATTATTGAAAATGTGAAAGTTAAGGCAGAGCACGTGATTCCGCACTACTTAGCCTTTGAGAGGGCAACACCAATGGGTGCGATCGCGCAAATCATCCAAGCCGCCGTAGACGTGGGAATTGCCAAAGCCGCAGTCCGTGACACCATCTATTTTGTCCGCAACCATACCCGCCCTTGGGTTGACAGCAATTTAGAAAAAGGATACGAAGACCCGCTGACGCTCTATAACTTAGGCAATGTACAAATTCAGGTTCACGCTGCTGAAGCATTGCTGCGACGTGCAGGTGAATTTATCGACATCGCTAACGAGTCAGGTTTAGAAGAACCCAAGGTAGTTGAAGCATCGATCGCAGTTGCTGAAGCCAAAGCCTTAGCCACCGAAGCATCACTACTAGCTACCAACAAGTTGTTTGAACTAGCAGGTACTAAGTCCACATTGGAGCAATTCAACTACAATCGCCACTGGCGAAATGCCCGCGCTCACACACTCCACGATCCCGTGCGCTGGAAGTACTACGCTGTTGGCAACTACTTCCTCAATGGTGTCTACCCCCCACGCCATCCTTGGCTGTAATTGTCCCATTCTCTATTGGATGTGACTCAATTTTGGATTTTGGATTTGTTTGACAATTCAATATGTGGCCTTTCACAGAGCTATCACAGCCCACAAAAGGCATAGTTGCATCTGTTGCTAGTTTAATAAATTAGGGCTACGTCTTAACTTAGTGCCATTCGTCTCTGCTCCCTCTATCCTCTTATACCAATTCACGAAAACCCTGATACAGATAGATTTCTTGTAGGGGCATGGCAATGCCATGCCCTTACCAACGTATTTGTATCATTATTAAAGTGAAATGGTATTAGCAGTGGGAGAGTTTTTTAGCTTTCATATCTGCATTGCTGATTAGGAGGATAAAAAACTCGCCGACTTTCGATGAATTATTCTTTGCACCTTTGCTGATTAACTAAAAGGTGAAGGTTGTCCTTACAGTGCCAATTACCGCATCCTCATTGTCATTGTTTTGAGCAGGAGCTGTAATCCAAATTACGCCAGGGGTGATGGCAATGTTATCTGTAAGCCGATACTTGTAAAAGCCTTCAATATGTAAGGACAAATCGTTTGCAGGTGCAGGATTGCCACCCCGATAAGGTTCTGCACCCACAAGAACACCACCAAGGTTGCCTTGTTTACCTAAATCTGGGAATGCCAATCCCAGAGCATAGTACCAAATATCTGCACTACCACTACCTGCCAAATTCTTGGCATTAGTGTAGCCAAAGAACCCATTGACTGCAAATCGAGGACTAAATTTATAGAAAGCTTCTACTCCGTAGGAGTTGGTAATCATCCGCTCAAATGGAGTATTGGCTTGTTCTGTTCCCACAAGTGGAAAACCACTACCCAAGTCAAATATTGCTCCCCGATTTTGGTAGGCATTTACATAGGTCAAACCAATCCCAGAGTTCTTGTTGGGGTTCCATGCTATTTGTCCAAATGCGCTATATTGACCATTAAAAAAACCTCTGTCTGGCTGAGGACTGGCATGATCTCCTGCTAAGTAACCCAAGCTCAATACCAATTGGTCACTGAATCGATAATTGAATCCCCCACCTGCACCACCACCAATACGGTAGATAGGACTAGAGGAAGCAAATTCTGTCAAAGCACGACCACCTCCTGAGGCACTCTCAAGATAGGGACTCAGAGTAGGAACAAAATCATAAAGTACTCCGTTCACGGCTCCTATATAAGCATCGATTTTGTTGCCAACTGGGAAATAGTAAGAGAGCCAATCTAGGGACAGGTTGTTGTTACCAGGAGCAAGATTGAAGGTTTGCAAACCTTCGGTTGAACCACCAGGAAGCTGCAAAATAGTAGTGTTTCCAGTACTTAGACGAGTATATAGATTGTCTTTACCTGTAAAACTAGTTTGGAAAACGAGGCGAACTCTATCTTGAAAAACTGTGTTATCACCATTAACTGAGCCTTGGAAGGCATTCGTAATCACAAAAATGGCTTCCGCCGAAAGCTTTGTTGTTGTAGAAAACTGATTTGCTTCTAATTCCGCAGTCCGAGCTTCTAAACTATCAACGCGACCCCGTAGAGTTGCTAATTCAGAGGCAAATTCTTCTTGCAGTCTTTGTAAACTAGTTAAGTCTTCTTTGGTAACTAAGTCAGATGTAGCTGTTGCAATTAGCTCGTTGATGCGAGATAAACAAGCATTTAAGCCTGCTGCAAATTCATAGCGAGTGATGGCGCGGTTTCCCCGATAAGTGCTATTTGGATACCCCGCAATACATCCATAACGCTCAACTAAAGACTGGAGTGCAAGAACCGCCCAATCAGTTGGCTGCACATCTGAAAACTGAGATACAGATGTTACCTGAGACATACTGTTTGTGTTTTGGACACTTGTATCACTATTGATTACAGGAATTTCAGGCGTTTGTACAATGGTTGTTTCCGAAAAATTATCTCCGAAACGTGGAGTTTGGTTGGGGTCTAGGACGCGCTTGGTGATGCCTGACGCCAAATGCGCGATCGCAGTTGGTATATTTGTTTGAGTCCCAGTCACAGCCACTAAATTCCTGTCTTCAGCATAAGCTGATGTGCTGGCTAGCAAAGTAGCCCCCAAAATCATCGATTCAATGCATAAATTATGAAATGAACGATTGAACATTTCTATCACTCCTCATATTTTTGATAGGGAAAATTTAGTGAAAGCCATCAGACATTTCAGTGACTTGTTAAGCTAAAAATTTATGACTAGCCCTGAGAAATGTTGAATTAGTCTAATACTCAAAAGTTTTCATTAATATCGCTATGCTTCCAGATATATCAGTTAATACCTGGCATTCTAATCCCCATATTTCAATGTAGAAAATTTTTTACAACAAAATAATCCCTGTTTAAGCTGATCTATTTGCTAAGGGAATATCTATCTGTAAAAAATATTTAAACTTTAGACAGAAATCTGATTTTTTTGCCCATTACTTACTATCTACTGTTTACTTATCTAGTTAAAGTAGATTAATGGATTTAATTTATTAATATTGCATATATAGTCTGAAAAAACAAGTAAATTATCATATTTTTTTTAATATACTTGTTTTTCTGTTTTACTCTCAACCAAATATTTTTTGATCCAGCACTAACAACCTATAGCTTTAGCAAAATTAATTTAATTTGAACTTGCTTTATTAGTTAAACTATGCAATTATATCTCTATAGTACGGTAGTTTTATCAAAACACTGTAGATTGAAAGTTTTTCCAGACAAATTTATAGTTGCTCCTCACAAAAGGTTAGCAGGAGAAGTTGCAAGATATGCAATTAATCGAAACCAAAGAGTCTCAAAATTATATTGATCTAGCTAAGTCTTTAGCAAAAGAATTTGCAAAGACTGCTGTAGAGCGGGATGCAAAAGGGGGAACACCAAAACATGAACGCGATCGCTTGCGCCAAAGCAACTTGCTGAAGCTGATTGTACCCACAGAGTACGGTGGTTTAGGGCAAAGCTGGATTACCGTTCTGCAAATTACCCGTGAGTTTGCCAAAGTTGATAGCTCCATTGCTCACGTCTTTTCTTACCACCATCTAGGTGTAGTAATTCCTTATATCTTTGGTTCGGCAGAGCAAAAACAGCGGTATTACTCAGAAACTATTCGCAACAATTGGTTTTGGTGCAATGCCCTCAACCCTTTGGATAAAAGAACTACTCTGACACCGGAAAATGATTATTTCCGTCTCAACGGCATCAAAAGCTTTTGCTCTGGTTCTCAAGACTCAGATATATTACCAATCACTGCCACTCATCAAGAAAATGGTGAATTGAGTATTCTGGTAATTCCTACCCAACGGCAAGGTGTTACTGTTAATCATGATTGGAATAATATAGGGCAACGTCAAACAGACAGTGGTAGTGTGACTTTTGAGAATGTGTTGGTGTACCCTGACGAAATTCTTGGTAGTAGAGACAAACCCAGTCAACCCTTCACCACTATTCGTGCGTGCTTAACTCAATTGAATCTTGCTAATATCTACCTGGGAATTGCACAAGGAGCATTTGAAGCTGCTAAAACATATACTTGCACTAATACAAAACCTTGGCTGACATCAGGTGTAGAGAGTGCTACCAAAGATCCTTACATCCTCCAGCACTTTGGCAAAATATGGGTTGATCTCCAAGCAGCCACATATTTAACTGAACAGGCGGGAGAACTACTCCAAGCAGCTTGGGAGCAAGAATGGTCACTTACCGCAGAACAACGGGGAGAATGTGCGATTTTGGTCGCTACTGCCAAAGTCGTTGCCACTAGAGTCGGTTTAGACATCACCAACCGCATCTTTGAAGTTATGGGTGCACGCGCTACTAATGCAAAATATGGCTTTGACCGGTATTGGCGTAATCTCCGCACGTTCACTCTCCATGATCCAGTAGATTACAAAATCCAAGATATAGGAAACTGGGCTTTAAATGATCAACTGCCAAAACCCAACTTTTATTCATAATTATTGACTTTGCTTGTTTGAGATCACAGTACTAGTTTTGTCGTTTTCTAGTTCTCTGATTAGAGAATCAAAACCACTAGTGTTGTTTCCATTTTTGGCAAATCAAAACTGAATTTTACTTATTACAGCACTCATATTGTTGTAAAAAAGCGACCAAGGTTATTCACAAAGTATTTTAGTTTCCCAAATATACCAATTTCTACAGTGGTGCGATACTTTGACTGTGACAAAAATGTAGGTAATCACAACGTCTTAAAGGTAGGCAAACTGACGCCACAGTGTACTAGTACCGCAAGGCGGAAGTCAAAAATCAAAAGTCAAAAGTCAAAAGTATTATGGAATGGGCTTTTTAGGGATTTTAAATGGTTGCTTTATTTACGCCGTAGCGTACTAGTATTCATTGGGTTAAGAACGCCGTACATTCAAGCAACACCATTCTTTTCGTTTCCACAGGGTAGCAACGATCCAACCATTTTCTTCTAAAGCGTCAGCAACAGCTTTTGATTGTTCTAGTAAAATACCACTGAAGATAGCCCAAGTTTCAGGTTTGGCGATCGCACTCATTTCTGGAACCAATTCAATAATCACATTAGCCAAAATATTGCATACAATACCGTCCACTGGTTTTTCAACTAGTTTTGTCAAAACGTCTACACTTCCCAGTGCTGGTAGTAAACGTTCTGGACTAATGTCGTTCAGGGCACCATTACTGATAGTTGATTGCACCGCCAAAGGGTCAGTATCTACTGCATAAACTTTCTCTGCCCCCAGTAGCAGTGCCCCAATGGAAAGGATACCAGAACCACAGCCAATATCCGCAATTACTAGATGTTCATGTTTGCCACTAGTACCCACAAACGACTGAGGAACTCCACTCAGCCGCATTTCCAAGGATTCCAAACATAGCTGAGTGGTGGCATGGTTGCCCGTACCAAATGCTACACCTGGGTCAAGACGAATCACTAACCGTTCCGTTGTTTCTGGTAATGGTAGCCAAGCGGGGTTAATTAGGAAGCGATCGCCTATTTCCTGCGGATGCCAATATTGTTTCCAGCTAGTCGCCCAATCTTCCTCATCAATCAACTGCCATTGCAGGGAGGGAGATGAAAGTCCCACACAGAGGGCATCTTGACGCAGCCACAGCGATAGCGCTGCCAAATCTAGTAGCTGCGTTTGAATCGTCGGTAGATAAGCCCTAACTAAAGATGAATTTCCTTTGTTTTCACTAGCTGTACCACGGCAGCCAAAATCTTCCAGTCGCCAAAAGATAGAATCTTCTAGGTCTGGCTCACATAAAATCTGTAGTTCCCACCAGGTGTTTGCCATATAATTTTAGATTTTAGATTTTAGATTTTAGATTGGGGACTAGGTAACGGATAATGACCAATGCGAAAAACAATGAGCAATTAGCCATTACCAATCCAAAATCCAAAATCCGAAATCCAAAATTAAAGTGTTACTGTATACGCGTCCCGAATACCAGGGACTTTTATAATCTCATCCAAAATACCCTCAGGTAAGGGGTCATCTATACTCAGAGCCATTACCGCATCACCACGGACGATTTTACGACCTACTTGCATACTGGCAATATTCACATTAAAACTGCCGAGTAAAGAACCGAGTTTGCCGATAATCCCCGGCATATCGCGGTGCAGGGTAAACAACATATATTTGCTGGGTGGGACGTTAATCGGGAAACCATCAACATCAGTCAGGTGAATTTCCCGCTCACCCAACAAAGCGCCTGTGACAGAATGAGTCCCTAAAGTACCCGTGGCTTCTAGATGAAGCGTTCCGGCATAGTCTCTAATGGAAGCATCGCGGGTTTCAATCACCCGAATTCCGCGTTCTTTAGCTTCTATGCTGGCATTTACGTAATTTACCCGTTCCCGCAAAGCTTGGTAAAGTAATCCTTTCAGGGCAGCTACTACCAAAGGCTGACTTTTGTTGGTCGCGAGTTCCCCTTGCAGTCGAATATTGAGTACTTCCACCCGTCCGCCAGCTAGTTGTCCCACCAGATTACCTAGAGTTTCTGCTAGTTGCATGTAGGGTTTGAGTTCTTCCAACACATCGGGGCCGAGTCCGGGAATGTTGACGGCTGAACGTGCTGGTAGTCCTAAAAGTACATCCCGAATTTGTTCGGCAACATCAATAGCCACATTTACTTGAGCTTCCGCGGTGGAGGCTCCCAAATGGGGGGTGAGGATGATTTCTTTGCCTAGCGATCGCAATTCAGATTCACCCAGTGGTTCTGACTCGAACACATCCAAGGCTGCACCCCCGATTTTACCCGCTTTCAGAGCTGCTGCTAAAGCTACTTCATCAATGATCCCACCACGAGCGCAGTTGATAATCCGGGTTGTGGGTTTCATCTTTGCCAGGGTTGTGGCATTGATTAAGTGGGTGGTTTCTGGGGTTTTAGGGATGTGTAGGGTAATATAGTCTGCTTGCTGGAAGAGTAAATCTAGCTCCACTAGCTGACAGCCAAGTTGTTCGGCTCGGTCTGTAGAAATAAAAGGGTCATAAGCTAGGAGTTTCATCCCCATTGTCTTAGCTACAGTGGCAACATGGGAGCCAATTTTACCCAAACCAACAACGCCGAGAGTTTTTTTGTAGACTTCCGCGCCGACAAAGCTATTGCGATCCCACGCACCGCGTTTCACCGAAGCGTTAGCATCGGGGATGTGGCGAGACAAGGCCAAAATCATCGCTAGCGCATGTTCTGCGGCGGCAATTGTATTTCCCTCTGGAGAATTGACTACCACAATTCCCCGGCGTGTGGCAGCAGGAACATCCACATTATCCACACCCACACCAGCACGACCGATGATTTTTAGCTGCGTGCCGGCTTCAATAATTTCTTGGGTGACGCGTGTACTAGAGCGAATCATCAGCGCGTCATACTCACCAATAATTTGGAGCAGTTCGGCTGGTTTTAGACCTATTTTGACATCAACGGTAGCAACTTGAGAAAGAATGTCAATTCCAGCTTGGTCAATAGAATCTGAGACAAGAACCTTAGACATGATTATTTCATTTAAAGCTACAGGTTTTGCTGCACAAGACTTTTTAGTTTAGTCTTTATCTGTCGCAATTCAGCAAAAATTATTCGTTTTAATATCAACTTAACCTTCTTACGCTCCGTGCTGATAGTATCGAAGCGTGAGTTGCTTCCGGTGGGTACTGCCTCCTAAGTATTTGAACATGAGTGGCTGTTTGCGCCACCCTGTCGCTAAATATAAAGCATGAATAGCACTAAGCACTTATATATTTATTAATAGTTAAGAGTTACCAAAATTTTCTCGGGTTAAGCAACTTCCTTGGTAGGATAGAAACGCCTGTATTATTGACTGGGCTGCAACTTTAGCTGAGGCAATGCTCTGCACAACCAAAAAACCAGCCAGCAACTATTATATCTGTCGAATCTTGGCTGTTTCTCATTACCACAAGTAGTATCCCTTAGTCAAAGCAAAGCATTGCATCATCAAGATAATCGGATTGTGACAGTTAGAATTTAGGTAATCAAATAAATTTTGTTGCTCATGATTGCCGCAGACTTAAGATTGTCTAGTAGCTAAAAGCTGCCAATTAGTATTAGTAAATTACTTAAATATATAGTAGTAAACTAATGACATAGTTAATGTCCGTGCGTCACTGGTAGCGAAAGCGAACAGTGTCTTGTAGAGTTGCGTAAAGCCTTCTCTACGAGAGGTTGTACCAACGCTTAGAGCGAGTATTAGAGTGTCACAGCCCGTCGTAGATATCGCTAGCAAAGAAATCGCTATAATTCTGGTGAGCCAAATAGAGCCAAATATCCTTTGATTTTTGGGGAAACCAGCCATGTTACACTACAACTTACCAAGGTACTTGCCTTCAGCCGAGGAATTACCCGACTCTGATGAAACGCCTGTGGATAATGAACTGCAAGAATTAATACCAGGCTTGCTGAAGGCGATCCTGCTGATACTCTGGGCAGAACGTATGGACTGGTTATTTGGGATAGATATGGGTATTTATTATCACCCGGATAAACCACCGATTGTGCCAGATGGGTTTTTAAGCTTAGGGGTAGAGCGGTTTTATGATGAAGAGTTGCGTCCTAGTTATGTGCTGTGGGATGAAAATGTTGTACCGATTTTCGTGCTAGAAGTAGTTTCCCAAAATTATCGCAAGGAATACACTACTAAATTGGATGAATATGCGGCTTTGGGTGTACTTTACTACGTGATTTATTCCTCCCGTCGCCGTCGCAAACCGCATTTGGAAGTGCATAAGTTAGTTAATGGTAAATATGAATTGCAAGAGGGAAACCCCGTTTGGCTACCAGAAATTGGGCTGGGAATTGGTTGCGAAAGGGGAAATTATTGCGGTGTAACGCGGGAATGGATGTATTGGTATGGTGAACAAGGACAACGGTATCTCACGCCCGCAGAACAAATAAAACAAGAAACACAACGCGCTCAACAAGAAACACAACGCGCTCAACAAGAAACACAACGTGCTCAACAAGAAACACAACGCGCTCAACAAGAAACACAACGCGCTCAACAAGAAGCACAACGCGCTCAACAAGAAGCACAACGCGCTCAACAAGAAGCACAACGCGCTGAAGTTGCAGAACAAAAGGTGCAACAATTGACAGAAAAATTAAGAGCGCTGGGAATAGATCCAGATAATCTGGGTTAATTGAACGTGAGTTCGACGAACCTCTCCCTGTCTTGAATTAAAGTTCAAGTTTCTCTCGCCCGTCGGAGAGGGACAGATTTTGCATAGTAAAACCTCTTAGAAGTTTTTTATTAGACTAATTAGGCCAACACCATGTAACCCATCGAACTCACGTTAACTGAAATATTTTGCAATATTTTCAACAAGACTGAAAAATCAGGTTTTTCAAATTTATGTATTTGCTATATATCTGGGTTTGCTACTAAAAACTGTCAGGAAAAAAACTATTGCTTTTTAGGAATAACGTTCCTGATTCCACTTTTAGTAGAGACAGTATCACCTTTGTAACGAGGGATGATATGAATACTGGTGTGCATAATATTTTGACCGGCGGCTCTGTTAATATTCATTCCTATATTAAAACCATCAGGTTCAAATTCTGTTTTGAGAATTTCTTGTACTTTGTTCACCATAAGCCAGCAAGCAGATTGCTCTTTCAATGGTAGTTCAAAATAACTGCTAACATGACGTTTAGGAATAATCAAAATATGTCCTTTACTTATAGGATAACCATCAAAAATAGCATAAGCAGTTGCTGATTCAGTTAATAATTTTAGACTTTTATGAGGATTACAGAAGATGCAATAATTAGATGAATTTTGCTGATGATTATAGTGAACATACTCATATAATTCTCGATGCTCATCTAAGCAAACTGAAGCAAAGGGAAGTTTGACAATACATTGATAAGTAGGTTTTTTATGAACATAATGTTCTCGAAATCCTTCTTTTTTCAGATCCCTTCTTACAGCATAATAAGCTTTGCCTCCTGGTTTTAATAAGTGTGATATTTCCATAAGAACATTAGTTTGTTCTTCAGTAAATAAAACATTTAAAACATAGAAGCAAATTATGGTATCAAATTTATTATCAGGATATTGTGGAAAATAATAGGGGTCATAGCCTGTAATATCACAACCTTTTTGGCGCAATATTTTAACATCATTACCAAAGCCACAACCAAAGTCTAGTATTTTGCCTTGGAAAAGGTTTTGATTTAATAAAAACTGTGCAGGAAATGACAGATAACTTCTTTCGATCGCAGTGAGATGGCTGAACTGATTTTTTTGCTGTTTCATAGAATTTTGGTGCTGATGTCCCAAAATTATTATTCCCAGCATCCCTTGAGGTTATGCTATGTCTACAACGGGCTATGACGCTCGCGGACTCGCTACCGCTACGCTATCGGCGTCGCATCAGGGTCAATACCTAGCTCACGTAACTTAGCTGCTAATATATCAGCGCGTTGGCGTTCTTGTTCAGCACGTTGGTGTTCTTGTTCAGCACGTTGGCGTTCTTGTTCAGCGCGTTGGCGTTCTTGTTCAGCGCGTTGGTGTTCCTGTTGGGCTTGTTCGCTGCTCCACAACAGCAAATTTCCTTCTGTATCCCACCACCGCAGCCAATTCATGGTTTGGCATAATCTTTCACCTTGCCAAATTCCGAGAAATAACTCTAACTCAGGAATCCAGTAACGTCCATTAGCGTCTGCTTGCTGCAAAGTATATTGTCCATTTTGCAAGCAGCGTAGTTCTATGCTTGGTTCATAAGGATCGTAGGTTACGTAGGTTGGAACTTGGAGAATCTTTTCGTAATAATAGAGTTTACCGTAGGGTGGAGTTGAGCGAACTGATAGTTCTCCACCTTCTGTGTCTGAAAGAAATTCCATCACCACAGCCACAGCAGCGCCTTCTAAATTTGGGGTATAGCTGCGACGAATTACATTTGCGGCTACAGGTTGCACTTGAGGGACATAAAACCAGTCAGGGGCTTTGACAACGATTTTTTTGTTGACTGTGGCTACAAGTCCAAAATTAGAGCCAATCAGCATCTGGGGTTGGATGCGTCCTGTGCTTCCCAAAGCATCGGTAAGCGCAGCAGCGATCGCAGGTTGTTGAATATTTTCCACTGGATCGTCAGGTAAAATGAAGTCGGCTGGAAGTGCTTCCCAAGTAACAATTGGTTCTTTTTGGATAGGGTTAACTTGTAGAACCATAAAACTACTCCTAATATCAATTCACAGTTATTAGTTATTTTTAACAAATCTTCAGCTAGCATCGCTCTTAACTTAGAAGACTCAGAAATCTGGAAATATTCCTCAAGCTAGTGTATATACTCGTAGTCAAGCACTTAGCAGGCGTGAGTATGATAATTGAGTGGTTCACTCTTTGGATAGGTCAAAAAGCGGTTGGATTTCTTGTCAAAACTATTATCAGCGAAGAGTTTGTCAAGGATTTACTCAAGGACTACGCTAAAGATTTTTTCAAAAATATCTTTAATAATGCTGTAACCGCGCCTTTTAAGCGAGAACCCCTGGAGAAAGCTGTTGTCATGGCTGTAACAGAATTTTTGCAACTCATGCAGCAGGATTTAGATGATAGTGAACTTGCTGAAGATGAAATCAAAAAGTATGAGCAGCCGTTAAATAAATTTCTGAAGCATCCAGAAGTCAAAGCAATTTTGGGAACTGCTTTTAAAGATGACTGTCAAACCATAGATACCAAGAAATTAGAAACAATTTGGTATGAACTTAATGCTTCATACCCGTTACCGGATGATTTTAACTGGAAACGGATTGCCAGGAAATATCTGCAAACGGTTAAAGAGATTATTATAGGAGTTCCTGAACTGCGAGAGATTCTGAATTCCCAAAATTTAGACAAAATCCGATACAAGACAACAGAGATAGCCGGGATTATTCCTGATTTTGATTTGGAAAGATACCAAGAAGCTATTAAAGAAACCTATAGCAATCTTAATTTAGACAGCTTAGATACGAGTACCTATGATTATCGAGATAAACTCAAAGTCTGGGATATATTCATAGCACAAAATGTCCGCGAAATTCACCAAGTTATTCCCCGAATTCACGAGCTGCCGAAAGAACATCTCCGAAGATTGCGAGAAACTAACGAACTGGAAGCAGAAGTTGAGTTAGAAGAATTAGAGCGCTACAAACGAGTTTATTTAGAACAACCGAAACGTTCTATAGTGGATATTGTAAATGAGCAGCAGACTAATAAATATATCGTGATTCTGGGCGACCCTGGTTCAGGGAAATCTACTTTATTAAAATACTTGGCATTAAATTGGGCTAGGAGTCCTCTGAATAATTCTTTTTCTCTACCGATTCCTGTGCTGATTGAGTTACGCACTTATATGCGGCGGCGGGAGGATAAAGAGTGTCATAGTTTTCTAGAATTTTTTCATAAATGTAGTGGTGCGATTTCTCACCTCAACCAACATCAACTACACGAACAGCTAAAGAGTGGTAAGGCTTTGGTGATGTTCGATGGTTTGGATGAGGTATTTGATCCTGCTCAACGAGAAGATGTAATTACTGATATTCATCGCTTCACTAATGAATATCGTGATGTGCAGGTGATTGTCACTTCTCGCGTGATTGGCTACAAACCGCAACGTTTGCGAGATGCTGAGTTTCACCACTTTATATTGCAAGATTTAGAACCAGAACAAATTCAGGATTTTATTTACCGCTGGCATGAGTTAACTTTTATCGATATAGCGGATAAAGTTAGAAAACGGGAACGGCTGCAAATAGGGATTAAGACTTCACAATCTATTGCAGAACTAGCAGGAAATCCTCTGTTGTTGACGATGATGGCGATTCTGAATCGGAATCAGGAATTGCCAAGAGATAGAGCCGAACTTTATAATCAAGCATCGCGGGTATTGCTGCATCAATGGGATGTGGAACGTGCTTTGCAAGAAGATAAGAGGTTAGATCCTAAAATTATTGATTATAAAGATAAGCAAGCGATGTTGCGTCAGGTTGCCTATCATATGCAAACGGGCGATAAAGGTTTGGCTGGCAATTTGATTAGTGTAGGTAATTTAGAGAAGATTTTGACTGACTATTTCAAAAGTCTAGAAATCACTCAAGCTAGAGAAGTTGCGCGGGTGATGATTAATCAACTGCGGACTCGCAACTTTATTTTATGTTTTTTGGGTGCAGATTACTATGCCTTTGTGCATCGGACTTTTTTAGAATATTTCTGTGCTTGGGAGTTTGTCTGGCAGTTTGAGAAGGAACGCAGTATTACAATTGAGAATCTCAAAACTGAAGTTTTTGGCAAACACTGGCAAGATGAAATTTGGCATGAGGTGTTGCTGTTAATTGCGGGAATGATTGAGCCAAAATTCGTTGGTGAAATTCTTGATTACTTAATGGTGCAAGATGGCGAGGAGGAAAAATTTATCAACTTGTTTTTAGCGGCTAACTGTCTTGCAGAAGTGAGAAATCGCTCGATAATTGCGTCAGTGGCTAATAAATTGCTTGATAAGCTAAAAGACTTAACTAAATATGACCTCTGGTACTATTACGAACCTTATGAAGATGAAGAAGAAACTGAGCTAGTTCAGGAAATTCGCACTCAAGCAGTTGCAACAGTCGCCATGATTTGGAAAGATAACAGCGATACCTTACACTGGCTCAAAGACCGTGCCATTGCTGATAATGAAGAGTATGTACGAGATGTAGTCATCCAAGCATTAGCCAGCAATTTCAAAGATGACCCGGACACCCGCTCGTTTCTCAAAGACCTAAGCACTGCTGATAATGATGGGGATGTGCGACGTATAGCCATCGAAGCATTAGCCAGCAATTTTAAAGAAGACCCGGACACCCACTCGATTCTCAAAGACCGCGCCACTGCTGATAATCAAGGGGATGTGCGACGTATAGC
>NZ_CALMFY010000239.1 GCF_937863485.1 uncultured Nostoc sp. | reverse complement strand
ATTAGCGATCGCACCTTTTTTGTCCAACCTCACAAAATCGCGTTGCTCCCTTTCACAAGGTGAATTAGTATTTAAAGCACAAAGAGAGCCATCTTTAGGGTTGGTGTATAAAAGCTCATGCGCTCTTAAATGTTCTCGTCCGTAGCGTCTTTCTGGTGCTACTTGTTTACGCTTAGTCATTACCAAGCGTTGAATTATAGTTTTTTGATTTTCACCCTCTAAACCAGCTTGGACAAATTCGCTACACATTGGCTCACCTGAACCTTCTGTACGAAAGATAGTTTCAGAATGGGTTGTTCTTAAAACAACTAAAGTTATAAAACGTCCTTTGGGGAAATTCTCATAACTTGTTGCTAGTACCGAGGAAAGTTTTGAAATGGACATGATGAAAAACTCCTAATTATTTAAACAGTTGTAGTTGTTTCGACAGAATCATCTTCAGATTGACTTTTAAGTTATTTACGTGCTTCCTCAAGGAAGAATAAATAAGCAGCTTCTAAAGTTTTTTGGTCAGATAAAAACTTTTCAGGACGTGCTGAATAAACCTCCTCATATAGTTTTCGTAATAGCTGGTAATAACGCTTGACCTGTTCATACTTTGTTGCACCTACGCCATGCTCACGGATACGGTCTAAGCGAGTATGATATTGCTGTACTAAAGCAGCAAAAATTACATCTAAACCCAAATAAGGCTTTTGAGAACGAATAGCAGCAATAAAAGCTGTAAACGGTTCTGCTTGAGCAGTTCGTTTAAAAGAACTTCCCCAAATTTTTCCCTCAGCTGCAACTTGAGCAGCTTCTCTAAGATATTTAGTTAAGAGTAAGTTTTCATCCCGCATAAAGCTCTCCAGTAAAGTATTTAACGGCTCACAAATGCGACTCCAAATAACACTTAAGTTTGGTTCGTCTTGTTCTCGCAGAGTCCAACGTAGCAAGACATAATAAAGTTCAATTGGTCTGACACAAGCACGAGCCAAATCATACAAACAATCATCAGCTTTCTGAATACTTGCAACAGATGTTGCTAATTTGCCAATGCAACGTAGTCGCTCAAGAATTTTTTCTGCCTCTTGGCGTTGTTGATATTGTCCATTTTCCAATAAAGTTTGCAATGCAGAAGGAATTCCCTCTATTCGTCCGTAAACATCATTAGATAATTCCACCTCTAGATTGCTACTCAAAGTAAAAGGAAAGCCAATATCTAAAGACAAGGAAATTTCTAAAGCAAGTCTCAGTGATTTTAGTAAGGCTAAAGAATTATTAACATCTCCCCAAACTAGAGGAATAATGACAGATGTGTGAATAAAATCAGGACGCTTTGGCAATGCTAAACCAACTACTTTGTTAGCTTTAAATTCAAGCTGATTATCTCTATACAATTTCAACTCATCAATAGTGACAGTCCCACCTTCAGTATTTGTCTCTGCAAGTTGTTTTAAAAGTCCACGCCAAATTCTCAACAGTTCTGGAGCAGAACCTTTAGATAATGCTAAGTGCAAATAAAGCGGGTCTTGTTTTTTAACAGCAGGAAAGTTCGCCCCCACTGACATTAATTGGTAGGCTAAAGCTGCAATTGAGTCTGCTTGTCTTTTTGGTTCAGCACTGATACCACCCGGTAAGCGGTTAGAAAAAGCTTGTACTTTTGTACCAGGAGGCATATTATCTGAAATTAGCTCATCTATATCAGTGGAAGTAGAACCTAAAGAGCATCTTTGTCTAGGATTTGCTTCTATATAAGCATTTAAATCATTCACTCCATTTAACCGAATAGCAAAAGGTAAATTTACCATTCGGCTAACGGCTGCAATCATTTCTTCAGATACTTCTGTTTCTTCAGAGATTTGTGTACTTTCCTTTCTTAGTTGGAAAGATTCTTGTAGAGCTTCTTTAATACCCTCAATTCCTTTAACAGCAGCCTTAGCAGCAAATAAAGGTCGCCCATATTGACCATTAAACGGCTCAATTGCAGTGCGCTGAGGTTCAGATATACCACTATGATGAGCGATTTTATCCCAAACTTCTTTAGGGCTTAATCCGGCTTCACGGTAACTGAGGTAAGCTGCTTTTAAACCTTCAGATATGGCAAATTCTTCTGCACTGCTTATAGGTAATAATTGAAGTTCAGCCGCTTTGATTAGTGCATCTGCACCAGCCGTTTCGCCCCACTTAATTACATCTTTAGCAATCTTGTCTGATTTATATCCAGCTTTTTTCCTTTCTAAAAGAGCCTCAACATTTACCAAAACTTCCTCAATATTTTGTTGGATGGCTTGATGACTAACTTTAATACCATCTTTAGTAGCTCTTACAAGTCTTTCGATATTATTACCAAAAACTTGGTCAATTTTACTTTGCCAAACAGCAGCTATTTCTTTTGTCAAATCTACATTTGCTAAAGCTTCTCCTTCAAAAAGTTCTCCATCAGGGAAAATTGCTAAAGGATTTAACCCATACTTTTGCAAAACTTCTTCGCAAGCACCCAGCAATAGGGCTGTAATATAGCCTTTGTCTTCAGAAATGCTTATTCTAAAAAGGTTACAGCTTCGCCCAAAAGCAACGGTTAATTCTTTTTCCAGTTTGAGAAAACGTTGTGCATCTGGAATTCCTAAATCAAATAAGTCCGCAGCTGTAAGCATCGCCGCCCAACGTTCAATATTTGGGTCTTCTGGTAAAAATCTTGCTCCATCGCTGACGTTATGACCTGAATGGCGTTCAATTAGCTTTCTGACTAACTCCAAATCATCTTCTGAAACAACAAAGCTAAGTACACAAGCCTTTTCAAGTTGTTCTCGTAAAAATTCCTGATTTCTCGCCAGGGTTTTAACACTGCGTCCTTGGGTATCTAATTTATTCAGGTCATGTACAGCAGTTGCAGCTAGTAGCAAAGGTGTTTTATCTTCTGGTACTTCCGCAATTCGGCTAACTGTCAAAATGAACTGACACGCAGAATCGAGGTGTTCTGCAAGGGTTGTACCCGTTCTCACACCAGTTTGATGATGATGTGCATGATTTTCATAAAGCTGGGGGCGAATTTCACTGAAATAAATCTCCTCCAAGGTTTTGGGAGGGCTATTTAAAAGCCGACTGCGCTTAATCATATTGAGAGATATAAATTGTAAATAGATTTAATACCAAACTCAGCCTCACTAAGTGGTCAACAATTACCATAGTCTGTCTTAATTTCTTGTGCCACTAGTTCGAGTTTTTATTGAATGAATTTTCAAGCTCTATTTTCAGGTGGGCGAATTCTGACTCTATCTAACTCAGCAGTTACAATTGCACCAGAGAATAATTCGTTTCCATAAAGCTGAAGTACCCGCAAACAAACTATTGATTGTTCTTTCGTTGAGAGATTAATTAAGCGCAAGATACCACAGTGAGGATTTCCCCGCAGAATTGCTAACTCTCCAAAATCTTTATCAAGGGTGATTAAAATTCTACTTTCACGATAGGCGGTTGCCAAAATTTCTTCGTCACCTGGATCTTTTGGCCAATCTCCAGACCAAACCACATCATACCCAGCCGTTTGTAAATCGGTACGCACCCTAGCATTAATGCAAGTATTTAGTAGTATTTTCACCTTGGGGACTCTATGAATAAAGGTTCAACTCGTTCATGACCAACTAACCTTCGTGCATAGACTAAACAGGCTTGTACATCTTCCCGTTCTAACCAGGGATAAGCTTCTAGCAAAGTTTCAATAGTATCTCCTACTGCTAACATTCCTAAAATATGTTCAACAGCTAGACGACGACCTCGAATGATAGGTTTACCGCCAAAGATTTGGGGGTTAAATGTGATTCTTTCTAGTAATGTTTGTTCGTTCATGGTTTATACGATGACCTCTAATACAAGGTTTACTCAAACAAATATTGGAGTCAAGGGAAATTCTGGACAGCAAATAATCATCGATCCCCGGATTTCTCACAAAGATTTAAACGAATAGCTTAAAACGCTTATGCAACTTAGACTTGAGATAAAATATCCCGTTGACATAGTGTTGTGATTCGTGCAGTGCCTAAAACACTCAAAATCTAAGCTGGATAGAGGTTTGGCTAATAGCGATCGCACCGCTTGTGAGAAATGCGGGGGTCATGGTCGTTGACCTCACTAGTACAACACGGCGTAAATAAAGCAACTATTTAAAAACCCTAAAAAGCCTATTCCGTAATACTTTTGACTTTTGACTTCCGCCTTGCGGTACTAGCTGCTTTTTCAGGAAATGGAAGTAGTACTAACTACCCCCGATAGGTGAGAAATACTGACTATGCGATCGCTTTTGACTCTACTACTAGCCGCCACTCTCGTTGTTGGCCTTCAAGACGACGATCTTCAAAGATATAACCTCTTTTCTCAGAACATACATGGTTACAGAGAATAGATAGCTAATTTTCTTGACCAGTTCCTCGGTAGAGTACCAGCAACCATCGGACATAAGCCGAAGCATACGATTGTGTTTTTTGGTATTGAAATTATTGATTAACTTGGTATACATATAAAATAACTTTAAATACCATTTGTGTCAATAGTGTAATTACAATTAAGCAATGCCGAGAAAAAAAGAAACGATTACACTGTCAATTCCTCCAGGAACTAAGGAACAGTTAGAAGCGATCGCTCGCCGTCTCAATATCACTTGGGGCAAAGAACCTAGTATATCGGGCTTAATAGTGGCGATCGCCCAACAATCTCTAGAGGTCGGAAAGCCTTTCATACTTGACTCAAACCAAGTTAATGCCTTACAGCAAGCAATAAAAGCCCTGAGTGATGCAGGTCAGATAGGGGAAGCTCAAACTATACTCACACTTTTGTTAGAGCGAGGAAATTTGGATGCAGCAATCCGCCAATCTTTACTCAAGCAAGCAAGTAAACTCGTACAAGCATGGCGAAGTCAAATAGATGAATATAGGGAAAATAAACAGCCTTTTTACCTGCTTTATGAAAATTCTCAAGGGCAAGAACTACAGTATACGGTACGTTATGCAGAAGCACGCTTCTTTGATAAACGCTCTTATCTAATGATTTGGTGTGAAGAAACAGAGGATGTAGAAAATTTGATTCCTGATTTGCCAGAACTTTGGCACAACCGCAATTTAATCTTTGATAAAATCTGCTCAATTGTTCCTGCAAGCGGCGAATGGCGAGAAGGATTAGACTATCTAAAAGTGTACTTACACTTTCGAGGTTGGATGGTAAAGTCTTATCAACGTAGGCAAGATGACTTAGAAGACGAAATGATTGGGGATGTGCGTCAAGTGGTGCGGCAGGTTGTCAACGAGTTTTGGCTGATTCGAGAAGTTGCACGTTACTGGGAAGATTGCGTGATTGTATCACCTGCGAGTCTGCGCGATCGCCTAAAAGAAAAACTCTTTACCTTATGCCAGTTGTATGATGTCAATACTAAGAGTTAAATATTATGAGGAGTGAAATTCATAATAGAGAGTAAATAAAGTTTCAATATTATTATCACCACTCAATACTTCTCGGTTAAGAATTAAGCAGTATTGAGAATAAAAAAAGTGTGTGGTTGACGTTTAGTACCCATTCCTCTGTGGATTGGTTTTCTGGATGGAAACTTTGAACGAGGTTTTTTGACTACTCTAGGATTTGTTCTGCCCTGCCTTGGAGGAATTTTTTGCTCCAAAATTTCAATGATCAGCTTAGAGAAAAAAAGGGTAGTTGCTCACTGTTTGCATCTTGAAAATCAGCAACAGCTCGACGAATAAGTTTCAGAGTACCAGTAAAACCTAAGCGTAGTGGAGATATTCCGGCAGCAGTTGCGGCTTGAAACATTAAAGTACGAACTGCGTAATGACTTAAAAACCAGCCGTATATTTCTTGAACAACTTCGCGGGGTTTAAGAGAGCGAATTGGGGTTTTACGCCCATTAAGATGAGTTTTTAACTCATCAATAGTATTTTCTATTTCCCAACGTTGATGATATTCTATGGCTAACAACAAAGCCGGAAACAAAGCAATATCCATCAAACTGGTAATTAAACGGTAAGTTTGTTGTCCATTCTCTGAGTCGATAGTATACTCTATAACCCGTACTTGAATCCTTGAACCACCTTTATTCTTGGATTTACGGTCTGGAGCAATCCACGATAGATATGAGCCATCGTTTAAAACCTTGTCTACTGGAAATTTGATGTTCTTTGGCACTCGCCCTAAATAGTGGCATCCGCATTTTAAGGTGGCATGAACCATACGGTAAGAATGTAGCCCTCTATCCCACATCAGCAGCATCCCTTGACTACAAGCTCGTAGTAGCTTTAAAGCTCGTGCCCGCTCTCCCATGCGATAAGGACACATCAAGGCATCAACAATTAAATGCGTTCCCGCCTCAATCAGCAATACTAAACGTGCTTTTGGGAATGCTGCCCTAGTCCCCTTTCTACTACCTGGATATCCAAACACTCTGGCATTAGCAGTACTATCTGGGACATCCAACACCATACCGTCTACTGCCATCACTCGTAGTCCGCCTAAAAATGCCCCTGGCGTTTGTGCTGTAGCTAGTGGTTTGACTATCTTGTAAAATAGCCGACTCATTGCCCAACATCCCAATCTCTGTCTTGCTTCACTGATTGAAGAACTAGTTGGTACTTTCCAATACTGCCCTAATCGTGTTCACTCTCTACTTAATCCACTTACCAGATTTTTTAGTACATCCCCCATTGCATCTGATGACCATAGATTCATCGCTATTACTAGACACACTACCAACCCAGATGGCAATTTCCGCGATCGCTCTTCATAACTGTCTGTCTCTGATAGAGTTTGTCTAATCACGGATGGAGAAATCACTGTTTCTATCGCTTTGAATATTAACTCTGCTTCTCGCGTTGGCGTGATTAAGGAGAAATCTTTTAGTTGCAACAGTTTGGACGCTCGCACTTCTTGGAGAACAATTATCACTTTACCCTGCTTTTGCCCTTAACCGAGAAGTATTGTATCACCACTCCTCTGACTTCATAAAAGACTTTCAATCCCTAATAGGGAGTAAGTTAAATTTCAACTTTGCTCGATACATATACGTAAGGCTGGTTCGTCGAGTTTCAATCCCTAATAAGGAGTAAGTTAAATTTCAACCAGTTTAAGCGTTATTCAGCTAATTAACAAATGAGTTTCAATCCCTAATAAGGAGTAAGTTAAATTTCAACGGCAGAAGCCCAAAATACTATGTTTATGCAGTTTTCAAGGTTCCGATGCGCGAATGAGTCAATCATAGCATGGAGAATTTAGATTAAGTCGTAAAGAAATAGCTAAAACCCGGTCTGTGTATGGGGCGCGGCTACTTAAACAACTATTTTTGCTAAAACTCTTGCACTAGGCGGATTTGAAACTTCTTTCTCCGTTTTTGCTTTTGAACACCTACCCATCCGCGCAGGGAGCAAGGAAAATAATTTTGTTATCAGGTGTTTAATAGTGAGCTAATGAACTTTTCATATCATAACGATACAAATAGCTTCTGAACTTATACTATTCTCAAAATCACTTAGTGTACTAGAATATACTAGTAATTGAGAATGATCGCTAAAGAGCCTTGCAAAAATAACTTGAACAATTTTGATGGGGAAGTTAAGCTCACAAGTTTTTCTAGATTAAATTTGTACAACTTATTTTTACATGATGCCTTAACAAGCGTTAACCTTCGATTTCCGACTCAACCAAGCTCAACAATTTCTCTTCCAAAGCTGTCAAATAAGCCCGATTCAGCTTCCCCAATGACTCCAAAAACCTCTGCACCGACTCCTCCAGCCCACTTGAATACACCCGACTGATGCGATCGCAAATCACCCGCATCTGCTCACACTCGGCAGGTAGATAATTGAAGGACTTCATGTGCTGCAAACCAACGCCGTACTCGCCATCCCACATTCTCAAGGTACAACTAAAGTCATTCACTGTGCTGACAATTGCCCAACAGCCACCTTTGCCTCTCAGTTCGGGATTATCCTTAGCAAGAATTTGGCAGACTTCGCCAATTTGGTAGGTGTTGGGTATTCTGGTACGTTCCATAATTTTCTGCACCACATCAGTGACGATCCTGGCACTGGGAACTTTACCGCCAGCCTCCTGTACTGCCCGTTGCCAAACTTTAACCTGCTGCTGGGGTTCTAGGGGTGCGAGAGGGCGCACTTGTCCTTCGTTAGTCGGCAGGATTCGTGAGGGGTTAAGTTGAGTTTTGTCTACTTCCTCGTTTTGGAAACAATTTGTTCCCGTTTCATCCACTTCCCCATTTTGGGAACAATTTGTTCCCGTTTTATCCACTTCCTCGTTTTGGGAACAATTTGTTCCCGCCACTATGTTATCAAATACTACAGAACCAGCTATTAAATAATTGACTCGGCGATGGGTGTATCCAAATCTATCACGACAATACTCCTCAAATGTGCGATGAGTGGATCTGTATAACCTGCGATCACGCAACTGAGCCAATGCCTTGCCTGCCTCAAAAAATGCACGTTCCACCTTGCGTTCTAAATGCAAGCGATCACTAATTTCCTGCTCGGTTAATTCGGGAATTTCAACAGCAGTAACGGTAATTGTTGCTGTAGCTGGGTCTTCTTCTTGAGCAAGATTATCTGGTGATGTGCTATCAGTGGATGAAGAGAAGGTGGATTTTTTGGGCTTTGAGGATGGTTTAGCCATGATTTCACCCTTACTAAGGGTATTTGCTCAGACTGGCTCACAAAATTATGGCTGTAGTCAGGGCTACAAACGCTTAAGAGCGGCTAATTTCAGCTTCTGCCGCCAGAACCTCAACTGAAGGGAGCAACGCGATTTTGTGAGGTGCTGCAACCTGGGACGTATATAGCTTGTTTCGGGATGCGATCGCAACTAAAAAACCAAGTTTTGTTGAGAATATAGAGGTATAATTGAGAACTAAACCCCGATCTCACTTTTTCGC
The DNA here is from genome assembly GCF_937863485.1 of uncultured Nostoc sp. Lineage (GTDB taxonomy): Bacteria > Cyanobacteriota > Cyanobacteriia > Cyanobacteriales > Nostocaceae > Nostoc. Next base: position 2,128 of record NZ_CALMFY010000239.1, on the reverse strand, counting down.
GTTGCTCCCTCAACTGAACCCCTAAGCGATCGCTTCTGTAGAGTCACTGAAAATAGCGCGGAAGTTAATGGCTTGAGGTCAAGCATCCTTTAACTCTCCATTATTCCTGGCACGCTCTAACTCTTCTTCGCAAAGGACTTCTATTAAATTTGACAGAGAACGCTTCCTAATCTTAGCTAGCCGTTCTAAGTCAGACTTTAATGCTTCGTCCAAATAAAGCGATATTCGCTTTTTGGCTGTAACCACCGACAACACCATAGCACTACTCCAAAACTATACTTCCTCTATTGTAGCACGAGGGTAGCACTACTTTAATGTAAAAAGATGTTGTAATAGCATTAAAGTAGTGCTACCATGTGAATAAAGAAAGCGCTACCGACGGTCAATCTGAAGCGCTTTCTGTCCCGTTAGGAACTGATTTATTATGACTTATATCATCTACAGCCATCAACAGCTGCAACTGAAATCCATTGCCCGACTCAAGCAAATCTACAGCGAAATCACCTGTACAGTCGAAGTAAGCGACAAACGCTGTAAGGATGCCTGGATTTCTGCCATTGTTAACTATCAGGCAAGCAAGATTCAGGAAGTCACCCTCGTTGCCCCCGACGAACAAAGCAAAGCCCAAGCCGAACTCGACAGCTACATCGCTGACCAAGCCCAAGCCGTAGCTCCCGAACTCCTCACAATAGTCGAAATCTCGTTTGACCATCACGAATATTACGCTGGTAATCAACTCATAGCCAGCATTAGCCATGACGACAACCACTTAACCCAACACTGGGTAGTCATGGTCAACGGTAAAGAAATATTTCGTGCCAACACTCTAATGCGTTGCGATCGCTTCATCTGCACTCACTACAAAGACGGCACACTGCTAGTAGAAGCTCTTGTGCAAGGGAGCAGGGGTGCTGAGGGGAAAAACCTACAACAGCTTTCTCCTCTGCCCCTTTGCTCAAGAACCCCCATGCTTTCCTCTTCTACTGAAAACCAAATCATGGCGCATATCTTCAACGAGTGCCAGAATTATGGGTTTGAAATTCTCGATGATGGCATTTACAACAACAACGGCGTGAAACTGGGGCAAGTCGGATGCACTAACGGGAACTGGTGGGTAATCCTGGGTTATTCAGGTCAGCAGCAGTATTCTAACTCTGTGTTTGATGCTGTGCGCTCATTGTCGATGGTGGATGTGTCTACTGATAGTAAATCCATTTTTGATGAATATTTTTTAGAGCAACCGTTAGAGCAGCTAACTGGCGATAAATTGCAACGGCTGCTGGAGAGAGCGGAGCTAGTAACGGCGTAGTCTTGGGCTTCGCTTGGGAAAAGGTTAAAGGGGAAGGGGGAAAGGTAAATTTCTTCATTCCCTTCCCCTTTGCCCTTTCCCCCTTTCCCTAATTATTTATTCACCAATCCCCATTAAATCAATGCAACCCACAATCTCAATCCCCCAACACTGGGCATACCCTCGCTTTGCTTTGGATCAGCGTACACAAGACGGCATCATTCTGGGATTTTATTACTACCCAAGCGGTACTGAATTAGCTGAACAATTCGGTGGTGGTTGGCGTTATGCCCTGATGCCTAATAAAAACTCTGATGAATTGTTTCACTTTCAGGAAAATCAAATTAAACCGCTTTCCCCACAGGAATTATTCTCAGAAATCACAGCAGAAATTGAGCTTTACCAACAGCAAATAGCAATTCTGCAACAACAGTTGTTAGCCATCACTGGAGGTAGCACCAATGGCTAATTCTACAGACAACTTTGAGCGCAGAGCCAAACATTTGCTGCGTTCAATTCAGCTTTGTGGTGGTTGTGTTCCTCTGCACTCTCTCCAATGCCAAGTTTCAAATTCAGTCATTCAAACTCTGCTAGATAAAGAACTAGTGCAAGTACAGAACACGGGACGCGGCTTTTTGTTGGAGATTGCCGAGGATTTTTAGGTTGTTGACCTTATTGAAATTAAAATCAACGAGGAGAAAGCATGATTGACTACGTTAATACCCTGAAAAATAGTTGGTATATTTCCCCACCTTGGGGCAAAACAATTCCAACGGTTGAGGTCAATTTACAGCGTATTGCAGGTTTATGAGGTACAGTAACAACAGTTTGTAAACCAGT
>NZ_CALMFY010000238.1 GCF_937863485.1 uncultured Nostoc sp. | reverse complement strand
TGCAATCGAGTTTGTCTTGAACCTAGTGTCCTAATCACCTTGGCGATTGCTATATTTAATAAAGTATCTAAGCTTAAACAGGGAATTTTCATTGGATCTAAATTTTAAAGTTACTTCATAATAAATACTTATGAATAATATTCCTCAAGAACAAAACACTCAGCAGCAGCTAGATAAATTGGCTGCACAACGCCAACTTTATTCTGATGCAAAAGCTTTACAAATTATTAGTGTAGTTATTAGTGTCCCACTAGTAATTGCTTGGTCAATTTCAGTTGCAATATTACCTAAAATGTCTGTTTATGCTGGATTGTGGGGGATTATTGTCACTTTCCTAGAACTTCTTATTTTTTCTAGGTTACAAAATTCTACTCAAGAGAAAGCTGCAAAAATTCAACAAATTTTTGATTGTGAAGTCCTCCAATTTAATTGGTTAAATCTGAACTGTGGAATTCGCATTGAGCCAGAAACTATTATTGATGCTTCCACTAGGTTTAAACATAAAGATCCCAACTATTCAACTCTTAAAAATTGGTATGCAGTTAGTGTTGGAAAATTACCAATCCATGAAGCAAGAATTATTTGCCAACGTTCTAATATCTGGTGGGATGCTCAACTGCGTCGTCGCTATTCTAAGTGGGTGATTTTCGTATTGGTTACTTTAAGTATTATTGTCTTTCTGATTGGTTTGATTGGAGGTTTAACTCTTGAAAAGTTTTTGTTGGCTGTTCTGGCTCCATTGACACCTGCGTTTGTTTTGGGTTGCGTCAATATATTGAGCATAACGAAGCTGCAAACAGACTTGATAGGCTCAGAGAAAATGCTGAGGCTCTTTTACAAGAAGTAATTAATGGAAGATTCACTCCTCAAGACCTTGAGAGAGAATCATACAGCTTACAAGCTCAAATTTATGATAACCGTCGTCGCAGCCCATTAATTTTTGACTGGCTCTACTCTCACTTGAGACGCAAGGATGAGGAACAAATGAATAAAAATGCTGAAGCTTTAATCCAAGAGTTGAGCCAAAGTCCTTAACACCAGTTGTTGTGAGCGGCATAATAAATTGCTGTACCGGAAGTGAGGTGGTGATTTTAGTTGCAAAGGTTATTAGTGTCAAACATCCTCTTAAGGAATCGTGTGATCGCATCTCTCATAAACTGCAACACCGAATAGTGCAAATGGGATCGCCGAAACGATGAAAACTCAATCACACCTCGCCGATCGCAATGATATCCTGTAGTTTCTTTTACCAATCAGTAGAAGTCTCAGGGCTGATGACGATTGAAGTCAAATTTGGTACTGTTAGCTCGGAATCACTGTAGTTACGTCCGTGACCGAGATGAGTAGTCGATCAGCCCGCTCCTACGCTTTCTTGTCGATTGCAGCGGCAATCGTCACTATTGCTCTAAAGTTTGGCGCTTACCTGCTAACCGGGTCAGTAGGTTTGCTTTCAGATGCTATTGAATCAATTGTAAATCTAGTGGCAGCATTGGTCGCTCTATGGGCATTGACTTATGCTGAGAAACCAGCCGATGCCGAACACGCTTTTGGGCATTCTAAAGCCGAATACTTCTCCAGTGGTGCAGAAGGTGCGTTGATTGTAGTGGCAGCGATTAGCATTGCTGTTGAAGCTTGGGGACACTTGTTACATCCAGAACCGTTAACACAGCTGGGATTGGGGTTGGCACTCTCCTTATTTGCTACCGCAATCAATGGCGTTGTTGCCTTTATCTTGCTACGGGCAGGGCGACGGTTGCGTTCCATTACACTGAGGGCTGATGCTAACCACCTATTTACTGATGTGGTAACTTCGGGTGGTGTGATAGTTGGAATCTTCCTCGTCAAAGTAACAGGCGCTCTCGTGCTTGATCCAATTGTCGCACTGATAGTAGCAGCAAATATTACTTGGACAGGATTTCGTTTGTTGCGGGAAACCGGTAGCGCGTTACTGGATGCAGCTTTGCCTAAAAAAGAAATTGACGCAATCAAGAGCATCCTTAACGAGTATAAACATCAGGACATTCAGTTCCATGCCTTGCGAACCCGCACTGCTGGAACCCGTCGCTTTGTTTCCTTTCATGTTCTTGTGCCTGGATCTTGGACAGTGCAACAAGGGCATGATTTATGCGAGGCAATTGAGCTTGCTATTCTTCGGGTACTGCCTTCAACTCACGTTACAACTCACCTGGAACCTGTAGAAGATCCAGTTTCTTGGGAAGATTTGGAGTTGGAGCGTCCGAGCAATCAGCAAATGCAAGATATGACATAACAGTAGGGGATCTTGGCCAAGATCCCCTACAAATGTACAAATAATTTGGGATAATTTATTTTTTGTCAGTCCCTTAATTGCTGCCGTTGAGCTTTAAGGAATAGTGCGATCGCATCTCTGATAAACTGCAACGCCGAATACTGCAAATGCGATTGCCAAAACGATAAAAGCTCAATCACACAATTGGCGATTTGGCGATCGCTAATTTCCAAACTCAATTAAGTTGATTAACTGGCGATCGCCCGTATACTGCCAAGCCTGTTCTGCGACTTTGGGGAGTAGGACGCGCTCAGGCGATCGCTGAACGAGCACAGGAGATGAAGTCAGGGCAGGAAGGAAGTCGTTGAGTTGGTCCAGCAGGTAATCGGGCTTTTCTTCGGCCATCCAGTGGCCGCATTCGGGCACGCTGCCGCCCCGCACATCGTCGGCTACGACCTGCGCCATCGGCACCATAATATGCCCTGTGAGCTTCTCACCACCCAATGCCAGCACGGGCATAGTTAGCTTGGTGCGTGAACTGGCCTGGTTTTGCTCGATGTCAGTCTTGAAGGCCCGGTACCATTCAAAGCTGGCACTCATAGCTCCTGGCGCTAAATAAGCCCGCACGTACTCGTCTATTTCCGCTTCGTAGAAAGCCCCCTTGCGGTACGCCTGGTTGGTATAGAACCACATCAGGTACTCGCGCTCCAAGCCAGCAGTAAGTTGCTCGGGCAGCTCAGGCGTCTCGTGCAAGGTAAATACCCAAGACCGGGGGTCCGCCCAGAATTGGCTCCACATGGGTTCAATGCCCGCGAGAAAGCCGTCGAGCAGCACCAGCTTGTGCACCTCGGTGGGGTAGGCCGCCGCTAGGCGTACGCGACCAGCAATCCAATGTCATGACCCAAAATCCGGATGCTGTTAAAGCCTAACTGCTGAACCAGGTGGTGAATGTCTTCGGCTCTGGTGCGGGCATCGTAGCCGGCCGAAGGTACGGGCTTCGACGAGCCTACGGCACCGAGAAACGCTTTAATCGAGTCTGCTGGTCCAGCAAGGATGCAGAAATCGCCGATGGTGATTATCCCTCTTCTGTCACTTTCCGAGTATTCTGAATAAAAGGGTTAAAAGAAAAAA
>NZ_CALMFY010000237.1 GCF_937863485.1 uncultured Nostoc sp. | reverse complement strand
AATAATCTAACCAAAGCCTCCCGATGATCATTCGGGTAGGCTTTTGTTATTGCTGAGAATCGTCAACTTTTGACTGTGGCAGTTTCTGCCACTCAGTTATCTTTACTAATCTCAATTATGAGCAGGACTGCAAACTATTATCATGGATGTCCGGGTGAGTCATCTCTGGAACAAAAATGTATCCCCTCGATAATCCGATTCTCCGCTTCCGTGGCAAAAACCAATTATTAATCGGACTAGAATCGGATGAAGACCTAAACGGTATTCATCCATACTCCATACCTTTCTTTCTGCGAACGGATAGTTTAGCATTAAAGAAATTGCAGTTTCAAATTGAGTTTTTTTTCCAGCTTTCTTATTCAATTGGGTCAGCTTCTCTATATTCAGGTCGTGGTACACGCAGACAAAATATAATTTGTTTGAGGTATTCTCAACCACGCCTACAATCTATTTTTTCACCTGTAAGTTTGCTTAACCAATTTGCCACCTTTGTACTATTCCATAGTCCACGATCTGGACTCTTCTGTGATCGGACTTGATATTATTCCAGAAAAAACAAGAGACAGCATTCATGAAAGAATGATAATCATTATGAAAGAGAGAAAAGGCGACCTTCTCTCAAAAGTATTTTGCTCATTAACCGTGTCACTATAGAAAATAGAGCTGCAAATTGAGCAATAGGAAGACTAAAGAACGCTGTGCAGATAACATTCTTAGGGACAAGTTCCGGTGTACCCACACGATCGCGCAATGTTTCCAGTGTCGCCCTGAGATTACCCCAAAGGGCAGAACTGTGGTTATTCGACTGTGGCGAAGGCACCCAACATCAAATTATGCGGAGTGAACTGAAAATCAGTCAACTCTCCCGAATTTTTATCACTCATATGCACGGCGACCACATCTTTGGCTTGATGGGACTTCTTGCCACTTGCGGCTTGGCTGGCAATGTGGAACGAATTGATATATATGGGCCACCTGGATTAAATGATTACATTCAAGCTGCCTCCCGCTACTCCTACACACACTTTTCCTACCCCATTAAAGTCCATGCCATCCATCCAGGAGTAATTTATGAAGACGATGACTTCACCGTTAGCTGTGGTAATTTGCATCACCGCATTACAGCTTTCGGCTACCGCGTAGCCGAAAAAGACCGAGCAGGACGCTTTGATATCGAAAAAGCCAAGGCGTTGCAAATTCCTCCCGGTCGCATTTACGGTCAACTCAAGCGCGGTGAAACAGTGACCCTTGGCGACGGACGGGTGATTGATGGGACCCAATTATGCGGCCCTATAGAAATAGGTCGAAAAATTGCCTATTGTACAGACACAATTTATTGTGATGGTGCAGTGCAATTAGCTCATGATGTAGATGTATTAATTCATGAAGCAACCTTTGCTCATCAAGATGCAGACATGGCTTTTCAGCGATTGCATTCCACTACCACAATGGCAGCGCAAACAGCTTTAGCTGCTGGGGCACATCGACTGATTATGAGTCATTTCAGTCCCCGCTATGCTCCTGGCAATACCTTGGAGTTGAAGGATCTCCTTAAGGAAGCCCGTGCTATTTTTCCCCGTACTGATATGGCTTATGATTTCATGATTCATGAAGTACCCAGGCGGCGGGAAGTAGAGTTAACCAAGCTAGGCGCTTAAATTTTGATTTTAGATTCTAGATTTCCTCTTGAACCCTTCTAATCTAAAATCTAAAATTAACCAGGCTCTATCTTAGAGTTTAGTAGTCCAATTCATAACGTCCAGCAAATAAACAGCAGTTTATTTTTACGAGGAAGTAAACTATATTAACCAAAAAAATACGGGTAACTAAATGTATCAATAATAAATAAATATTATGGTTCAAATATTTTTCTTAATTTAATTTTTATATTACAAGTTATCAAAATAACTTTAACATATAGTAGTGTTGTGAATCTGAGAATTTTTTACTTAAGTACTTAGGAAAAATAATTAATTTTCCGTCAAGATTTTTCTTTTTTAAAGAAAATATTTATTGAAAATTTATTCTTCCAATACTGATTAAGAATTTATATGCATGAATTGATGAACATGAAAGCGCCAGTTGGCATAATATTGTGCCAAGTGAGCTTGTCATTATTGGAAGAATAATTAAGTATGTTGTTGTAGCTATAGATGTAAAAAAACATTTCACATTTCTTATAAATCTTCCAAATAAATATAGTGTTTCGATATTAGAGGGGTTTGATAGTGGCTAAGACTAGTCTGAATCAAGAGCAACAGGTTACTACTTCAGCACAAGGTGCAGTTGACATCAGACAACTATTTACTATTTTGCTTCGTCACCGCTTTCTGATCTTGGGGGTTTCCTGTGTAGTTATGTCAGCTGCTAGCCTCTTGGCTGTAATTGCTAAACCTACTTACCAGAGCAATATGCAGATATTGGTGAGTTCCAATTTATCTGAAGGAGCACAGTCAAATAATATCCCAGTAGATGCAGATAATCAAGTTACTGATTCTAATTCTCAAGTTGTTGATTCCACTACTCAGATGAAACTTATGCTGAGTTCTAAGTTGCTTCAGAAAGCCGTAGATTTACTTCATTCTGATTATCCTGATATTACCTTAGAGGATATCAATGGTCAAACAGAACGGAACAAAAAAACATCTCTAGAAGTGACTCCAGAAGAAGGAGGCATAGGAGCTAATAAAGTTTTTAGTCAAGTATTTAAAGTTTCTTTCGATGATGACGATCCAGTCAAAGCACAAAGAGTACTTCAATCTCTACAAAAAATCTATCAAAACTACAATAAAGAGCAACAAAAAGAACGTCTAAATAAGGGACTGGCTTTTGTAAACGCTCGCCTACCTGAGATAAAAAAAGAGGTGAGTAAAGCTGATAAAAATTTAGAACAGTTTCGCAATAAACATAAATTACTCAATCCCGAAGTCCAAAGTAAAATCCTGCTAGAATCTCTAGCCGATATTCAACAACAGCTACAAACCACTCGTGCCAATCTTGAAGACGTAAATGCTCGCTACGATAACCTAGAGCAACAAATAGCGTCTTCATCTCAGCAGAATGAACTAATTTCTTCTCGTTTAAATCACTCAAGCCGCTACCAAGCACTATTGAGTGAAATTCAAAAGACTGAACTAGCATTGGCTAAGGAGCGGCTGCGCTATACAGACGATTACCCATCGGTACAAAAACTAAAGCAGCAACGCCAAAGTCAACTGTCGCTATTACGACAAGAGGTGAAAGCTATTACTACTAGTAGTAAGGGAGAACCGCTCTTGAAAGGGCAAATGGTAGGGGTTGATCCAACACTAGTAGACGAGTTTATTTTGGTGCAGACAACTGTCTTAGGACTAACTGCCAATGAAAAGAATCTAGCCGAGTCAGAACAGCGACTCCGCTCTGAGCTAAACAAATACCCAAGCTTAATAGCAGAGTATAACCGTCTGTTGCCAAAGGTACAAACTAGTCACAAAACCCTTGAACAACTGCTTCAGGCGCAACAGTCCTTGGGACTGAAAATTGCTCAGGAAGGATATAACTGGCAAGTTTTAGCAGAACCGGCTCTAGGTACTTATATGGGGAGCAACATATTATTACTTTTGGTTGGGGGAGGAGTAATTGGGCCGATTTTAGGTATCTTAGCAGCCCTGATTTTAGAAAAGTTTAATGACGCTATTTATTGTGCGGGAGATTTAAAGAAACTGACGAACCTACGTGTACTGGGGTCAGTACCAAAACTACCGTCGCGTGGTGTCAAAAAGCGGCGGCTGAACCTGCCTTGGAATGGGCAGCGAACCTCAGATTCCTCTGTAGTAGAAGTCACTACTAAATTGCCCGTCCATGAAACCTTGGACATGATCTACCAAAATATTCAAATATTAAAATATCCCTTACCCTTCAAGTCATTGATGTTGACTTCAGCACTACCAGGGGAAGGGAAGACAACCTTAGTATTAGGGCTTGTGGCTAGCGCTACCCGAATGCATCGACGGGTATTAGTTATTGATGCTAACCTACATAATCCTAGCCTGCACAAAATTCTGGAACTATCCAATGACTGGGGACTATCTCTGTTATTAGTTGATGAGACAACTACTCATTTTCAAGATTATATCCAGCCTATTCACCCCTCTATTGATATTTTGACTGCTGGACCTGTACCAGAAGACACGGTGAAGTTGCTCAGTTCTCGAAGGATGAAAGAACTAATAGAGTTGTTTGAGGAAACATATGACTTAGTACTGATAGATGCTCCGCCTATTTTAGGCACAGTTGATGCCAGAATTGTGGCATCTCTTTGCAATGGTATCGTAATGGTAGAGCGCATGGGTAAAGTAACCCGAACTGAACTGACTCAAGCTACAGAAATTTTGAGTAAGTTGAATTTAATTGGAATTATCGCTAATGAAGTGAGCAATTCTCAAAAGGTATTGGCATCGTAGGCAGACCAAAGAAGACGCCAAGAGTGGGAGACGCACCGACGCTCTTGAAACTCTCAGTGTCCCCGCGTTCCTGTGTCCTCTTTTGTCCGGTTTTTAAATGCAACCGCACTGATATTTGTAGGATGAAGCACAGGTAAGAACTTCTGGTATGCGCGATCGCAATAGCAATCCTAAATCATTCGTGAACAACGAGATCCCCGACTTCTCTGAGAAGTCGGGGATCTGAGCCTTGCCAAGAGCGAGTGTCAAGATCATCTGATTTCTACTTTATAGCTAAAGCAAAATGCATAATTAGTAGGAGGTGGCAACCTCCTGCGTTGGAGAAGTGTCTCATCTTAAAGTAGTAGACGCCATAGTTGAGAGCGTCAATTAGATACTAGTGTGATTAGATGATCAGCATGAAATTCCAACTTTACTTAGGCTCTTTCTTTTCCCAGATTAAAGTACGTCATTCGTGGGTAAGTGTCCTTTTGTGGATAGCTTTGGTTGTCCCAGCCCAAGCATCTGTAATTCTGCGTGTGGCAATTGAGAGAGGGGTTAATCAGGTAAAAGTGGGCAGTTCCACGACTGGGATCGTCAAGGATAGTACTGGCCGGACTCTCGGAGAGTTGCCAGCCATGAGTGCATATTATGCCCAAACCATTCCTGGCGGAGTTGCTTTAGATAAGTGGCAGTCTGGTTTATTTTGGATTGAGCCAACTGGTAAAGGATTCGTTTATATTGGCGATCGCTGGTATCGGGGTAGAACTCTAGTTGTCCCTACAGAAAAAGGCTTAACCGCTGTTAACTGGGTTGATGACCAAGAATATCTTTACAGCGTTCTCGGTGGCGAAATGGATGCTAGCTGGCCCCAAGAAGCTTTAAAAGCCCAAGCGATCGCAGCCCGCACCTATGCCCTCTACGAACGAGAAAAACAGCGGAATAATCCTATTTATGATTTAGGCAATACCCCAGATCGTTGGCAAATTTACAAAGGTGTCATTAGTGAATCTCCTGCTACTTACGCCGCAGTGGATTCCACATTAGGGCAAGTACTAACTTACAAAAACCGGATTATTCTTTCAGTTTTCCACGCTTGTTCTGGGGGACACACTGAAAATGTGGAAGATGTTTGGGGAAGCAACGAGCCTTACCTACGGGCTGTTCAAGACTACGACCAAAATATCAAAGAGTGCAATTGGGTGAAAACCTTCTCACCTACTGAAATTAGCGCTAAATTTCCTGAGGTGGGCAATGTCTTGGATATGATTGCGGAGACATACTCACCTTTCCGCAGTGTTAAAGTCTTGAAAATTGTCGGCAACAGGGGTACAAAGGTACTACAGGGCGAGGAAGTGCGGACAGCCCTCAAGTTAAAAAGTACGCGCTTTAGCGTCACCAAGGGAGCCGATGGTAGTTTTGTACTGCAAGGGCTTGGCTTCGGTCATGGTTTGGGCATGAGTCAGTGGGGGGCGTATAATCTGGCTCGGCAGGGAGTGAACCACTTGCAAATTTTGGGGCATTATTATCAAGGTGTAGCCTTAACACCAATTCAGGCGAAGTAAGGAGAAAGTTAGGAGTTAAAAGTTAGGAGTTTTAAATAAATCTTAATTATTCACTCCTCACTCTCAACTCTTCACTCTATTCCCCACTCCCACGTTCCAAGCGCCGTTGCCATTCAGCATCAATTTGTGCAGAACGCTCAACTTCCTGGTCGAGTAAGTCAGTTTCGCTAGAATACACTAAATCTTCATTGCCAATAACTTTTTCTGTTGCAAATTGTTGAGCATAGTCGATTTTTTGTTGCAAAAGTGCATCAGGACTTGCCAATAGCCTTGATCGGGAAAGGCGATCGCGGTTGCGATCAACAATTTTGCGATTACGCCACCGAATCCAGAAATAACGCAATAACGGTACACCTAAGAAACCTGCTCCGTAAGCCAATAGCAGCCAATAAATTCCTTGCACAAAAGCTACCAGTCCACCTAATTGGACAGCAACTGTGCCATCTCTCAACAAACTTCCCAGTACTAAAGCACCAACAAAATTTAGTACACCCAACCCAGCACTCAGCATAATTTGCCCTGAACTTGCAGCACTAAAACGCCAGGGTAATTCCTCCAAGTAAGCTGATATTGAATGACGGCGTTTTTTAACTGCACTTACCTGCAACTCTGGGAAGTAATAAACAATTTGCCCTTCCGGACTTACCGTCGGTTGCCCATTAAATCGCGTCAGAACAGGCAGCATATAATCTTCGTACTCTCTTGTATATCCCTCGCCAATGTCATCCAAATATGGGGCAATTTGTTCTGCTACCACTGCACCACGGTTACTCCGAATCACCGTAGCAATTTCTTGCCAGCGGCGTTCTTCTAAGTTGGCGTTTGGATTCCCATCACCAAACAAAAACGAAAACACAGCTTCAAAGAAATTCAGATTGCTTTCTTCTCGGCTTCCACGTCGCCGTTCCTGGTAGTGGGTGTCATAATTTGGGCTAAGATACCAGAATAAATTTGGAAAATAGAAGAACCCCCCACCGCCGGAATTACTGCCCCGATTGTTGCCATCACGGTCTGAATTGGCAGCAGTAATGATAATGAAGATGGTAACAGTTATCAGGACGATGGAAAGAGTTAAGAAAATTCCAAAAGAAATGCGAATCAGGTAAAATAGAACACTCCAGACCTTTTTCCACCATTCCTGCAATCGTAACCGGAAGTATTTATTACGCAAAATTGCTCGAAAATTTTGTGGGAAAAGGTAAACTATATCACCTGAATCCGCTACCTGCAAATGTCCCCCAGCATCAGATGCCAGGGCTAACAAGCTTTGATTAGCTTCAGCGACGTTCAATCCTGCCTGAGTTGCCACATCACCAACGGTGACACGATAGCCCAGCTGTTCCACAGCTTGCATGATGGTGGGACTGGGAGCCATTGCTCTCCCCTCCTGTTGAAACTTATTCCCTTTTCTTAAGTATAAAGTTTTATTTTGAGCGACTTGGCAGGTGAAGGATTGAAGCATGAAATCATTAAAAATATAAATCACATGAATTTGGCAAACCGACACTGAAATAGATTTACCAATAAATAACCTGACACGCAAGATGTTATAATTAGTTTCCTCAGCTTGGTTAACCAGCAAATTTTCTGCTCAAATCAAATATGGTTCAGTACACTCTCGCTCAAAGCCCAGAAATTATCCTCACTGTTTCTGGAAAAGATTCAGCCAAAGCCCGTGACAAAGCAATGGATCAGCTGATGGAACTGATGGATGCAGGTAAGCTACCCACGGAACTGGAAGAAGGATTTGGCCCTCAACAATTAATTGAGGTTAAAGAGCCAACTATTGATACTGTTAGCGGTGAGGATACCATTACACAAGCTGTTCAAGTGCTGAGTAACTTGGCCACACTCAAGCTAAAAGTTCAGGACTCACGAACTGAAGCGTTGGAAATTCGCAAAGCTGTTGATGTTCTGTTCTCCGACGAGTCGGTAACTGAAGAGGAAATTACTCGACTCAAGGAAGGTTTTAAAGTTCTCAAAAATTTTGCCCAAGCTAATGTACGTTACCAGGAAGCGCGATATAAAGCAGAACAGGCTCGGCAGACTCTGGATCAAGCTCTCAAATCGCCTGACAAGTAACATTTACAGAATTAGATGCATTGATACGCATCTTAAAATGTAATTAAATACTCTAAAAGACAGGCATGAGAGCCTGTCTTTAGATTGACTGGGGCGCTAGGATTCGAACCCAGGAATGGCGAGACCAAAACCCGCTGCCTTACCACTTGGCGACGCCCCAATGATTTCACTATAGTTAATATAGCACTTAGTTCTGGGTTAATGTCAAGTACTTTAATAGTTGGTTTCAGGTAATGGATTTTTACAGCAGGACCTTGATTGGTCGGAATGCTTACATTTAGCCTCTTTGATCATTTTGGGGTGAACCCTATAATCAACGTTTGGCTGTATCGTCGAACTGACGTTAATTTATCCGATAGTGATGAAAGAGGGTTAAGGGACAAAATTGTGCGATCGCGATTCGCTTTGCATCTAAAATGTGCCTCACTTGATTATGAACGCCTTAGGATCTGTTGTTGCTGACTAAGGACACACTATTTCTTTTTATGGATGACTTGTTGGTAAATTGTCGTCAACGGTGATATTACTGAGAAAGTAGAATATAAATCGAGATAGTTAAAAACTCTGTACAAAGCAAAAATGCCTGAGTTGCTTGAATAGTCAGAATGACTTGCCTTATAAGGCTTAATTAACCCTCACAGTTTAAAAATGAGCGGACGGACAGTAATTATAAATATTCATTCAAACTTTATATTACATGTAACTTTAATATTCAAAGCTAGGGGCAACTAGATTATTTCTTTTCACGCCAGTCAGTCTTACCCCATTTGTGAGAGGTTAAGATGAAATCAGTTTTGTCAAAAGTTATAAGGTTGTTAATTAACGCGGAGTGTGAGTATCGAATTTAATATTATACGGAGTATTGGCGGTAAGAATGAGTGGCACTTTTTTAATGACGCATAGGCGTAGCTCCCCGTAGGCATCGCTAGCCCAAAAATTGTGTTTTTTACCCCCCTTTTCAACAGAATTTTAAGCACTATTACTTATTGATAAATTATTTATGACCTTAACCTCTTACGGATGGTCTTACCCTATTTCCTTTTCCTTAATCCCCAGTGTCGTGAAGGAAGACCGCTGCAATACGACTTGATGATAGTAGTTGCTTCGTAGCCAGCCATATAAATAGTGGAATGGTCTTAGCATAGCGACTGCAAAGTCGGCGCGGTTCTTGAATCCATCGATACAGCCATTCAAGTCCTAAGTCTCGAACTATGCGGGGTGCCCGCTTGTGAATTCCTGCATAAACTGGGAAAACTCCACCCAGTCCAATCATTACAGCTTGTATCTTACCCTTATGTTGAGCTATCCAATTTTCTTGTTTGGGACATCCCAGAGACACTAAGACGGTGCTGGCACCACTAGAATTAATCTTTTGAACCAAAGCTTCGTCTTCAGTTTCAGTCAGGGGACGAAAGGGTAGAGGTTCCATCGCCGCAATCTTCACCTGGGGAAATTCCTGCTCTAACCTTTTTCGCATCCTAGAAAGAATTTCTGTTTGGGAACCTAGAAAGAAAATACTAAGATTTTGTGTTTGAGTTAGCTGACACAATGCTAGGAAAATATCCATCCCTGCCACACGGTCTTGGTAAAGCGCTCCCATTTTTCGCATCATCCATACAAGAGGCATACCATCAGGAGTAACTATATCTGCATTTCGTAATACGGTAGCAAACTCTGGATTCCAATGAGCTTCAATGAGCATATGTACATTGGCTACATATACAGTTTTACTTTCACGCTTATTGGCCCACTTCAGTATTGTTTGTACCTGGTGATCAAAGCGTAAAGCAGTAATAGGAAAATCAAGCACTTTTTTAGTAGGTAGAAGCACTCTTGCCACCATCAATAACTCCTGTGTCCAAGAAAAAAATCCATAGATTACCTAGACCAATCCGAATATTGAATAATTCCGATTGGATGACTCCTGACTTTTTGTCGGCTTGTGTCATCATTGGAAGTTAACACATGGAGGTGCAATTGGCTTCTTAGTATACTTTTGGCTTAATCGGTAATACTAGAATTATTTGCTGTTGTGTCTTAGCTTACTGTTTTAAGCTAGGGATTTCAGACGCTGTTTGCCAAAATTCATACTTCCTTTATAATTAATTTTTGATAGATTCATGCAAGCATTACAATTGCGATAAATTCCTATGGATATATATTTTTTTGCGTAATATTTGCTACATCTACAAATTAGATGGCGAAGTGAAATACCAGACACTTAGTCTGATGATTTTGATCCGTAAGTATATGCTTAAGAGGTTTAATTCAAATTAATATATTTTAAAGAATGACTAATAATTTTTTCTTATTATTTTCCAAATCTATTACAAATTTGATTTATTTTATATACTGAAATATCCCTACAATTTATTTTTTTATCAAATAAAAGCTCAAAAAATAAGGGGAAGATAAGCTTATCTTCCCCTGCTATATTGTTTTTGTTATTGTCTGGTTTGTTACTTTCCTTGAGTCTTTGCCGTAACATTTGCCTTTGCTTTTTAAGTTGCCGCTTCCTTGCAGAACCGCCTCTACCTTTGTCATTTCTGCCTTCTTTACGGGGAGATTCCCATCTTTTCAGGCGCATTACTTTTAACCTCTCTAGTACTTATTTGCTAGTGGGCAGGAGGAGAATCGAACTCCTATGACCGCAAGGCCGCCACATTTTGAGTGTGGTGCGTCTACCAGTTTCGCCACCCGCCCGTTATATCCAATCTTAACTATTGTACTCTAATTGAGGGATTTTGTAACAAGTCTGAAAATTAATTCTGAAAGTTTTACTGCAATAATAGCTTTTATAAGGCTTAAAGACGTGGCAGGGTCAATAAACTATGGTCAATATCCTCTAGTTTGGCACAGCCGCTAAGTGCCATTCCCACATTTAACTCTTCTTGTAGGAGTGAGATGACATGAGATACACCGACTTGTCCTGCTACTGCTAGTCCCCACAAAATAGGTCGTCCGATCAGTACCGCTTTTGCTCCTAATGCCAGAGCTTTGAGAATGTCTATGCCCCTACGAATGCCTCCATCCAACAGCACTTCTACTTTACCATCCACTGCTGCTACTATTTCCGCTAGGGCATCTAAAGAAGCGATCGCACCATCGAGTTGTCTGCCACCATGATTGGAAACAACAATTGCTTTGGCTCCGCACTCTACAGCCCGAACAGCATCATCTCCGCGTAAAATTCCTTTGATCACTAAAGGTAGTGGTGATAAAGACTGCAACCATTCCAAATCGTGCCAAGTTACTGCTGGGTTTAGCTGTTGGGCAAAATAAGTAAATAACCCAGATTCGCCTTTTTCATGGGAAATATCTAGCCCAGAGATGGTGGCGAGATTAGCCAGATGTAAGTCTGGGGGTAAGGCAAACTCATTACGTCTATCTCTCTCCCTTTGTCCAAGAACAGGTGCATCTACAGTCAAACAAAGTGCTTTGTAGCCTGCTTTATAGGCTTTTTCTACCAAAGCACGAGTTAATCCCCGATCTTTATGGCTATAAAGCTGGAACCATTGCAGAGAATCTGGAAATTTATCACATGCAGTCGCCACTTCTTCAATGCTTTTTGTTGCCAGTGTACTTAACACCATGCCCACACCAGCTGATGCCGCGGCTAGAGCCGTGGCTACTTCTCCGTCTGGATGAGCTAGACATTGAAAAGCCATCGGTGCAATTAACAAAGGTAGTTGCAGGGGTTGTCCTAAAATAGAGGTAGTTAGATTGCGATCGCTAACATCGACTAATATCCGAGGTCGCAGCTTGACTCGCTCAAATGCAGCACGATTATCCCGCAATGTTATTTCATCCCAAGCACCACTGCTATAGTAATCAAGCGTCATTTGGGAAAGATGCTCTTTTGCTAGCTTTTCGTACTCAAAGAGATTTATGGGTTGAAAGCGATCATCGTTGGTTATAACTGTCATGGTAGCGGCTCTGGGTTAAGCAATAGGATGTTTTTAATCCGATTGTCCGATTTAACAAGCTTAAAATTTTCATTGATTTCTTAGTAAAGGTGAAAAACCCAGTATTTCCGATTGAGTTCTTCTAAAGGAACCTATTTAATAATTCTTCTCTGGATAGTTGCAGTAATAAAGGTGTAAATTCCTCTGGAGATAATGTTAATAAAGCTTCAGTAATTACTCTTAGGTCTGCATCTAAAGAACCAAAGCGAACTTGCAACAAATTCTCTATAACATTACGACGTTCTGCTTGAATTCCTTCTTGTTTGACTTCTGCTAATTTTTGCTCATAAATAGGTGATAAGCGCATAATAAAATCTCTATCCTCTTCGTCTATATTTTGATTGAATTCTAAGGTAATTTTTAAATTCAATAATAAATCAATTGCTTTGGAACGTAAGGGATTATTTTGGGGAAGTGCTTCTAGTTCATCTATCGCTTGTTGCTGGACTCTTCCCTTACCTAAAATTCTCAACCATAGTGTTTCTTCTGTACACGGTAATTGGTGAATTACCACAATTGCTGTTCTCAAATAATCGCCTAAAAAATGTACTCTTATTCCCTAATTTTCTTCATCTAAGTTAGTTCTAAAACCATCCAATATAGATTCAGAAGCTGTGGGTGACAAAATCCACAAACGTGGTAATTCTGATTCTGCAAGCCGATTCTTTTCACCTTTAGCTTGACGTTTTACTTCAGCAAAGATATCAAACAACTTATTCATGCAACTGCGGATCTCCGCAATTGTAGCCGCATTTCTAAATGGTTCAACTAATGCAGGTTCAGCCGCAAATTTTCCTAACAGCCCTAATTCTATTGTATTCTTTGTATTTTTTGTGGATTGGGGTGGAGGTACAAAATAAACATCAATCTCTCGAATTTGGGCTGGAACTTTCCGACTTGTTTCCACTTCTCCCAATGGTTGTAACAATTCTTTAAGATAGTCTTTGGCGAACTGGTCGTAAGGAAACCTAGTCATTAGCTGATTTTTGGGCTGTACCAGTATTTTAGATCACAGTCCGATTGCCCATAGCTTACCTGAAAAAATTTAGGAAGTGCGATGTCTACGACGGGCTGCGCCAACGCATTAGCGAATCCCTGGAGTATTGTAAGCCAAAACACATCTAATTTACATAACCAAATTTCATTAGTAGCTCTACCAGTTTCGCCATCCGCCTTTAGGTGCAACTTCATTACTTGTAGACTTCAGTCCATGACTTTGGATTAAAGATTGATATTCTGTGCTGCTTGCCCAGCGGTCAATTTCTCGCGCCCGCAGCACTGGCACTGGATGAGTTAATTGGGCTGTACGGGCGGCTTTGACCATTTCGCCTAGTTCGGTTTTGCTAATGTCATCGTAAGCACGGGCTTGGGCAACAAAGGCATCAAGATTCAGTTGTGGCGCTAAGGTGGGGGAACCACCCGCCAGCTTCATTAACACTGACATGACAACTTTGGGGTCTTGGGTTGCTAGTAATGCGGCGCGATCGCAGGTAAACTCAGCACAGCGAACCCATTCTAAAAGCTGCGCCTGTATCGCTTGAGCAACGAAGGTGCCGACATTGGGCACAATCGCCGCAGCTAATATTAATAAATTTACAGGAGTTAAATAAACGCTATGGTCACACTTGAGATGCCCCAATTCGTGGGCAATTACTGCTTGTATTTCCTCTGGTGTGAGGATATCAATCAGGGATGTGTGTAGCACAACAAAGGGCTGCTTACCCCGCACAGCAAAAGTATAGGCGTTGGGAGCCGGATGTTGCCGGACGTACAACTGGGGAGGCTCTATATCCAGGATTTTACAGGCGTCTAACAACAGCTTATATAAATCGGGCAGTTGCTGTTCACCCACCAGAACGCTGGAGGCAATATTTTCCACATAGAAAACCTGTTCTGCCATTGGGCCGAGCCAATTTCGCACCAACATATCTATGCCTGGTATTTGCTTGAGCGTTTTGGTAGCTTCCAGGTCTAATGGATGACGAAATGAGTCAGCTTTTAAACCAATTAGCGGGGTTTTGAAGAAGGACATAGTGCAGCAAGCTATAAAAAAACACAACTATGGAATCTGGCTGGTTAAATAAACAGCCTCCCACAGTTAGTATAACGATTTAAGTAGGGT
>NZ_CALMFY010000236.1 GCF_937863485.1 uncultured Nostoc sp. | reverse complement strand
CCAAATCTTGCTCTTCAATAGGCAATGTACCGACCTACAATGTCAATGTATCGACCTGCAATAGCAATGTATCCACCTGCAATAGCAATGTATCGACCTGCAATAGCAATGTATCGACCTACAATGGCAATGTATCGACTTACAATGGCAATGTATCGACTTACAATGTCAATGTATCGACCTACAATGGCAATGCATCGACTTACAATGGCAATGCATCGACCTGCAATGGCAATGCATCGATCTGTAAAAATTAACGCCACGCAGCAAACTTGTGTGTACACGGTAGCTTTCAAGGAGAGAGGCTTTGAATTTCCCCCTTCCCTTGTAGGGAAGGGGGTAGGGGGTTAGGTCTTTTTTGTAGTCTACTTAACTGAAAATTGGTGTAATCCAGTAGTGTTGTGCCTTATAACCTCGTTATCAATAACCCAGGACTTATACCAATTCACGAAAACCCTGATACAGATAGATTTCTTGTAGGGGCATGGCAATGCCATGCCCTTACCAACGTATTTGTATCATTATTAAAGTGAAATGGTATTAAGCAAAATCATGATAAAACGAACCGCAAAGGACGCAAAGGACACAAAGGAATAAGAGTTTCACAGAGTTCTTGCGTAAGTCCTGTAACCGATAAGGCGGTGGCTAACTTTTCTTCGCAAATGCTTATAGTTAACAAAAATTAGAATTGCATCGTTGCTCAAACCGTTGAAAGTTCGCCAGAGTGGTAGTAGGAGTTTTTACATCACTTTTGTGGAAAATTGAAATGATTCAAAAATTTGCAGCCCCAACTCACACAGACAAATACATCCGTGTTGCTAAATTTGCAGATGTTCAAGCAGCAGGTAGTTTGTTGGTTCGCAGCGAAAAACACACCATTGCTCTGTTTTACTCAGACAATAAAGTCTATGCAATTGATAACCGTTGTCCGCATATGGGTTTTCCGCTCCACGGAAGCACTTGTAAAGATGGCATTGTAACTTGCCCTTGGCACTATGCCCGCTTCGACCTCGCCAGTGGCGGAACATTTGACTCTTGGGCAGATGATGTTCCCTCCTTTAGTGTAACAATCCGCGATGGGGAAGTTTGGGTAAATCTAGATCCCCTAGTTGACCTCCATGCCCACCACAGCCAACGTCTTCAGGATGGTTTAGAACAAAGTATTTCCTTAGTTATTGCTAAATCAGCGATCGCTTTACTGGACATGGGGGCAGATTTTACCGAACCATTTCAGGTAGGACTGGAATTTGGCACCCGTTACAACAAAGCAGGCTGGGGTACAGGCTTAACCATCCATACTTGCATGATGAATTTGCTGCCTTATCTAGATGCAGAAGACAAACCCCGCGCCCTTTTCCAAGGACTTTCAGCAGTCGCTAGTGATAGTGCAGGTGCGCCACCTCACTTTGTAGTTCATCCATTGCCCAATTCTACTGTTGACCTAGATACCCTCAAAAGCTGGTTTTGCCAGTTTGTTGAGGTGCGGGACAGTGAAGCAGCAGAGAGATGTTTGGTATCTGCAATTCGGGCGGGTGCTAATTCTGAGCAACTTGCAGATATACTGTTCACATCTGCCACAGACCACCGTTATATCGATAGCGGTCATGCACTCGACTTCATTAACAAGGCACTGGAAGCCTTGGATACTGTTGGTTGGCAAGGGGCAGAATCAGTTTTGGCGAGTCTAGTTTCTGGTTTAGCAACTGCTTCCCGCATGGAAGAGTCCAATTCTTGGCGTTACCCTGTGGATTTGGTAGCAATTCTGGAGTCTGCCTTTGAGCAGTTACCTACGGCTTTGGCAACAGGACGACCTCGACAAGGAACTTGGTCAGGTGAGGAGGAATTGGTGCCGATTTTGTTAGGGGAAGATCCACAGAAAATTACCAACTCTCTTCTGACTGCTTTGGAAGCTGGTTGTACTGAAGAACAATTGGCAAGTGTAGTTACTTACACAGCAGCACTTCGGGTAGCCCGCTTCCACACTAACAACGACTTTGGCGACTGGAATTCAGCGCACCATCCGTTTACTTTTGCCAATGCAGTGCATCAAGGATTACGACGAGTGCCAACGCTTGAACTATTACGAGGTGTGTTTGATGCTGCGATGAGTGTATATCTGAATCGTTTTTTGAATGTACCACCAGCACGACTTCCAGAACCAAAAGACTCTGCTCAAAATCCTGAAGAATTGCTCAACCAACTACCAGATTTATTAAATCGCCAACAACAAGTAAATCAAACAGGTAAATTAGTTGCTGATTATTTGTACAATGGCGGCTCTGTTGAGCGACTGATGGCAATGTTGGGTAAGTTGATGCTGCGCGAAAATCGCGAGTTTCATGTAATTCAGGAAATGGAAGCAGCTTTTAGACAATACTCGCTGCTGGGTGAAACTGCTGGTATTCATGTATTAGTTGCTGCTGCTCGTTATTTAGCAGCACACTCGCCCACAATGCGATCGCAAGGCCAAACCTATCAAATTGCTGATCGGTTGCATAAAGGTGATCGCCTGTTTGAAGAATCATAATTTAGCTAATCTTGGGAGACTCGATAATTGCTGCGATCGCCTAATGCAAGAATTTAGGCGATCGCAGCAATTTCTGCTTTGTAAACCTCATCTATGTTGAGAACCGTAGTTTTTGCCCTCACCCTAAATCCCTCTCCCTACTTGGGAGAGGGACTTATTTCCGGCTCCCCTTCTGCCAAATTTGGGAGAAGGGGCTGGGGGATGAGGGTTTTTCTTTTCATACCGAAAGAACTACAGTTTTCAAGGTGGACGCGGTTTAACTAGATTTCCAATCTTGTTTTTCTTGCTGATTAGCGAAACTCAAGAGGCGAATTAAAAATTGCATAAATGTTCAACTCGCCTCAGTTAAGTACTTGAAAATTTCAACCCATATCTTTTGTGTCTGGACTTAAGGAAGTATCCATTGCTCTTTATGCCCTTCAATTAGCTCACCCTTTTGGGTGAATCATATATCAACCGATCAGGTGACCTGAATGAGGGAAGCTGAGATTAATAATAAAGAGGATTCTATTACTAAAGAACACCAATTGCATTTTACTTAAGAATAACTTATGAAACTTATTACCTTAATAAATTCTGCACTGATTTTTGCTTTTATTACTCTTGTACCTGGAATCGCTGGCGCTCAAACAGCTACTATCGGTAGTAGTAAAATAGCTATTAACTCTAACAATTTATCCAGTAACTCTACTTCTGTTAATTACCTCCAGCCTTTCAATCTAGTTAATTTTGCTTATCAGGGAGGTCTTAAGCAACACGGTATTCCTAGTGGAGAAGCCCTAGTATCTGAAACTCAGAACAGAAATATTATTGCAAAAGATTTGGTGAAGGCTGCTGTTAATGCAAATAAATTACCATCACAAGTTTTAAACGACCAAAATTATCTAAGTGCTGTTAATTTGCAACTTAAAGCATTGCCTGATTATGCCGCTGCTGATTGATTTGGTTTTTCATGTCTCTTTTTAGAAAGCTAAATTTCTCAATATCCTATATTCCGGCGCTTGTTATTAATATAAAGAAAAGCCTTTTATACACATAAATCTATGTGTATAAAATAAAAATTGATATTAAAGAACAATTTTTAGATGAGAGAAGTTGTGCATATAAGTTGCACTTCTAGTGTTGAGGCCACAGAAAATTGTATAATCAACAGCCATCAACCAAAAATTTCGTTTTCTATAGAGAATGACAGAAGTAATTAGATCCGAAAGCCTAAATAACATTGAGTCCATTGAGTTTGAAGAGCAGTGCTTGCACAAAGCCAGAGAAACAGGCGATCGCAATGCGGAAGTCATTTGTTTAGGAAGTTTGGGCAATACTTATGAATACCTGGGTAAGTATGAGCAAGCGATTGAGTTTTATCGGCAGTGGTTGAGTATAACTAAGAAAATAGGCGATTGGACTGGGGAATGCATTTGCCTGGGAAGTTTAGGCAATAGTTATGAATTATTGGGGGATTACCAACTGGCAATTGAGTTTTACCACCAATGGTTAGAACTGGCAAGATTCATCTGCGATCGCAATGGGGAAGCAATGGCCTTGTGTGGTTTGGGTAATGCTTATAAGGCTCTGGGAAAGTACCAAAGAGCGGTTGAATTTCATCACTATTCATTAGAGATCACAAGGGATCTTGATGACCGAAATGGGGAAGCAAACGCCTGGTTTAATTTGGGTTTGGCGTTAGAGAAAATCAATCGAGAATCAGAAGCGATAGATGCCTTTTATAATGCCCGCGAAATCTATCACACAATGGGACTCGATGCAAGTCTGCAAGATTGTAATCATGCGATTGGGCTTCTTTCTCAAAATGTTGCAACTTTCGCATCTGGCTTCTGGTTTAAGAGATGGTTAAATCATTTGTTGCAGTTGATCAAAGCTGGTTCTAATTAGTAATATTTCTCACCACTGATTCAGGTAATGTGAGGATGTTTTAAAAGCTTTTGGTGATTATCATCGCCAAAATACATGAAAATCCACTTTTAAAACATCTTCTGAATACAATAAGATTACATCAAGAGGATGGATACTTATGGAATACCGCAACTGAGTTCTTATGATCAAAAGATAATACAGAAAACGGGTCTTTTCGATTTCCCATTTCCATCCCAGGAGTACCTATAGGCATTTGGGGAACAGATAAACCAACAATATTTGGCTTTTCTTGAAGCAGACGTTTGATGTCGTCTGCTGGGACGTGTCCTTCGATGACATATCCATTAACAATAGCTGTGTGGCAAGATGACAAGTTATCCGGCACGTTGTACTTTTGTTTAACTGTTTCGATGTCAGGCGTAGGAAAGTTTGTGATTTTAAAACCCTGTGCCTTTAAGTGAGCAATCCATCCGCCACAACAGTTACAATCGGGACTGTGATATACAGTGGCATTTAGTGCGCCTGCAACAGAACTAGGAAAAACAGCTTGAGCATGACTCATCGGAGCAACGCTTGCCAAGATGCCCAACACCCCTACTGTTAGACAAATCATTACCACTACTTGCACAGCAGCATGTACCAAGATGGGAGGGAACCATTTTTGCCAGTAATAAATAAATTGTTTGTGCGACATCTGAGACTTCCTAAGTACAACATTCCATAAATTTGTTCTAATAAATTCTCTGCAAAAACACTCTGCAACGGGAGTCGCTCATGGGGAGCCACTGCGGTAAACGGGTTTCCTAGCATAAAGGGGGCAGTGCGCCTTTGCGGTTTCTCCACTTGTACCCCTACGGGGATCTTGCTAGCAAGAGCGTCTCCCCTTCTCACATTGCCAGAGGCTACAGTGCTAGTATATCGAACATGGGCATTTTGTAGTTTCTAAGTTGTCGTTCTGGAAGACAATAACTCTACTGCATCAGCCCTCTATTTTCATATTCTTGTTTTGGCGAAGGTACTGAACTATTAACCCATTTGCACCACTTGTAGGACAACAGCAAGCTATAGAATTACTCACTCAGGCTGTCAGACAAAACCGAGTTGCTCCAGCCTATCTATTTGTGGGGCCAGATGGTGTAGGAAGAAGTTTAGCAGCAAAGTGCTTTGTGGAATTGCTATTTTCTAGTGAGATGGGAGTCACTGCGGCTTTACAAAACCGTTTGCGTCAAGGCAACCATCCAGCTTTGTTGTGGGTGCAACCAACGTACCAATACCAGGGACAACGATTAACACCAGCAGAAGCGGCTGAGAAAGGACTTAAGCGTAAAGCACCACCTGTAATTCGGCTAGAGCAAATTCGAGAAATTACCGAGTTTTTAAGTCGTCCGCCTTTGGAAGCGCCGAGGAATGTGGTGATACTGGAAGAAGCCCAAACAATGGCAGAAGCCGTAGCCAATGCTTTACTTAAAACCTTGGAAGAACCGGGACAGGCAACGTTAATTTTAATTGCACCTACACCTGAGTCTGTGTTGCCAACTTTGGTGTCACGCTGTCAACGCATTCCTTTTTATCGCTTAGATGCCCAGTCTTTGGCTGTTGTACTCACACAAACGGGTCATCAGGAAATTTTGCCAAATCAGGCAGTATTGAGTATAGCAGCTGGCAGTGCCGGAAGTGCGATCGCATCTTACGAGCAATTACAAGCTATTCCCCCGGAGTTACTCGAAGACCTGAAAAAAGCCCCTGCTTCCTACCGCAAAGCCTTGGAGTTAGCCAAAAAAATTGATAAAGATTTAGATACAGAAGCACAACTGTGGTTAGTTGATTATCTTCAGCAATTTTACTGGCAGCAGTGGCATCAACCCACCATCATTCACCAGCTAGAACAAGCTCGTAAATACTTACTTGCTTACGCTCAACCCCGGCTGGTTTGGGAATGTCTGCTTTTATCTGTATACCAAAAATAAAATCGCATTCATGAATTTTTGCCCAAAAACCTCAAACTCTTTAGCTATATTAAATAATATTACTTAAGTAACCGGACATATTAGTACTAACGTATTATTGAAAAGCTATGCAAAGCGTCTCGTAGAGAATGCGGCGAGTCAACAGACATCGCTTCAAGACACTGGGATTTGCTCAATTGCCAAAGCTTCTCTTAAACAAAAGTCTTGCAGGGGATGACTAATAAAGGTTGTCCGATTATTGTTTTTGAAGATTGTACCCCTGACTTATGATTAACTTACCACAGACAATTCCAGTTCTTCTTTTAGGGACAAGCTTGGCTGTGCTTTCCCCTCAAGTTTGTACTGCTTTCACTGTTCAAGAGGTAGCTAGCCTTGCTAAAGCATCAAGCGATTTGCCAGTGGTCAAATCAGCAGGACTGTCCCCCGATATGGATGTGCCTTGGTCGAAACCCGTGAGAATCATTGATCCTTTTGAAGGGGAATTAGTTGGGGTTTTTGACCGCAACTCTTTAGGTGGCCATTTGTACCGTGAGAATTCAAAACAAGTTATTAGTTTGTGGACTCCTTCGAGCATTCGAGTCCTGGTAACACTAAATTCGGATCAAGCAAGTTCTTCTTTCTACACCGCAGGTCGTGTGTATCCCAGATATGACTATCAGAGGTTTGTTACTACCAAGAAAGTAGATAAACTTTTGCTTAAGGTCAGGGGAAAAGTTTTTCAATTAGACGGTTCAACCGGCACGTTTGCTGTCAGTCAAGAATTAGCGACTGCTTTGAAAAATGCTCCAGATGAGAACTTAGACATCAGACTACTATTGGAAGGAGGTCAAACTATTGATAGCGAAATTGGCAAAGAGACGGTAAAATCTTGGCGAAAGATTTATTAAGCGATGTCTAAGGACAGGCTACTTATTGTGCATTTTCAACCCAAGTATTATCTATATATTAAGAAAGTAAAAATTTCTCACCTCTCATCAGGAATTTATCTGGTAAAGGTTGTTTAAAGATTTAGAAAGAACGAACATTCTTAGAAGCAAGCCTGATTAATTCTTCAACATTGTTTGAGACTGTATTACAAATCGTATTTAAAGGTAAGTCATTGGGATCAAACCCGAAAGGTTCTTCGATTTCTGAGCCAATTTGTTCAATACTTAATAATGTAAAACTTACAAAAGCCATTACTATACCAGTCCACCAATATAAAAAGCTAACAATTTCTGAAGGTAATATTAGACAAAAAATAAATAACAGTTGTCTGAGTTTAATAGTATATATCAAAGGCAGTGGCGTTTTTAAAATGCGTTCGCAACCACCTAAAATATCTACTAAATCATCTACGCAGTTATGTAGAGTAGTCAGTTGATAGACATTTAGACAATTCCGGTCATGCTGATACTGCAAGTAATCTCCTATCCAGTAAGCAATTTGTAGTGGGGGATGATTGCTATCTTGGAGTTGTAAATATTGTTTTTCAGACATTAAGGATGCTAACTGAGTGTCTAAAGGTACTGATCTTAGATGTAACTTCATTGCAACTGCAAAAGCAGTTACTAACCGAAGTATTGCCTCTTTTTCTACTCTATCTTGCGGTGTCTTATCTTTAACTATTATCCAAATTCCCCGAGTTAAGTTACGAGATGTATTAACTAAACCTCCCCATAATTGACGACCTTCCCAAAATCTATCATGGGCTGTATTCGTCCGAAAAACTAATAGTAATGTAAAACCAATATTAAAACTTAAAACAGCATTAGTAAGAATACTGTTTGAATTTGAAAATGCTATTGGTAATTTTAAATAATAGAGAAATGATATGAAAATACCATATGCAGTACAAAAAAGTACCCAAGGAAGAATGATAGAAATAATTGACCTTTCAAGCCGAAGAGTTACTTGAAGCCAGTTCAATTTTTCGCCTTTATAAAGGTGATATTTGTCTATTAAAGAGTTTTTAGAATTATTTTGAAAATAGTTAAGTTGTTTCATATTGGTAAGGTTTGGTGATTACATAAATTAGCAAACTAGCTTTTTTTAGCTAAAGTTATCTGGCTTAAGTAAGAGAGGTGCAAGATGTAGGTTTCCAGATAACGACCGTCGTAGAACTATAATCAACATAAATTATACTTTTAACATTTAAATTTATTTTTGTGAACCCTCTTTAGGTAGGTAAATTTATGAATGTCTTCCAATTTTTCGCCATCAATTTGGTTTTTCTTTGTAACGAAGCAATTACCTATTGGGGTGAGCTAAAAGAATAATTTTTCTTATTTAACTGTGATTTTCAACATTTATCATTATATTGAGTACTTTTTGGCAACTTGAAACCTGCTGTAAGTAAACCTTGCCTCATGAACTGCGATCGCTCATTGATTTTCCACTTCTATTTAAATCATTTGTAAACAAAAAGATTTCTGATTTTTTAGATAAGTCGGGAAGAATACTTTTCAGATAAGCGTAAACTACTCCATTTTGGTCTGGGTGCATGTTAAAGGGCAAGGGATAAAGGTGAATTCAAACTGCAATCCCATTCCCCTTTCCCCCAAAACCCCAAAAGTATTGGAGTTGCGAATCTGAACCTCTCGATTTTCGTATTACTAGTTCGTTTAAATTAGTATTCAAATACTTATTGGGAAAAATATGTTATTACTAAACAATTCTCTTTATAAAGATTTAGTAATAATCTTTACCCAACTTGGTATTGAAACCGCAAAAGTTACCGAGATAAATTTTCCCAAATTTTTGCAACACATAAACTGACTGTAGGGGCGTACAGGTGTACACCTCTACCTATCTATCTATATCAGCTATTGCGTTAAACAGTATAATTAGGCAAGATAGCAATGTGCAACAAAGCCGTTTATGATTGCAATATTTTGATGCGTAGAAGAGTTGCAAAGAAAAGAACTTTTACAATTTCTGCCCTGCGTAAATTGATCGCACTTCGCCGTTACGCCGGATGACAGCTTCACCATTACTAACATCTACTAGTGTCCAACCACTTGAGCCGATACTTTCACCTATGTTGATGCGGCGAGTCACGCCATCAATTTTAAACAAAGCAGCAGATTTGTTGCCTAACTCTAGCAACCCTTCTAAGGTACTAGCAGGAGTATCTGCGATCGCAGTTGGCGCATATACTTGTTCATGGGTAATAGTTGGTTCTGATGGTGCGAGTGCTGCACGTAATGGAACTACTGGTAATGCAGGCAGAGGGTTGGGTGTTTGCCGCACGGTAATGGGTGCAGTTCGTCCAGCTACAGGTTTGAGTTCTGCTTGCACAGCCGCAGCTAACATGTTGACGGTTACAGGCTTGGCAGCTTGTCGCACCGTATTCAGGGCAGTTCTCACAACATTAGGTTGATATCCCTGTAACGCACTGGCAACTTGTGGTAAAAGTGTGGAAGTACCAGGAATCGCCGGCAGCCCGTAGTGCATTGGCGACGGCGCTTGATAAACGGGAACGTAGATGCGCTCAACAACCCTTCCAGAGCGGTTAGGGGCTAGTGGCGTATTGTTAGCTAGAAGTGGAAGTGGTGGTAGATTACCAGTTGTTTGCCCGTTCCCAAAGGCTATTTGATTAGTATTTGCTTGACTGGAGAATCCAAGGATGCCAGATTTTTGATTGCTTTTTGCTTCTTGTTTATCTATAACTGCCAGCGCTCCCAGCATATAATCAACCAACTCTGCCTCAATTTCTGTTTTTGTTGGCAAGAGTGACTGCGGTTGCGGCAGTAGAAGAGCTGACTCAGGCAATTTCGTATTTAAAAGATATACTACTCCCGACTGTACCAGGTAGATAATACCAGCGATCGCCACACCTAAAGTTGTTCCCACAATCAGCAGTTTGCCCAAATTACGACTACTTTTCTGACGCTTTCTACTAACTGATTTAACGGTGGCGGTGTCAAACACAACAGTACTCAATTGCTTGTGATTATCTTGAGCTACTGACTCTACTGTTTGGTTCAATGTGTTCGGTAAGATAATCTGCGGTATCGTAACTGTTTGCAGAGGAACGGATTCTGGAGGCGACTGGCGTTGAGGTTGGGGGGAAACCCCAGCAACAGACTGGCTCGATTTGTTCTGCCTACTCTGCCTAACGGTTTGAGAAGGCAAATTACCAGTAACATCCAGAATGTAGTCGATATCGGCAAAGAGTTCATCCATTAGACCATCAGCATAGTTTTCTATCAACCAAGGTTCGTTGGCGATTAAGTCTTCTGATGGTTCCGGTACTATGAGACGGGTGCTGGCTTCTTGTAACATAGACGTTCTATCTTTGTTGCTAGGACGAGGAAACGCCGCGCCTACTGCCTGGGAGTTAGGATTACAGATGAAATATCCAATCCGCCGTCTGATTGAGACGAGTTGGTTAAGCGTTGGTATTAAAATCAACTTTAATCTGGGGATTGTTGATGATGACAGTACTAATACTTGTTGTCATCTATCATACCAATTTCCCTTCCTACTACTATACTCAGTCTTTATGAAGTTTGTGTTAAGCTAACGCTGGAAACTGTGACTGGCTCTTGGTTCTACGCAATTCTAAATATAATAATAAAGCGTTAACATCTGCTGGGTTTACACCACCTATACGTGCGGCTTGACCAAGAGTGAGTGGTTTTACGTGAGTCAGCTTTTCCCGTGCCTCTTTGGAAAGAGTATCAATTTTTGTGTAGTCTAAATCCCCAGGTAATTGGCGGTGCGCTTGGCGGGCAATTTGGTCAATCTGATTTTGTTGCCTAGCGAGATAGCCAGAATACTTGATGTCAATTTCTGCGCCTTCTTTCTCGGCGCGGTTGAGGTTGGGGTTTCCCAGTCCGAATCTGTCGAGGTCAACATAATGAAATCCTGGACGCCGCAGCAAGTCATTAAGGGTAATTGAACCTTTAATTGCTTGTTGGGTATTAGATGCGATCGCTATTCCTATTTCATCATGTTCTTTGACTCGTGTGGCTTGCAATCTTTGCTTTTCTGTGGTAATATTAGCCTGTTTTTGGGTAAATAGATCCCAGCGGCGATCGTCAATTAAACCAATTTCCCGTCCCAAAGGTGTCAAGCGTTGGTCAGCATTGTCAGAACGCAATATTAATCGATACTCTGACCTACTGGTAAGCATCCGGTAAGGTTCTCGTAAATCCTTTGTACACAAGTCATCGACTAGCGTTCCAATGTAACTTTGCTCGCGCGCAAAGACAATCATTTCTTGAGAGTGAACAAATCGAGCTGCGTTAATTCCGGCTACAAGCCCTTGGGCTGCGGCTTCTTCATAACCTGTGGTGCCGTTAATCTGCCCAGCACAAAACAGTCCGGCAATCTTCTTAGTCATCAGTGTGGGGTAACACTGAGTTGCAGGTAAATAGTCATATTCCACAGCATACGCCGGACGGAGCATCACACATTTTTCCAAACCGGGGAGAGTCCGCAACATATGCAGTTGCAAATTTTCTGGCAACCCTGTAGAAAACCCTTGGATATAAAGTTCGGGTATATCCCTTCCTTCTGGTTCAATAAAAATTTGGTGGCTTTCCTTATCGGCAAAGCGGACAATTTTATCTTCAATACTGGGACAATAACGCGGCCCTTTAGCTTCCACCCAACCGCCATAAACTGGTGACAAGTGCAAATTATCCTGAATTAGGCGATGGGTTTCGCCAGTTGTGCGGGTGATATAGCAAGGCATCTGTTCCCGTTTTACCCACGCATCCGGGTCAAAGCTAAACCAGCGCACATCTTCATCTCCTGGCTGGATTAGCATTTTACTATAATCTACAGATCGCTTGTCTACCCTAGCTGGAGTTCCAGTTTTGAGTCTTCCGGTTTCAAATCCCAGGCGATTTAGGGTTTGTGTCAATCCTTCAGCCGCAAATTCTCCAGCTCGTCCCGCCGGCATTGATTTGTTACCCACCCAAATTTTGCCTCCCAGGAAGGTGCCAGTTGTCAAGATGACTGCTTTACATTGGAACCCTACACCAAAATAAGTTTCAACGCCGATGACTTGATCATTAGCATCCAACACTAAATCTGTCACCATACTTTCGCGGATTGTCAAGTTTTCTTGGTTCTCGACAATATTTTTCATCACCGCTGCATATTCGCGCTTGTCCGTCTGGGCGCGTAATGCCCACACAGCAGGCCCCCGTGAAGAGTTGAGGATACGTTTTTGCAGGTAGGTGCGGTCTGCTACTTTACCAATTTCTCCACCGAGTGCATCTACCTCATGGGTCAACTGGGATTTAGCTGGGCCACCCACTGCTGGGTTACAAGGTTGCCAAGCGATTTTATCCAAGTTGAGCGTCAATAACAGGGTACGACAACCGAGGCGTGCAGAGGCGAGAGCTGCTTCGCAACCGGAGTGACCTGCACCGACGACTATGACATCAAAAGCGTCTTGGAATTCAACGGAATTGTGCATGGTCATACTTACAGGATCGGCAAGCTTAAAGTTCTTTTCAATTTTAACTGTTCCAGTGGTTTCATGGATGTAACTTTCTGAGAAAAAAGTTATCAAATTTCTTAGTACTCAATTACAGACAATTTTATTTTTCTTTAGTTGAGTATTAAGTAAAAAGTTATAATTTTCTTTAAGAATTGTGGCAATGTTCCGGTTTGTTTCTCACATATTTAGGCATGAAAAAAGTTGATTTATTACAGATATATATTAGATATATTGCACAATTTATATAGAAGCATCTATCAACACGATGATTTATCTGTGTTTTCAACTCATCAATAACACAATCGACTTGGTGTTAATGATATTTTTCCTCACAAGATCCCCTCAACCCCCCTTAAGAAGCTTGTTATTACCCACACATGACAATCCCCACTTCGCTGCTATAATCTGCTGAACTTAAGCTCTGGGCAGGATGTAGGTCAACACGACACTTTGATTGTTACAAAAATGTGAGTAATGACAAGCCTTAAAAAAGGGGGTTTAACTTTAAGGAGGATCAAGCTTTAACCAAAGTGTATTAATCAATAACAGATATTTGCAATCAGCTGATTACTTTTATTCTTGAATCAATTAAGCAATTATTTAAAAATGAAAATTATCATCAGTAAGAAAAATTTTATTACTAAGGTTATCAAAAAGACAACTTTCATCAGTATAGTTATCATGATGATATTTGTCTTAGTCGCTAGTAATGAGATTACCCATAACCAATTGGGTAGAACTGCCCAACCATTAAATGTATGCTTGACTACAGATTCATTAGCTTGTAAAGATACATCTAAAGAGATAACATCAAAACCATTTATTCCTGACCCCAAATTAAATGAGCAACAGCGTTTTTTATCTGTAATTAGCCAGAAATTACCCACAATTCCCCAGCCTGGTACTTATGAATATACTTTGTTGCGGACATATGGTGCAGTTTTTGTAAATCAAGATGTTGGGATTAAACTGCCGCAAAAAGATATTTTTGCTAATGAACAAGAAACCCAAAAATTTCAAGCTACTTTGACAATGGGTCATGTTGATAACACTAATGACTGTTACTTACAAAAATCAGCGGCTGATGCTTTAAATAAAGCGCGAATTCAAGAACATATCCCGCTAAAATCTGGTTATGGTTCTGGTGATTGCACTCGCACTTTCAACACAAATTTAAGATTTTGGTACAAATATGCTAATAATCAAATTTTAACAAAAGTTCAACAGGGTAAAGAAATAAAAATTCTCGGTTTGGTTGCACCTCCTGGAACCTCACAACATCTGTGGGGATTAGCAATTGATTTACGCGTAGGCACTAAAGAACAAAGAAAAGCTCTTAATCAAAATGGTTGGTTTCAAACTGTAGAAAATGATGTTCCACATTGGACTTATGTGGGTTTACTTGAAGATAATTTACCTCTGTTTGGTTTTAAAAAACAAGTTATCCGGGGCATTACTTATTGGATTACACCACTTTAATTGTTAGATAGCATGAAAACTTGGGAATCTTAATCTAAAAAGTGGGATATCGTTCAGCAAGCTTTGGTAACAGCTTATCAGTAACGCCAACATATTCTCTCCAGAACCATTGGGGAACTTCGGGAGCAGACTGTCCAAAACCAGACTCAATATCAATATCAATATATTAACTGAGCAGTTATACCATTTCACTTTAATAATGATACAAATACGTTGGTAAGAGCATGGCATTGCCATGCCCCTACAAGAAATCTATCTGTATCAGGGTTTTCGTGAATTGGTATTACAGCCGGAATTAGAACCAGCAAAGCTGTAAGACCTAGTAAACGTCTATTATTGACGAGAGACGCTGTTGCCTCGACCAATTTGTACTTGTACAAGGAGGCAACAGCGAATCAAACCGAAAGTTTAGACTCAAGGCAAGCGTTGAGTGTAGGTACTTCACAAGCCAAACATTGGCAGATGCGAAGCCGCCTTAAGCATTAGGGAGAAATCCGCACCTTGAGGAAAGCTAGCATCGCGCTAGGATGTATTACAGTTAACGGCATAGTTTCAGGCGATCAGTTGCTATGGACATTTCCCCCATCAAGGCTGTTCAAGCCCCTTATTACGGCGATAACTTTTACCGGACACCGCCACCAGATTTACCTTCCCTCTTATTAAAGGAGCGAATTGTCTATCTTGGGATGCCACTTGTGCCTGCTGTCACGGAATTGATCGTGGCCGAGTTGCTGTTTTTGCAGTCCGACGACCCCGAAAAGCCGATTAAAATCTATATCAACTCCACCGGCACTTCCGGTTACAGTGGCGAACCCATTGGCTTTGAAACCGAAGCCTTCGCTATCTATGACACCATGAAATATATCAAGCCTCCTATCCACACCATCTGCGTCGGTTCCGCGATGGGTATGGCAGCGATGCTTCTCAGTGCTGGTACAAAAGGTTGCCGCGCCAGTTTGCCTCACTCCTCGATTATCCTGCATCAGCCCAAAAGCTATGCCCAAGGTCAAGCAACGGATATTCAAATCCGCGCGAGGGAAGTTTTGGTAAATAAAGGGGCGCTAGTTGATATCTTGAATCGTACCACCGGACAGCCTCCAGAAAAAATTATTAAAGATATGGATCGGCTGTTATATCTGACACCCTACGAAGCGAAGGAATACGGTCTGATTGACCGAGTTTTTGAGAAAGAAGAACTCGCAAATCCCCCACTCCCTGCCAGTGTCCTTTAAATTCAGTTATGAGTTATGAGTTATGAGTTATTTAATACTCCTTCCTCATTCCTAACTCCTCACTTTTCACTCTCCGATCATCCCCAATTTATTAATAACGGAGCAAATTATGCCTATAGGCGTTCCTAAAGTTCCTTACCGGATGCCCGGAGGACAATATACAGATTGGATTAGCATCTACGATCGCCTTTATCGGGAACGGATTATATTCTTGGGGCGAGATATTGATGATGAAATTGCCAATCAAATTATCGCTGTAATGCTGTATCTGGACTCAGATGATCCAGGTAAAGATATTTATTTATACATCAATTCCCCCGGTGGAATGGTCACCTCTGGCATGGCTATTTTTGACACCATGCAACATATCAAATCAGATGTGGTGACTATTTGTGTGGGTTTAGCTGCTTCAATGGGGTCTTTCCTGCTGGCAGCTGGCACCAAAGGGAAACGCATAGCATTGCCTCACTCACGGATTATGATTCACCAGCCTTCAGGTGGCACCCGTGGACAAGCAACCGATATCGAAATTGAAGCTAGAGAGATTCTGCGGATTCGTCACCAGCTGAATGGGATTTATGCCGATAAAACTGGTCAGACCATAGCAAAAATTGAAAAAGATATGGATCGTGACTTTTTCATGTCTGCTGAAGAGGCTAAAGAATACGGTTTGATTGACCGTGTGATTGAAGACCGAACCTCTATAGTAGTAGGCGAGTAGGGAGTAGGGGAAGCTGGCGTTGCAGGGGAGAAATAATTCCTAACTTCTAACTCCTAATTCCCCACTCTCTACTCGCTTTCCTAAACAAACTGTCAACATTGAACTTTAAAATAGAAAATTAGCCTTTATCATTAATAGTTCAGGCTTAAAGCAGATAGCTGATAGCCTCTAGCTGAATATTCGATAGCTCATAGCTCAAGATGGATCTTGGAGATTGCTACCGTTTATTGGGTTTAAGGTCGGGAGCTTCTTTTGCTGAGATCAAAGCGTCTTACCGACGACTGGCGCAGCAATATCATCCCGATATGAACCCAGATGACAACAAAGCCAAAGATAAGTTTATTGCCTTGACAGAGGCTTATAAACTCTTGCTGACGGTAGTATTGCCAGAGGAAACTGCCGCACATTCAAGTCAGGTGTCAACTGTGTATGATGACACCAAGGCAATGCATTGGCAGAAAACACCAGTAGCAACGGTGACAAGCCAACAACCACCGAAACCAAAGCCGCCGAATCTGTTGGAAATAGAAGAACGGCTGAAGTGGAAAACTTATGAGCAATTGCAGCGATTTTTGCAAGAAAGACGATTTGCGCAAGCGATCGCCCTGGCAGAAGCTTTAGCAGATCGGTTGTCAACAGATGCAGAAGTCCGTCAATGGCAAGCGATCGCTTATCAAATTTGGGGACGGGCGCTAATTTCCGAAAACCAACTGCTCAAAGCCAGAATTTATCTCAAAAAAGCTTTGAAGACAGACCCCTGTAATAAAAGTCTCTGGTATGAAGTGCAACGCGATTTCCAACGCTTAGAACAAATTTTTTAAAGATTTACAAAATTTATTGAAAATCAAAATCTCCTTTCCAAGTTATAAGAAGGAAATGGTCTTCATTGGGTTGCTGCCGCCCAGACGGAAGGCGGGAGCCATCCATTGAGCATTCCCAGTCTGAGACTGGGAACGAGGTAAATTATCTTCAATTCAAAATCCAAAATCTAAAATCTAAAATCCAAAATCTAAAATTGGCACCGTCATTGCCGCAATCCGCGCAACACTGCTCCTAATGTAGCGATTCCCTCAACAATCTTCTGTGTTGGCTGAAAGCTAAAAGCTAACCTGATGGCATCATCTCCCTGTCCATCGGTGTAACACCGAGTCCCTGGCAAAAAGTTGATGCCGTGTTCATTGGCAGCTGTTAGGAGTGCTTTGGCGCTGATGTCTGGCGGCAATTTACACCAAACGAAAAAGCCCCCATCTGGTCGCAAAGCAACTATATCACTGGGAAACTCTTGAGCGATCGCCTCTAACAATAAATTGCATTTATGCTTGTAGCAGGCGATTAGCTGCTGAATGTGATTATCTAGTTTGCCTGTAGCACAGTAGCGGGCGACCACATGACTGACAAATGGCCCCACAGGCCCCTCACTTTTGAACATTGCCAGCCGCTCTATAATCGCTGGATCACCACAAGCCCAGCCCAGGCGGATACCAGGCGCAATAATTTTCGAGAAGGTACTTACATATAATACCCACCCCTCTTGGTCAAGAGTTGCCAGAGGGGGCAGAGTTTCTCCTTGGAACCGCAAATCGCTATAAGCATCGTCTTCCACCACTAAGACGCCATACTCAGCCGCTAACGCTACCAGTTTTTGGCGGCGAAATAACGGCATAGTAGCGCCTGTGGGATTGTGAAAGGTGGGGATGGTGTAAATAAACCGGGGTCGGATGCCCTGTTTCTTCAAGTCGCTCAAAGTTTCTTCTAGGGCGTCCACATCCATCCCCAACTCATCCACAGGAATGGTAATTATGCGTGCGCCAGCGTGGACAAATCTGACAACTACTCCCAGGAAGGTTGGCCCTTCCACAATTACCACATCACCAGGTTCGACAAAC
Source organism: uncultured Nostoc sp. (assembly GCF_937863485.1). Lineage (GTDB taxonomy): Bacteria > Cyanobacteriota > Cyanobacteriia > Cyanobacteriales > Nostocaceae > Nostoc. Next base: position 73,793 of record NZ_CALMFY010000236.1, on the reverse strand, counting down.
ACATCTGGTAGCAAACCGAGAATCTGACCAGAACCGTAGCCAATGACCAGGCGATCGCGATCGGCAGCAATTCCTTTAGTCTGCAAGCGGAGGATAATTTGCTCATATAGTTGAGCTGAAGGTGGCCCGTAATTGAGGGCGATCGGAGCTTCTTCTGTCAGCACAGCCGCACTTGCAGCAGCCAAGTCGGCGTGGGGAAAGAGAATTGGGTCAGCTAAACCGTAGGCAAAGCTGACAGTGATAATTTTGGTTAACTCAGTGCCGTAAGTTGATGGTGCGAGGTTTCTAGCTCTTTCGGCGAACAAATCAGCAATTTGGTAGGCAGAAGTGGTAGGAGCCATAAAGGGCGAGTTGTCTTCTAAGTTTATGAGTATATCAGTATTTTAAGGAAGAAATACTGATAGCCAGCTTTATTCTAAATCCCAACAATGCTTTCGTGATTTTATAAGTAAATTTTGGTTAGTTTATCATCAATAGTTTAACAATTAAAGATTTCAAATAACTTTTTAATTGAGTGTTTATAACTTTATCTCTGCGCCTGGAGCTGACACCAGATGCGACAATACTCTTAACCCGCGCAACTGACTGGCTTCTCTCCGTGAGAGCAAAAAATATTTATATAATAAATCCATTTATCTAAAAATCACTGTAAGTTGAATTAGTGCGATCGCTTTAGGAAAAGTTTAACCACATCATATTTGCGAAACCGTCTCACCACTCAAATAAGCGTCACGAATTTACGGGTTATTCAATGATTCGCTAGATGACCCAGATAGCACAATTCGACCATTTGAAGTACATAACCATAATCAGCAATTTGCAGTGTTAAATTGGCATTCTGTTCAACCATAAAAACAGTCACACCTTGCTAATTAATCATCTCAATTAATTCTCAAACACGCTCGACATCCAAACGTAAAAGACCCATTGTTGGCTGATCCATGCAGATTAAGCGAGGTTAAAGTAGTACATATGTATATAGCGATCGCTGCAAACTTGACGCAAGTGACATTAATCAACCTCTCCGGGAATTAAAATCCAAAATTTATACAGAGCAATCTGGCAGCTAAAAAAATGCATATTTAACTGTTGTGGGGCAAAAGTAAAATTTAAAAACTCTTGTTTTTTAGTCTTTTGAGATTTTTTTTTATGGTTTATTGTAATCTACTAGAGCTTTATCTTGGGGTTTAGAAGCTGGAAATTTCCCTAGAGTCATCTAAATACGGTATTTTTATCGACTTACCGTAATATCAGATGAGTAAGAACATCTCACACCTAGCTAGAAAAATCAAGAGACCCATTTGGATAACCGTGAATCCTACAAGTTAAAATAATGCGAATTCGACCCAACACCTTGAGCTTCACGCTTCTTTTGGGGGCACTCTCTGCCCTACCGCCTCTATCAATTGATATGGGGCTACCAGCTTTTCCCACAATCAGCGCAGCTTTGAGGGCATCTTCTGGATCTGTTGGACTAATCCTAAGCTTATTTATGCTTGGGTTTGCTGTTGCCCAGCTGATTTTCGGCCCGCTTTCGGATCGCTATGGACGCAGACCAATCTTGCTTATCGGCTGCGGACTTTTTACCCTAGCAGGTGCAAGCTGTGCTGCTGCGCCATCCATCAATACTCTGATTGCTTGGCGTTTAGTTCAAGGTGCCGGCGCTGGTGCAGGTATGGTGATGACACTGGCGATTGTCCGCGATCTATTTGATGGTTCGGCAGCACGCGCCCAACTCTCCTATGTCAATCTGGTGATGGGCGTAGCACCGATGATTGCACCTACAATCGGTAGTTGGGTGCTGGCAATCGCTGGTTGGCGGACTATCTATGGGACACTGGCTGTAGGAGGGTTTTTACTCTTGCTGTTTGTTGCCCTTGGACTCAGTGAGTCGCTAGCTAACCATGATCTAGATGCGATTAAACCACGTCGGCTGATAAAAAATTATGGGCGCATTCTCAGCAATCGGATTTGTCTCGGCTACGCCCTCGTCAATGCACTAAGCTTTGGGTGCATGTTTACCTATGTTGCGGGATCGCCACTCGTGCTGCTTAATGTATTTAAAGTCCCGACTACAACCTACGGCTGGCTTTTTGCATCGACCGCTTTTGGCATCATGGTAGGCTCATTTCTGAATGGGCATCTGAGTATGCGTGGCGTATCTCCGTCAAGGTTGCTCACCTTTGGGCTGATGAGTGCCGTTGGCTCATCTGTTGCCCTTGCAATGTTGTCAGTGAGTGGTGCTGCACAAGTTACTACGCTAATGCCTCTTCTAGTATTTAACACCTTCTGCCTGGGGATAATCTCCCCCAATGCAATCCAGGGTGCCATTCAGCCTTTGCCAGAGATAGCTGGAGTTGCAGCCGCCACGGTGGGATTTCTGCAAATGTTATGTGGGGCGTTGGCGAGTGGGCTAGTTGCTTTCTTCTATGATGGGCGCACGGTGATCGCCATGTCTAGTTTAATGGCAGTGTTTGCGATCGCCTCCTTCGCCGCTTATTTTGGACTTGCACGCCCTGCCGAGCGTCGCTTTGCTCGGACTCAAGCACTACACAAAATGAAAAATTAGGTATTTGACTAATGACTAATGACTAAAGGGAATTTGATTAACTTTAAGTGGCGGCAACTAATTCTGAGCTTAGGCTGTTTGCTACTGTTCATTGCCTGTAACAATTCTTATCCAAATGATGTTCAACCTCTCAAGGTGGCGACAGATCCCACCTTTATCCCTTTTGAAATCCAAACGGCTAGTAGTCACTTAGAAGGTTTTGATATTGATTTGATGAATGCGATCGCTAAAGTAGCAGGTTTTACAATCCAGTTTGAAAGTCTGCCCTTTGATGGCATGATCTCGACTTTGCAAGCTAAAAGAGTCGATGCAGCAATTAGTGGAATCACGATTACCGCCGAACGTCTGAAAACCATTGCTTTTTCCAGACCTTATTTTAAAGCCGGACTAGCGATCGCTGTTCGCGAAGACAACCAAAATATTAAAGACTTCAATAGTCTCAAAGGTAAAAAAATTGCTGTACAAATTGGTTCAACTGGGGCGGATTTTGCCAAAACCATCCCCAATGCCAAAATTAGTACTTTTAATTCTGGTTCAGAGTTTTTCCAAGACTTGCTCAATGGCAATGTTGATGCTGTGGTTAGCGATGCTTTCGCAACTTTGTATGCGATTAAAAATGGCAAACTCAAAGGCATCAGAGTTGTTGCCGATCTACTCACCCAAGAATACTACGGGATTGCTACACCTAAAGACTCCCCCCATCTGGATGCAATTAACAAAGCTATAGCGACTTTGTTATCCAATGGCACTTACAAGCAAATTTATCAAAAATGGTTTAACACTGAACCTCCACAATTGCCAGACTCTTAGCATGAAGCATAGGGCAATTCAATTTTGGATAATGGAATTGACGATAGCGTAGCGTAAAGCCTGCGGCATGGCAACTCGAAGAAGAGGCTGCGCCAATGCTTAGAGCGAGTCCGCGTACCCCTTCCCTACGGGACGCTCTTGCGTTCGGGGATCTTGCTAGCAAGAGCGTCTTGTAGAGAGCGTCTTTTGGATTAAATTTCAATTCTTTAATCCAAAATCCAAAATCTAAAATCTAAAATTTTTACTCCCCACTCCCCATTCACCCATTTATTAGGAATTGACTGCCAATATATTAAATATTTATCTAATATGCGTCACAATTAATACTGCCACCAAAATTCATTGATAAACTACAATCTCTTGTAGGTCTACTGTGGTCAGGGATAGCCAATTGTGGCACCTTGGATCTTAGTGGCTAGAAGCACCTTGGAACGGGAATTAAGGAACTTCCACTATGCTGATTTGCCCTCAGTGTAAATTTGAAAACCCCAATAGTAACAAATTCTGTCAAAACTGTGGCACGTCCCTGACCCACAAAGTCTGTCCTGAATGCAGTACTGATGTACCTATAAATGCACTACGTTGTCATAACTGTAGCACGGAATGTGGAACAGTGTTTTGGGCAATTATTGCTAAGGAAACGAATGGGGAAGCTTTGGGAGTAGAGAAAAATCAGGGAAAAAAGGGAGATGTGGGAGTAGAGGGAGATGAGGGAGCAATATACTCCTCATCTCCTCTACCCCCTAGCTTTCAGATTGCATTAGGCTCCTATTTAGACTCCCAAGAACGCTATCAATTGTTATATATGCTACCTGGACAAACTGAAACTACCACCATTACTGATGTAGGTGTCAGAGTTCTAGACTGCCAGCCGTATCAAATATCACCCATTGAGGCAATACTAGCAAATCAGCAATCAGATTTGCTAACGCCATCAGTGGAAACAAGTGGAATTCCTCGCCTTGCTAAACTTTATATTGCCTTACAATCCCAAGGTCAGCGGGAGATACCGCCGATTCACGATGCATGGCAGCAGGGGGATATGCAGGTAGTAATAATTGAAGACCGCTCACATTGGCAGCCTTTACTCGAGCGATGGCAAGAAGAAACAACGAGTTCGTTAAAAATTTTACACTGGTGTTATCAAATGACCCAACTTTGGGCAGTATTGGAACCAGTGAATTGTCGTCAAAGCCTTTTAGATTTGTCAAATTTGCGATTGGATGAAGACCAAACTCTGGCACTACAAAGGTTATATGTGGAATCATCAAGTTCTCAGGCTGCTATCAAGTCCCCAGAAGATGCCGAAGCCCAAACATTTGCTATTCCAGAGGAGCCGTTAACTATCCAAGCTTTGGGGCGGGTTTGGCAAGCGCTATTTAGGCAGTCTCAACGGACTCAATTTGGCTCTGTAGTCCAGATGTTGGGGGATTTAGATGTAGGTAAGATTCACACGATCGCACAATTGCGATCGCGTTTAGAGGAAATCTCTGTTGAACTGGAAGCACTAGGAACCGCAACTTTGCCCCCAATAAAGGAGAAAAATACTGCTGTGCCCACTATCCCGCAATCAGATGAGCCAGAAGATATCATTAGCAAAACTGATGATATGGCAACTGTTGTGCTGCCGATGCAGTTAAGTAGCTTAGAAGATGCAGGACGCACAGATGTGGGGCGTCAACGTCATCATAATGAAGACTATTTTGGTATTGAAAGCAAAATTCAGAAGCTGGAGTTGCCTAAAAATCGAGTTCTGGAAGGGCATGGTTTGTATATTCTCTGTGATGGTATGGGTGGACACGCTGGCGGCGAGATAGCCAGTGAGTTAGCAGTCAACACCCTACGGCAATACTTTCAAGAACACTGGATTGCCAACCAACTGCCAACAGAAGATAGCATTCGTGAGGCAGTGTTTTTAGCTAATGAGGCGATTTACAAGCTTAATCAACAAGATGCCCGTTCTGGAGTGGGGCGCATGGGTACAACTCTGGTAATGCTCTTAATTCAAGATACTGAAGCAGCAGTTGCTCATGTGGGAGATAGCCGTCTCTATCGCTTGACGCGCAAGCGGCAACTAGAACAAGTCACAGTAGATCACGAAGTTGGGCAACGGGAAATAACCCGCGGAGTGGAAGCAAGCATAGCTTACGCCCGCCCAGATGCCTACCAACTCACCCAAGCCTTGGGGCCTCGTGACGAAAACTCGATTAATCCTGATGTAGACTTTTTCGAGATCAATGAAGATACTCTTCTGCTGTTGGCATCGGACGGTCTATCAGATAATGATTTAATAGAAACCCATTGGCAGACTCACTTAGAACCCTTACTTAGTTCTAGCGTTAACTTAGAACAGGGTGTTACAGACTTAATTGATTTGGCGAACCAACAGAATGGTCATGACAACATTACTGGTATACTTATTCGGGCAAAAGTACGCCCAAATCTGGAAAGTTAAAAATAAATTGGAATGGGGTATTGGGAATGGGTAATAAAAAGAAAGAACAATCACAAATTCCCAATAGACATATCCGCTAATTCACCTCAAAGCCTTATAAATCAGGGGTTAAAACCTAATACCCAATGCCCAATGCCCAATGCCCAATGCCTGATCCATTTACCTTGTAGGTTGTATTGTGGTTAGTCTGACTCTGTTAGAACCGCAACAGAAAACGCCCCTCCAGCAGTGGAGCTTTGAGAACTCTTCCATAATTCGGATTGGTCGAGCGGCAGATAATCACGTTGTTTTAACTGATAGTTTAGTTTCCCGGCATCATCTAGAACTCAGACAAGTCGATGCCGACAATGGCGGTGGTTGGCGACTGGTTAGTCAGGGTACAAATGGGACTTTCCTCAACGGTGTTCTTGTAATTCAGAGTTCCTTACCAGATAATTCCCTTTTGCAACTGGCACAGGGAGGCCCAATACTGCAATTTCAAATTCAGGAGGTAACAGTGCTGGAAACTGGTGTGCGATCGCAACAAATGCAAGCGACAGAAGAAAACGCCGTTGCAACAGTCTATTCAGCCCAAGCTAGAGCAAATTCATCCTCCATTTGCACGCACGAAGGCAATTCCCCGAACAATCTGTTTTGTATCCACTGCGGTCAACCTCTCTCAGTGCAACAGAAAATTCGCCATTATCAAGTGTTGCAAACTCTCGGACAAGGAGGTATGGGTACTACTTATCTCGCTTGGGATGCGGCTGGTCTTGCGGGTATCCCCCAACTGCTGGTGTTGAAGCAAATGAATGCTGATATGGTGAAAATTGCCAAAGCTCAAGAATTATTTGAGCGGGAGGCGTACACTCTCAAATCCCTTAACCATCCTGGAATTCCCAAGTATTATGACTTTTTTGTCGAAGACGGAAAAAAATACTTGGCAATGGAACTAATCCACGGACAAGATTTAGAGAAACGTATTTTTACTAATGGGCCAGTTACGCCAAGCCAAGCGATCGCTTGGATGATCCAAACCTGCGATATCTTAGACTATCTTCATAGCCAAGAGCCTCCACTGATTCACCGCGATATTAAACCTGCCAATTTAATGGTGCGAAGTTCTTTAAATCGCATAGTATTGCTGGATTTTGGCGCAGTTAAAGAAATTGGCACAGCGCCCGGTACTCGGATTGGTGCAGAAGGTTACTGCGCTCCTGAACAAGAACGAGGACAACCTTTGACTCAATCTGATTTGTATGCAATTGGGCCAACGCTGATTTTTCTGCTCACAAGCGAAAACCCGTTCAAGTATTACCGCCAAAAGGGGCGAAACTTCAGGTTTGATGTCGCAAAGGTTCCCACCATTAGTTCCCAATTAAGAAATGTGATTGATCACGTTACAGAACCATTGCCACGCGATCGCTTCCAAACTGCAAAAAAGTTAGCTGCGGCGTTAGCTGCTTGCCAATAAAAGCACTGGGGACTAGGGACTGAACAAAGGAATAGGGTACAGGTTACAGGGTACAAATTATTCCCTATCACCTGTCACCTCTTTGTTAGTAAAGCAGGCGCGTAAATCCACCTACCATCTCAATTAACAAGACTTGAAACTTAACAAGGGGATTTTGCCCCTTGTATAGTAGACAAACTTCCGCCACAGTGCACTAGTACACCACGGCGTAAATAGAGCAACCATTTAAAATCCCTAAAAAGCCCATTCCATAATACTTTTGACTTTTGAGTTTTGACTTTTGACTTCCGCCTTGCGGTGCTAGTCTCCAATCCCTAATGCCCAATACCTATTCTTCATCCCAAGTTTCTACAGCTAGCAATTCACTAACTGGGTCTTGCATACTAAAGCCAAAGTCAAGCAGTTCCTGTTTCCAGTGCTGCCATTCATTGCCGTAGAGCAAAGCGATTTTCCAGATGCTATCGCTTGGCTTGATAATGTTCGATTCTATGAGTGATTGCACGTTGCGCTGCAATTTCACCATTGGGTGAATCACTTGCTGAGTCATAACCTCGATTGAATTCTGATATTTGTTGGTAAATGCTTAATCAAAACTGCTTCCCATTCTGCAATTGTTGCCGGCCCGTAGAGTGGTGTAATTTGGTAAAGCTAGTCTTAACTTTCTAACTATACCATAACAAACTCTACTAAGTTACTGGTAAATTCGGTTTTGTACGGTAATTACCACCACAAAATCCAATTTCACCAAGCAGTCCTTAAACTTTTTGCAGAAAACAGGCAAAGTTTAAGGACTAAAGGGGTAAGGGATGTTTCTGTTTCCCCTTTTCCCTTTAAACTTTCCCCGTCTTCTTTTTCCTCTTAACCTTTACCCTTTCTCCACTAGAGTGCAACAGTACCTTTTGTAAGAGATATATTGTGGACGCCGAGCAGAATAATTAGTCCTTTGGAAAGTTGCACTAAGTAGTGTGACTGAGGACGAGTGGGAAAATTCTATTTGTTTGAATCACGAAAAATATGTTTGCTTGTTGAAGAACCCATAGGACACGGGCTAGTTTGAAAGTTTTTGACTGACAGGGAAATTTGCAATTGAGTAGAAATGTCTACTCTTTTTATCTATTTAAACGTTATTTAGAATATCGCAAACATCTGGCATTAGGCAGAATCATCGCAAATCTTTATATAATTGTAATGTTTTGCCCAGTGAATAAGACCTGGAGCGTTAGCTCTGTCTAGGCGCAGGAGAGGGTTTTGCTTTGAAGCATAGGGGCGATCGCATGGCAAAATTGTCGGTACAGCATGGGCTTACCATAAAGTTGCCTCGTCTTCAGAGTCAGAATTTGAATTTTGTGTAAAAAATTTCTAGCTAAGATGTTAGTTTCTGTTGAGCAGATGGGTAACCTGATAACGGGAGGGTTGCTGACACCTAACTATTTAGTCCAGCAATAATTGATACATGCCTGGTTCCTGGGAAGAATACTTAATCACCCGCAAAAAGCAGATTGAGCGGCGACAAAAGATTGTCACGATAGTGTCGATGTTCTCGTTTTTTGGATCTACGGTATTTGCAGTCATTCCGGCAATCCAACAGGCTAGCAAACCTAAGCCAGCAATTGCGTCTCCTTCTGCTGAGTCAGTATTACAGCAACAGGCGCGGGGTTACGATCTGATTTTACAACGGGAACCAGAAAACCAAATTGCTTTAGAAAAACTGTCTTTGGTGCGGTTGCAATTGAAAGATGCTAAAGGTGCGATGGAACTATTGGAGAAGCTAGTGAAGTTGCACCCCGAACGGCAAGATTACAAAGTTGTATTAGAGCAGATTAAAAAACAAGAGGGTAATGGTGATCGCCATTAGAGTTGTTTACTCTTTTCAGTAGAAACTTTACTATCTCTTAAATCCCATTAATACAGAAGTTGGTGAATTTGCATTATACTCGGTAGGATTATAAAGTTGTTTTAAATAATTTGAATAAATAGCAAAACCAAAAGAATTAATATTTAGCCAGCAGAAGTTACAAGAGGAATCAAATATGCATATCTCAATTAAATGTAAAGTATGTGAATCTAATTCAATGTTTTTCGCTCAAAGTATTTTATTAAATAAATATACAGTTGATTATTTTCAATGTCCTAATTGTGGTTTTGTTCAAACAGAAGAGCCTTACTGGTTAGCGGAAGCTTATTATGATGCTATAGCAAAAAGCGATGTTGGTTTAGTATTTCGCAATCATTATTGTTCACAAAAAGCATCTCAAATCATTTTTAATCTCTTTGACCATAAGGCTAAATTTTTAGACTACGGTGGCGGCTATGGTCTGTTCGTTAGTATAATGAGAGAATTAGGTTTTGATTTTTATTGGTTTGATCAATTCTGTAATAATTTTTTTGCTCAAGGGTTTGAAATAAACAGAAACGACTATTATGAATTAGTAACTGCTTTTGAAGTTTTTGAACATTTTATAAATCCTATTGAAGAGATAGAAAATATTTTGCGATTTTCTAAAAACATTTTATTTAGTACAGAGATTTTGCCTACAGATAATCCTAAACCTAATGAATGGTGGTATTATGTACCTGCGGAAGGACAGCATGTATCAATATATACAATTAAATCTTTATTAATAATTGCAGAAAAGTACAATTTGAACTTTTATTCGAGTAATACATCTAATAATGGTATATCTTTACACTTATTGACAGAAAAAAAACTAGCACCTGATGTTTTTAAGAACTTGTGTCACAGTCAGCCTGAGAAAATAAAAAAAGTATCTTTAGTGAATAAGGGAACGCAGATTAAAATAGCGTTAGATATTTCAGTACTAGGTTTAGGAACTGTATTAGAAACTGCTAAAACTGGAGTTTTTAGAGTAACAGAGCATCTTTTAAAAGGATTAATAAACTCCCCTGATTGTTGTATCTATTTTTGTATAAGTATACCTGATTTGTTTGATGCTTGTCAAACTTATATAAATCAAAATCTTGAGTATAAAAATCTTCCTTTATTTCACCTGTCAGAACTAAAATATCAAAATATAGATATTTATCACTCTACTTATTATCCTTTGCCCAAAAATATTTACTTTGCTACAAGAATTATCACAGTTTATGATTTAATTCCTATTCTTTTTCCAGAGTATTTTAATCATAATTCAGAGCATATGGTTAAAAATACTATAGATCAAATAGATAAGAATGATTTTGTGTGCTGTATTTCGGAATCAACAAAACAAGATATTTGTACATATCAACAAAATCTTAATGAAAAGCAAGTATTTGTTACACATTTAGCTGCTGATAAAGAAAAATTTTATCCTTGCAATAATCAGGAATTAATTATCAAAACAAAACAAAAATATAAAATATCAGAGCAGCCTTATGTTTTAACTTTATCAACCTTAGAGCCAAGAAAAAATATAGCTCATGTTATCCGTTCTTTTTTTAGATTAATTAAAAACCAGCATATTGATGATCTTAATCTAGTGTTGATAGGTACAAAAGGATGGCAATATGAAGAAATTTTTGCAGAAATAGATAGAGTTAAAGAATTAGAAAACCGAATTATTATTACTGGTTATGTTCCCGATGAAGATTTAGCTCCTTTGTATTCAGGTGCATTAGCATTCATATATGTATCTTTATATGAAGGTTTTGGCTTACCACCATTAGAAGCAATGCAATGTGGAACTCCAATAATAACCTCTAATACTTCTTCCTTACCTGAAGTTGTTGAAGATGCCGGAATTATGCTTGATCCTAATGATGAAATAGGGCTTTGCGATGCCATATTTAAGCTATATTGCGAACCCGAATATCGAGAAAATTTAGCTAACAAATCTCTTCAGCAGGCTCAAAAATTTAGCTGGGATAAATATATTCAAGAAACTATCAAAATTTACAAGTTAGCTAAAGAAAAAACAGAAACTTTACCTCATCGTAATATTTTAATTGATGGTGTCTTTTTCCAACTCTATAAAACAGGAATTGCTAGAGTTTGGCGAAGTCTGCTAGAACAATGGGCAAATAGTAATTTTGCTAATTATATTTTAGTCTTAGATAGAGCCAATACTGCACCCAAAATTAATGGTATTCGTTATCTCACAATTCCCGCCTACGACTATAACAATACCGAAGCTGATAAACAGATGCTTCAACAAATATGTGAGGATGAAGAAGCGGAATTATTTATATCTTCCTATTACACCACGCCCATTGACACCCTTTCCGTATTTATGGCATATGACATGATTCCTGAAGTATTAGGAGGAAACTTAAATGAACCTATGTGGCGTGAAAAGCACAATAGTATTAAACATGCCTCTGCTTTTATTGCCATTTCTGAAAATACAGCTAAAGACTTAAGTAAATGTTTCCCTAAGATACCCTTAGAATTAATTACAGTGGCTCATTGTGGAGTAAATTCTCTCTTCTCTTCAGCTTCTGTAGATGAAATTAAAGATTTTAAATATAAATATGGCATTGATAAACCATACTTCCTGTTGGTTGGCACGGGATCTGGTTACAAGAATGGTATTTTATTCTTACAAGCTTTCTCAAAACTAGCCAGTAGATACGGATTTGATATTATTTTTACTGGTATTGGTGGAATGTTAGCGCCAGAGTTAAGAACATATACATTAGGTATTACTATACATCTTCTCCAACTTAGTGATGAAGAATTAGTCTTAGCTTATTCTGGTGCTATGGCGTTAGTTTATCCTTCTAAATATGAAGGTTTTGGAATGCCTATATTAGAAGCAATGGCTTGTGGCTGTCCTGTTATTACCTGTCCTAATTCTTCAATCCCAGAAGTAGCAGGAGACGCAGCTATTTATATTCAAGATGATGATGTAAATGCACTAGCAAATGCCCTCTGTGAGGTGCAAAAGCCTAGTATTCGTCACTCTTTAATTACTGCGGGTTTGGCACAAGCGGAAAAGTTCTCATGGACAAAAATGGCGCAAACGGTAAGTTCTGCCTTGATTGATGCTACTCTTCTATCTTTAAATATTAATGAGATTAATTTAATTATTTTCCCAGATTGGTCGCAACCAGAAGAGTTGGTTGGTTTAGAATTGGAACGAGTGATGAAGACGGTAGCAACTCATATGGATAGTGAAAAAACTACCCTACTTATTAACACTGGAGATATTGCTGTTGAGGATGCTGAACTGTTTTTATCTAGTGTGGTTATGAATCTTTTGGTACAGGAAGATTTAGATGTTACCGAAAGATTAGAAATTTCTTTAGTGGAAAAGTTGGCTGATATTCAGTGGGAAGCCTTGCTACCTCGTATACATGCAAGAATTGTTTTGGAATACGAAGATAAAAACGCGTTGAGTCAAGCAAAAGCAGAAACTCTCACATCTTACGAAATAGAAGTTTTTAGAGAAGCACAAGCTGAACAGTTTTTTTTTGCTTGAGCAATAAATTCTTCAGTGAGGGAAGATGGCAAGAAGCGATTGCGCAATATCAAAAATTCCTAGAATGCCAATCAGGTGATGCAGAAATTTATTGGAATTTAAGCTATTGCTATAGACAGTTAAATCGGCTAGATGAATATTTTAGTACTCTCCAGCAAGGAATTCAACTTTACCCTACAGATGGAAGACTACATTTTTCATTAATCATCGATTTGCGCCAAAATGGACGTATTCAAGAAGCAATTTTAAATTCAGATAATGCTGCTAAATTCTTACCTGATGATTATACTTTTCAAATTCTCAAATATTTAACAGTTCCATTAATATATGAGAATCAGAGTGAAATTAACTTTTATCGCCAACGCTACACTCAAGGATTGCGAGATTTAATTGAGCAAACATCTATTAAAACTACAAAAGAGCAACATAGTGCTTTAGCCGGTATAGGTCGCCTCACAAATTTTTACCTATCATATCAAGCACAAAATGATATAGATTTGCAACGCCAATATGGAAAGCTAGTACATGAAATTATGGCAGCTAACTATCCACAATGGGTCGTTCCTTTATCTATACCTAAGCTTCAGCTTAATAACAAAATTCGGATTGGTTACGTTTCCCATTACCTGCATTCTTATAGTGGAACGCTTTGGTTAACTGGGTGGTTACGTTACTGCGATCGCTCAAGCTTTGAAATCTATTGTTACTACATAGGAAATGAGCCAGATCCAATTACCCAACAGTTTCAACAGTACAGTGATATTTTCCACCATATTCCTGATAATTTCTCAGCAGCCTGTGAACAGATAATTGCTGATAAGCTGCACATTTTAGTTTTTCCTGAAATTGGGATGAATCCGCAAACTATGCAAATGGCAGGTCTGCGGCTTGCGCCTATACAATGTACGGCTTGGGGACATCCGGTGACAACTGGCTTACCCACAATTGATTACTTTTTATCTAGCAAGTTAATGGAACCTGAAAATGCCCAAGAACATTATTCAGAAATATTAATTCGCTTGCCTAATATTGGCGTTTCTTATCCTAAACCATATATTCCACCAGTTATCAAAACCCGCTCAGATTTTCAGCTACCAGATGATGCAGTCATTTATTTATGCTGCCAAGCTCCTTTCAAATATCTACCGCAATATGATTTTATTTTTGCAGAAATTGCTCATCGCGTTCCGCAAGCTAAATTTGTGTTTTTGCGTGGTACTTTACTTCAGCCACGCCTGAAGCGTGCTTTTGCTGCTATCGGTTTGAACAGCGAGGATTACTGTGTATTTATTAGTATTCCAGAGCGACTGGACTATCTAATGATTAACTTACTTTCAGATGTTTATTTAGATACATTCACCTGGTCTGGTGGTAATACTACCTTAGAAGCGATCGCTTGTAATCTCCCCATTGTTACCTGTCCGGGAGAATTTATGCGGGGTCGTCATTCTGACAGCTTCCTGAAAATGCTAGGAGTGACAGATACCATAGCTGAAAACGAAGCAGAATATATCGAAATTGCTGTCAAATTAGGACTAGACCCGGCTTGGCGAGGCACTATTGCGGAAAGAATGAACCAAAATCACGATCATCTCTTTGATGATAAAACCTGTGTCGTAGGTTTAGAAGCGTTCTATAAACAAGTTTGTAGTTAGCACTTCAGTGCTTAAATTTGTAATTACAGAGGAGGACTTTAGTCCTCACTACGGACTTAAGAATTTATACATGGGTTGTTTTGCCTGTAGCGCTTCTCAGTTGAGTCCAATACAGACCTAACCCCCAGCCCCTTCCCTACAAGGGAAGGGGAGTAAGATTCAAAGCCTCTCTCCGTTTCGGGGAGAGGTTTGGAGAGGGGTTTTTTAGTATACTTTAAGACTTGACAAACATCCTCTAAAGAGCCAATTAACTATCAACATACCTTTGCCACATCTGTTGATAAGCTTGCTCCATATCACGGGTAAATTTTTCCGCATTCCATAAAGGTGCATTTTTTCTTCCTTGTCTTAATTTCCAAGAAACTTCCTGTCTGAGTTTCTCATCTTTACCCAAACTCACTCCCCAGTCTACATACTCTTCATCTGTCCAAGCAATGCCCTCTGTAATTCCCGCATTAATCATCATGGTATAACTATTGCGAGCAGCAAATTGTTGCCCTACCCTTGTCACTAAGGGAATACCAAGCCATAACGTCTCTAAAGTAGTAGTTGCACCATTATAAGGATAGGTATCTAAAACTATATCAGCGATCGCTAAATTTGCTCTATGAATTAGCTCATTAGGATCTTGACCGATAAAGCGCAACTGTTTAGTATCTACTCCTTCTTCTATAGCTAAGGTTTCATAAAATTTTTGGCAAGCTGCTAAATCACTAAAACCTTTTACTAATAAATAACTATTAGGAACTTGCTTTATTATTCTCAATTGTAATCTCGTATTTTCTAAATGACGCTTATAGTCCTTTTGTCCAACAAAATATATAATTCCATCCGCAGGAATATCAATTTGTTCTCGTCTTAATGTCGGAGTTTGGACTTCAAAACCATCTACAGCAACATAGGTTTCTGGTAATCGCCAAATTTTTTCGCTGTAATAGGTTTGACTTTCTTCTGGTAATACGTAGGGATCTGCAATAAAGTAATCAATAGAGGGTAAACCAGAAGCATCCCAGCCCAACCAAGTAACTTGAATAGGGGCAGGTTTTACAACAAGTACTTCACAAACCAAATCGATAGTAATACTATCTAAATCAACTAATATATCAATTTCATCTTGACGAATTTGTTCAGCTAATTGCAATATACTACCTGTTGATTGAATACTATGAGCTTGATGAGAATATTCAATAAAAAATTGCTGTAAGCTATCACTTACACGAGGATTAATAATGTATGAATAAATTTGAAAGTTATCTTTATTATGATATTTAAATAACCAACGAGAAATCCAACCTACAGAATGTTGTCCTAAGCAATGGGAAAGATAACCTATCTTTAGAATCTTTTTACTTGTTTTTGGATAAATTTCTTGATAACGATACTGATTAATTTTTTCTCCAAGGTTAAGCTCAAAATTTTTCAAACATAAATCCATTAGTTTATTTTGTATTGGTCTGATGATTTGAGGAGTATCTACTATACATGGAAAGAAATACATAGAAGTGTAAATCCTCAGAATTACACCATTTTCCGGTATTTTTAAAGATTCTTTTATCAGAGATAGTATTAAAGTTTTTTGCTCTTCTATTGCTAAACAAGCTTCTTCCCAAGCTCCTGCTGATATTAATAACCCTCTAATTAACAAATGATTATAAAAAACTTTATCAGCTAAATTCTCAGATGAAGATAGTAGTTTTTTAGCTGTATTAATACCCTTAAAATGCTGACCTGTAACTTGATAACAGAAAGCTAAACGAATTAAAAGCTCTCGATCATCAGGATCTAAATCTATATAAGTTTCCAATAACTGAGCAGCAAAATGGGAATTCCTGAAAGCATATTCTAACTTTACTGATACAGATGCCATCACATAGTTAAAATCATTGAGATTTTTTAACGATGCCAGAATAGTTTTAGAAAAATCTAAAGTTAAACTATGAAATGAAGGAAACTCTATAAGTTTATAAAGCACTTGGGAAAAAATTTCTATATCCGGTGATATATCTATTTCTTGTAGCACGTGAGTCAAATTTAGCTGCTCAAAATATTCTTGATTTAATAACTCTATTTCGAGTGATAAATATAAATTTAATAGTAAATTATTAATATGGTAAGGATTAACTTCTCGCAAATGCTGACTAATAATCCATGCTTGTTGATATTTTTCTGATTTTAGTTGTTTCTGAATTTCTTGGAATAAAACTTGACTTAATTCTGCTATAGAATCTTGATTTTCTTCCTCATTTACCTCTCCAACACCCATTAACCAAGTTAATTGTGCTTCTTGCTCTTTACCTTGCAGTAAAAAATATAATCCTAAATGCCAATAATGAGATTTAACATCAGGTTTTGTTTCAATAGCATTTTCATAATATTGAATAGCCTGAGCATAATCTTTTGGTTGTGTATCTTGTAGCATTTGATAGTAATAAAAGTGAATAATGAATAACAACTATTGTAGAGAAGTTCTATAGAACTTCTCTACTTTTTTGGGGTGAGAATGAAGATATTATACGTTAACCTCTTTTAAAGTTGATTTAAATTAGCAGCTTTAACTTTCTCAATTCAACTTTTGGGTTTTTATGCAATCCTCATTCCTGATTATTTGATTGCTTAATTACTTATCTACTACCTACCGCGGTAGAACCACTAGCACAGGTTCGACCATCAGTGGGTTCTAGAGCGGCTCCAGCAACAGTAGTAGTTTCACAAAGAATGGCAATACTAGTTGCATCACTGCTTGATCCTTCTGTAAGTAGGGAAACTTTACCGCTATAGTTTCTAATTACGTTACTAGTTCCTGTTAAAGAAGAGTTGGAGTATGCAGTCGCGGCTGTGCCGGTACCACTTTGAGCAACACTCGAATATGTATAGTTAACAGTTTGTGATTTAATACCAACTCCTAAATCAGCAAGAGCGCCAAAGGAACCTCTTTCTGTAAAGTAAGCTTGTTGACCTTTATTCAAAGAACCTACATAGGTTTTAGCTTCAGATTGTTTAGCTTTGTTAGCTTGGTTCAAGAAAGAAGGTAGGGCGATCGCAGACAAAATACCGATGATAATAATTACTACTAGTAATTCAATAAGTGTAAAACCCTCATCTCCCTTCTTCTTGGCGAGGATGTGTTGGAGAAATTTGGCTTTTAATTCAGTTTTCATAAGTGTTTTCCAGGGGGTAGGAAGTGCTTGGGTGTTCTAGATGTAACTTACCCACCTGCGATCGCTTTCCTATCACCTTGAGAAAAAAAGTTTGGCGAGATGCGGTTACACAATCCTTGCATCCCAAATGGCACAAACATTAATAAGCCCCTGATATAGACCCAAGGGCTAGATTCTCGATTTCATTTGTGAGAGTGCTTTATTCAGGTCAGCGCGAACAAAAGACACATCAGGCATCGCAGGTTTCTTTTTCCGAGTTGTCCTCTTCTATACTCGGCAGGATAAACCCGACACTAAAACCAGTTATATGTCCTAGCTTGCGCGACATTACCCAGTTCTTCAAGAAGGTAATTAGACGAGCGCCAATTTCCTCGAACCGCATAGTACCGTAGGCATTTTGCGATCGCTTACCATCTGGCGTAGCCAATAGCGGTTTGTTATGCTATATTAACCGTAGTCGTTATGAGTTCATATAAATATCATGACTAACCCCACAGTAGAAAACTTAGTAGTTATCGGTTCAGGCCCAGCAGGGTACACAGCCGCCATCTATGCCGGACGCGCTAACCTGAAACCCGTTGTATTTGAAGGTTTCCAAGCCGGGGGTTTGCCTGGTGGGCAACTAATGACAACGACGGAAGTTGAGAACTTTCCAGGGTTTCCCCAAGGGATTACCGGGCCGGAACTGATGGATCAGATGAAGGCGCAGGCGGAGCGCTGGGGGGCTGAACTATATACTGAAGATGTTATATCAGTTGACTTGAGTCAGCGTCCTTTTACAGTGCGATCGCAAGAAAGAGAAATAAAAACCAATAGCATCGTCATTGCTACTGGCGCAACAGCAAAGCGTTTGGGTTTACCCAACGAACATGAATTTTGGAGTCGGGGTATCTCCGCTTGTGCAATTTGCGATGGTGCAACACCAATTTTTCACGGCGCAGAATTGGCTGTAATTGGTGCTGGCGACTCGGCGGCGGAAGAGTCAATTTACCTCACAAAATACGGCTCTAAGGTAAATATGTTGGTACGCACCGATAAAATGCGGGCTTCTAAAGCCATGCAAGACAGAGTTTTGAGCAACCCAAAAATCCAGGTGCATTGGAACACAGAAGCCGTGGATATCTTCGGTAACGGTCATATGGATGGGGTGAAAGTCCGCAATACCAAAACTGGTGAAGAGAGCAAACTGCACGCTAAGGGTTTATTCTACGCCGTTGGTCACAGTCCCAATACCTCTCTATTTAAAGGTCAGTTAGAACTGGATGAAATCGGTTACGTTGTCACTAAGCACGGTACAGTGGAAACCAGTGTAGAGGGCGTTTTTGCTGCTGGTGACGTGCAAGATCATGAGTTTCGGCAAGCAATTACGGCTGCGGGTACTGGCTGTATGGCGGCGATGTTGGCAGAACGCTGGTTGTCATTTACTGGCTTAATTCAAGAATTCCATCAACAGGCAGAAACAGCAGATAATGAATTAGAACATCAGCCAGCCAAAAAGACTGAAGCCGAGGAAGAAGCTGGATTTAATTTGAATGCGACACGCCATGAGGGAGGTTATGCCTTACGGAAATTGTTCCATGAAAGCGATCGCTTAATTCTTGTTAAATACGTCTCTCCTGGTTGCGGCCCTTGTCATACCCTGAAGCCAATTTTAAATAAAGTGGTGGATGAATTTGACAGCAAAATTCACTTTGTGGAAATTGACATCGACAAAGACCGAGATATTGCTGAAAATGCTGGTGTGACAGGAACGCCAACTGTTCAATTGTTCAAAAATAAAGAACTGGTCAAGGAAGTCAAAGGTGTCAAGCAAAAGAGCGAATACCGCCAGTTGATTGAGAGCAATCTGTAAGAGAATGGGGAGTGGGGAATGGGGGACAGTTAGTAATGTCCAATACTCACTCCCCTACATCGCAAACTAACCTGTTAAATAAAGAGACAGAAATAATCGTTGTATTTACCAAGGTTTGCACCTGATTAAAATCAGAATCACCCGTAATGAAAAAATCTGCTTCTGCTGCCATAGCACAAGCTAGAAACTTTTCATCTTTTCTATCTGTGGGAAAATAAACTTCCAAATTGACATCAATTAGTATTATAAATGTATCGATAATTTCAACCCATTCACATATCACTTCATCCGTCAACTTAAACTTTCTGCGACTTAATACCTCCTTATATTCCACAACAATTTCTTCAGAAGCTATCCATTGCCAATCAGGATTATCAAAAATAAACTGAAGAACATCCCTTGGGACTCTACCCTTAAGGACAGCAGAAACTAAAATATTAGTATCAATAACAACTTTCATTCTCCGCGTTTGTAAGCTTCAATTTCTGCTTCAATTTCTGCTTCTGTAATATCTTGCACTCCTGGTAAAGACTGTGTTTTTTCAAATAAATCTTTCAGCTTTTTACTGATTTCCGCTCTTGGGTTATCCTCAGCTAATATAATTATTTCTACTCTCTGTCCGACCGGAAAAGGTAAATTAGATAATATTAATTGACTTGGATCTGTGATAGTGATGTATTTTTTATAAGCGTTCATAATTCCTCCATTAACTTGGTCTTTCTCTACTGGAAATGATTAACCTTTGCGGTAACACTGGCTGGTAATTTATCTCTAGCAAAAATAAGGCATAATCTCACCTCTTACTCAGTCTAGCTCTGTAACCACCACTCAAGAAATTGGACTTTTATCCAGGATGTTTACTCAATCCCCAATCTGATATGTAAAATGGTCAGCGTATCTTGCTTGATCCAGGCGATCGCTTTATGG
This sequence comes from uncultured Nostoc sp., assembly GCF_937863485.1. GTDB lineage: Bacteria > Cyanobacteriota > Cyanobacteriia > Cyanobacteriales > Nostocaceae > Nostoc. The sequence goes on along the minus strand of NZ_CALMFY010000236.1, from coordinate 53,494 downwards.
CCATTACAAAACGGCGGCTACCGACATTTTTACAGTTTGCCAAAAGTCCCAATCTTTCTCAGAAACTCATGCTCATCGGGTTAGCCATTACCCTATTTTTCATCTTCCTGGCATTCTTCGCTCCCGTATTCCAGGCTTGGGGATGGCTGCAAAACCCCAAAGATTTTCTCTCTAATCCAATTCACGAGCCACCCTCAGCTAAACATTGGTTTGGTACTAGTCGCCTGGGCTATGATGTGTTCTCCCGGACATTGTTCGGCGCTCAAGCTGCTTTGCAGGTGGTAATTTTGGCAACAGGGCTGAGTATGATTATCGGTGTACCTTTGGGGATGCTGAGTGGTTATCTCGGCGGTAAATTGGATAAAGTGTTGCTGTTCATTATGGATAGCATCTACACCCTACCGGGACTACTGCTGTCTGTGACACTGGCGTTTGTGGTGGGGCGTGGGATATTAAATGCAGCGATCGCTATTAGCATTGCCTACATCCCCCAATATTACCGCGTTGTTCGCAACCACACCGTGAGCGTGAAAACTGAAGTCTTCATCGAAGCTGCTCAAGCAATGGGCGCTTCCACTTGGGTTGTGCTTTCTCGTTATCTGTTTTTCAACGTCATTCAAAGCGTACCCGTCCTATTCACACTCAACGCCGCTGATGCGATTTTGGTGTTGGGCGGTTTGGGTTTTTTGGGGCTAGGACTTCCCGAAGAAGTGGCAGAATGGGGACATGATTTAAAACAAGCTCTAGAAGCTTTACCTACTGGCATTTGGTGGACTACGCTTTTCCCCGGTTTAACGATGACATGCATGGTGGTAGGGTTATCACTACTTGGTGAAGGGTTAAACGAATTTGTCAATCCTCGTTTACGGAGAGAAAATAGAATCCGAAACTAATCACTAGTCAATGGTCAGTGGATAATAGCAAAAAACCATTGACAAATTACAAATAACAATAGAGAGATTTGTATGAAAGATAACCTAACGTTAATTGCTGCCGCTACTGGCGGGTTTATCCTTTCCGTTGCCCTTGCTGGTATTTTACGAGGTGCGCCAATTACAGCTTGGCAGGAGCAATCGAGTTTTCGGACCACGACTGTTGCTAATTTACAGTTATTAGAGCAGAAAGCCCACTCCTTCTAGATGTGGGGATGCCAGTCACAGAGATCGGAGTTGAAAGCCCGGTGTCTTCTCCCTTAACGCTAGCCTCTCCCTTTGGGAAAAGGGGAGACGCTGCGCGAACAAATAGGCGATGAAAACGACTCGCACTTAATTAGACAGAAAATCTAGAATTTTTTCGCCCTAAGACCCTAAGTACAGATTTGCAGAAAATAGTGGCGAATTGAGGGTTGAAATTTAAACGCAGAGGTAAGCGCAGAGGGTACGCGAAGGTTTGCTTGGTGGCTATTTTATTTGCTACGAACTTGTGCAAAGCTGTACTACGATGCTTGTTAAAGTCGAAAATTTGCGGCTTGGTGTGAGGATTTTAAAGTGGTGAGTTCTCAAGTAATTGGTATTGATGTGGGGGGAACAGCAATTAAGCTGGGACGTTTTGCAGCTGATGGTACTTGTCTGCAATCTTTGACTGTGACAGCTCCCCAACCAACAACACCAGAGGCTGTGCTGGCGGTGATTGTAGATGCGATCGCCCAAATTGATCCAGATAATCAAACTGTTGCTATTGGTATTGGGACTCCTGGCCCATCTGATGCAACTGGACGCATTGCCAAAATCGCGATTAACTTGCCTGGATGGCGCGATGTGCCTTTAGCAGACTGGCTAGAAGCTAAAACTGGCAAACCTACTGCGATCGCTAACGATGCTAATTGCGCTCTTTTGGGAGAAGCTTGGCTGGGAGCCGGTCGCCACTTTCAAAATCTGATTCTGCTCACTTTAGGAACTGGGGTTGGTGGCGCAATTATCCTAGATGGCAAACTATTTGTTGGACATCAAGGAGCCGCCGGAGAATTGGGTTTAATTTCATTCAACCCAGATGGGCCAATTTGTAATAGTGGCAATCAAGGCTCTTTGGAACAATATGCCTGTGTGACTGCAATTCGCCGCCGCACTCTCAAGGAACCCGCGGAATTGGGTTTTCTTGCCCAACAAGGAGATCCCACAGCATTGACTTTTTGGGAAGAATATGGTAAGAATTTAGGAATTGGTTTGACAAGTTTGATTTATGTCCTCACACCGCAAGCGATCGTCATTGGTGGTGGGATCAGTGGCAGCTTTGAGTTTTTCTTCCCAGCAGTGAAGGCAGAAATTGAGAAGCGAGTGCAGCCTTTATCACGAGAAGGTTTACAAATTTTGCCAGCCGAGTTAGGCAATTTTGCTGGAATAGTGGGTGCAGCAAAGTTGGCATGGCAATGCTATTCAAGGTTTTAGATTATGGTTCAAAAAATCCCAGCTAGAGACATCAGTCTTTACGAATTAGAAGAAAAATTTGGTTTGGAACTTGCTACAGACACCAGCTTTTTTACAGAATGGACAGAAAATTTACCAACTCTGACTGATGGTGAAAAGCAAGCGATCGCGCGAGTCAAAAGCAACTATTTAAACTTGAATAAGCACCGTCTGATGTCAGAAGAGGCGGTAAAGATGGTAGTGCTGTCTCCTTTACTCGATTTAGCTGGGTTTTATCAACTTCCTTTTGAGATTGAAACTGAGACTTCTGTTGAGATTTCTGCTGAAGACGAGAGCTTTATCGTTAAAGGAAACATTGATGTTCTTGTCATCCAAAAACGTTTTTGGGTACTTGCGATTGAATCTAAAAGCAGTAAATTTGATGTGATGACAGCCCTACCTCAAGCACTAGCTTATATGCTTGATCGTCCAAATCCTGCACAACCGACTTTTGGTTTACTAATCAACGGTAGGGAATTTGTTTTTGTCAAATTGATTCAACAAGAAGATCCTTGGTATGCACGATCATAAACCGGAGTGTCAAACAGACCAGGAGAGAGAATATTCACACGTAGAGGAGCAAGCTCTTTTGCCATCGTGAATGCCATTGCTTGAATTGCGCCATTCACCGCAGCCACCCCAGTTGTACCGGGGATTGCTGAACGGCTTGCACCACCGATGACAAACGTGATCGAACCATCAGCACGAAGTTTGCTTAGAGCCGCTTGAGTACATAGCAAAAAACCGTAAAATTTTTGGTCGAATGCAACTTTTAAATCCTCTAGTTTCAGATCACGAAAATTGCCCCACACTGCTTTCCCGCTACCAACTAATGCTAAGTGGTCGAGAGAACCCACTTGCTCAAAGAAGGATGCAACCGAGGCAGCATCTGTGAAATCAAGTGGAAATCCCGTACTGTCCCCCGCAACTTGAGAGAGTGCCTTGTTGATCGTGTCTTGAGAACGACCAGAAATGATGACGCGATACCCTTCACTGCTGAGTACCTGTGCAGTTGCCAGCCCCATACCTGATGTCCCACCAATTACAACAACGGTTTCGCTCACAATCAAATCTCCTCTTTTTTAAGAAAAACTCTGTCATTCAGCTTGATCCCGAACACCAGCAGATAGCCTTCAAACTACCGTCTCAACCGATCTCCAAAACTGTCGGCATTTTATCAAAAATCACAGGAGTTTCGATATTCTTCTCTACGTTGTATTTTCCTTGAAGTAACTCAAATCTCTTGTCTATGCTTGAGATTAAACCCTTGCGTATTCAGACGAAATCAAAATCAACTGTAAAATCCACATTTCACGCTTCAAAATGTAATATTTGAATACTTCAATAACTCTTACGCAAAATCATTTATATTATTAAGTATTAACATTGATCCTTTATAGGCTTTTGGCGTAGGCGTTGCCCTGAAACCCTATTCTCTAAGTGTGCCTTTACCTCCGAAATGACCAAATTGTGAACCATAGCCTGATCAAAAGTTAACCCAATCTCAAGGTTATAGCCAAATGCCACTTAGTAATTCCAGTACTGATCAAAATACGATAACCCACGACACATAAGAGTAAACAGATCCCAGCAGTAACAAAAAGTTGGGCAGACCTTACTAATTAATACTAAGACAAAGAATATCCTGTTGCTTTCTTAACGTATTTCACGACTTTTTCATAAGATTCCGGATTACTCACAGGGTTGATGATGATAGGGATAGTGCCATCTGGCAACCAAAAAGTTATCCTGCCGTTTGGTTCATGACAAAAGGAACTGATGCAGTTGAGATTAATTACATATTCGTTTTTTTCGTAAATAATTTTCACCCAGTGGGTATGATCTAATTCCAACGCCGTCACACATTGTAAATAATCAAGAATCTTTTGATAATCTTCCAAGTTACTTTGCGGGTTAATTACTACTGGAATTGCACTATCGGGTAACCAAAAAGTAACCCTGCCATTCAGTTCATAACAAAAAGCATGGACACGCTCAAAATTCACTACATATTCTTTCCTCTCGTAAAGGATTCTCATCCAGTACGCCACAACATCTCCTCAAGTCCGAAATTTACGAATGATGCACCCTGTATGTCCAAGTCTATTGAAGCCTTAAGTTAATCTTGCTATGCACGAATTCAAAATTAAAAAAAATAATTATGAATTATGAATTTTTATGACACCTCTAATGGTGTTGGTTTACCAGATGTCGAGAGAGAAAGAGCGATCGCTGCTTGAATAAACCCTTTAAACAAGGGATGAGGGGTACTGGGGCGCGATTGAAATTCTGGATGAAATTGGCAAGCAAGAAAGAATGGGTGCTTGGGTAATTCTATAATTTCAACTAAGCGTCCATCGGGAGAAGTACCACTGATCACATAGCCAGACTTTAATAACAGATCGCGGTAAGCATTGTTGAACTCATATCGATGTCGATGTCGTTCATAAATTACATCTTCTTGATAAAGCTTAAAAGCCAGAGTATCAGGAAGAACACGACAAGGATATAGTCCTAAGCGCATTGTACCCCCTAAATCCACTACTTCGTGCTGTTCTGGCAATAAATTAATTACTGGATCAATTGTATAGGCGTCAAATTCGGCACTGTTGGCATCTGTTAATCCCCCTACGTGCCTGGCCCATTCAATTACAGAACATTGCATTCCCAGGCATAAACCCAAAAAGGGAATTTGGCGATCGCGGGCATATTTAATGGCGGCAATTTTGCCATCCACTCCCCGAACACCGAAACCTCCTGGCACAACTATGCCATCGACACCCGCAAGATAATTTTCGGCTGGTTCAGTTTCCAAATCTTCTGAGTTCACCCAACGTAGGCGCAGTTCACCATAGGTGGAAATTGCAGCATGGTTCAGTGCTTCCACTACAGATAGGTAGGCATCACTTAACTGCACATATTTACCAACGATGGCAATTTCTACCTCGTGCTTGGGACTATGTAACCGTTTTACCAGGGTTTGCCACTGCGTCAAATCTGGTTTACGTTGTTCCATTTGCAGCAACTTCAGCACTTGTTCTGCCATTCCTTCCCGTTCCAGATTCAGCGGTACTTCATAGATACTTTTAGCATCTTGGGAAGTGATGACGCATTCTTCGGGCACATCGCAAGATCCAGACAATTTCTGCTTTAATCCCTTGGGTAAGGGGCGATCGCTCCGACAAACTAAAATATCTGGTTGAATGCCAATGGATCTCAGTTCTTTAACTGAATGCTGTGTTGGCTTAGTTTTCATCTCACCCGCAGAGGCAATCCACGGCACCAGGGTTACGTGCATATACAGTACATTCTGCCGTCCCACCTCTTTGCGGAACTGGCGAATTGCTTCCAAAAACGGCAGTGATTCAATGTCTCCCACCGTACCGCCGATTTCTGTAATCACTACAGAGGGATTTGTACTTTTAGCAACTCGCAGAATCCGATCTTTTATTTCATTGGTAATATGGGGAATCACCTGTACAGTACCGCCATTGTAGTCTCCGCGCCGCTCTTTATTGATTACTGCCTGGTAAATCGAGCCAGTAGTAACACAATTCAATCGTGACATTGAGGTATCGGTGAAGCGTTCGTAATGCCCCAAGTCCAAATCTGTCTCCGCACCATCCTGGGTAACGAATACTTCCCCATGCTGAAAGGGACTCATCGTGCCAGGATCGATATTGATATAAGGGTCAAGTTTGAGAATCGACACGGAATATTCGCGCGACTTGAGCAAACGCCCTAGACTTGCTGCTACAATGCCTTTACCAATACTGGAGACTACGCCTCCAGTTACAAAGATAAACTTAGTCATAGTCGTTTGAATTTCTAACAACTTCTAAAAATACATCCCGTCATTGTGCCACAGTTGTTGTGGTGTAGTTTTCTATGATTTTCCTGTGAAAAACTTTCTAGGATTAGTAATATTAGGCTGTATTCTCACCTCCTCAATAGCATTGGCAGAGCCATCTCTTATAGTCGTTTTTCCCCAAACAAACTACCAGACAAGTGCCCAAAAAATCTTTTTTCTGGGCACTGCACCACCAGATGGTCAGGTTTTGATCAATAGTAAGCCAATTACCCGCAGCAAGGCTGGTCATTTTTCCCCTAGTTTCCCCTTGCAGTTGGGGGAGAATCTTTTTACTGTACGTCACCACAATCAAGAACTCCAGATTAAGGTAACAAGACTTACCGCTGGCCCTGAGCTACCACAGGGGTTAGCCTTTGCTAAAGATTCCCTGACTCCTGCATCTGACATTGCCAGATTACCAGGAGAACTAATTTGTTTTAGCGCGATCGCACCCCCCAATGCCAATGTATCTGTCAACCTGGCTAATCAAACTATTGCCCTTTCACCCCAACCTCAACAGGGACAACTACCAAGTAATTTGGCAGCTTTGACAGGGCAAAATCAGCCTCATGCCCAGTCTAGCGTAGGCAATTATAAAGGTTGCACCACAGTGGCAACAGCCGCCGATCTGGGACAACCTCAGTTTCAACTGACGCTCAATGGCAAGACGATAACTCAACCAGGATCTGGTAAAATTCAAATCCTCTCAAGAGCACAGTTGCCAGTTTCTGAGGTGATAGTAGATTCAGGCGTTGCTCGGACTGGCCCAAGTAGCGATTATTCTCGACTCACACCACTGCCCAAAGGCACACGCGCAACAGTAACAGGTAGGGAAGGTGAATGGTTGCGCCTAGACTACGGCGCTTGGATTAATAGTCAAGAAACCCGCATTCTACCTGGTGCCATTCCGCCACAGACAATAATTCGCAGTGTCGGATACCGTCAACTCCCTGGTGCGACAGAGATAGTTTTCCCCTTGCAAGTTCCCGTACCTGTGAGCGTACAACAAAGTGAGCAAGCTCTCGCTCTCACTCTCTACAATACTACTGCCCAAACGGACATAATTCGCCTGGATGATGACCCCCTAATTTCTCGCCTAGACTGGCAACAGGTGGCTCCAGAGCAAGTAAAATACACCTTTAACCTCAAAAAAGCTCAACAGTGGGGATATAAGCTAAGATACGACGGTACAACCCTGGTTTTGGCTTTGCGTCATCCGCCTAAAATTGGGAACACAAGACGAAAGCCTTTAGCTAATTTCAAGATTGTACTCGATCCAGGGCATGGCGGTAAAGAATCTGGTGCCAGTGGCCCAACTGGATATTTAGAAAAAGATGTGAATTTGGTGGTATCCAAGTTGCTGCGCGACGAGTTGGTGAAGGAAGGAGCAACGGTGGTAATGACGCGGGAGGATGATAAGGAGGTTTCCCTAGCAGAACGTCAGGCAATTATCAGTCAAGAAGAACCATGCATTGCTCTTTCTATACATCACAATTCACTACCCGATGATGGCGATGCCGAAAAAACCAAGGGATTTGCCGCTTTTTGGTATCAACCCCAAGCCCACAATCTCGCAATGTTTTTACATAACTATGTAATCAAAAAACTCGGCAGACCTGACTATGGTGTGTTTTGGGATAACCTGGCGCTGACACGTCCAACGGCTGCGCCATCAGTGTTGCTGGAATTGGGTTTTATGAGCAATCCCGATGAATTTGAGCAGGTGGTGAACCCAGAGGAACAGAAAAAGATAGCTCAGGCGATCGCTCAGGGAATTACTGAGTGGTTTATGAGTGTTAAATAAATTTGGAGGTACAACTAGTGTTGTGCCCTTATTGTATTTGGTGGAGTGCGATGTCTGACGACAAGGCTAGCGCCAACGCTCTTTTTTAGCTAGTTACTGCTCAATGTTGTGATAAGTCTTTGTTCAAGCATTCCTGACAGAGATTGATATCTATCTGATCAACAAAGAAATAGCTATTTTTTAGCTAGTTCCTGCTCAATGTTGTGATAAGTCTTTGTTTAAGCTTTTTGACTGACACAAGAGGATTATGCCGTCTATACTTCGTACAAATGTGCTTTACTCTCCTGATTTCAAAATGAATGTAGTAGAGTAACACGAGCAGTTAACGTTTCAACAGGCAACTTGAAAAGACTCAAGATAGCTATAGAGACAGGTTGATGTATCAGCGTATTGAGACAAATCAGAAATTATCGTCCTTTTTGATAAAGATAGTACAACTTTCACCTTTCGAGTGAAATATGGATAATTGCCCTCATTAGCTTCCTTCATAAGTTTTTGAAGAAAATAAAATAAAAACTCAATTTCAAACTTACCTCTAAAACTCTTTTGTCGAATATTGGATTGTAGCTCAGATATCTTAATATCTAGTTTCTGCTGAGGAATAATAGGTACATTCGTAAACCTCTCATATAAATCATCAATTGTATATTTTACTGTGATTTGATCTAAGTCAATATTCACAAAGCGCAACACACTAAGCCCCGAAATGTTTAGCTCACTAGACTGATCTCTTTGACAAGCTATCCAAGCATTTAGCAATTCAACTGCGTTATGAAAGTCTTCTTGTAGTTTAGTATAAAGAGAAATGCATCTTTGAAAGTTTTCATCTGACTCGGTTAGCTTAAATTCACTTCTCAAAATTTCAGAAAAGCATTGAACCGATGTATAGAAGTTTTCTACTGAATAACAAGGTGTTTCATATATCCTACTCAAACTCGTCTCTTTGATTGATATATCAAAATCTTTATCTACAAAATAAGCCGCTTTAACATTTGCATAATGCTTACGGGATGAGAGCATTCTGTGAATACCTAAAACACCCTCCTTACCATTGCAGCTAAGGTAAATATCTTTCTCAGGTCTTGTGATGTTCTTTATTCTAATCCCATAATACTTACTGTCTTCTCCCTCAAAGAAGCAATAAAGTGCAGACTCATACTGCTTGTAAAGTCTAGTAAATTCAGTGAAAATGACGACAGGTTTACCACGGGAAGCTCTTAAATTGTCTACTGACCTTCATTCCTCTCGCACAAAAATATCTAGATCATTGGCATTCAAATCTAACTCGTTATCAAAGATAAACGGGGAATGAGTGACTGCTAAAAGTAGCCTACATTTCCCTGACTTCAAAATATCCGGAAGTAAAAGCTTTTGCCATTCAATAGATAGTGATAATTCTGGCTCATCAAACAGTAAAATAAAGTCCTCAGAGGACTCCAAATAAATCTTGGAAAAGAGGGAGATGATTTGCTTTTCTCCAGATGAAAGATTTCTAATCTCAATCGGGCTGCTATTTCTGGTTTGGACTATAGATATATCTACATTAGCTTCATCATAAATAATACGTTTTTTATTTAAATACTCGTTGCAGATTGTGGCCAATTGGTTTATGGACTCATCTTTTTCTTTTTGCTGTTCATACAAACCAACTAATTTTGATAAAAAATAGACGAGCTGATCATATTGAGGAGAATTTATTTCTCCTGAACTTACTAGCTTTTCAATTCTTTCTCTATCAGATTTTGATATATTTTTTTCGCCAACACGACTTAAAACTATATTCAACGTGTCAGGCTTAATGCTGTCTCTCATTTCTTGATTAATTTCAATACCCTCAACAAACTGAGTTAAAATTTCACCCGTAACTTTTGAAAAGAGATTAAGTGCTGAGTCTTTAATAGCTTTTTTTATCTCATCAAACTTGCTAATGACATCATTCATTCCGAATTGAATAAGCTTACCTTCCCCCTCACTAAAGTTCAGGCGTTCAAATTTATCTTCTTCATACCCCAAGTTTTTTATATCTTCTTCGATCCTCCTATATGTTGGAAAATATAGAATAGATTCATTTAGATTTTTTTGAATAGTTTTTATATTTCTATCTATTTTACTTTTTTGATCTCCTTCTTTATCACTTCTAAGCCTCAAACTAATTTCTTCTGCTATTTCCATATATCTGGAGGGTAAGCCATATTTAGCTATCAGTTTAAACAAATCTCTGCGAACGAGTTCAGACGATGAACCTTTTTTAATTTCCATTTTAAATCTATCTATTTCTCGGCTAGGTAAATACGGTCTGAGCAAAGAAATGAATTGAAAAATATCATCTTGATTATATGATTTTAAATCACTTTTTTTGATATCGACACTGACTCCAGATTCAAACTCAAGAACTACTGAGTCAAAATCTATGGCGCTTAACTTGTGGAAATTGCAAGAGATTGAGTAGTATAAGGCATTTAAAATAGTAGTTTTACCGGAACCATTTTCTGCAATCAGAATAACGGCTTCCTTCTCAAAAGGAATTTTTACATTCTTAAAACCAAACAAGCCATTAATCGAAAATGATTTTAGCTTAGTTGAATTCAAATGATCGCCTAGCAACATAACTACAAGTTCCAGTAGCTAATGATTAAGATAACCGAAAAGTAACTCAAGTAGATTATTAATGAGTCTTTTGACGGTAAACAGCTTCTTAAGCATAGTCAATAACTGCTTACTCAGCGTAATGCTCTGCTGAAAACTCGTTACCCAGTCCTATTTTCTGCTTCAACAGTAACTTAAGGCGTTGTTGTCCGAATAAGAAAAGGCTCTCAAAACCTTTGATATCGCTGGACTGTGGCGATCATTGGTAAGGAATGCCGCGCTAAAATTTCATTACTTTAGTCTTTGTTCAAGCTTTTTTACCATTTGCTATGCTACTTTGAGGCGATCGCTCTCCTACCTCCATACAGAATCAAGCATTGCTCTCTAACCTCTGTAGCCTCTGCTCTACAATGAAGTGAAGAATCTAGCAGCTTAAACAGGGGATTTATTTATGTCCCACCCTACGCTCAGTAGCCAAGAAGTCGCCTGACGTGGAACAGTGCGTAAGTCCTATAAATCTTATATTTTGAAAGTGTATGTCTTTTAAAATAGGCGGCATAGTGGGAGCGATCGCTATTTTATTGAGTAATGGCAGTGCAATCGCCCAAGATGCATAAAGATATATCACTATTATTATAAGTAGGGGGAGCAGAGGAACAGAGGGGAAATAACCAATGCCCAATGCCCCTACCAAATGTACAGGTAGAAAATACTAAGGACAAAACAACGTGTCACGCGTATCTCGTCCTGTAATGGGATTAGTTCCTTTGGCAAGTTTGCACAATTTTTTTTGCTCATCGGAACGCAGCAGTGCATCAGTAAAATCTGCCCCGTCAATGATTGCACCATCAAATCTGGCGTTAGCAGCAAACGCGCCCTGCAACAGTGCATTTGTCAAATTTGCTCTGACTAAACGAGCTGAGTCTAAAGTGGCATTTGTCAAGTCAGAACCCTCCAAATTAGCAGACTCCAAATTTGCTGCAAAGAAACTGACACCGTGCAAATTAGCGTGGCTGAAGTTGCTCTGACGGAGATTAGCTTTGGTAAAGCTGGAGTCTGTTAAATCACGTCCGGAGAAATCAGTATCGACCAAAATTTCTTTATTATATTCGAGTGCCAAAGCTGTTGGAGCAAAACCTACGGTTGCGGTGATGCCAACTATTCCCCACAGAAATAAGCTGAGTATGTTTGCCCAAATCCGGGCGCTTAACTTAGAATTCATGCTATTTTTAGCCAATGGCGAACCCTCCTCCATCTCATTATCCTTGAGTCAGAGATGTTAGCGCAAAAATCCTTCAAAATTTTATGAATACTAATTCAAGTTCATACGACGATTTGAACATTGCCTTCGCACGACTTCAGGCTATTCAGTGGGATACGCTGGGAATGGGGGAGAAAGACGAAGCACTTACAGAACTGATGTTAGAATTTCTGTCGCGGGTAAGACAATGGGCAAAGTTTTTGCACAGCGAACAGAAGCATATTTTTGAAAATCTTGCTCTCCAGATTCGTCCTGACATGCAACTCCCATCTCCTCTAATGCAATGGTTGGAGGAGTTATGCAATAGCGAGCGGATACCCCTAGTACGTGGCAGAAGCTATGTTGCTTTAGGGGTAATAAATTACTTATTTTGGTGTCGTCTACGGGAATTTGATGCAGTCCCTGCAAATGGTCTTCCTGACCCTTATGAGCCATTCATCACTTTTCTGGAATGCGGTGGTGGCATATATGTCGAGCATCACTATTTTATGGATATTTACCCCAATTATGTTGACTTCATTTTGACTGTTGGGAATGCCACGCCATTCAGGGAAGAATAAGCACATCATGGGAGTATGATTTCGGCTAACTGCTAGAAACTCTTATTTTCCTGTTGAATTGAGTAATCAAATAACCCAGAATACTAAAGTTTATATGCATTGTCCAAATAGTGGTGAATTAGGAGAAGACCTAGTAGCCCAATGGTTGCAATCTACAGGTTGGATAATTCTCCATCGCCGCTTTTCTAGCCGCTGGGGAGAAATCGATATTATTGCCCAACATGATGCAAGAGTAGAGGAAGCTGGCGTTGCAGGGGAGCAGGAGAGCAGAAAAGCAGTAAGAGAACTCAGGACTCAGCACTCGATGCTGGCATTTGTTGAAGTCAAAACTCGCAGTTCAGGTAGTTGGGATGCAGGGGGAAGAAGCGCAATCACCCCACAAAAGCAAGCAAAAATCTGGCGGACAGCTGGAATATTCTTAGCCCAGTGCCCTGAGAAGGCAGATTATTCTTGCCGATTTGATGTTGCTATTGTTTACTGTCAAAGGATATCAAAAAATCTGACTGGGGTTAGAGCAACTCAGGAAGCTCTAGCTACTTCATCAGCAGCCGGATATAAGTTTAAGCTGCAAGAATACATTCTGGCAGCTTTCGACTCTTCAATTGATAATGGTTAATTGGTAATGGAAAAAATATCTTGATTACCAATAATTTTGTAGCGGCGTTACAACCAAGATCGGATCACGCCAAAGTTTCTGGACAGTAGCCCAAGCCCCGGACAAACTGTTGCCGGAAAGCTTCGATTTCGTCTCTCTCTGGACTACCATGAGAGACGATCGCTACCTGATAGCGACGCATCACGTCCACAGGGCACTGTCCCGCTTCCAAACTCCAAAGTGCCATTTGTACCCTCATTGGCGGCTCGTAGCTAATTCCTAATTCATTTAGAAAAGCCCGAAAGTCGCCATCTTCTTGAGGCGAGACTTGACCTTTGAGTTTGATCCTAACCACCCAGCCATCAATTTGATGAATTACGGTGACGAAAGAAACTGGTGTCTGGGGTCTAGCGTGCAGGTGTTGAACGACCCTCAGGGTTAGACTGGCATTTGCCAGATAATACAAGTATTCCATGTTTGTTGGTGCTTGGGATCAAAGCCAATCCTACATATCTATCTTCGTCAATCAGTACCTGTTCCCGGTAGGGTAAAATCCCCCGTTTTTAGATGGGGAGGTTTACCCAATTTTTATGTTAAGTTTTCCGTGTTACTTAATAGTATCAATCTTATAGCCTAGCGAGAAAATTGGGCGAAGATGCCTTAAAGTTCCTTTAGAAGGGAAAGCTCAAACCAGCTTTTTTAAGAGAGTATAAATACTAAATAAACCAAAAATTAGTTGAAGCCAATTTGAAAGACACCTCTAGCCCACAAGAAAAAGATTTGGAATTAGATTGCTCGGTAGCTGGCTATGACTACAAACTACCTCCAGAACTCATTGCCCAAAACCCAGCAGTTCCTAGAGATAGCTCACGGTTACTGGTGGTTAATTCTCTTACTACAACCACCGAAACAGCACCCCTACACCACATTTTCCATGATTTGCCTGCACTGCTTGGCTCTGGTGATTTGTTGGTTATGAACAATACAAAAGTTATTCCAGCGCGGCTTTATGGCCATAAATCCACTGGTGCTAAAATCCAAGTTTTGCTGTTGGAAGAACGGCAGTATAACTGTTGGTTAGCTTTAGTTAAGCCAGGAAAAAGCTTCAAACAGGGAGCGAAGATTATTTTTGAAGCAAGGCAATTGGGCATTAGGGATCAGGGATTAAGAATTGGGGATTGGGAAGATTCCTACCCAGTCCCCAATCCCCAACTCACAGCTACGGTTCTAGAAACAGACGCAGCAACCGGGGGGCGTTTGTTGCAATTTGATGTGCCAGAGGGAAAGTCTTTGGTGGAACTGTTAGAGGTATTTGGTGAAGTACCGCTACCACCGTACATCACTGCCTCGTCAGCAGCTGATGATCAATATCAGACAGTTTATGCCAAACAGCCAGGAGCGATCGCATCTCCGACAGCAGGACTACATTTTACTCCAGAATTATTACAAAAGTTGCGCGATCGCAAAATCAATCAAGCTTTTGTAACGCTGCACGTTGGTGTCGGCACATTTCGCCCTGTGGAAGTGGAGGATGTAACTACCCATCACATGCATGAAGAATGGATTGAAGTCCCCGCCACCACAGTAGAGCAAATCCGCGCCACTAAAGCAGATGGCGGTCGGATTATTGCTGTGGGAACAACGGCAGTACGAGCTTTAGAAGGGGCGGCTCAATCTGGGAATTTACAACCATTTTGTGGGAAAACAGACTTGTTTATTTATCCCGGCTACCAATGGCGGGTGGTTGATGGTCTGATTACCAATTTTCACCTGCCGCGTTCCAGTTTGCTGATGTTGGTAAGTGCGCTAATTGGCAGACAACGGTTATTGAATATATACAACGAAGCGATCGCTTCAGGGTATCGCTTTTATTCATTCGGCGATGCCATGCTAATTTTGCCAGAAGCCATAAGAATCCTAAGTCAGGCGTGAGGGCAATACAGTTCGCTGAAGTTTTAATCCGTCCACTGCGATTATTTGTGGGTTTTCTAGAAATGCTCCTGAGGTTTGAACTGTTATGAAAAGCTATAAACTTTGGTAAACAAGGAAAATGAGGAAATTACCTATTTCGGTATATTCTACTTGAGTTAGTTTAGAGTTGCTGCTGTTCAGTAACTCTTACTTTTTTTAGAGAATTGCAATATCGAAGACAAGTAATTTTATGCGTAATTTCACAATGTGTTGCACCGACAAGGAGAAAAAGAAGCAGCGATTACGGCTTATTGCCAAAGCCTTGTGATAAATCCCACAAGCGTAGCAGCGCTGTATGAACAAGCACAGCTAGAGGAAGCGATCGCAGCATACCAAAAAGCAATTAATTTAGATAGCAGCAATGCCAATGCTTATTTTAACTTAGCGATCGCCTCGGAAAAGCAAGGTCAAATAGAGCCTGCGATCGCCACTTATCGACAAGCCTTACAGCCATGCTAGGCATCCCGGAAACATGCGGTATGCAAGTGAGAGCAAAGGCAGCTTATTAAGGTAAAATCAGTAGGTTTTTCCAGGCAAGAGAAACTGGAGTTTATTATCCCTGCAAACCGAAAGTCTCTATTTTAAATAAAAACACACATGGTAGCCTATCTGTATGTTTTTATTTAATTCGGCTTTGTTTTAACACTGCTTTTTTCATGAGTGCAACACTTTACCAGCAAATCCAGGAATTTTACGATGCTTCCTCCGGGCTGTGGGAACAGATTTGGGGCGAACACATGCACCACGGCTATTACGGCGTCGATGGTACCCAGAAAAAAGACCGCCGTCAGGCTCAAATTGATTTAATCGAAGAACTGCTCAATTGGGCAGGGGTACAAGCAGCAGAAAATATCCTAGATGTGGGTTGTGGCATTGGCGGCAGTTCTTTATACCTTGCACAAAAGTTTAATGCTAAGGCTACAGGAATTACACTGAGTTCTGTGCAAGCCGCGAGAGCAACGGAACGCGCCCTGGAGGCTAATTTGAGTCTGAGAACACAGTTCCAAGTTGCAAATGCTCAAGCAATGCCTTTTGCTGACGATTCTTTTGACTTAGTTTGGTCACTGGAAAGCGGTGAACATATGCCAGACAAAAAGAAGTTTCTCCAGGAATGCTACCGAGTATTGAAGCCTGGTGGCAAGTTAATTATGGTGACTTGGTGTCATCGACCAACTGATGAGTCCCCACTAACGGCGGATGAACAAAAACACTTGCAGGATATTTATCGGGTGTATTGTTTGCCTTATGTGATTTCTTTGCCAGAGTACGAAGCGATCGCCCATCAACTACCATTACATAATATCCGCACTGCTGATTGGTCAACCGCTGTCGCCCCCTTTTGGAATGTGGTGATTGATTCCGCATTCACTCCCCAAGCGCTTTGGGGCTTACTAAATGCTGGTTGGGCTACCATCCAAGGGGCATTATCACTAGGATTAATGCGTCGCGGTTATCAGCGTGGGTTAATTCGGTTTGGCTTATTGTGCGGCAATAAGTAGGGGCGCACAGTTAGCTGTGCGCCCCTATCCCGTGGTGTATCTACATTTGCCCGCCCACTTACTTAATAAGCTCAAAGTTACAGGTTTGATTAAATACCAAATAGGAGCTTTTCGTATTCAGCCAGCGCCCGTTTGAAAGTATATTTGCTTTCGTAGACTTGACGTGCTTTCTCTCCCATCAACTTAACTTTTATACTATCACTAGCTAATTCATTGATTAAATTGGCAAGGTGTTGAGGGTTATTAGGAGAGGTATTAATACCGCAACCAGAATTTGTTAATAATTGGTCAATGTATGAGTTTGCTGAGGAGATAGCAATAATTCCCCTTCCTGCTGCTAACATACCGTAGAGTTTAGAAGGAGCTACTATTGATTCTGCGCCTGGTATTAAGCTGACCAATGAAAGGTCACAAGCGGTAAGAGAGAGGTGTAATATTTCTCTGGGCTGGTAAGGTAATAAGAGGATATTTTTTAGTTTGTTGGATTGAATTGCTTGCTTTACTACTTTTGTTTTAGCCCCATCACCAATAAAGACAAACTGAATAGGAGTATTTTTAAGTATATTGGCTGCTTCAGCAATGGTTTCTATATCATGCAATCTACCCAGATTACCTGAATATAAAACTGTAAAAACCTTGTCAAGGTTATACTGTTGAGCAAAATCATTTGCTTGTTTATCACAACTAATAATATCTTCTACTGCCCAATTCTCAATTACTTTGATTTTTTCTTTTAACTCCGGATATTTATTCTCCAAAAAACACTGCATGGAAGTACTGAGGACAATAATATTGTCAGCATATTTGTAAGTTAAATAAATTAATTTTTTTAAAAATATAACTGAAAAGCTATTTTGCTGAATAATGCCAGACATCACAGCAGATTCTGGAAAGATATCTTGGAGTAAAAAATGATATTTTCCACCACGAACAATTTTAAAAATAGTGCCTAAAATTCCAGCATATGGTGGATTAGAAGCGATTAAAAGTGGCGTAGGGCGAGGTAGTAATATCACATATTTTAAAGCATCTAAAAGAAAAAATATTGAGCTAATAATTTTACTTAAAATGCTAGTGCTGGCTGCAATAGGAGAGAAGGCACGGTTGATTATGGCTTGATTTGATAATTCAGGAGTAGTGTCTTTTGCCTGAGTCCCTGTGAATATATTTATCTGATAGCCTTTTTGGGAAAGTCCTTTGGCTAAATCGGTCATTAGTTGGGCAGTAGCAGCATGGCTAGGGTAGAAGTATTGAGTGATAATTGTAATTTGTTCCATGTATTTATTGTGGAATCATCAAAGAGCTAATCCAGATTTTTTACGTCTCAGTTCTATGATTTTGACTACTATCATAAATTCATACATGGCATAGAGGAGACAGAAAATAAGAGCCGTTATTCCTTCTAAAAAACCTAATCTTATAAAATACATCTGTATAAATCTGATAATGGGGCGTATAAACCAAAGTTTAGCTGCTAATAATCTAAGTTTTAGTTTGCGTTCAGTTCCTAGAGCAGATGCTTTGCCTGTTTCCAAAAATTCCACAACTTTTTGAGCATCCCAAGAAGAATAACGATCATGCCGTTCTAACCAATCTCTAAATCCTTTAGAATTAGCATAATGATCATAAGGAATATTAATTTTCCCAACTTTAGCACCTGAAGCAAAGTGTTCCCAAACACCACCTATAAAAGTGACTTCTCCTAGTTTAAGTAAACGGGAATGCCAATTAGGATATCCTTGTGTAAGTTTGAGCCATTTACCCCAAAACAGATAACGCGCAGGTAGCTCATAAGCATTATATTGTTGATTACTGGCAGAACATACACGCTGAATTTCTGTTGCTAAATTGGATGGAATAACCTCATCAGCATCTATAAATAGCACCCATTCACTCTTTAAATTACAATTTTGTAAAGCCCAGTTGCGCTGCTCAGAAATTTTGAACGGTAGAGATGGAATATGGGTAAACACTTTGGCTCCCAGTGATTCTGCCAATTGTATTGTTCCGTCAGTGCTGCCTGAGTCTAAGACAATAACTTCGTCACACCACTGTAAAGATTCTATACACCGTTTAAGATTGCAAACTTCATTTTTAGTAAGAATAGCTGCACTAATATCTGAATTCATAGGTAGTTATTCTCTTGTACAATAGAAGTAGCCAAGGTGTTTGTGATCTGCTCGCTTCACTAGAAAGCCCTGTGATTGTAAAATCTTCTCTAGTTCATCTGGATTACCTTTATCTGGATGATATTCTAATGCCATACTTTTAACAGCTTGAGTCCAAGATAAATCTCCTTGGAATAAATGAAATTCACCACCTTCAACGTCACATTTCAAAAAGTCACAAGTTCCTACAGTTTCTATATATTCATAAATATTAAATTTTTGTATTTTAGGAGTGGATTTTAATAAGGATTGTGTCCAATCATCATAGAATCCACCAACTACGGCACATTTAACTACTAGACGATTTTCATATAAATTTTGTTTAACATTATGTTTAATGATATTGACAAATTTTGATTGTGCTTCTACTGCATAAACTTGTGCTTGAGGTGCTTCAGCAAGTGCAAATATTGTAAATGCTCCACCATTTGCTCCTAAATCTAATATGTATTTTGCATCTTTTAATTTACGTGTTTCAGTGTAACATAAATGACCATATACTTCACGTATAACTCCAAAATCAATGTTTTTGAAATAAAGTCTTTTATCATTAAACGTTATACTAAATGATTCATTTAAACTTTTATCTAATACTCCTAAACTTTTGGTTTTTATTAAAACATTAAAATATTTTGTTATTCCTGATATCCAACGAATATATAAAGGTAAAGGGAGAAGTTTTTTAACTATCAGTAGCTCATTAGAGAAACGATATAAATTATTAAGCACAATGGTTATCTCTGATGCGAATATAATAATTTTTTGTGTCCATAGAAGTTTTATCAATTGAGAAAATATTTTTTATCCATGCTCTGGATTTAAATTTTAGGGTTTGCATTTTGCAAGAAAATTGAATCAATTCCCCAATAGCCTCAGTCCACTCTGATGCAACTCTAGAACGTACCCACCCCACGCCACCTTCAGCTACCTCATCATGTAGCCCAACTTTGTCGGAAATTAAAACAGGACATTTACAGGCTAGAGACTCGACAACGACATTACCAAAATTTTCATGACGGCTGGGCAAGACAAACAAATTAGCAGCAGAGTATATTGCTGGCAGTGTCTTAGGTTCGCATCTTTCTAGAAAGATAACTCTGTCTGATAGATTTGCAGATTGAAAATGCTGCTGTAGTTTTGCTTTAGTACCATCATCATCACCGCCGACAAAAACCATCCGCCATTTGAGATGTCGTAACGGTGCTAAAGCCTGAGGTAATAAATCTAACCCTTTTTTATGGTGGAGACGGCCTATATTCAAAAGGATAAAGTCATCTTCATTAAGGTTTTGAGATTTACGCCATGCTTTTGCTGCTTCTAAAGCAGGTTGCCAAAATTCAGTGTTTAAGCCATTGGGAACGATAAAAGATTTTCCTGGTAGTTTTAGCCAACGACACTCCTGTAATTCTTGCTTGCTAGTGTAGTGGATACCATCTGCATTTGTCACATTGAAGCGTTCTTGCCATAAATAATACAGTATTTTTTTAGCTGTTTTCTGCTGCCAGGAGTAAGGTCCAAGTGCGCCTCTAGGGGAAACAACATAAGGAACACCTTGATTTTTGGCTGCTTTGCAAGCCGCTCCACTAGTACGCTGCCAAACACCTGTGACATGGATAATGTCAAATTCCCTGGCTCTTGCTGTTACTGCTTCCTCCATACCTGGGCAATGAATACCAATTCCTGGTTCTTGCTGAAAATATGTGACTTTGACTCCATTACGGATGACTGGCTGATTGAGGGGCAATTCTGATTGATTATTTAACCCAGCATTAGAAGTAAACACTTCTACTTGATGACCAAGGGCGGCTAATCCTTCACAAAGTTGGCTAACACTAAGTACAGGGCCACCGAACTGCCAAGCGGGGGCGTAAACGGGGATGTAGTGCAGAATCTTGAGTTGGTTTTGCATTACTAGCTAGCTATGATTTTGCAGATAAAACCCAAGGCTCGTCAGCGCCCAGTAACGACGAACTTGTTTTGTCGGGTCGCTAATTTTTAAATCATGTTCTACTCGGTCAGCATTTAGTTGAAAGCCGTGAGCTTGATTAAGGTGAGTAAAAGCTGCGTGTAAACAGTCTCGCAGAGGCCCGCTTAAATACATTGCATAATCTAAATCGAAGCCTGTTTTCTGACGGTTCAGAGCGTGCTGTAAGGTTGGTGGAATCTGACCAGATAAAAGGGGCTTTTTCTGTTTTTTAGTTGTTCGTTTCTCACTCCAAGGAATTTGCATTACTTTTTCTATATAGCGCCTACCTAAATAGGGTACGCGTAGTTCTTGCTGATTCGCCATTGTAGCCCAGTCGCTATCTCTTAGTAAGGTATTTCTCAGATAGCCTTTAATTTCACCAAGAGAAATTAAAGTCTCCACATCAAGATTAAGTTTGTTATCTGTATCATCATCCCAATTTGCCACTGGATTGTAAAAATCTGGTGCTACAGTCCAAAAGTCAGATATTTGCTTAGGGGTAAAGAAACGCCGCGTTTCTCTTAACATTCTGGAAGGTGAATCTATTTGCTGGAATAAAAGATTTAATCTTTCTTGATAAATAGAATTCTTACGCCAGCCCTTGATATTTTCTATCCAAGGCAGAAGTAGA
The DNA here is from genome assembly GCF_937863485.1 of uncultured Nostoc sp. Lineage (GTDB taxonomy): Bacteria > Cyanobacteriota > Cyanobacteriia > Cyanobacteriales > Nostocaceae > Nostoc. The sequence continues at coordinate 32,201 of NZ_CALMFY010000236.1, read as the reverse complement.
GACTTCATGCCACCCAAACACTTTCCTAGTTGATATAACTTTGGTATGGAAACAAAATGACGATAGCCACCATGTAACTCATCTGCACCACAACCACTAAGAACAACGGTTATACCATGTTGTAATGAAGCTCTAGAAATAAGATAAGTATTTGTACCATCTGATGATGGTTGATCCATTGCTGTAAAGCTATCAACTAACCAAGTACTTAGCGTTTTATGAGATAGATAAGCTACATGATGTTTTAGCTGGAGTTTTTGTGCAGTCATAGCTGCCAAATTACTCTCATCTTTAGTAGAGTCTTGTAAATCGAAGGTAAAAGTGGAGAGATGACCTTGCATAACTGGAGCTAGCATACTAGCAAGCACTGTACTGTCTATCCCGGCTGACAAAAATAAACCCACAGGAACATCAGCAATGAGTTGCTCTTTAAGAGTATCTAGCAAAACTTCGGTATGACTTATGTGAGATGTCGGTTTTCCTATGTGATTGCATACGTGTTGGGCTAAATTCCAATAACGAATAGGGGTAGATATAGTGGCTAAGTCTGTCTGCAAATCAATATAAGCATAATGAGCAGGGGGAAAAGCCTTAATCGCTTGTCGGATAGTCCGTGGCTCTTGGATGCTGCCAGATATTAAATACTCATAGATACTCTGTTCATCCCAGTCTGTTGCTACTAATCCAGACGTAATTAATGCCCGTACTTCCGATGCTAAAGCAATGCCTCCGCCGCGAGTTTGAGCATAGTATAGTGGTTTAATTCCAATGTGATCCCGTGCTACTAACAGGCGTTGTTGAATAGAGTCAAACAATAAAAAAGCAAACATACCGTCTAGGCGTTCTACTATTTGCTCACCCCAGACACGATAACCTAATAACAAAACTTCTGTATCACTATGAGAGGTAAACTCTATACCCTGTGCTTTCAATTCTTGGCGTAGTTCCAAGAAGTTATAAATTTCCCCGTTAAAAATAATCACATTACCTGTTTTTACATCTACCATAGGCTGATGCCCAGCAGGACTAAGGTCAAGAATTGCCAGACGAGTATGCAGTAAGTGAATGTGGTTTGCTCCTACATTTCTTTGCCATGTACCTTGGGAATCAGGGCCTCGATGATGCAGAGCAGCTAATACATTTGATGAATTAAAGTCTCCTCTGCCTATGTAACCGTATATACCGCACATGTGTTTAAGGATTTGATTGGTAAATTGAGCAATATAACTGTGATTTTGAGCAGAGTTTTTGAGTGATTCTTGAATTGCAATTCAGAAAACTTTTCACACGTTAAATGCTTGCAATATTTCGTCGTAAATCTGATGACACCTCCGCTCAAAATTTTCATAGGAAAAATACTCTAATCCTTGTGGTATTACTCCTTTGGGACGCTTTAATGCCTCTAGAATTCCCGCCTTTACTTCTTCTGGATCATCAGGATTAACAAGAATGCCTAGTAAACCATTTCGTACTGCCTCACGACTGCCATCAACTTTACTCGCAACTACGGGAATACCGCAAGCCATTGCTTCTAAAAAAACAAAGCCAAATCCTTCTCCCTTACTCGGCATCACATAAACATCTGCTAGGCGATAGTGGTCGGCTTTTTTGGCTTCAGAAATAAATCCTGTGAAAATCACTTTTGCCTGAAGATTAAGCGATCGCACTTTTTCTTCTAATCTCTCTCTATCCGATCCTTCTCCCACTATTAAGTAGGATAAATTAGGAATTATTTCACTCAATTTAGGCAGCAACTCGATTACTTCATCAAACCCCTTATATCGTTCATAAGAGTCCAAGCGTCCCAATGTCATCAGAACTATCTTCTCCTTCAGTCCATACTGGGAAATAAGTTCATAATTTTTGTCATCATGCCTATACTGGTCAAGAGCGATCGCATTTGGCAGTAAAAATTGTTGCACTTTGGGTATATTTGCCCAAGATTGAAAGCGATCCAATGTAATTTGGCTGATAGAGACAACATAATCTACTGCTGGAAGACAATAGTTAACTAGGCTATTATGAGGCTTCCAGGCTTCGATGCCATAGATTTCTAGAAGGATAGGCGCTTTTGTCCACAGTTTAACTAGCCAGGCAAGTGGTAGCATATAAAGATGACCACAGACAATTAAATTGAATTTGGGGTTGGCTCTGATAGTATGAAAAATGGTACAAATGTAAGCCAACTTACCTTTTATTCCTGAAGTAATATATGTGAGTTTCTGAGGCAAAGTTTCTATACGATCAACAACGTTCCGGGGAATAGCTACTACTTCATGACAGTTCTCAGCACTACAGAGACAGTTAATAAAGTCTCGGTTGTACTGTGAGATACCCCCGCGCCCTCCAAAGGCATCTGTTAACAAAAAAAATATCCTCATTTTTTTAAAGAAATGATAAAAATTCCTAATTAAAGTCTTGATAAAAAGTGTTAAGCTTACTTTTATAGAATTTCTTGCTAGGTTTTTTACTATACACTTTTAATTTTTTTTGTTGTTGCTTCTAGCACAAATATCAAAGCCCATATCAACAAACCATCTCTAATAAAATTGTAAGTTACAACGCTAATGCATCCAAGAATACTTGGAGCATAAAGTACAGAGCAAGTGTAAGCAAAAGATATCCTTAAAGTTATTTTTAGTAATTGTTTTTTTAACCTGCCAATATATCCACTTAGTTTTGTTAAGTAGAAAGACATAATTAGTGAAAACATAAAAACTGCTACATAACCTCCCCTCTCAAAAGCATCAGCCATAGAAGTTATAGGTGCGTTAGTAAATTGAGTGATATATACACCATATTCATCTCTTAATCTTTCCCCTCCATCATCCATAGGCTCTTTGTCGCCTATAATTTTAGGCATAAATGCTGTTGCAATACGCTCAAAGTTGCGTAACCCAATATAAGATCCAGTCTCAGCAACATGATCGATTACTATTTGTCCTGTAGGCTCTGCGATTCTCGTAAAAGTACTATAAAGAGGATCATCATAATCAGATCCTGTTGCTTCTAAATTTCCAGTGGCAGCTTTACCTATAAGTGTTATACGAGTAACTAGATTTATAGATTCACTAAAATCTAAGTTTCCTCTAACATTGCCAATTATAATAGTAAAAAACAAAACAAATGGGATTGAAATTACAATAAATTTTTTGATATCTTTAGACTTAAGCTTTGAATAAAAGCTTCCTAAAATGGTATAAATAAGCATCCGAATACTCATGCCACGTCCACCAGTTAGACTAGCTATTAGCATACAGAAAAGCACAATTATTAGATTAACAATATTTGATTGATTCAGAAGTGGTCGATTTAAGCGAAATCCTAAGAATACAAAAAATAAATACTGCAATGTACTAAAAGCACTTAAAAAGTATAATATGGTTCCAGGCTCCACCATGTTTCCAATCTGTTGCCTAGCGAAAAAACCACCACTTAAATAATTGACAACAAGAAAAAATACAAAAATTGCACCAGTTATTTGAAATCCTTTAGAGGTTAATTCATTTGTGATTGGTTCATTATAATTTAAGCTTTTCGACTGAGATTTTTTAAAAGGTTCAGCAATTAAAGTACCTATTAAACTTCCCCACATTATTAGGTTAATCAAAACCATTGTAACTACGGTATGAGTCCCAATATTGAAGCCTTTTGGAGATAGAAAATATATGCAACCTAAGAACCCAATGACCCAACAAATAAATTGACTGATTGAATAGCTTATTGATAGCATCCGAGTTTCCAAACTTCCATCTAACACTGACAATCGCATCATCAGAATTAAAGGAATAGCAGCAAAAATTCCCAAAGACAATTCAAAAAGGCTAAAAAAACCTGGAATAACTGAAAATATTAGTAGAAATACTAATGTTGTGTCTAAATAAGAAAGTTTATTCATTTTTGTGAATGTAGTAGTTCTGTAACTTATCATCCCATATCCATTTAGTTGGACAAAAAACTAGAATTCGTCAACTTCTAGTTTAGATTTGATGTTAATCTTGACTATAAAAATCCATTTGATTTTTGAAAATCCAAGCTGACTAAAAGGTTGCCGAAGAAAACTTTGGTTTTCAGTATACTTAGCAAGACTCAAGTCGGATGCTTATAGCTTAAAGATGTAAATTTATAAAATAGTTTAATTAGTCTATAACGCACATCTATAGATAAATATTGCCATTGCCATAAATATAGTCCTATCAAAATTATTCCTCCAACTATTGATGCAATTAAGGGACTCAACCAATATAGTCCTACAGACATATAAGTCAACCCCACTATGACAACAGCAAAAAAAGCTGAAACAATTCTAGTAAAGAGTAAGTTACCACCCAGACTTCTCAGTTCTAAGATGGTGTAAATTGTTGCCATTATTCCTGAACCAATGATTTCACTACAGACTATTGCTATACCTACCGCAACCAAGCCATATTTAGCCAAAAAAAGGCTAGTTATGCCTAAAATAATTGCCGTTTGCACAACCGCAATTGTTGTTTGTGCTTTTATATGATTAATCCCCATTAGATAAATGCTTTGAGGATTACCAAAGTTTTTTAGCGAAATTGACCAAGCTAATATTAGGTAAAGCACCCAATTAAAGCTGATTTGACCTCTTGTCCAATGTAAATATATTGGCTCGATACATGGTAGTGTAATCACTAAGCCAAGATTAATTAATAAGCCCCCTGACCACCAAGCCGTAGAAATCATATCTGCTAATTTTTTATGTTCACCCTGAGTATGATAGCGGGTCATCTCAGGTATTAATGACATGGTTACAATTGCAGTTCCCGCTAAAAAAATATTAGTAATAGTTCGCATAGTGCTAAGTACAGGAATAAATGCTGCTCCAACTATGCCAGACACAAATAAAGTTAACCCATTATTTTGTAATTGTGATAAAAATCCTACACCTGTAATAAAAAACGATTTAGAAACATTAGTAAATGCTATTCTCCAACTACCATTAGTCCAAAAGGGATAAAGGTTATGAAAAATTTGATATACTTCTCTAAAGAAAAATATGTATACAATTAAGGAAACCAAACTGCTAGCGATACAAGCTACCAGTAGTTTTCCTCCTAATATAGCAGTCAATAAAATACTAGTTACTTTAAAAAACTGTATAATTATTCCCCAGGTGGTAAACCTTACATACATTCCAAGTGGTAAGTAAAGACGAGATAGAATACCCCCAACAGAACCAGTTAATATCCATGTCACTACTAAAACAATAAGTGCAACTCCAATTTCTTGATTTTCTGTTATTACTGAATTACTTCCTAAAATTTTTTCTATAAAACCAAAAGCTATTATTCCAATTAATATTATTAATTGCAAACAGCCTAATATTCCCGCCATCCAAATACTAGAAGCTAATGTCTGTTTTAATTTTTTTGTATCAGATCCAGTTATGTAAAACTTAGTTAACTCGTTACCAACATAGTTTTGATGACCATTATCAATAGTTTGCAATAAACTTAGAAATGCAGATATCGTTAGCCATAATCCATAACTCTCGACACCCCAAAATTTAATGAGAATTGGGACAATTAAAACAGTCTGACCCAAATTGAAAGCAAATGAGAAAATATTAACAACAATGCCATTTAAAGCACGTCTTTCTACATTCATACATAAATACCTTGATGGGGTTCATTTCACGGATTACTGATAAGAAAACATCAACATACTGTATTATTTTTAGATTTAATAAATGTAACATCTTGAGAAATATAGTATTTTGCAATAAATTTGAGGATAACTTTAGTATGATTAGCAATATTTTAAATCTTCTCTCAACTCGACTTTATCTATTTGCCAAAGCAGCGATCACCTAACTTGAAATCCTGATTTATCAGTACCTTTGAATTTTTAGATGCTACTAGAATTAATGACAATATAAAAAGTTTTGCTCTCTGGGCTATAACTTTTGTCAAATATAGGGGTTGCGTTCTTTGATTTAGATAAAGTCGAGCTAAGTTTTAATCTATTTAATACTGTTTTTAATAACAGCACCCACTGCAATGTGTGAAGCGCATGACATTGACCTTCCATAGGTATTAAAAAGCTTGTGAATAGTCTTAGAGTACATCAATCCAAATTTATTTTTTTCTGGTTTTGGCAATACGTATGTATGAGCAATTTTGTTCAAATTAGTTTTAACATTATAAAATCCTACATATTCAAAATATTCTTCTAACAAATCAACCGAACGACGCTTACAATACTCTTTATAGAAAGTAGGATTAATTCGCCAACAATCAACTGGATAATCATGAATTGGCCATACTGTTGGAGTGATGATAACACAAGTTCCATTAGGTTCTAAAATAGAAAATACGTTATCTAATACTCTGATTGGATCAAAAGTATGCTCTAGAACATTAAGAACTAAAATGGAAGGAAATTTATTTCCAAATGCTTTATTAATTTCAGTTTTTGAATCTTCAAAATTAGCAACAATATTAACTCCTTCCCCTGGATACATATCGGTTCCAATGTATTTTAATCCAGCATTTTGGAGTAAATTTTTACAATTATTTCCTTCACCGCCACCACCTGCACCAAGGTCTAAACATGGAGAAGAAATCAAACCAGCATTAAGTAATTTTTTAATATATTCAAAATCTGCTCCTATCATTTTATTCATCTCCTATGTTAGTTCTAATAACAAGTTCATATAGTTCTTTTCTTAGAAAAAGTGCATCAGTACCGACTATCACACCATTAGAACCTCTAACAAAGTCATATAAATTAAAAAGATAATAACCATATTGACTCAGTAGGCGGCAAAGCTCATAAAAGATAACCTGATCATTATAAATTTCAGTAAAAGACACTTCAGTATAAATTAAATCAATATGAGCACCTTTAAGCATATTCTCAGCACCAATCAATACCTTGTCTTCTGTCCCCTGAGTATCCATTTTAAGAATATCAATATTAAGCACATTATGGACTGTGCATATGTTATCAATCGTGTTGACAGGAACATTTATTACGCGCTTTACTTCAAAGTAAGTTTCTGGATAGAAGTAAGACACCTGATCTGATGGTGCTAGAAGTGAAGCAGTTTGACCACCTGTATCATAAAAATCGCTACTTCCTAATTCACAATCCAGAGCAATATTGAAAGGAATTATCATTGAGTCTTTCTTGGCTAAAGTTACTATCTCGCTATAACAACTCTTAGAAGGTTCAAAAGAATATACGGTTGCCAAAGAAAATAGACTTCTATACTTAGCTGCTGATTGTCCAATATTTGCACCAACATCAAAGACAACTTTAACATCTTTAGCCAAAAATTGACAAATTCTCTTTTGTTCATTAAAAGCATCTTGTACCTCACCTACTACTTTGAAGGAAGGTTTTCGACTAATTTCGTATCCCAACTGATTGATAAATTCTGCAAGTCTGCGTTTAATTAAGGACATATGTGATTAACTCAGCAATCTATAAAGTATTTCGTATTTGATTAGCTATACTGTCATCCATAAACAAGAAGTTATGTACTGACCAGTTATCATGACCAGTTTCGCTAACCTCGACAACCTCGTGTTTGGAAATTCTACGAAATAATCCATCCGCAGTAAAGCATTCGTAACCGTTTCTCCAAAATAACTCAAACGTGGCAATAAGATTTGGATTGATCTTAATGCTCTGAGGCTGATGCTCTTTAGTTGCAATTTCTACCATCCAAATGGGTTTAGGTTTTAGTAATAAGTGCTTGGTTGCACCTTCTAATACATTTTTTTCTGCACCTTCAACATCTATTAGAACAAAACATTGTTTACCTGAAAGCCTGTCGCACAGAATATTATCTAGGGTTGTAGTAGGAATAGTCCTGACATAGTGCTCCGGTATCCCCATCCATCCCTTAACCAACGATGCTCCTTTCGCACCACCATAAATATCTACTAAACCCACTTTATTACTTAAAGCAACTGGAAAAATCTCGATACTCTCATCCCATTTGTTAGCACTGATATTCTTAGTAAGATACTGTACGTTCAAATCAATTGCTTCAAAAGCAAAAACATATTTACCTAACTTTAGAGCTAGACAACAGTAATAGCCAATGTTTGCACCGATATTAATAAAAACATCTACTTTTTCTAAACATTTGACTGCTACATTCCATTCTCTAGTTTCAAATAGTCCTTGTTGCATAACTGGATCACCAGAAAATTTGAAACCCATTGGTGTATCTTTGGGTGTTTCTGAAAGAAATTGTCTATCTCGCGAGATTCGATACATCTGTGCTAAACTTGGAAACCGATCAACTAACGGCTTCAAAACTTTGACTATTTGCATAAATTTATAAAGTCGAAAGTTACTCAGAATTTAATGCAATGCTAAACTAACTGATTGCTAAAAAAAGATAAAAGTTTATTAGCTATATTTTGAGAGTCTTGAGATGGTTTATTAGACACTCTGCACCAGTCTTTATCGTCAGGGATATCATGCCACCAGGGGTATCTTGCTATCTTAAAGCTGTTTGAAATTAAGCCAGCCATAAATGAGAATCCGCTAGGGCTTAAAACAAGTATGTCACTAAATACCTTATCATTCATCGTCTCATACTGATCATAGTTGATAAACAGATTCGTATCCTTGAAACATAACAGAGATGAGAAGTCTTTTTCGTTACCTTGAGAGTAGATATTAAAGGTCATATCATAAGCTGGAAGAGAATTTCTGACAACTTCCAATAGCTCTGAGAAGAATGTTAATTCTAGATAACGTTCCTTCCAATTGCTGTGATGCTTTTGGCGCATTAATTCTATATCGCCTCTTCTTATGTGAACTGCAACTGTAAGCATTCTTTTATTACCAGACTTCATCTTTAATAAAATTTTAGACGGTAAATGCGAGCTAAAGTAGCAGAGTTTTAGCTCATTCAAAAAGAGATGATGTTGATATAGATTTTGTCCATCTGCCAAAACAAATAGAGTTGGATATTTGGGCTTGTAGGAACTAATAATATTTTTAATTTCGAGACATGGATCTGTTGTTCTATAATTAAACTCAGGTAACCTAACAATCCTAATGCTGGGTATTTTTAGTACTTCCTTAAGAGAAATATTATTACCTTCAAATGCAAGAAATTTATTCCATCCAGAAGGTAAGGATATATGGACAAATTGAAGTCCACAAATTTTAGCAATAATTCGACCCGTATTCCATTCCGAAAAAGCATGACCTATCCCAGTTGTTGGATGAGGGATTGCAGTTAAAAAGCAAGGAGAAATCTTATCTGTCGAATTGAGTGCTTCCCTACTCAGATTGCTAATACTTCTTTTGGAAAGATGTTTATCTAATTTTTTAATAAATGGTAAGTAAACAAATACTTTACCCTTAATCATTCTGACTCGGCGAAAGTTATCGATTTTAAACAATATTTCAATATATCTTTCTACTTTCTTAGAAAGAAAACTTAAAAATGAAGTCATAAGTCTTCTCCTTAAACCTAAACTGCTGTCAATACTGGCAAACATCAAGCAATTTCAGCATTTGATGCTATTATCAATACTATTTCTCTACCTTCTCCTTGAGCGCTCAATTATTTTTACTGGGAATATAACTAGGAAAATTAAGTATCCCTCTAAAAGGGTATAAAACAATCAGAATTAACCAAAAAGGAAGTAAAAAAAAGGTATCTTTTTTAAGAAAGTTTCTAGCTAAAACTAGATTATTCAAGTCTTTATGCTTATAATTTAGCAAAAGATAATAAATGTTAACTATGTAGGAGTAAACATAATAGATAAGTCGTTCGATAGTTAGACGTAACCAACCAGATTGAAAAAACTCAATTTCCCGATGCTTGAGATGCATCTCTTTTATCATCGAACTGATCTTCCAGGTATTATCATCAAACTGTCGAGTTTCTATATAGCTTCGGACAACAGGTTTTGCAACATAAAATGCATCCCAGTCATGGAGAAGCGACATCCACATATCAACGTCGGCATAAAAGCCATATATTGAGTTAAACATTCCCAATTTTTCAAATAGTGATTTTCGGCCTATCGCAATACCAAATACGGGTGAATCAAATCCCCAACGACGAAAAAATATTTGACGTAGTAGATATTTACCTGATACTACTCCTTCAAATGACTCTTTACATATGCGGACAATTTTTTCGGTGTCATTAATAGTTGTATGTTGATAGAAAGCAAATGCTACATTGGGATATTTGTCTAATGCCTCGTACCATAGAGCAAACAGTTCTGGCTCGTACCTATCAGCATCATGTAAAATAGCAACATATTCATATTTTGCTATTCTGATACCTTCGTTAAGATTGTGAGGCATTCTTAAATTGCGATCGCGTTTAACATAATGAATCCGATTATCTTTGGCAGCAAATTCCTCACAAATTTCCTTTGTATGATCTGGCGAACAATCATCACAAATAATAAGTTCAAAATTGGCAAAAGATTGATTTAGAATATCTTGTATTGCTAATTTCAGTCTTTCTGCACGATTATATGTAACAAGAACAGCACTAATCATATTACAATACTTAAAAGTAGTATGAGCATATTTAATCCTGAGCGCACCATTGTAAAATAGTCTTCAATCTAGCAGTATAAGTGTTTGATTCTTTAACTAGAAACTGGATGCCTAGTTGCCTCATTTGCTCTCTTTCTATTGGATGATCCAAGAGCCACTTACATTTATTTGCTAAGTCTTCAGGTGAAGAAAAGAATCCATATTCGGGATAGCCGGACAAAATTTTACGATGTTCTGAGGTGTCCTCATAAATACCACATCCACCACAGGCAGCTATTTCAAATGTTCTCATAGTTGACTCATCTTTATTACGTTTTCTAACAATACCAAGTGACAACTTAGAACAATAAGTGGCTAACCGTAATTCATGTTCAAAAACTGCTGGTAGCTTTTGCCATTTTTTTAAATTCAATTTATGCCAAGCTCTGCCATAAATTTTTAAATTAAATCCATTTAATGAAGCTATAGCATCCAAAAAAGGAATACGTTCACTATCACCTGTACCTATGAAGGAAATATCTGCTTTAAATAAATCTTGCTCAACTTGAGAAACTTTTATCGGTTGGTGACAAAGAAATGCATCATAGCCAAATGGCAAAAAATGAACTTTTTTAACTTCATGTTTAATTAGCTCTGATAATATTTTGGTTTTTGTACTTATAACTAAATCATACTTTTTAAGATTGGATAGAAAAAATGCACTCTTATGGTTGGGATTCCACGGATAATCAGTTAAGTAATTAACAATCTTTGTACCTATTTGAGAACAGATATCGAATACTTCATTTGTTAAAGGAAAAATTCCTGTTACTAAAACGACTTGTGGACTAAACTCATTTATACAGTTAACTATTTTTTTATTAAACGACCACCATTCCAAAGGACGTTTTCCTGATATTTTAAAAAATATTTTGCCCCAGGAATTTTTCATAGATGGAGCATAGGAATTCCAGCTTGTATCGCTGGTATCAAACAAAATATTTAACTCTTGAAATGCTCTGATCAATATAGAACCTAATTGAGAACTTTCGGAAGTATTGCCAATAATTATTATTTTATAATTCATAATGAGCATTTGTTAGGCTTGACCAACCATTCATCGCAATCAAATCCATATAAATCTTTATTTATTAATGTCATAAAATAGTTATATTTATGCAAAATAACTTGACAATCATTAGTTTGCTTTTTTCCATGTGTAGCTAATAATATAATTGGTCTATGTTCTTGAAAAAATTTTTCTCCGCCTTTTAATACATTTGCTTCAGCACCCTCAACATCTATTTTCACTAAACTAACTAAGTTAGTTAAATTATGTAAGGAATCTAAAGTAATTACAGAAACTTCTAAATCTCCGTTATCTGTCAAATATCCTTGTGCATATAAATGAGAACTAGCAAAGTTATTTTTCCCTAATTTGTCACTTACTGCTGCTGAAATAACCTCAATATTATCTATTTTATTCAACTGTATATGCTGATGAATAAATTCAATATTTCTAGGTAATGGTTCAAAAGATATTACTTTACCTGTTGCTCCAACTAAACGGCTCAAGAAGATACTAAAAAAACCTACATTCGCACCAATATCTAAAACAGTAGTGCCTTCAAGCGATAACTCAGTCATTAGCTTTTGCTTATCTGCTTCATATGAGCCTAGCCACATTCCATGTACTCCACTTCCCACAATCCACTTCATTCCTTTTGCTGGCCCTTGTAGAATAGGAAGTATAGATTTTGTAGGTAATAAAGATAAAGGAAAACGAATAAGTTTCCCAATTGGATTGTTTGAGCGAATATTACTAAAATTAAATGCAATCATATATTACCTATACAATTAAATTTACATAAACATTTTTAGCTAGGTTACTTGAATTAAACAATAATTTTAATTCTTTAGATTTTAAGTTATTTTGCAAGATTTCTTGCGAAATTATATTTGCCAATTCAAGGAAGTTACTAGATGAAAAAATTCTACCAATTTTAATATCTGTTATCAATTCTTTTGCACAACCAACCTTATTACTTACAATAACTCTCAAGCCAAAGTGAAGGGCTTCATTAACAACTAATCCCCAAGTTTCTCCACTTTTAGAAGGTAGAATTAATGTATCTCCTATTGCATAATATTGACCTAATTCCGACTGATTTTTAAAACCAGCAAAAATTGCTCTTTCACCTAGCTGTACTTTTATTCTTCGTTCAAATTCTTCTCTTAATTCCCCATCTCCCACAGCAAAAAACCAAATTTTTTCTTTTTCTACTGGTGATAGATTTTCTAAGGCATCAGGAATTATTAAAGGATTTTTTGGTGGAAACATCTTGCCACAATAAATCAGAACATGGTCTTGTTCTCTAATACCTGCGTTGGCTCGTAAAGTTTCCCTCTGTGGTAGCCAAAAGTCCACCTGTTTTTGAAAAAACTCTGTATCAATGGCGTAGTGAGCTAAGGTCATACGACTCTTATCTACTCCCATCCGCAAATAATGATTTATAGAATCTGTTCCAATAGGGAAAAAATGAGTAAATTGACGATAATAAAAAGACAAGAATAGTTGACGTATTTTGTCCTTAATATAAGAACGTGATAATGCCTCATCTGTTGTGTCTGCCCTGAGCATTAACTTGTGTCCAGCTAGACATAGCAACAAAGTACTAGCGGTAATAAAAGTAGGTGAATAAGCAAAAATCAGTACAGCATCAGGTTGATAGCGATTAATAGCAGTAAAAGCTTTAGCCGCTAATCTGATGCCTCTTAAGCCTTTTAAATCTTCCAAATAATTGTGAGATAAAAACTCGTGTTCAAAACCTGCTGTTGGCTGACAATCCCATTGGAACACTACGCCAAAGTTAGGATCTTCTCTTGGTATTACCCCATGATTACACCCAAAAAATACTTTTAATTGTAAATTTGGTTGCTGTGCTAACTCACGAAATACAGGTGCAAAATACTGAACTGGATGAGTAAGGAGAATTGCCAGTTTTCTTAACATTTTATTTACTTTATCCAGTATTTTTTAGGGGTTCTAAATTACTTTTATAAAAAATTAAGTAGTTTAGAAGTTAAAATATGGTGTTTGTTGAACACCATTGGCATATTTCAAAAAGTAAATAAGAATCCTCTATGAATATTAAAATCCATGATTGAATTCCTAAATCATCCACATTAACTTCATATTGCGCCTATAACTTTACACAACCTAAATCTGGAACCACCTCAGAAAAAACACTGATTTAGCCAAATTATTAACCAGTTAAAGCAGTCTTAATCCAGTGATTCTACTTAAGTTAGACTTAATCTTATCCTTCTTCCTTGAATTATTCTCTCCAGTATTTGTATTGGAGTAGTAGTAGCTGTAGTCATTATGATCAGTAGTTATACAATTCACCACCATTCCCAACACAGTCACACGCGAATGTTCTAATAGTGTTTTTGTAGTCTTAGCCGTATCAGAATTAACTACACCAGGACGTGTAACTAGCAAAATTCCATCTGCCATTTTGCCTATAATCGAGGCATCTGCCAAAAGGCTTAAAGGCGGAGTGTCAATAATCACGCAGTCATAATCTTGGGCAGCTTGTTGCAGTAACCCATTCATCCGCTGTGAGTCTAGTAGTGCAACAGGGTTGGGCGGTATGGTGCCAGAACTGAGCAATTCTAGATTTATCACCACTTCCTTGGCAGCTTCTGCTAACGTAGCCTGCCCTACTAAAACATTACTTAACCCCATTAAGTTAGATTGCTGCCACATTTCGTGTTGACGAGGGCGACGCATATCTGCATCAATCAATAGCACTCGCCGTCCCATCTGGGCAGTAGCAACTGCTAAGTTAGCTGCCACAAAAGACTTGCCCTCATTCATCACAGAGCTACTAACCACAATCACGTTCAGTTCCTTATCAGAAAGGGTAAAACCCAGGTTAGTCTGGAGCATTTCAAAGGCTGCATTAACCGATGAATAAGGGTTATTGAGTACCACTAATTCGGTTGGACTCTCACCACGAGCCAGTCTAGCTTTTTGATCAAAAACCGGAATCGTACCCAACAAGGGATAGTCCAATAACTCTTGGGCTTCTTCTGCTGTCTTCACAGACTTGTCTACAGCTTCTAGCAATAAAGCTGCTCCAATAGCTAAGAAGAATCCTAAAAATCCCCCTAGTGCCAAATTCAAGCTAATACGAGGAGAAATTTTCTTCTTAGGAACTAAAGCCTCAGAAACAATCGTGGCGTTGCCTACATTTTGGTTCTCTACTAATTCAACTTCTTGCAATCTTTTCAATATTTGTTCATAGGTTATTTGTGCTACTTGTAGCTGTCGTTTTAGCTGTAACTGTTGTTGTTCCAGTTTGGGTAGGCTTCTGAGACGTGCTTGATAATGTACAAATTCCTTCATCAACACACCAACTTGATTCTCCAATCCCAACCGTTCTACTTCCACTTGCACCAAATTAGCAGTTAGAGTCTGCTTGAGTTCTCCTATTTGTAAATCTTGCTCTGGGATAGGCTGTGAACTACCCAGAGTTTGGGTCACTCTTCCTTCTAACTGCTTTTTGAGAGCTTGTTCTTTACTTAACAAACTAGTAATGACTGGGTGTTCATCGGTAAATTGTGACCTCTGCACTGCTAACTGGTCTTGAACCTTCTGATATTCTGATAGCACTTGTTGTACTGCTTTGGATTGACTTAAGCTAGTGAGTGCCATAGCGTGCCGTGTGTTCAATGCCAATTGATTTTGGAAAGCACTAGAACGGCTCTTAGCATCAACTAACTGCGCGCGTAGTTGGGTTATCTGGCTGGATAAGTCATTCAGCCTTTTGACTCCTTGTATAGCTTCTTCTTCTAGGGAAATAACCTCGTATTTTTCTTTAAACTGACGCAGTCCTGCTTCCGCCTGTGTGACTTTTGCCTCGATTAGAGGTAATTGCTTGCTTAAAAATTTTCGTGCTGCTGTGGCTTCGGAACGGTTAATCCGAACATTATTTTCCAGATAAGCACTCATCAATGTATTGACGATAGCTGTGGCTTCTTGACGATTAGCACTACGGTAAGAAAGTTGTAAAATATCCGTCCCTCGGATACTCTTGATTTTCAAGTTAGGTAGAAAATTATCTATTTCTAATGGTTGTCCCAGACTATCCTTGAGATGCAACTTAGCAATAGTTTTTTGACTTAGGGGGTAGGAGCGAATGATTTCGGCTTCAGTTTCCAAAGGGTTAGAGAGACTTGTCACTCCACTGAGTTGTCCCAGTTGTCCCACCTGCTCACTTGCACCTGTAAGGGAAGAGACACCACTTTGCTTATTAAAAAGGAGTTTGCCCTCGGCTTCATAAATTGGTTTTTGACTAAAAGTAATCAACACTGTGACTCCTAAGACCGACCCCATAATGGTTATTATTAGTAACCAACGTCTTTTTACAGTTAGCCAATAGTGTTGAAAATTAATCAGGTCTTGCTCGTTTTGATAAGAAGGCATAATTCACCTAATACTCTATATATGGAAACTGTTAAACATTTAGTTGGCTCATTTGTACTGATATAAAGCAGTTCTCGTTTGCATAAAGTACATTTTTCAACCTTACTCCTAACCCTCTCCTTGGCAAGGAGAGGGAAGTGTTTGTGTCAGCAAATTCAGGGTGACGTTCCGACTGTATTGCACCGAAGTGAGAACTGAATATAGAGCAAAGAAGTGGAACAGGAAAGGTGATATAAGTGGATGGGTGTAAATAAATATAATATGGACTGTCATTGGATTTGTTACGCAAACGCAATGACATATTTACATTTAATTATGCCTACCTACTTATCAACTAGTCTAATGTTCTCTAAAATTGCTCCTTATTGATTGCAACTGGATCTGAATAATCCATAAAGATTTAGTTAAAGATTATCAAGGTTTTTCTGTGAAAAAACCTACGTATTTTTACGGTTTTTTATTGATTATATTACTTAACTTATAATGTATAATTTACTATAAACACTGGTAATGTATTTACCCAAGGAATATTTTAGCGACGCCGATAGCGTACTCCTACGGGGGGTACGCTCGGCACAAGTCGCTCAAGGCAATACAACTCTTGGAGAGGCTACGCCCTAAGCGTAGCTATGCCGCAGGCTTTACGGCTGCGCTCAGGACAGGTTCGCTCAGTGACTACTGCCCCAAGTAAATCAATAAATATATAGTGATAAATGAACAGCAAATTTCGTCATAAGCTTTTTACAGCAAGGTTTAGCGGAATTGAATTCTCATCTGATTTTATGTTTTTCCAGATGTACGGAGCTTTTTCAAAAATCAAATACTATTTGTATATAAATCCAAATATTTACGTAATTTCTACATGGTTGGATAGCTAAAATAAGGATTAAAAATAAAGGGTTAATAAAGATATGGTGAAACACACAATATGACTTTTTTGATTAAGTTCACGAAACTTGGTTTTTTTAGTAAAACCAGGCTTTTGTTTTCGATAGCTTATCATTTAGTTTGCTGACGGGTTTTAAATATTTTTAACTATTGAAATCTCATACTCAAATTTCAGGATAATTATTGCTTGCGTCCATTTTTGTTATATCTATGCTGTAATTTTTCTAATTTTTACTAATCTCTGCAAATGACTATTACTCTTGCTATTGGCAAAAAAACCAAGAAATTCTCTCAGACAGATAATCTTCTCTGTGTATTACTGTTAGTAGGGGATATAGTGGGTTTATTGTTGAGTTTGTCTCTATCTTTATGGTTACGATTTAATCAAAATCTGAATAGTTTTGACCCTTTAATTTATTTATTTTTTTTCCTAGTTTTGGCAGGGCTGTATTTAGCAGATACTTACCATCCAGATACCCAAATAGCAGGGTTACGCGCTCCATTCCGCATTTTGATTAGTAATGTTGTTGTTGGTAGCATTATTGCGGCTCTCATTTACTTTACTGGTGTTTGGGGGAAAGATTTGGTCTTGAAACGAGGAATTTTGCTCCCTAGCTTAGGCATATTTACCATCTGGGCTATGGGATCAAGAATATGGGCAGCCAAGTGGGTGCGATCACAAGCTCAACACAGCCGTTGGCTAATTTTGGGTGCAGGTAGAAAAGCCATTTTATTTAGCAAAACTTTTCTAGAACACAGTTCATTAGGGCGCTTGGTTGTTCTAGCAACAGCAGAGCCAAACACCAATGAATTAGCAAAAAGTAATCGAGTTTTTGTGGGGAGCCTTAATGACTTACCCCAATGGAGTCAACAACCTTGGTCAGGGGTAGTAGTAACGACTCCAATGGAATTATCTGGTGCAGAGATACAGCAGTTGATGCAGTTACGTTTATCTGGTGTCTCCATCTACGGGATTCCCGATATTTGTGAAACCTTGTGGCACAAACTTCCCTCATTTCTGCTTCAGGATAACTGGCTGGCTTTTGGTGCTGGTTTTAATTTAGCGGGTGACAGCATTAGTCAAAAGCTCAAGCGGTTATTAGACATTATTCTGGTATGGTTATTATTTCTGTTTTTATCTCCACTGATGTTGCTAGTAGTACTAGCAATTAAGTTAGATAGTCCAGGCCCAGTGTTATACACACAGATGCGGACTGGTTTGGAAGGAAAGCCCTTTAGAGTTTACAAATTTCGTTCCATGTATCAGGATGCTGAAAAACGGGGAGTGCAGTGGGCGAACGAACGAGATCCTCGGATTACTAGATTCGGACGCTGGTTACGCCTGACTAGAATCGATGAACTACCACAGATTTTAAACGTTCTTTGGGGAGAAATGAGCCTCATTGGCCCCCGTCCAGAACGGCCAGAATTTGATATCAAGCTGCGACAAGAAATTCCCTACTATGACTTACGTTATGTCATCAAACCCGGAATCACAGGCTGGGCGCAGGTAATGTATCCCTACGGCGCATCAGTAGAAGATGCTTACGAGAAATTAGCTTACGACCTCTACTACATCAAAAATTATTCCCTAGCTTTAGATTTAGCGATCATCTTCAAAACCATTCGGGTAGTATTACTGGGTAAAGGCAGATGAATAAAAAAGTCTTAGTTACTGGTGGAGCAGGATATATTGGCTCGCACGTGGTTTGTAAGTTGGGCGAAGCAGGTTACGATGTTGTGGTCTATGACAATTGTTCTACAGGTTCAGCCCAAGCAGTATTGCATGGTGAGTTAATTATTGGTGATTTAAAAGATTTAGAATGTCTCTGTCAGGTATTTTGTCAGCATCAATTTACGGCAGTTTTACACTTTGCTGGCAGTCTGAATGTACCTGAATCTGTTTCTCGTCCCCTAGACTATTACGCTAACAATACTCGCAACACTCTGAATTTACTCCGTTGTTGCAGCAACATGGGTGTGAACCAAATTATCTTTTCCAGTACAGCAGCTGTCTATGGACAACCAGAAACGAGTCCTGTTACTGAATCTACACCGGCTGAACCTATTAACCCCTATGGGCGATCAAAACTTTCTTGTGAATGGTTGATTCGTGACTATGCAAAGGCTTCTGATTTACGTTACGTAATTTTACGATACTTTAATGTTGCTGGAGCAGAACCTGGTGGGCGATTGGGGCAGATGTCAAAAGGAGCATCTCATTTAATTCGAGTTACGTGTGATGCTGCACTTAAACGCAGACTAGGAGTAAAAATTTTCGGTACAGATTTTCCTACACCAGATGGAACGGCAATTAGAGACTACATTCATGTTGAAGACCTAGCAGCAGCACATTTAGATGCTTTAACCTATCTAGAGCAAGGTAACGAAAGCCAAATTCTCAACTGTGGTTATGGACAAGGATACAGTGTCCGTCAAGTTATCGAACGGGTTAAGGTTATTTCTGGGGTAGATTTTCCGGTTATTGAAACAGAACGTCGCCCTGGTGATCCTGCTTGTGTGATCGCTGATGCTGATAAAATCTCTAAATTACTGGGTTGGCAACCAAAATATAATGACTTAGATCAAATTGTGTACAGTACCCTAGCTTGGGAAATGCACCAGAAAGATTTGATGGTGACATCCTCCATACACTGATTCGGAGTATTGAATCAATGTCACTAAACCAAAAAGTTTTTCCTGAAAAGCGATCGCTATTAAGCAAAAAAGAAGCATCAGATGTATCACTAAGAACATTTAGTTTGATGTTCTTAGTGATACATCATGAGTTAAAGTGCTGTACTAGTACAACACCGCGTAAATAGAGCAACGATTTAAAAACCCTAAAAAGCTTATTCCGTAATACTTTTGACTTTTGACTTCCGCCTTGCGGTACTAGTTCCTTTTATTAATTGTTAACGACTCGTTGTTGATATTCCTGCTCAGTGATCATATCGAGAGTGTTCTCTAGACGATCTACAAATACGATACCATCGAGATGATCGGACTCGTGTTGAAAAATCCGAGCGATAAAATCGGTTAATTCTTGCTTTTGTAAGTTGCCTTGACAGTCAGTGTATTCCACTTCAATAGATTTATACCGAGGAACTAACCCTCTAATTCCTGGAACACTTAAACAACCTTCCCAATCTTTGACAACTTCAGTTGAATGAGCAATGATTTTGGGATTAATCATCGCAGTAGGTTGCATTTCCGGGGCGTTGGGGTATCTGGCATTAGGACGGGAAGCCACAATAAATAAACGATAGGATTGTGCTACTTGAGGCGCAGCAATTCCTACGCCGTTAGCCTTGGCAACAGTGGCGACTAAGTCTTCAATTAATTTTTGGATATGCTCATCTTGAATATTCTCAACCCAAGCAGCTTTTTGGCGCAATGTTGGATTGCCTAATTGAATTATTGGCGCTAATTCAGTCATGATAAAAACTCCTTTTGGTAATTGGGCATTGGGCATTGGGCATTGGGCACTTGTACTGAGCATCTCGGCTTCTCTACGAGACGCTCTTGCGTTCGCTAAATGGAGCTGGCGTCGTAAAGCCTGCGGCATAGCTACGCTTAGGGCGCAGCCTCTGGTAGAGTTGTATTGGTCATTAGTTATTCTTTCCCACTCAGCACTCAGTACTTCTTACTCCTTACTTCTAACATCATCCTTCACGTCTCACGGGCAAAGGAGCAGGTTGGACTCCTACTTGAACAATTTGCCCATTGCGTTCCACTTCTATTGGTAACTTAGTACCGATTTTGCTCTTTTCTACTAGCTTTTGTACTTCTTCAATTTTAGTAACAGGCTGGTTATTAATGCTTTTAATCACATCGCCAACTCGTAGTCCAGCCACAGATGCAGGCGATCGCGGCACAATCTCAACCAGCAAAACGCCGTCATCTGCTGTAATATTTAAGCCATCGCCTGCTACATTTTTTATTCTTTCTTTATTTTCTGGTGTCAATGTTACCATCTGAACACCCAAATAAGGATGATCGACTTTACCTTTAGCAATTAATTCTTGGGCAATTTTTTGCACAGTGTTGATGGGAATAGCAAATCCTAAGCCTTGAGCGCCTCGAATAATAGCTGTGTTCATCGCAATTACCTGGCCACGAGCATTTAACAATGGGCCACCCGAGTTACCAGGATTAATCGCAGCATCCGTTTGGATGTAATCAACCCGCTTGTCACTAGCACCGATATCGCTACCAGAGCGACCTGTAGCACTAATAATCCCAGAAGTGACAGTATTATTCAAGCCTAACGGGTTACCGATAGCTATTACTGCTTCTCCTGGTTGTAAGGCATCAGAGTTACCCACAGATAGAGTTGGCAGATTATTAGCGTCAATTTTGATCGTAGCCACATCTGTTACTGGATCTTCACCCAAAACTTTCCCGTCAAAAGTCCGGCCATCTTTGAGTATGACAGTCACTCTATCAGCACCATCTACCACATGAGAATTGGTCACAATTTGACCTGAGGAATTAATAATAAATCCAGAGCCACTACCCTGCTCTACCCGTTGTCTAGGCTGTGGCGCTGCGTCTTTAAAAAACCGCCGGAAAAATGGATCGTTAAATTCGTCTGGTACGCGAGAAGTGATTGTTCGGGAAGAATCAATGCGAACTACCGCAGGCCCTACATTTTGCACTACTTTTACCACAAAATTAGGATCTCCAGACGACGAGAAAATCGGCGGGGGGACAATTACCGGATTAGGTTCTATTGTTTTTTGGTCTTGAGTCTGGCTTTGTTGAGTCTCAAAGGTCTTGGTTGGTAGAAGAGAGCAGCTCCCCAAGAACACCACTACTACCCCATATGAGAGCATCCACAACCTGTGGGGAAAACCCCTGGTATCAATCTTTTTGGGCGCTAAATCATGGTTTGTTGTCTTCATGTGTCGTTGCTTCTCCGTATCAATCGGTGGTGTGCCTACCGGGTATGTCCCAAAATGATTACAACTTAAAAGCTTATTCTAGGTCTAGCGTGTCTCAATGCTAAATTGGTGCTTTATCTTCTATTGTGACGATTAGTAGTAAAGGTGGTGGATAATGGAAATTCCTATAGAAAGTCTGTGGAGTCAGGTACTAGAGCGCCTACAGCTTGAACTATCCCGACCTACCTTTGAAACTTGGATCAAAACTGCTAGTGCGGAGCGATTAGAAAATAATTGTTTGGTAATCCGTACTCCTAACCCATTTGCTCGTAATTGGTTACAGAAGTATTACATCAATACCATTGCTCATGTAGTACAAGATATTCTGGGTCATCCGGTGGGTATTTACATTACCGTTGCTCAAGGCGATGAAGTTTCTCATTTTAGTGAACGAGAGATTTCTTGGGAATCACCAAATCCTAGCAGTATTTCTGAAGCTGTTCCTAATCATAACCAAAAAACTACTGAATTAAACTCAAAATATGTATTTTCGCGATTTGTAGTTGGTGCTAACAATCGGATGGCTCACGCTGCTTCTTTGGCAGTTGCAGAATCTCCAGGTAGGGAGTTTAATCCTTTATTTTTATGCGGTGGCGTAGGTTTAGGTAAAACTCATTTGATGCAGGCTATTGGTCATTATCGCTGGGAAATTTGTCCAGATTGTAAAATATTTTATGTTTCTACTGAGCAGTTTACTAATGATTTAATTACAGCGATTCGTAAAGATAGTATGCAAAGTTTTCGAGAACATTACCGAGCCGCTGATGTTTTATTAGTTGATGATATTCAGTTTCTGGAAGGAAAGGAATACACTCAAGAAGAATTTTTTTATACTTTTAATACTTTACATGAAGCTGGTAAACAAGTTGTCATTGCTTCCGATCGTCCTCCTAACCAAATTCCTAGCTTGCAAGAACGTCTTTGTTCTCGGTTTTCTATGGGGTTAATTGCAGACATCCAAAAGCCGGATTTAGAAACTAGAATGGCAATTTTGCAGAAAAAAGCCGAGGATGAAAATATTTGTCTTCCCCGCGACGTGATTGAATATATTGCTTCTAACTATACTTCTAATATTCGAGAATTAGAAGGGGCTTTAATTCGGGCGGTGGCTTATATTTCTATTTGGGGCTTACCGATGACGGTGGAAAATATTACACCAGTTTTGGAACCGCCTAATGAAAAAATGGCAGCTACCCCAGAAGCAATTTTAAAGGTTGTGGCGCATAATTTTGATGTTTCAATAGACGACCTCAAAGGTAACTCACGACGAAGAGAGATTAGCTGGGCGCGTCAAATAGGAATGTATCTAATGCGTCAACATACATCCCTAAGTTTGCCGAGAATTGGCGAGGAGTTTGGTGGTAAAGACCATACAACGGTAATCTATAGTTGCGATAAAATTACCCAACTCCACGAGAGCGATCGCACTTTAGCACAAACACTACGCCAACTGAGCGATCGCATTAATATGACTAGCCGTTCCCAAAAACCATCCTGAAGATGTATTTTAAGTTTTCCACAACCAGTGCTCCGATCATTAGCGTTAACGGCTAAATAATTAGTCGAAAATATTAAGTAACGTATAAAAATTGATTAAATTTAACTTAGATTGTGAAAAAATCTTACTTTTTGTGGAAGATTCTGTGCAAAACTTGATATTTTGCTGCTAAAACTTAATTAAGTATAATTACCTTGTGGAAAATTACCTGAGTTTTTCCACAAGTTTTCCACAGATAGTCAACTAGCCTAATATCAAAAAGAAACAGTAATAAATTAGACTTTTCAAACAACCTCTAAAGGTAAGTATATCTTTTGGCAATTTGACAATATATAGCAATCCTAAATCATTCATGAGAATTTTGTACTGTCGATACCCCCTTGTGATGGTTCAAGTCGGCACCGCCCAACGCACTGGCTTCCCAAGGCATTGGGGGGACGGCGACAGCCGGGGGGTGAATTTTCTTACAAATCATCTAAGATCGACAGGCATAGTTGACCAAAACTCGCTGCATCGCTTCAACATCTTTAACAGCACCAGGTAGCGAGTTCAACCCCGGCTCATATTCACTAACCCCGATTAGCAGTGCTACCTTCGCCATCTTTACTATCTTGTGTATTTATTTGTCTTGTTCACAAAATCCTCTGCTAGCTGCCTAGCGAATTCTAAATCATGACAACTACTGGCTTCTAGGTTAAGTTTTCTGCCGTCAGGTGCTTGAATTCCCAGCTTAATTGATTTGTTGTCTAATACTCTACCCAGATTTTTGAGTGCTACTCAAGAGCTACTCAAAAATGGTTAGAAAAGGCTATTCATTAATTAGGGGGTAATTCCAAACTCATTTCACCCAACAACCCCTTGCGAAAATCTGTTAAAAGTTGCCTTGCAGCTCGCTCTATATCACCTTTGTAACGATGCTCCGCCAAGGCGTGTAAATAAACATCTCCGGTGTCTGATACCGAATCGAGTTGGTAGCGAGACTGTAATGGTTTTTTTGGTAACAAATCTGTAGCTACAGCTTCCAAATAGTTTAGTAAATCCACTAGGGCTGCTGCTACTAGCTGATTATCGTAAGATGCTTCACCGATATCATCACAAATGGCTAATTTCAAAGCTGCATCTTGGTCTTCCAACCTTACAGGGATGACACCAGGAGCATCTAGCAATTCCAAATGTTCGGAAATTCGCACCCAGCGCAGTTGGCGAGTCACCCCAGGACGGGCTGCACTTTCCACTACTCGCTTTCCTAACAGACGGTTAATCAAAGCTGATTTACCAACATTAGGAAAACCAATCACCACGGCCCGCACTGGACGGGGTAACATGCCGCGATCGCTTCTTCTTTGATTGAGTTCTACCCCAGCGGCTTGCGCTGCCCGTGCCACTTCTGCTATACCTTTACCATGTTGAGCGTTGGTAAAATAAGGGACTTCTCCCTGACGTTTAAACCAATCTATCCACAGCGATCGCATTTGTGGCGTAATCATATCTACTCGGTTAAGTATCAACACCCGTTTTTTACCCTCCACCCACTCGCCTATTTGGGGATGGTGAGTCGCTAAGGGAATCCGGGCGTCTCGCACCTCAAACACCACATCTACGCGCTTAAGCTGTTCTTTGAGCTTCTTTTCAGCTTTAGCAATGTGACCTGGATACCATTGAATCAGGTTTAATCTATAGTTTTGAGTTATAGCCATAGTCAATTACCAAATAAATTATTATCACTTATCAATTATCATTCACTATGGCTTGATGTAAAATCAGACGATTGCCATCAGGGTCATAAGCATAAATTTCTCTGCCGTGGTTAGCAATGGAAATCTTTCCTGGTGGAGGATAGCCTAAAGCAGTTAGGTGAGCGATCGCATCTTCTAAGTTACTCACCTCTAAACACAAACTTATCTTACTTTTGGTGATCGCTTCAAATTCTGATTCGTTTGTGTTCTTGGGTTTAAAAATACCTAATCGCATACCAACCAAATTAAACTCAGCATAGATATTCGGAATCAAAATAATTGGTTTTTGCTGCAGAAATCTAGTATAGAAGTTCACTAACTCCTCACAATTAACCGATGCTATGGTGACAAATGCGTTAGTGTACTGGAAAACCATATAAACCTAAAGTTATTTGATTTTTTTGAGATCACTTTTCTAAAGTTCTTACACTCAGCACTTGCGGTGGTGTCGAATCTGGTGGATAAATCACATCTACCTGTACTATCCGCTTAGTCGAAGGTGGAAGTACAAGCTGCACCAATGGTTCTAAGACCTGACCAGTTCTGTGCCATAGATGTACATAGCGCGTCTTTTGTTGACCTTGGTCATCAAAGTAGCGTAGCCGCACTGTACCACGGAAGAAAGGAAAATCTAGAGATGGTTTGCGAAAACGCACACCACCTTGGGATAATTTATCTTCCTTCAAAGGTGTTTCCAAAGTCACAGTCACGGTCTGATTTTGGTTGGTATTGTTGCTTAAGGGTAAGGTGAGTTTATATTCCACCGCATAATTGCCATGTGCTTCGTATGCCGTATCTGGATAACGTACCAGCATTTTGGCCGTTTGGATTTGTTCAGTGCCCAATCGACCATTTCGCAATGTGTCTAAAGTATAGGAAATAGCTTTGCCAGGCTGGGGAATAGTTAGAATTGTGGTTTGGGGATTATCTACCAACTTTGCTTGCCACTGGGAACCACTAGACACCCCAGCTACACGCCCATAAATCAGTGCGCCACTGGTAGCATTTGGAGGAGTAGGGGTTTTATCTCGCGGCCCAGCGAAGTTCCCGGTATTTAGTAAAGCTTGCCATTCTGCAAGAGTGGGTGGGCGTTCTGTATTATCAGAATTTTTCTTGGCAAACATTGCTAAACTTGCTGCATAAACTTGATCGCTACTACGCAGCCGCATAAAGCTAGAGCGACCATTCACCGGCTTTTCTAGATTTCGTACAGGAATCGGATGATTTAACAACATCCGGCTTTGTCCTGGAGGAATTATCAGCTTTGCGGGAAAATCTGCTTGTCGAACACCTCGGAGTACATCCCCAACAGCGCGATCGCCTGGCCCGGAATAAGCCTTACCATCGTTATTTTCTATGTAGGGGGATAAGGTAACAAAGGGCGCATCCTGCATCAAATAACTCGCCGCTTGCAATACATCTACTGTTACTGGTTTTTTACCAGGGTTATGCACAATTACGCCCAAATATAGCGTTTGTAAATCCTTGGGAGTGTGGCTGTAGTGGTGGGCAAATAAGTCAAAGCGTCCCTGAAAGGGAAAATTAAGGTGTGCTGCTGGAACTTTTTTACCGTTTGGAGGAAAGGTAGAAAGTAAAATACCCTCAGTTTTAATCCATTCTGGGCTATTGCTGTTAAAAACGGGTATGTTATCCAACTTGCCTGGTAAGGCTCGAACTTCTCCTGGTTGCACAATTTCTTGAGGCGCTGGCTTCGGTGAAGTTTGAGCGATCGCTGAATTATCTTTTTGAGTTGTGCATTCAAAGGTTTGAGTTATGGCAAGTCCTAATAAAAGTGTGAATACAGATAATGGGAATTTGGCCAGCATAAATTTAAGCATCAAGAAAGCTGTAGTGTCAAAGATTGGAAGTTATTACTACAAGTTCCTTGAAGGGGATTTCTGATCGTGCGTAGGCATAGCCCGCCGCAGGCATCGCGATTAAATTGTAAGTATAGTTCCAGTAGCCCACGTCAGCAGGGCTTTTGATGTTTAAAGGAAATGCCGATGGTTTAGGCGAATTTGAGAACGTTCAGTGATTGTAGAAATCAAATCAAGATAATCAGCGAGCTATGCAAAAATCTGCTCTAAATTTAAAACAAAACCAGGGAGAACATCTTCACCCGATAAACTTGTGGGAGATTGTAAAACTTCTGGTGCAAGATTTGGGCGATAAATGATTACTTGTTTATCTTTAGGATTAATTAACCAACCTAGTTGTAAGCCATTTCTTAAGTATTCCTCCATTTTTGCTTTAGTATCTTCCACATCATCAGTTTCAGAAACTAATTCCACTGCAAAGTCAGGACACAAAGGGATAAACTTTTTTCTCTGTTCTGGAGTAAGAGCATCCCATCTTTCTATCCTTACCCAAGAAGCATCAGGTGAACGAGTTGCCCCATTTGGCAGTTTAAACCCAGTAGAAGAATCGAAAGCTTTTCCCAAATTATTTTGATTGCTCCAAAACCATATCTGACCTAATAAATCAAAATTACGGTTTCCCGTTTCACCCCCAGTAGGTGACATGATAATTAATTCCCCTTCAGCAGTTAACTCTAGTCGTAATTCTTTGTTCACGGCTACAATTTGTGCGAATTCCTCATCACTAAATTGTAAATTAGGAGGTAATTGTAAGGTTAAAGCAGTCACGTCGTGTCGCTCCGAATTCAAAATTCAAAATTCACGCATTACAATCCCCATAAATTTAGGGCTTGTATTCTTTTATCATTCGACCATAATATCCTAGTTGTATCAAACCCATCTGCTGCTAATAGGGAAGATTTAGCCTCTCCCTCTACTTTAGGAATTTCCTCCAACCATTTGCAACAGATTGGTGTGCAGTTGAGATTTGCTTGTCATTTAGGCGAGCGCCCAATGGGAAAAGTTTTTTATTTTCTGCCTGACGAAAATACAAAAAATAGAGCCATAGAAGAATTAATAAACAATTTAGGCCGCTCGTAAATCAGTAGTCATTGCTGACAATTTTTCTGTAACTTTATCTCTAACTCTTCCCAGTCAGGCAGATAAGCAAACATAAAACACTTAAATAGTTTACCGTGGTTAGGAACGAGAAGATGTACGAGTTCGTGAACAATGACAAATTCGCCCAATTCTTTTGGTAAGTCTAGCAGTTCAGTATTTAAAGTTAAGCGTCCTGTGGTAGAAATAGATGCCCACTTGCGCTTCATCGGACGCAGTTGAATTTGTTTGACTTGGACTTTAATCCGATCGCTCCATTCTCCTACAGCATCTTTAAGTGCTTGCGCGTCTTTCCATTTTCGATTGTCGCAGCTAGCAATCATGATTCGACTCGTTCGAGTTTCAGCAGGTTGTTGGTGACTTCTATTGTTTGCTCAACTGAGCTTGTAATAGGATAAATAGTAGCGTAAAGTTCGGTTCTTAAATCAATTTCTTGACGTGCATCCCACCAGTAATCAGGGAAGTTGCCATAAATAACGTTGATAATTTCGGCTTGGTTGATATCCAGCTGAGTAACTGCTTGCTTGATGACAGTGTAAATCGCAAAGGTGTTTTCATCAACTTTGAGCCGTTGTCGTAAGACTTCTGCTTCTATGCATTCATTGGCAATTTCATCTAGTTTAGCTAAAGCTTCTTGCGCCTCTATTTGGCGGTTTTCAAAGCTGGCGCGGACAATTTCGGCACGTTCGCCAATGGAAATCAAAAAAGGCGATCGCTGACTTTGCTCGTGTACTGCTTTCAACAATGCCTTACTCAAGTTTAGAACTTTTACTGTATCTGTGGTGCTATTTTTACGGAGTTGTTCTAATTGTTGGGCATTGAGTTCGTGGATAGTTCCGGGCATTTCCAACTCGCCGATTGTGACGTTGCGGCGTACCAGTTCTTTGGTTTTGGCGGTGAGTTCAATATCAATGTAGGGACTGGTATTATAAGCAGCGCGGATCGTTCCGTAAAGCCTGGCGATCGCTTGATAATTTTCCATGAAGGGGCGCAGGTCAGGGTCAGGAGAGAGGATTTCGTAAATTGATTGGAGTTGGCGGACAAATTTAAAGAATTTCTCGCGCAAATCTTTGTCTGCAAAATAAGCCGCAGCGCGTTCTTTTGCTTTGTCGTCCCATCCCTTAGCTAGCGGTAAATACTCTGGTGCAGTATTTTCCATCATCGTTTGTAGGAGGTTTTTGATCACATCTACATTTTGGATGATGTCGTTAATTTCTCCCGACTCAAAGGCCAAGGCTTGTTCTAGTTTGTCGCCAAAGATACCGATAAAATCTAGAACAAAGCCGTAGGGCTTAACTAAACCTTCTGCGTCTTCATAGGGGCGATTCACACGGGCGATTC
The DNA here is from genome assembly GCF_937863485.1 of uncultured Nostoc sp. Taxonomy (GTDB): domain Bacteria; phylum Cyanobacteriota; class Cyanobacteriia; order Cyanobacteriales; family Nostocaceae; genus Nostoc. The sequence goes on along the minus strand of NZ_CALMFY010000236.1, from coordinate 2,826 downwards.
CCTGCAAGAGAACGTGGTCGCGCATCGGTTTATCGAGATACATACAGTAAAGTATCGGTGCATCAAATCCCGTCAATAGTTTCTCGGTGACGATGAGAATTTTCGGCAAGGCTTTGCGGTAGTCTTCGTAAAGTTGGCGAATTTTGGTTACAGCATCAGCATCGCCACCGCAAAGAATTTCTAAAGTTTGGGCATCTTCAGCAGAACAATAACCTGTAAAAGTTAGGGTTTTGCTGGTGTCATAGTTAAAATCTTTCGGCCGAGATTCGATAAAGTCGATGACTGCATTTGGTAAGGATATTTTGGCAGAAACGACGGATTTTTTAATAAAGGCTTTGCGGACTTCTTTCTCTTCGGCATCACTCAGGTTGTACTCCCGCAGTCCTGCGGCTGTAGTCCTAGAATAAACGACGGTTGAGTATTCGCTAGGGAGATATTTATCTAAAGCTTGTTTATAAAGTCTACAAGCTTCCCGATCTACACCAACCATAAAAGCTTTAAAGCCCATTGGTTCAACGTAGTCACGGAAGTGTGCGGCGACAAATTTTGCTACTTTATCTACTCTATCTGCACTTTTGAGAAACTCTTTTAATTTAACAGCGCGATCGAGAATGCCATCAAGTTCCTCTATGTCGTTAATGCCTTCTGCGGCTTGGAGTTGGAGAAATTCTTTTTCTAAAATTTCTTGGGGAACGCGAAACTCTGATTTCGCCAGGGCATAATTTAGCTTCAGGGTTGTGCCATCTCGTACCGAGTCGGCGGTTGAATACAAATCTAGGCTGTATTTCGGGTCACTAGGTTCGCCGAAGGTTTGGAAGGTATTTTGTCCTTTAGCTGCTTTACTGACGGGTGTACCTGTGAAACCGATAAATGTGGCGTTGGGGAGGGCAGCCATCAAATATATGCCGAAATTACCGCCTGTGCTGCGGTGTGCCTCATCGACTAAGACGGTAATCGTAGAACGCTTATTTTCTACTTTCATCTTGTCAAATTTGTGAATCATGGCAACGATTAAGCCGCGATAATCATCTTGGATGAGTTTTTCTAAGTCAGCTTTACTGGTTGCGACTTCATAGCTTTTGATGCTGTATGCTTTGAGGTTTTTGTCTAGTTGGTTTTCTAGTTCGTTGCGGTCAACAATCATGATTACAGTATTATCGCCGCTAATGTTGCGGAGTTGGGCGGCAACTGTAATCATGGTGAGGGTTTTACCACTGCCTTGGGTATGCCAAACCAGTCCGCGTTTTTTATTCGGGTCTTGGATGCGTTGCAGGATTTTTTTGACTGCACGGGTTTGGTGTTGGCGTAAAATTACTTTGGTTAAGCCGTCATCGCGTTCGAGGAAAACAATGTAATATCTGAGAATTTCTAAAAAGTGTTGATGGTCGAAGAAGGTTTTGATTTTCTCTTCGTAGTCGCCTTCTTGGATAATCGAACCTAACCCCCCAGCCCCCTTCCCTACAAGGGAAGGGGGAGTAATATTGTTGTTCCCCTCCCCTTGTAGGGGAGGGGTTAGGGGAGAGGTCAGTTTCCATTCAAACAAGTTTTTGCGGTTGGTATTCCAGGTTAAGCCATACCAGAAATTCCACAATTCTGTGACTTCAAAAACTTGGGGAAAGGCTAGCAATTCTGGGGTTTGGTTGTGGTAGCGGCGAATTTGGTCAATGCCTAGTGCTAAACCATCAGTTTTCTTTTCTCCCTTGGTTTCAGCAATGGCAACGGGAATACCGTTAATTAGAAAAATAATATCGGCGCGGTTGGGAAATTTTACGCCTTTTTGCGACCATTCATCTGTGACTTGGAAGATGTTATTTTCCGGGTTATTAAAGTCGATGAGGGTAATGTTTCTGTCGCGGTTTTCTTGGGCGACAAAAATAGATTGTTTGCCTTGCAACCAGTTTAAAGCTTCGCGGTTGCCTTCGATGGTGCTGTCAATGTTTCGCAGGCGGCGCAGAATTTCATCAACGTTGTTATCGGTGACAACGCCAGGATTTAGTTTAATTAGTTGACTGCGAAGAACATCGGCAAAGTAGCGTTCTTTTCGCTTGTCGTCTTCTTTGCCTTCCCGCCGTTGTAATGCCTCTTTTGAAGTTAGGTATTCCCAGCCTATATCATAGGCATATTTCAGCATCGGTCTTTGCACGGCGGAAGCTTCGCTCATACGTAAGTCTCAGTTAAGGGTTGGGTAGAAATTTTACCTGTCATCAGTTGTTCTAGCATGGCGTGGAATAGTTCGTCAGTAAGGGCGATTTCTTTTTCTAGGGCTTGAATTTTGCGATCGCAGACACTTAAAATCTTTGATATTTGCTGCTGTTCGTCTTTTGGAGGTATTGGCAAAAGAGTAGAGCCAAGTTGTTGACGATTGATTTTAGGGATTCCTGTCCTAGTCTGAAAAGATACTGCTTGCGATACAAATTTTTCACTAAGCAGGAAGTAGAAAATAAATTCACGTATCAAATCATCACTTTTTGATTGGAGAGGATACATATCAGCACTACATATGCCTGAAAAGCTTGGTAGGGTAACTTTATTTAAATATGGTCGAATTTTTGAGTACAAAATATGTCTATCATGAAATAAATATTTTCCACTTCTCAAACCTAACTCTTTAGCTGTCTTACTAAGCAACAGCCTGCCTGTGTCTGATTCAATATTTTCTGGGCCAATATGAATCATAGAAGAGTAAGGTTCTTCTTTGGGATTAACTTGTCCATGTACAATATCAACTAGGCTAGAAAATTTACTAACTTCCCAGCTATTAGGAATCTCACCTATAGCAATCCTAAATCATTTGTAAAAAATCACAGTTGTTGATACTCTGAACAA
>NZ_CALMFY010000235.1 GCF_937863485.1 uncultured Nostoc sp. | reverse complement strand
TATTCACTTTATCAACAACTGTGATTTTTCACAACTCATTTAGGATTGCTATATAAGAATCATAAATTGTTTTTGAAAGCTGAAAATCTTGTATTTAGTCCTCTTGAGAGGAATGCAAGCTATTAGCTTCAGAATTTCTTCCCAGGCGAGATAATAACGAAGCGGAAGATTTCAATATGTTATTAATTACTATTTAAGAAGATTACAACTATTTCCTTTAAGTGTTCAACACGTTCTTGAAAATCGGTAGCAATTATTTCATACTTTTCTGAATTTAGCTAGATAAAAACTAAGTAGATAAAAATTAAACTAAGCGTCACATTAAGAAGAAAATACAAGTTAATATACGGACTACCTAACAGGTAATAAATAATTTATTGACTGTATTATTTTTATCATTTATCAACTCAAATGTTCTTTAAATAACCAATATAAATTTTTCAAAAACTAGCGCTAATTAGAGAAAGTTGAGTTAATCTTGGAAACTAGCAATTGTTAAGAATATACGTTGCTACTGGGTGGCAACATTGGAGATTCGCTCTGGTCTCTATGTAATCAAACCAGCAAGTAAAATGATTAACATAGAATATGCAAGAAGGAAGCTTTATTTGGAGTCATCTAGAAAAACAGCATCGCACGGTTGGCAAATGGATTGATTGGGTATGGCTAATAGTATTGCTGTTGGCAGCAGTGTTACTGTTTAGCATCAATCTGGGAGGATTGCCGCTGCGAGATTGGGATGAGGGGACTGTGGCACAGGTTGCTCGTGAAATTTGGCACGCTCCAGCAGATTCAATGCGTTGGCTTTACCCAACGCTAGGAGGCGAACCATATTATAACAAGCCGCCTTTGATGCATTTGCTAATAGCTTGGGCTTATTCTCTAGGAGGCGAAAATGAATTGACAACGCGCCTACCTGGAGCAATTTTAACAGCGACATCTGTACCTTTACTATATTGCATTGCTCGAGAGATATTTCGCCAACGTTGGGCAGCGATTTATAGCGCCTTGATTTATCTAACAATGTTACCTGTGGTGCGTCATGGGCGGTTGGCAATGTTGGATGGGGCGATGGTAAGTTTTTTGATGGTGATGATGTTGTGCGTGTTGCGATCGCGCCGGGATTTACGTTATTGCCTTGGTGTTGGTATTAGTTTCGGGTTGATTTGCCTGACTCAAGGACTGCTAGGCATATTGCTAGGTGCGATCGCGATCGTATTTCTGTTTTGGGATACGCCACGACTGCTCACCTGTTACTATCTGTGGATAGCAATCTTAATTGGTATTCTGCCTGTAGCTGGTTGGTATAGTGCCCAACTAATTCACTATGGTTACACTTTTGCTCAAATTGGCCTTGCAAACCCATCACTAGACCGAATTAGCTCTGTTGTAGAGGGGGATTCTGAACCACCTTGGTACTATGTTATTGAACTTCTCAAGTACACATGGCCGTGGTTATTATTCTTACCGCAAACTGTCCGCTTAACCTGGGAAAATCGTAACCTTAGCTGGGCAAAACTAGTAATGGCATGGAGTGGTGTTTATCTGCTGGTAATTTCTTTCATGATTACCAAAGTTCCCTGGTATCTATTCCCGATTTACCCTAGTTTAGCCTTAGCTTTTGGTATCCAGTTATCAGAGACAGAAAATTCGCCTTTACTCTCATCCTATCCCCGTGCTTGGGTTGCTGGTTTGGCGATCCTTGCTGTAGTCGCTTCTGCTGGTAGCATTTATTTCAGTTGGGGTATAACCCCGAAAACAGACTTACAACTGATTTTTGCCGCAGTAGCTTTAACTATGACTTTAGCAGCTATTTTGGCAGAGCGAGGCGACGGGCAATTTCTGAAGATTTTGTTTTGGGGAAGTTATATTTCACTGCTGCTGTTAATGAAATCTAACTACTGGGTTTGGGAATTATCTGAAGCCTATCCAGTTAAACCAGTCGCCGCCATGATCGTGCGAGCAAATCCAGCTACGAGGAAGATTTACACATCTTTTCCCTACCATCGTCCCTCGTTGGATTATTATAGCGATCGCACCATCATTCCCGCTTCTGTTGGCGAACTGGAATATTATTGGCACTACAACGGCCAACCCTATTTTCTGCTTCATGCATCTGCTTTCAACAATCTCGAATTAGAGTCGATGAAGCTAATTGACCAAGCTGAAGGCTGGAAGTTAGTTACAAAAGATACAAATCGATTGTAAATGTCGGGCATGGGGCAGAAGAGGCAGAGGAGAAAGACTTACTACAATTTCTCCCCTTCTCCTCATCTTGCTCATCTACCTCATCTCCCGCTGCCTCCCCTGCGTTTACGATTACCTACCCAAGCATGTATGGGGATATCAGTACAATTTCGCCATAATAGCTATTACAATACGGCGTAAATAGAGCAACCATTTAAAAACCCTAAAAAGCCCATTCCGTAATACTTTTGACTTTTGACTTTTGACTTTTGACTTCCGCCCTGCGGTACTAGGTGCATTCTGTTGCTGATTGATTTCCGGGGTGAAATACTCCAAAAATCCCATAATAGGCAATTTAATAGATTATTGAAGGCAGAAATGCGCCTGCTGGCTCGTTGTACAGTCCCATACTCATCAATGTCATTGGTCGAACTACGTGCAATCCTTTCTCTAAGCACCAGTGCAATAACTCAGTATTGCGGGTTGGCAACAGAAATCCTGATTCGGAAATTGCTGTTGCGGCGCCGAGGAGAGCCTTAAGGTCTTAATTACTCTGTGCAACTGCGTGTCCATCAAAGCCAAGTACAGTTGTGTATCCTGTAATGTTACCGTTATGTTCAACTACTGTAAGCGTTTGTTGCTCAATCGCATCAAGTAATTTCAGGTGACGAACATGACCATGAACTTGAAAACAGAGTTTGTTGCAGATATCAATATCTGCTAAGGTTGCTGTACGAACCACATACCCTAAAACTTCAAGTTGAAGCGTCGTACCTTTTAGGACTACAAGCGGTTCTCGCACATGAAATCCGAGCTTGGTATATAAGGATAATGAACTACTATTATAGGCAGCTTGCACTAACCTGACACCTGCAAACTTCTGCTGCCGTGCGTAATCTAAAACGTATTGCATGAGATGTTTCCCGATTGAACGTCCTTGTGTCATCGGGCTAACTGAAAGTGGCCCAATTCCGGCAATTGCTCCATTACTCCAGAGGAAATTGCTGCCTACAATATGTCCATCTAGTTCAGCTACAACCGAGTAAATATTTTGACGCTTAAGCAGAGAGGAAAACGACTCAATTGTAGCTTCGACTGAATCCTGATCTATGGTAAAATTATGTTGGTCACTGAGTATTTTAAAGGCTTGGTAACAGATTGAACCGCAGTCATGGGCGTCTTCAATTCTTCCCTCTCGTAAAATGAAGTTTGTGCTTTTCATAATTGGTAGACTAGCCGTTTCAATTTTGTTGCTTACCAGATTTATCAAACTGCCCTTTCAGCTTATTTGGTCCCTTACTATGAGTCGTTGTAGGCAATGTTTTATCCCAAGTATTACCAGACGGGAAATTATAGATCCTCTGGTATCCAGATTTTCTACATTGTTTGGCTAAACTTATAGGATCTGCTGTACCCCGCAAAAAGCTAAGGAATCATCGCTACCTTAATAACCTGACGCGCCTTCATCTCACAAAACACCTGTTCTAAATCTTTTAATGGCCGCTGTTCACTAATAAGTAACTCAAAGGGAATTTTGCGACTAGCGATCAGTGCAAGCGCCTCCCGCACATACTTTGGTGTATTATGAAACACGCCTTTGATGGTCAGTTCGCTGTAGTGTAGCTGTTCTGTATTCACGGTAATGCTGGTATCGCGGGGACATCCACCGAATAAGTTGACTGTTGCACCAGGACGGGCGCAGGCGATCGCAGTTTCCCAAACACTTGGTACACCGGTTGCTTCAATCACCACATCTGCGCCCCATCCTTGGGTGAGTTCTTTTACCACACTGGGAATATCCGGGATTTGACGATAATTAAAGGTCTGGGTTGCACCCAATTTTTGACCAATTTCTAGCCTGTGTTTATTACCTCCCCACAGCAACACCTCAGCTTGACCACTCAACGCCGCCACAAACATCAGCCCGATCGCCCCATCTCCTAAGACGACTATTTTATCTTTGGCTTTGACGTTAGAACGGGCTATACCATGCAACACACAAGCTAGAGGTTCCGTCATCGCTGCCAATTCCCACGGCAACTCATCAGGAATCTGCAACAAGTTATGCTGTACTATCGGTGCGGGAATTTTCAGGTATTCCGCAAAAGTTCCATTATTCCAGGTCAGATTCGGACATAATGAATACTCTTGGCGTTGACAAAAAAAGCACTGACAGCATGGTGCAGAATTATTAGCGACGATGCGATCGCTTACTTGCCAACCACTGACACCTGCACCTAAGGCAACAATTCGCCCAGCAGCTTCGTGACCAAACAGTGTTGGCGTTTTCAGCATTTTGGCATGACCACCACGCCGCCAGACTTTCAAATCTGTACCACAAGTTGTTGCCGCCCCCACTTGAATCACAACTTCGCCAGTCGCCGGAGTGGGGTCAGGAACTTCCTCTAAGCGGAAATTTTCTTGACCATAAAGTAACGCTGCTAACAAAGCTTTAAACCTATCAATTAGCTCCATCCGATTTTACCAGTTGAAGCTAGTTGATAGGTTTAAACAAAATCAGTATTGATTTCTAGTAAGCTTTTATTAATCTAAAATGCCGTCAAACTAGGAATTTACCACTGGCTGAGGAACCACTCCGGTATTCCGGGTTTCCACATTCGGCAAACGAGTAACAGTTAATAGCGGTACTTCTTGTCGGCACGACAGGCAAAACCAATATAGTTCACCATGACGGGCATGACGCAGTAGGGAACCACCGCAGCATGGGCAGGTGTTGGCTCTCGTACTCATACTAATGTTCTCCTTAAAAAAAGTTATTGTTTAAACTGGATAAAAAAGCAGTTGATTAAAACTGAATGTTAGCTGCATGAATGCGGCCATTCGATTCTATGCGGTCTTTAATAATTTGTCTGTAAACAGCTTCATATCCGTTAACCATTTGGCTAACAGTAAAGTTGTTTTCTACATATTCTCGACAGGTTTGACGATTGAGTTCCAAAGCTAATGGAATCATCGCCACTATTTCTGCATAGCTTTTGCAGACAAAACCTGTTTTACCGTGAGCAATCACCTCAGGTACAGAACCGAAATTCATGGCAATCACTGGTGTACCAGTTGCCATTGATTCAATCATTACTAACCCAAAAGGTTCTTGCCAGTTAATCGGGAAAAGAGTTATGGCTGCATTGCCCAGAAGTTCAGCCTTTTCGGCGTGGTTAATTTCGCCTAGATATTCAATTTGCTGACCATCTATATAGGGGACAATCTCTTGTTCAAAAAACTTAGAGTCTACTAGATCAACCTTTCCTGCCATCTTCAAGCGCCAACCACTCTGTTTAGCAATAGCGATCGCATGTTGTGGCCCTTTCTCTGGCGAAAAACGACCTAAAAATGCTAAATATGGAGGTTCTGACGGTTGGGCTACGAATGGGTAATCTGCTAGCTCAATTCCGTTATAAACCGTACCAATATAATTGAGATCGATTTGACGCTGCGAGTTACTAATGCTTACGTATGGTTGCTTTTGGTGGTAGCTAAATGCGTGACGGTTGTCGTTTGTAAAATTACCGTGCAGGGTATGCACTGTAGAAGTTGCTGTTATCAAACTCGCTAAAGCTAGTGCCGAAATCCCTACATGAGAATGGATAATATCGAATTGGGCAGCACTTTGGTAAACTTGGCTCAGTTCTAACATTTCGTACACTGCATACTCTTTGACACTTGGGTCTAAGCGCAATGCCTGCGGATAAACTGCTTGTAAATGAGCCAAAGTTTGAGAATCGCCAGAGGCAAATAAAGTTACCTCATGACCACGACGAACAAGTTCATCAGTCAAGCGACTCACTACCAGTTCGATTCCTCCATAACTAGGAGGTGGAACCCTTTCCCATAAGGGGGCAACTTGAGCGATTTTCATAAGTTTTTTTGGTTCAGTCTATGAAATTGTCCTCATACAATAATGAGTTACATGATTATTGTATGAGGAAAGAGAATTTGTACTTACTCTTTTGACATTTAAATTAATCTAATAGGCTCCCAAAAGCGCAATAACGGCTAACCGGATCGCAAATTATATACCGACAAATCTAAGAACAATCGGCAAAAGTCTAACTAAAAGCTATATTTCTAGCCTATAGCAAATCAATTACTTGTTGCATCTGTCTTGAGTATCATAATGAAGTAGAATATTTGGTAGCATAACTTACAAAATTCAATATTTTGTAGCTGACAATACTAAAATCTTCAATGGGATCAAATCATTAAAGCTTCGTTTAAACGTAATTGGGGAATGGAACAGAAATTATAAATATTAAGTAATTGTACAAAAATTACATAATGTGTAATTAGTAATTTACAAAAATTTTGATAACTAACTAATGAAAATCGCTACTTGGAACGTCAACTCAATTCGCACTCGCCTCGAACAGGTTACCGATTGGTTAACTAACAATCCGGTTGATGTTCTCTGCTTGCAAGAAACCAAAGTTGTAGAAGCCGAGTTTCCGCGATCGCCTTTTGAGCAGTTGGGCTATAACCTTTATATATCTGGACAAAAATCCTATAACGGCGTAGCCTTGATTAGCCACCAGCCACTTCTAGACGTAAGTAGCGGGTTTAGGGCGATTTTGACCGATTTACACCCTGAATGGGATGAGCAAAAGCGGGTAATTACAGGTGTAATTAATGGTGTTCGGATTGTTAACTTATATGTTCCCAATGGCGCAGCAGTCGGAACTGAAAAATATGAATACAAACTGCGCTGGTTGATAGCGCTACGCGAGTATTTGCGATTGTTGGTGCTGTCACAACCTGCGATTTGTGTGTGCGGTGACTTCAACATCGCACTAGAAGACAAGGATATTCACGAGCAAGTGAGTACAGAAAATCACATTATGGCAACAGAAAAAGAGCGCCAAGCCTTACGGGATATTCTGGAACTAGGATTTGCCGATGCTTTTCGCAAATTCACCACAGAAGGTGGAAATTATAGCTGGTGGGATTATCGCGCCGCTGCCTTCCGTCAGAACTTAGGTTGGCGGATTGACCATCACTATCTCACACCTATGCTGTATGAGCGTGCTAAAAGTTGCATTATCGATGTTGCACCCAGAAAATTAACCCAACCCAGCGACCATACGCCAGTAATTGTTGAATTTTGACTTAGGGATTGGGGATTGGGCATGGCAAGAAGCAGGGGAGCAGGGTGCAGAGGTGAGAATTTTCTCCCCTGCTCCCTTCCCCCTCCCCTTGTCTTGCTTGTCGCTTCCTAAGTAAGTTGGTGAGAATAACTCAAACTATGTGTTTTCTAATATAAAAAATATTGAAATTAGCTCGTAAGTAGTAGTGCAAAATTAAATATACATTTGTCATTGCGAATGAAGCGGAATAAACCTTTAATTATTTACGCCGACGTACTTACAGCTATTTTTAGGTAAATAGACCACGCGGTAGGGGCGCAAGTCCTTGCGCCCCTACGACAGATGTGCTTCAAATACTTGAATTCTGCTGTAATACCCAACCCCTATCAATAGACCTCTTGCATAACAGGACTTACGCAAGAACTCTCTGAAACTCTTATTCCTTTGTGTCCTTTGCGTTCTTCTCTGCGAGACGCTGCGCGAATGCGGTTCGTTTTATCATGATTTTGCGTAAGTCCTACATAAGTCGAATAGACCCCCTTAATCCCCCTGATATATTGGGGGGAAACTTGAAATCTTGCGCCCTCCCCAATACATCGGGGAGGGTTGGGGAGGGGTGATTCAAGGATTTTTGCAAGAGGTCTAATCAATCTAACGGATGATATATATCCTCAGAACTGGGATTGAGATAAGGATGCTGTAAATCTATTAGATGTTGCGTAAAGTGTTGGTCAATCATCCTCATCCGCTCCTCCATCGCATTCTTACCTTTTTGCCAAGCTTCTAATAAAGCATTAGCGACAATTTGGCAGCGGTTCATCCCAAAACTTTCCTGTGCTGCAAATTTTTGGGTTGGTTCTTCGGCTAAACCTAACCCTGGTGCTAAAAATTTGGTAAACAAGGGAATTTCGGGCTGGAAATGGGATTGATTTTCTGGATAAATGGCCTGAAGGATTGTGCGAATTGCTGGATAGTCGGGGAGTTCAAAGTAGAGTAGCCCCGAATCATAGCGTCCGTATGCACAGGGATTATGAAGAACCTGAAAGTTAAAAGGAATCGAGGCTGCATTCAATTGCAGTGTCAGGCTTTCCATGAGAGCGATCGCACCAGATGGCGTAAAGTTAAAGTAAATTCGCCCTGCTCCCAAATCAGCATCGGGGTTGCTCTGGCGTTGCTGTCCGACATTACTAACTGCCAAGTAAGAGCCATTTTGTAGTCGATTTTTAGGCATCCAGATTGCTACCATGTCACCCGCTTTGGTAGATTTTTTACTGGATTCTAGATGGCAGTCTGGCTCAACATAAAGTGTTAAACCACCTTTAGTCACTGCCATAGTACCATCAGGTTCTTTCCGCAATACCTGCCATTGAGGGTCAAAGTAACCGATGCCGTGATTACTGGCGTGCAGATGTTCGTAAAAGTCCCAATCAATTTCCAAAATGGAATTATCTGCTAAATTATGCTTTGGCGGGTGATTATTACTATCAGTATTGACTGCCAAAGTACTTTGCAGAGAGCCATTGTAATAAATTCCATAAAGAAAGTTTCGCAGCAGGAGAGTGAGATATTTCTGTTGTAAATCTACAGAATTGTGCTGAAATCTGTCAGCTATTTTAGTTGGCAGAGCAAAGGGTTGATAATTGGGATGGTAAATACAAAAATTTGACTCAATCTGGATATTCTTAGCAATATCAAATAGAGAATTTAGCGGTTGATTGATAGAGTAATTTAGCATTAATCCATTCAGAACTAAAACTTCAAAATCCAAAATTATGAAACCACTCTGGGGCAAAATCTTCTGAGATTTATGATAGGGGAAATAACACGCAGAACCATTCAAAATGTCTAATTTAATTTGAAACCCAGCTTTTAAATTGTTCTGCTCCCTGCCATTAACAACCGCGAAGCCGAGTCTTTTCGTAATAAATCCGAAGTAGCTGTGGCTCCTTTACAGACTGAGGAAGTTTATGGATTTTTGCCACAGGATTTAGGATTTCTGACTCTGATATCCCGAAAATAGTCAGTATAACTTGCTGCGGCATAGTGAGTAAACTTTTAGCCACTTGCAGCATACAGATATCACCATTATTAAAGGATTTGCGGCAGGTAATCATATCTTGAATTTGATGAATCAGTGCTAGCCCCGCAAACTGGATAACGCGCAAAATAAAGTCACTGCGGTATTCCAAAATCATCGGAAAAGCATTTATATAAGCTCTAATTAGGGCAACAATTGAAGGTTGTAAAATCTCTAAAGGCGTCAACGCCAGATGTCGAGATTCTTCTAACTCAATGGTGGGGTCTACTACGAGGCTCTTGAGCCAAATTCCTAAATAACTTGCTAGTAAAGTTCCTAAATCAAAGGCTGGATCTCCCCAAGAACAAGCTTCCCAATCAATTAGTCGTACTAGGCAATTGTCTAGTTTCTCCCACCTAGAATGAACCAAAATGTTGTTCAATTTCAGGTCGTTGTGAGTCAAGCAGCAAGGATTCCAGTCATATGCCAAATCTGCGATCGCTGATTCCAAACTCTCCGACTGCTGGTAGAGTAGATAGAATTTCAGCGCATCCGTGGGAATAGTCCCAAAAATCTCTGGCCCAATTGACTCTACCCCTTGCGCCGGATTGTAAAAGCCATAGCGAAACTCTCCTTCGGGAGCAGTTGCCATAAAATCCCTATATTCTCGGCGGTTATAGGTTGCCCGATGGAGTCCTGCCAAAGTAGTACCGATCGCAGAAGCAATTTGTTGTGGAAAAATATCATTGTTGTGGTAAAATATCGCAAGCTCCAGATATTCACTCAGGTAATTGCGGACGAGGATAGAATTTTCTTCGTCAAAATGCACTACCAATGGTGCGATTGCGGAAATATTGCCAAGAACTGGAAACTGCTGGAGCAACTGGTGAAACAGCCACTCCTGAAACAAATCATGGGGCGCTGCGTCTTTGTTATTAAGTTTACGTTCTTGTTTAATGAGCAGTTTGCGATTATCTGCTAGAGTCACTAGTAAATTAAAATTGTTCTTACTACTTCCTGGCAACTCAGATTTGTCTGATGCGCCATCTTCTGAGCTACACAGCCCCGCATCTTGCAGATACTGGATAACGTTATGAGAAGACAGTGATAATACCATGTATTATTTCCTACTTCGCTAAATTACTTAAACTTATCTATGTTGGTATTTGCTTGTACTTAGCAGTTATCGGTAGATAGTAACTAGTGTGTGAATAACAATAAAGATTTGTACAATCTACTAATATCCAATCTTTGGGATAAAAACCTGCCAAAATGGCACCAAGTCCTTTACAATTGCTTTAAAATTTGCTCCCAGATAGTGTGACATCTTTACACTTTATCAGCATAGTTACTTAGATACATCAAGAGCAAGTTTTATGGTAGAGCCTTTTGATGTAGCTGCATCTCCAGGTTTGTGGCGCAGAAGCATTCCCAGCAAAAAACTGATTGGCGGCAGATGTTGTTCGATGTTTAGTAGTCATCCTGAAAGCAGCAAAGAATTTCAGTAATCCTTCGCAGAAGGAAGCATGACATTCAACGCTATTATTTTTATTTATCATCACAAAGCCAAAAAAACCGGACTTTTTAGGCAATTAGTAATTATTTTTTTCTTTAATTTTCAGAATTTATGTCTGAAAACCTTGTGCTCAGGTCATTTGTGCTACCTACAAATTGTAGATGACTATAGGCGATCGCAGATAACGGCTACATGAGTGCATCTTATGTAACTGTACTTTTGCAAGTATGTTAAGGGACTTGCAAATAAAAAACCTCTTAGAGGTTTTACTACGTAAAACCGTCCCTCTCGCCCGATAGCAGCAAAAAGTAAATTTGAGTTTTTTGTCATCTCCCAAAAAGAACTCAAACTACTAAAGTGGATTCGCTTGGGTAAATGGATGAGCAAGGCTGAAGTAACCCTTGAACAATTACCAAAACCTAAAATTGCAGAAGGAATATTCATCTGTACACATCCATTAAATCTTTTAGATGTGATGTTCTCTAATAAAGTGATTAGCTATGATGTTGTGAATATGCCTCCAGTTAGCTTAATTCAGAATATCCAAATGCGAGGTTAATACTATCAATTTGATGGGCTTCAAAACTTAAAAATTCCACTTAGGATGGAATATCATTTTCGGAGTTAACTAATTTCCAAAACCTTTGCTACGCTTTTTACTTTTTCGAGGCTCTATCGTCATTAACTCTGCTGTAAAACCTCTGGAATCTTGCAACATTAACTTACGAATTCGCTGGCGTTGGTAAGCCTGCACCTCAGCAGCTAGGGGATGAGCAGAGTCAATTTTTAGGTGAGTAATAGAAGAAACATATTTTTCTTTACTTTCGGGATTATTTGGCTCTTTTAGTCCGCACATAATCCCACCTTCATCTCCTGAATAGCTAACGAAATAAATTTCAAATTCTCTGTCTGGATCAGCGTTTTCTCCTTTTTGCTTTAATGTCTTCAAAAACTCCTTTCCAGCCCGTGCTTTAATTGGTAAGCTCTCTTTTAATTTTTCAGTAAGTGCCTTTGCTGCATTGTAATCATCAATTCTCATCGCTCTAGGTCTTTATTTCAGTTTAAAAGGATTTTACTATAGTCTTTAACCTTTTCCCCAGTCACAAATTACGCTACAATCTTTAATCCCTGCTAGTTCTGTACGCTCCCCATATCCATCGTGAAACACTATCAACAACAATCCAACGCCTTCCCCAGCGATTACCTAAATAACTTGTGGGGAGAAATTCAAGCTTGTTCTTACTTTGCTATCAACAACCTCAACCGTGATTTTGTTGCCACTAAAGGATTTTCAGTAGTATTTCAGCGTTCTGGATTAGCAAAAGTAGAACAGCAGTTTCCCTACTTCAAGCCTTACCTAGATTTAGCTCTCCAGCCGAATTGTAATGCTTTTTACCTTAATCCTTTACAGCTAAAAGAAGGCTCCCGTGTCGATCCGCATATCGATCGCTCCTTGCGTTCCTACTCCAAAACTATTGAACCACCTGCGGTTGTCAGTGTCCTCTATGTGCGAGTACCTGTGGATATGGAAGGGGGAGAACTGGTATTGCGATCGCACAAACGCCAACTTGGGCAAATTAAGCCACAAATCAATACTTTACTTTACTTTCAAGGTGATTTAACCCATTCTGTTAATGCTGTGAAAACCCCAGGAAATCGCTTAAGTTTAGTTTGTGAACAGTATAGTTTGAGTGAAGCTGAACTCCTGGAAATTCCAGAGTTCACTGTAGAGTCAAGAAGCACTCAGTCTATAACCAAAAAGAGAAAGTATGCCTCATAAATCATTCGTGAAAAGTTAGATCCTCGACTTCTCATAGAAGTCGAGGATCTGGACACCGCAGATTTGAACGAAATCAGATAGAACTGCTATAGTCCTGAATACATATAGGAATTATTCGATTAATTAGTACTGTGAATATTAATCAGCCACTTCAGTACATCCTAAAACTGTGCCTACTGACGACAATTCTGAACGGTCTAACTGTGTTACCCATTCTAGAGCAACCTATACCTTTGGAATGAAAATCAACTTCTCCTAATATTCAGTACTATTCACCCTCATAAAGCTGAAAGTCTTTAGATAATGTGGAGCATCTTTAAATCAGACACTAATTGGCTATGAGAGCCTTGTTGATAACACACGAGTGCGTTTTTCACCCGAAAGCTTTATGTCTAATGTTTTGGGACATTTTCTGACGGCGAACTCAAGTTAAAAAATAAAAAAGGTAGGAAATCCTACCTTTTACCCAAAAAAAGCATTTTGTAACCAAATACCAAATTAAATATCACACACGCTTTTGACGTGTCTATTGCAAAACTATGACGAGCGTATGACACTTAATTTGTAATGGACTTCGCTATTCCTCCCAGTTGCAACCCAGGCGGATAGCTACCTTCCTCTTTGACCCGCTTGATTTCAGCATCCGTTATTCGCAAATTTAATTTCTGTGCCAACGATCGCACAATATCTCCCCGGTCAATTACACCAGCTACGGCACCAGCGGGAGAAAGCACGGTAATTCGAGGTAACTGCTCATTTTCTAGCTTGTTAATTACCTCAGCTATCGTTGTTGCTTCAGCAACAGTGGGTATTTCTGTCAGTGGACGCGCAATGCTATTTACAGTTTGGGTTTCCCATTCGCTCCTTTGGGTTAAACGAAAATCGTCAATGGAAACTAGACCCCGGTAACGTCCATCAGAAGCAGCAAAATAAACCTGTGAGGGAGCGGTTTCCAAAAGGTATAAATCGGCAAAGGAACGTAATGTCTGGTCAGCATCAACGACGCGAAAGTCACGGGTCATCGCATCAGCCGCCACCACCTTGAGCAAGCTTTCTTGCAATGTAGTCACATTGTCATAGCTGTTAGCGTTGCGGACAGCAAACCAACCTAACAGCGCAATCCATAAACCAACTACTAACTCTCTGGTCAAAAAATCTACAACAAATCCTAGAGCAATCGCACCATAACCCAATATTTGCCCAGCCTTTGCAGCCCAGTGTACGGCTTGAAAACGATTACCTGTTATTTGCCATAGTGCTGCTTTTAACACTTGCCCTCCATCTAAAGGTAAGCCTGGAATCAGGTTAAATAGAGCCACCACCAAGTTAATTCTCGCCAAATCTCCAACCATAACACTGAGTGGACTAGTATCAGATATCACGGTGACTACCAGCCGTAGCAGGAGAAATAGTATGATACTCACCAAAGGGCCAGCGATCGCTACTTGAAAGGCTTTGAAAGGAGTTTTAGATTCTTCTTCAATAGCAGCAATCCCGCCAAACAGAAATAGGGTAATTGAATTAACTTTAATGCCTTGCGATCGGGCTACCAAGCTGTGACCCAACTCATGTAGCAACACCGAACCAAATAGCAACAGTGCCATAACTATTCCAGCACTCCAAGCTATGACGTTTCCCCATTCCTGATAAGCTACCCCAAAATTGAGAGTTGCCAACCCTAAAATCACAAACCATAACGGGTCTAAAAACAGGGGAATTCCAAATAAAGACCCAATTTTCCAATTTGTTTGCATTACATTGTCCTAAAACTAGATATCGCCAGTAGTTTTTATACCGAGATACTACACATAGTTGTATACACATTTATATTGAGCATCAATTCGGTAGTGCCGACGTGACGAAATGCTCTTATTTCTACAATAGACAATTAATGCCTGTGAGCAAAACTCTCGAGTGGGGCATTGGGCATGGGGCAATTCAATTTTGGATAATGGAATTGACGATAGCGCAGCGTAAAGCCTGCGGCATGGCTTCGCTTAGAGCGAGTCCGCGAGCGTCTTTTGGATTAAATTTCAATCTAAAATCCAAAATCTAAAATCTAAAATTCTTGCTCCCCTGCCCAAAATCGTTTTTAGGAGTTTTGTATTGATCGTGGCGTTACAAGTAACGCCTTTGTCATCGCAAAACTATAGACGACCAATGTTAGTCAGTCCTAAAACGATGCCAACGCCAATAATATGACCAAAAGCCATCGCTGCAACGAATGTTGGAATACTGATCGGCAGGATAGGGAACTTGGGGCCAACTAGGGGTTTTTCAATCCTAGTACTTAGTAAAACTACTACTAAGCTGCTGATGCTGATGATGATCCCGACTGTAGGATTCCACGCAGGTGTTGCGGGAACAGATGCAGCCGCTGCTAGTAAAATAGATGAAATCAAGCTTTTGTCTCCTAAATGGAAAAGTTTATCTAGACCTACAAGATTATAAAATTACCAAGGCCCAAAAGTTTTTTAGATAGTTTAGACTTTTCAAATGATTATTTTAAATTTGTCAGATTTTCATGCGTGTTAAGATTTGCGGCATCACTCAACCACAGCAGTCTATAGCGATCGCCTCTCTGGGCGCAACGGCATTAGGATTTATTTGTGTGCCAACCTCACCTCGCTACGTTACCGTATCCCAAATTCGGGCAGCAGTGGCAGAACTACCGGCAAATATTGACACAATTGGTGTTTTTGCCAACGCTAGTATCCCCGAAATCAATCAGATTGTTGTTGATTCTGGGTTGACTGGTGTCCAGTTACACGGAGATGAGTCACCCGACTTTTGCTACCAGTTACGTCAATCTTTATCCAATATCGAAATTCTTAAAGCGCTCAGAATTGGTAGTCTTGAGCATCTTGAGACAGCAAATACTTACACAAAATACGTGGATACTTTACTACTTGACGCCTACCATCCGCAACAACTGGGTGGTACAGGCAAAACCTTAGATTGGACGATGCTAGAACAATTTAGCCCTAGTTGCCCTTGGTTTTTGGCTGGAGGACTAACAGCAGATAATATTGTGGAAGCCCTGAGTCAGGTTAATCCTAGCGGCGTTGATTTATCTAGTGGTGTGGAACGTTCACCTGGAAATAAAGATTTAGATAAAGTAGCCAAGTTGTTTGAGAAATTGGGGAGTAGAAAGTAAGGGGAGCAGTTCTTGAGCAGAGGAGAAGTTGTAGTAAGTCTTTCCCCTTTGCCCTTCTGCCTCTTGTGCCTAATGCCCACTCCCCATTCCTTAAAAGAACGCTGCTTGGTGGCGAATCAAGTTAAAAAATTCTTCGCGGGTTTTCTGGTCTTCTTGAAACACACCAACCATTGCGCTAGTGACAGTCCAAGAACCTGGTTTCTGGACGCCCCGCATCACCATACACATATGGCTAGCTTCCATCACAACGGCGACACCTTGAGGTTCTAGAATGGTTTGGATTGCTTCGGCAATTTGGCGGGTTAGCCTTTCCTGTACTTGCAAGCGGCGAGAATACATCTCAACAATGCGGGCCAGTTTACTCAGTCCCACAACTTTTTGGTTGGGGATATAAGCAACGTGTGCTCTACCCATAAATGGCAGCATATGATGTTCGCACAGACTAAAGAAATTAATATCTCTAATTAGTACCATCTCGTTATGCCCCTCATCAAAGATGGCATCGTTAACGAGTTCTTCAAGGGATTGGTTGTAGCCACTGGTAAGAAACCGCATTGCCTCGGCCACTCGCTTGGGTGTTTTAAGGAGTCCTTCGCGTTCGGGGTCTTCGCCAACTCCCAATATTAGTGTCCGCACGGCATCCTGCATTTCCTCCATCTGTTCCTCTTTGGGTGGGAATACATCCGCTTGTCGCCCGTTATTAGTATTGCGATCGGGTCTAGGAGTTATGGCTTCTGCCAAATCGGGAATCAGAGGTGATTGAGAGTAATTGGAACCGTTGGAACTAGCAATAGTCATGATTGAGTCTTGGTTATAGTTTGAATTTAGTTAGGAGTTATGAATTATGAGTTAAAAATTCTAATTCCTAACTCCTAACTTCGCAATTAGAGTGCGCCAGCGCTGGGCATTAGGGTCAATTCATCAATAACTGCCTGTTGTGGCAACAGAACTGTGTAAAGAATTGACTGAGCCACAATTTCCGGGGTTAACATCTTGGAACGGTCTAAGTTGGCATGGACTGTTTCTGTGTCCCAAAGTTCGGTATTGACTGCCCCAGGACAAATAACCGTGACACGAATGCCGTAGGTGCGTTCTTCTTGTGCCAGGGTTTGAGAGAGGGCAATCAAACCAGCCTTGCTGACGCTGTATGCTCCCCAACCGGGAAACGGTTGCTTGGCGGCAATTGAGGCAATGTTGATAATTGTGCCTGTACCCCGATCGCGCATTGAAGGCAAAATCCCCATAATGCACTGAAACACGCTGGTAAGATTCAAGTTAATTACCTGCTGCCAGTCCTCTAGGGGGGTTTGGCTCAAAGTAGCTGTATATGCTATGCCAGAACTGTTTACCAGAATGTCTATATCACCATCAAGGGCGATCGCTTGGATCTTTTCTTTTACTTCAAACAGCCGCGCTAAATCTACAGCATAAGCTTTCGCTTCCACCCCAGTGTGCTGTACAGCTTCTCTTACCGCCTCCAACTTATCCAAAGAACGGCTGACTAAAGCCACATCTATTCCCGCTTTTGCAAAGGCTAAAGCCGTTGCTTTCCCAATTCCACTACTGGCCCCAGTAATCAGGGCGCGTCGTTTTTGCTCAACACTCATGGTGTCTCCCAATTTTTGGGCAGTTCCCAAAGCCTATTACCACCCCATTATTCACACTTCTCGGTTTGGATAGATTAAAGGAATCTAAAAATCTGATGATTTTCCTTCAGCAACTGCTACAATGCAGTGCAATAGTGGGTATCTTATGGGTTTTTCCAGTAAAGACTAACAAATTATCGCCCGTAAAATCACACCGTCCACTCAAATTAGATTACTTAATAATACAAAAGCTATTCAATCAACTTGAGTATATTTGCCAAACATGCAAATGCCTATGGCTAGATTGTTAAAAATCTTTAAGCACATAGGCAATTATAACATTGCTGCTTGGTTAATCAATGATTATGTAGTGCTGTTAGTGGGCAACTTCTGTAAAAACACCAATTTTGCGGAATTTTTCATACCGCAGTTGGCGGCGTTCTGGAGCAGTTAAACGATTGAGTTCGTCCAAATTTTCCAACAGCACTTGCTTAAGAGTGGTAGCGGCTTTTAAAGGGTCAGAATGAGCGCCACCTGTGGGTTCAGGTAATATTTGGTCGATAATTCCCAACTTTTTCAGGTCGTGGGAAATAATTTTCAGAGCAACAGCGGCTTGGGGAGCCTTAGCGGCATCTTTCCACAAAATGGCAGCACAGGCTTCGGGAGTGGCAACGGTATAAACGGAGTGTTCAAACATCAGCAGGCGATCGCCTACACCAATACCGAGTGCGCCGCCAGAACCGCCCTCACCGATGACTGTGCAGATAATTGGCACATCTAAGCAGAACATTTCCCGCAAGTTGTAGGCGATCGCCTCTCCTTGACCTTGGTGTTCTGCTTCCACCCCAGACCAAGCTCCTGGCGTGTCGATAAAGGTTAGTATTGGCATACTAAACTTGTTGGCGTGTTCCATCAACCGCATCGCCTTGCGGTAGCCGCCAGGGTAAGGCATTCCAAAGTTACGGGCAATATTGTCTTTGGTATCGCGACCTTTTTGATGACCCAACATCACCACAGGTTGCCCACTCAGACGACCGACACCACCAACTAAAGCCGGATCGTCACCACCACAGCGATCGCCATGCAATTCCATCCATTCATCACTAATAGCCTGAATGTAATCGAGAGTACTGGGGCGACGCGGATGACGAGCGACTTGCAATCGCTGGGACGGGGATAGACTAGTGAAAATTTCCTCACGCAGTTGCATGGCGCGTGCTTCTAGTTGACGAATTTGACCAGAAACATCGACGCCATTTTCTTCTGCAAGTTGCCGAATTTGATCAATTCGGGTTGCGAGTTCTGCTAGGGGTTTTTCAAAATCTAACAGTAGCGGTTTACGCTCGGTAGTTGCCATCGTAGGGGTTATGAATTACGAGTTATAAGTTTTTCAGAGTGAGGATTGAGCAGTGAGGAGCCAGGAGTGAGGTTTGAGAAAGTGTGGACTTATGAAAATTATTAACTCTTAACTCCTAACTCCTAACTCTTAACTGTTAAACCAGCAGTGGTCTAAATCCATGTTTTACTGACACCCGACCAATCTGCTCCATTTTGTCTACGGTAATCTGATTCCGTCCCCACGAAAAGTTCGTGTATAACTTCTCAAATTCCAACAGCATTGATTCGGCAAAACAAGCAAACAACTGGCGGGCTGGCACGTCCATATTGACTATTTTCATAATTTTCCAGTCAATATCCAGGGAATGCTCTACAATTCCACCATTTAACACGTGTACACCAGGATATTGAATTTTCGTCGCTAAGTTTTTAGGATAGCCACCATCAATCAACAAACAGGGTTGTTTCAAAGTCGTAGCGTCAATTTCCACGCCTTTGGGCATACTCGCAACCCAAACTACAACATCAGCTTGGGGTAGTGCTTCTGTCAAACCGATGATTTTTCCCCGCCCCAGTTCGCCTTGCAACTCTTTGAGACGTTCTTGATCACGGGCGATTAGCAGCAGTTCTTTGACATCTGTTCTCGCATCTAGCCAGCGGGTAACTGCACTACCAATATCACCAGTTGCTCCACATATAGCAACAGTCGCGTTTGATAGATCAATTCCCAGTTGTTTTGACGCTTCTTCCACCTGCTTACAAATAATGTAGGCAGTATGCGTGTTTCCTGTGGTGAACCGTTCAAACTCTAGTTTGATGTTGCGGACTTGGCTAAACTGCTCTAACTTAAAATTTTCAAAAATAATCGAGGAAAATCCGCCTAAAGCTGTGATGTTAATACCATGCTTTTGTGCATGGGCCATAGCGTTGAGGATTTTGCGTGTTGCAGCTTTGATGCGGCGACTAGCTAGCATCTCCGGCAGAAAGCAAGATTCTACATACCGTCCTTCAATTTGTTGCCCAGTTACACTAGTGACAATAATGCTATCAACAATTTGCGGCGGGGCGCTGCACCAAAAGTCTAGCCCTTGATCGGCATATTCTGGGTATCCCAATTCTTGAGCTACCGCTTGAGCGTGTTCTAAACTAGTCAGATGTCCAATTAGACCAAACATGTAGTGATTATTAGGCTTATGCTGTCTTGAGCGCGTGTGAATTTCGTGGAGTTAGGAGTTAGGAGTACGATTCATAATTTCTCACTGATCATTCCTTACCGGAGGCGGAGCATTATCGGCTCCGCTTCTAACTTTTTATTAAGCGGCTATGAGTCCGTAGGCTGACAAGCGCATAATATCGCGAGTCGTGAAACCGATGTTACTCAATGCTTCACCATACTGAATCATAAAATCTTCTACTAAAGCATCTTTTTCCATTGCCATTGTGTGGGCATCACCCTCTACTTGGTTGAGCATTCTCCAGACGATAGGTAGGTTCTGGCGATTTGCTTGCTCTAGTTCAGCTTTGGATTCTGCAAAGTGTTCTTTCAACCAAGCTTCTCCAAAGTTGAGGTGGCTGTATTCTTCTTTTACTACTCCCTCAGTGATTTTACGGGCAAAATC
The DNA here is from genome assembly GCF_937863485.1 of uncultured Nostoc sp. Taxonomy (GTDB): domain Bacteria; phylum Cyanobacteriota; class Cyanobacteriia; order Cyanobacteriales; family Nostocaceae; genus Nostoc. The sequence goes on along the minus strand of NZ_CALMFY010000235.1, from coordinate 5,278 downwards.
ATCAGCAACAGGGATGTAAATGTTATATGCTGCGATCGCAAAACATTCAATAATCAAAGACTGAATCAACAGACAAGTAACGACGTTACCGGATGCCGCTGCTGTTTGGAAATTTTGGTGTAGTCCAGAGAAAAACTCCTTGGCGAATTGCAAATCTGGGGTTACTTGCAAATTGCGCCCACAAGCTTCAAATCCTTTCTTGTGGCGGCTTTCCATCTTAGAGAGGCGAATCAATTCATCATGAGATTCCGGCAGCAGTTGGGCTAGTGTGATGTAATTCTCATGGGCTTCTTGTTCCCCTTCAATCACGATCGCATTAATCCGGCTATAAGCATCTTTGTATGTTTCGCTCTTGAAATCTAATCCTTTAAATTCGTCTGTAAGCTGCTGCATGGTATGTTTACTCCTGTAAAACTGAATTATTTGATACCAGGATTCAATTTCCCCTCTGAACTGAGGGTAAGAATCACTGTGGTTTAATTTAACTTAACAAGTAGACTATGTTTATAGATTAATTGTTGCTGGGGGCAATGCTCTAGTACTAGCGAAATAAATGCTTTGTATCTCAAGTAATGTCCAAACCAAACCCGAATCTGAAATCTGGGGATTTTTTGAGCCTAGTAGTTTTACTGCTAGGGGCATTTGTCGTTCTACTCCCGCTGTTTGTGGTCTTTCTCACCTCCTTTGCACCAACCGCCGCCAGTCTGGGAAATTTATCCAAAAATAACTGGTCTTTAGCTAATTACCGCGTTGCATGGCAACAGGGAAAATTTTTGCTGGCGTTTGCTAATTCTACCTTGGTAGCGATCGCTGTGACGGCGTTTCAGATTGTCACTTCTGCTTTGGCTGGTTACGCCTTAGCACGGCTGAAGTTTCGGGGACGCCAAGCACTGCTATTGGTGGTTTTAGCAACATTGGTGATTCCCTTTCAGTTATTGGTGATTCCCATCTTTTTGGTTTTGAAGTGGGGACACTTGATAAATACCTATGGGGCGCTGATTTTACCCACTGCTGTCAACGGCTTTGGGATTTTCTTGTTACGTCAGTATTTCCAGACAATTCCGGTGGAGTTAGAGGAAGCCGCAGCCATAGATGGGGCGAACCGACTGCAAATTTTGTGGCGGGTGATGTTACCTTTAGCCCGTCCAGCCTTGGTAACGCTGTTTTTGTTCACCTTCATCGGCGAATGGAATGATTTGTTTAAGCCCCTGGTATTTACGACACGACCAGAATTAAGGACGGTGCAGCTGGCGTTGGCAGAGTTTCAAGAACAATTTACGAATAATTGGCCTTTGATGATGGCGGCGGTGATGATCGCGACAGTTCCAGTGATCGTACTATTTCTCATCGGTCAGCGTCAGTTTATTCAGGGTATTGCCACCACAGGGATTAAGAATTAGCAAAAGAAGTTATCCGAATTTTAGATTTTGGTGAAGCACAAGGGAAGTAACGACAACAAGTTGTGTCATAACGACAGAACTTTGTGTGCAAAAGTAAAACTCTATATATAAACTTTTGTAAGAACTAAAAAACTGATTATAGATTTCGATGTATATTGCTATAACTTCGCTGCTGTATAGCAACTGTTACTTATTTAAAAGGTGCAATATCGAAATATGACAAATATTTGGGACTTGATTAAAGGTTTAGGAATTACAATTGGTGGTGCAATAGTTTTCTCTGGAAACTCTGCTATTGCCAAAGTTAATCTGGACGGTAATCTATCTAATAATTTTGGCGTTGCAACACAAGAGAGTATCAGAATTCTTAAAGGCGGAACCCAATCTGAAAGCAACCTTTCTCATAATTTCAAAAAAATTCCTGGCAAACATATTGTATTAGCGACATGCTGCCTTGAAGGTGAAATTTGTATAAAGTGCAAGCCTTGATGATAGCGGCGGTGACGATCGCGACAGTTCCAGTGATGCTACTATTTCTCATCGGTCAGCGTCAGTTTATTCAGGGTATTGCCACCACAGGGATTAAGAATTAGCCGGGAGGCTGGCGGTGAGTCAAAGCCAGCTTGAGATTTCAATCTCAGTATTGAATTTTGTGAAACTATGCGAAATTCTTCCTAGCCAAGGTGAATCCATAATTGTACACATTCTGTAGGAAATGGAAACAGTTATGAACCCTGAAACATTACAACAGTTACAAGACGAGATTCAACAGAAACTGCTTGAAAGCGTTAATAATGCTGACTTATACACAGTGCTTGAGAAGTACGGAGCATTAGAAAATCGAGCTTTGATAGTTCAGTGGCAGTGCAATCTTGACCTAAATAAAATCAAATCTGGTGATGCAGTTAATGAACAGCAACCGAATGAATTATTGCCCGCAAGCCCAAAAGACACAGAAGAGAGAATTGTGCTAATGCAAAGCTCATGGTGTGTCCCTTGCCCTTCAAATGGCAACCCTTTTGGCTGTAACTGCTAAATAATTTAGTCTTCGGACTCTAAGAAACCATTTATAAAGTAAATCTAAGGAAACCAACTTGGGTGCGCTGGTTCACCAGTTGCTACAACTCTTTTGACTACAGCAATGCACTGGCTCCCCAAGAGTAATTTTATTTTTACTTTATAAATGACCTCTAAAGAGTTTATTCTAGTGAGTATAAAAATCCTGAACTTTGCATTTACTAGTTAGGCTACAGAGATAATCTCAAGTATCACTATATCTAATTAGCAGGGAGCAGTATTTAAATATACTCTTATTTTTTGGGTGCAAGTTTGTGATATTTCGATACGGAAGCAGTTGGTGCTGGGAGTTAGGGATAGTCAGTACTTTAGCAATTGCTGGAGTGCCGACTTTCTTTGAGAGTTTTGCCTTAGCCCAAATACAAAAGGATGGCACACTTGGATCTGAAAGTTCAATCATTACACCAAAACTAATCGATGGTCAGCCTATAGACCAGATTGATGGTGGGGCAGTTCGTGGTACAAACTTATTCCACAGCTTTGAACAGTTTTCTGTCTCTGCGGGTAGGACAGCCTACTTTAACAATGCAAGAGATATTCAAAACATCATCAGTCGGGTAACAGGCAATTCTATTTCCAATATAGATGGCATTCTGAAAGCTAACGGCACAGCCAACCTGTTTCTGATTAATCCTAACGGCATTGTTTTTGGGTCAAATGCTTCTTTAAATATCAACGGTTCATTTGTGGCCAGTACGGCGAGTAGCTTGAACTTTGCTGATGGGACAAAATTTAGTACTATATCTCCTCAAACTACACCCCTGCTGACAGTAAGTATTCCCATTGGTTTACAATTCGGAGCAACTGCGGCTCCCATCCGCAATCAATCCCAAGCAAAACCAGATGGGGCAGTTAATATCTTTAGACAAGGCGTTGGTCTACAGGTGCAGCAAGGCAAAACCTTGGCACTCATCGGCGGTGATATAACACTAAATGGGGGAAATATCACAGCAAACGACGGAAGCGTTGAGTTAGGAAGCGTCGCTGGTAATAGTCTAGTCAGTTTAAGTCCAACGAACCAAGGTTGGGCATTTGGATATGAAGGTGTTCTAAATTTCCAGAACATCGAATTAATCAAATCGAACCAAATTTCATCCATCATCGATACTCATGGAGAAAGTGGTGGTAATATCCAGATGCAAGGGAAGCTTGTACGGATAGCTGGCAGCTTCCTATTTCTAGTTTATTCCTTGCAAGATCAGTCAGGGGGGAATGTGACACTGAACGCCTCAGACTCTGTAGTAGTTGAGCAAGATGCCCAACTGTTTACTCAGAGTTTCTCCACCGAAAACTCTGGAAACATAAATGTCACTACTAAAAAGTTAGTCGTTAGAGATGGAGGACAATTGCAGGGGCAATTGACCATAAACGCCTCAGATTCCGTGGAACTAATCGGCGGCACCTCCATTCCTCTCTTCGCAGATGGTAGTGATTTAATATCCAGTGGATTATTTAGTGCAACTTATGGCGATAAAAACGCTGGCAACATCACAATTAACACTGGAAAGTTGCGTATCCAAGGAGGAGCAAAAATATCAACAACCTCTGAAAGCATATATAGTTATCTTTCTAACCGACTTACACCAGCTACAGGAAAAGCCGGAAATTTGACGGTGAACGCCTCTGACTCGGTAGAACTAATTGGAACCTCACCAAATGGTTCTAGGCTCAGTGGCTTGTTTTCTGGAACTGAAGGGCCTGGAGATGGTGGAAACTTGACGCTAACGACAGGGCGATTGATTATCAAGGATGGGGCTGCAATCTCTGTGAGCAGCCAAGCTCGAAAAAATGTAATCTATATCGGAGATCCAAATAATTTAGGGAAAGCAGGCGATTTAAATATAACCGCTCGCTCCATACTTCTGGACAACAAAGCAAAACTTACATCTGAAACCGAATCAGGTCGAGGCGGGAATATTACGCTACAGGTGCGGGACTTATTACTGATGCGCCGCGAAAGTAAAATAACCACTAACGCAGGTACGACAGGGCTTGGTGGAGATGGCGGTAATATCATCATCAAAGCACCTAATGGCTTCCTCGTTGCTACTCCCTTGGGAAATAGCGATATCACTGCCAATGCCTTCTCTGGCTCAGGTGGTAAAATCACAATCACCGCTAAGGACATCTTTGGGTTTGTGCCGCGCACAGGTGCAGACGTAGAGAAGCTTGATCTAACAAGCGAAAAAAACCCAAAGAACCTGCCAACAAATGACATCACGGCATTTTCTCAGCAAAACCCTTCATTAAGTGGTACAGTCCAAATCAACTCACCAGATGCTGACCCCAGTAGGGGATTAGTGGAACTACCCGTAAATCTGGTTGATGCTTCGCAGCAAATTGTTGCTAATTGTAATTCTGGTGCAAAAATAGCCAGGAGTTCATTTATTAGGACTGGGCGTGGAGGACTAATAGCCGATCCCACGCAGCCATTGATAGCTGATGATGCGGTGCTGGCAGATTGGATCACACTCTCTCCAGAAAGTCAGAATCATGCTGGCGGTATTCAGAAAAGAGCGGTTGTTCAGGCGCAGCGAAACACAGAAGATAAATCACAGAAAGTTAATTCTGTCAATGAACCTATTCAAATTGTGGAAGCCCAAGGGTGGGTTATAGATGCCAATGGGAACGTGGTTCTGGTTGCTCAAATACCCACGGCGACGCCCCATAACTCCTGGCTCAACACTGCATTTTGCGCTGCTAATTAAAAATTGAGATTCTCGTAATTTTTGTTAGTGCGATCGCACCTTCTACTAAACTCAGCGATGGGTGCGTTGGCGTAGCCCGTCGTAGACATCGCT
>NZ_CALMFY010000234.1 GCF_937863485.1 uncultured Nostoc sp. | reverse complement strand
TTTTAAGATTCTAAACCAGAAAAAACTGAAAAATAACACACCTTGAAAGGGCTAGCATCGACTTACTTACCTCACGAATAACAAATTAATATAAAATTGCTTTTGCAGTAATGATGGCATTTTCCGCACTCTCCACAATATGAACATTTTCTGGCGACAGCTTTTTGAAGAAAAGTTTGCTTTCTTCATCGTTAGTCAACAAAATTACGTGCTTATTTCCTTTCAAAGCTAAGGCAATTTCTGAAGCAGTTCCTGCACCCATACCACAGGCAATTACTACATCACTGGTGAGAACATTAATATTATTTCTAGCATTCCCCATATCTGTCAAAATAGCAATATCTACTGAAGAGGAAATACCATCTTGATTATCACTAGGAAGAATACCAATAGTTAAACCCTGAGCAGATTTTGCACCTTTACTTACAGCATCCATTACACCTACATTTCTACCACCAGTCAGTAAAACCCATCCTTGTTTGGCAATAAGTTGACCTAGTGCATAAGCATTTTGTAAATCATTTGCTGTCGCATTTTCTCCCCTGCCCATAACCCCAATAATAATTCTTCTCATAGAATTTCAAATGAATAGCGGTTTTCAGGGTTAACAGCAGTACTGCCCCCAAAAACCTTCGACATTACCAGCCAGTATTCGGTTAGGCGCTTCGTTATTGCAGTAGTGGACAGAAGCTTAATGTGATGCTTGCTGTTTCTGTGAAAGTTTATCTGCGAGTTCGCAAAGAACTCGCAAACAGCACAGTGGCAGCAAACTTCGTCTCTAAGTCCAGGACATACTCCACTACGCGATTAAGCGATTGGCTATCTCCCAGCATAAACGGACATTAGGCAATACCAACACCACCCGTTATGCCATAAACCTCTCCTGTAATGTAGCTTGCCTCCTGTGAAGCAAGCAGTACGTATATAGGAGCAATCTCTACGGGCTGTCCTGGTCGTCCCAGCGGAACCGTGGAGCCAAATTTCTCAATTTTTTCCTGGGTCTGACCGCCACTTGGCTGTAGCGGCGTCCAGAATGGGCCGGGCGCTACAACGTTGACGCGCACACCTTTCTCTATCATTTGTTTAGAGAGTGCTTTGCTGAAAGTAACAATACCTGCTTTGGTAAGTGCATAGTCAATGAGTCCCTCTGAAGGTTCATACGCCTGAATAGAAGCTGTATTAATGATGGCTGCACCCGGTTTTAGGTGCGGTACTGCCGACTGGGTAATCCAAAATAGCGCATAGAGGTTAGTCTTAAGCACCTTATCGAACTGCTCCGAGGTGATATCGCCAAGGGAGGGACTAGTACTCTGTGCGCCGGCATTGTTGACGAGAATGTCTAAACCGCCAAGAGATTCTACTGCATCCGTCACGAGTTTTCGGCAAAAATTTTCGTCCGTGATATCACCAGCAAGAGCAACAGCTTTGCGTCCTGCCTGTTCGATCAGTTTTATGACCTCTTGTGCGTCCGCTTCCTCACTTGAGAGATAGGAGATTGCTACATCAGCCCCTTCACGCGCAAAGGCGATCGCAATGGCACGCCCGATCCCAGAATCTCCTCCGGTGATCAACGCTTTTCGGTTTTCAAGCTTTCCACATCCTGTATAACTCTCTTCACCATGATCCGGCTGAGGGTTCATCTGTTGAGCCAGTCCCGGTGCAGACTGCGGCTGACGGGGGAAGGGCGGACCTGGATATTGCTGACGTGGATCTTGCATCTTCAATCGTTCGTTTGTCATCTGTTACTCTCACGAATATGATGTATTCAATTGTAAAATCGCTTTTACATCGCATCTACCCGCTTAGTGCAACATTATTGTTGTAATTAGTAATAGCTTTAAGACTCTGGCGCATTTTTTCAACTCTATCTTTCGGCAGACCCCTAACAAAACTGGCAGTGGTGGCGATCACCATAACATCTGTAATTCAAAACTCACATTTTTTTGACAACTGGCTGTGTGACTCGATTCCCCTGTAAGTGGCTGATATTAGACTGACCGCTTCTGGGAGTGCCGCTTTGATTGTGGTAATAGGCAGTATGATGTTCGTTAACGAACAATTTTTAAGGTATCGTAAAGTAGCTGGTAGCGATTAAACCCTGTTTCATACAAAGGATTTGCCTGCGGCTGTACCACATGGCTATCCTGCGGTACTATCTTGAATACAGCTTCTAAATTAGGGTAAGCACCAACACCCACCATTGCCAAAAGAGCTGCTCCGTAAGCCGCTCCTTCTTCGGCTTTGGGAGCAATCAGTTCTGTTTGCAAAACATCTGCTAAAATTTGTAACCAAATATTAGAGCGTGCCCCTCCACCCGTTGCCAAGAGTTGATCAACAGGAGCAAGCACGCTGATGACTGATAATGCTGACTGCAAGCTGAATGCAACCCCCTCTAAAACGGCACGAATTATATCTGCCTGCGTATGAGCTAATGACAAATTCACTAAAGCACCCCGAGTATGTGGATCGAGATGGGGACTGCGTTCTCCTGAAAGGTGAGGCAGAAATAGAAGACCACGGGCACCAGGCTGCGATCGCTCTGCCATATCCATGAGATCGGTGTAGGATATATGCGGTGCAAATGTATCTCGATACCACCGCAGAGAACCACCGGCTGCCAGCGTTACTCCCAAGAAATGATAGCCACCATCTACATGGCAGAACAAATGCACCCGACCTTCTGGATCGGGAATTGGGCGATCGCACGCTACAAAGATAACTCCTGATGTACCAATACTTAAACTACCCCGGTTCAGGTTGCTTGATGAGATGCCCAAACCGATCGCTGCTGCTGCATTATCACCTCCGCCTGCGACCACAGGTAATCCCACGCGGGCGGCTATTTCTGATTTTAGCCGTCCCGTGATCGCAGTAGATTCGATTACTGGGGGGAACAACGCTGGATTGATGTCGAGAGCATGGAGAATATCTGTATCCCATTGCCGATTTGCCAGGTTCAGACAGCCAACACCAGACGCATCAGATGGTTCTGTGACTGGTTCGCCAGTTAGCACATATCCCAGATAATCTTTTGGCAAAAGAATTTGCCACAATCGAGCATAAGCTTGTGGTTCTTCAGTTCGCAACCATAGGAGTTTCGGCAGTTGAAACCCTGTAATTGCCGGATTTCCAGTCCGCTGGATCAACTCCTGACGGGGAATCGTGGCTTCAATCTCAACAACAGCTTTACCCGTGCGCTGGTCATTCCACAAAATTGCCGGTCTAATTGCTTTGCCTTGGGGGTCGAGAGGAACCATGCCATGCATTTGTCCAGACAAACCGAGGGCAATCGCTCGGTATCCGTCTAGCTGTTGAGTAAGATCGAATAGAGCAGCCAAACTTGCTTCGACCCAATCTGATGAGTTCTGTTCCGTCCAACCGGGTTGTGGAGTAAACAGGGGATAGCTTCTGGTTGTTTGAGCGATAATTTGCCCTTGCAGATTAACTGCGATCGCCCGCACTCCTCCTGTACCCAAGTCTAAACCTACTACGATGTCAGTCAATTGTCCCTCCTAAGTTATCAATCCTATTGGACTTACGCAAAAACTCTCTAAAACCCTTTTTACTTTCTGTCCTTTATGTCCTTTGTGATTCATTTTTTATAATTTTGCGTAAATCCTGAAACCTTCAAATAACTCTACTTCCGCGACAACAGTCCCCATACTTGGGTTCAGCGATCACAAACCAGGTGTAGGTGTTTAGGTCACATTCAGCAGAGGGCTTGGTGGTCGAACTGAAGCGTTCGATACCTGCGTACATAGGACAAGAGACATACTTTGCATCAGGGACTTCCAAATAAAAAATAATCAATCGTTTTGGTAAGCAGGAGGAGCTGGCGTTGCAGGGGGAGAAGAAATCGGATAGTCGTATTGGATTACAGGAATTGAGTAATTTAATTTTTGGAAGTCCCTAATATTTGTGCTTTTGTCAATGGGTAAATTTTATTCCTGTTGCGTTGGTCGGATTAAAATTTCATTCACGTTGACGTGAGGTGGTTGGGTAACGGCATAGGCGATCGCCCGTGCAATATCTTCCGGTTGCAGCGGAGTGACGGCTTTGAACCGGGCTTCGAGCGCCTGTTTCGCAGCGGGATCGGTGATGTTGTCGACAAATTCGGTGGCAACCATACCTGGTTCAATAATGGTGACGCGAATATTGTCTTTATGAACTTCCTGCCGCAGAGCTTCTGAAATCGCATTTACGCCCCATTTGGTGGCGCTGTACACACCCATCCCCGCCCGTGTAATCCGTCCGGCAACGGATGAAAGATTAACCACATGCCCAACGCCCTGTGCTTTGAAGATAGGCAAAACCGCATGAGTCGCATACAGCAATCCCAAAACGTTCAGGTCGAACTGTCGCCGCCACTCTGCTGGATCGCTATCCTCAATCGTTCCCAATCCTCCAATGCCTGCATTATTCACAAGAATATCGATTCGTCCTAAAGTTGTGTTGACCTTTTGCACCAGATCATTAACTTGGGTTTCATCGCTAACATCTGTGACAATCGGTAAAGCCTTTCCCCCAACTGCTTCAATTTTTTGTGCAACTTCGTTTAATCGCTCGATTCGACGAGCCGCGAGTACTACCTGTGCGCCTTCTTCTGCAAGAGCGATCGCCGTTGCCGTCCCTATTCCCGAAGATGCACCTGTAATAATTGCCACCTTTGCATCTAATTTACCTGCCATCATTTGCTCCTGATAATTTTCTGATACTTGATGATTTAACTCACTCTCTAGTAACTGTAGCCCATCACTAGCAGCTTCAGCCGAGCACCACTGACCGCGCTTTCTTTCAGTCGCTTTCTGATGGTTCGATACCTGCGTACAGAGGACAAGAGACATACTCCATATAAACTTCTGCTTTTGTCAATGCGAATTTTCCAAGCGGAATGAAACTTCTGCCTGAAAAATTCGCAGCTTTCATCTAGTTAAGTTTTCTCTAAGAATCGGGTTAATGTTTCTTTAGCTCCAAACTCATACAATCTGCGTAAATGGTTCGCAACTGCATCGGCAAAAGGCGACTGCGATAAATCGCCAAAAATCTCAGTCAGGTTGAGCAACGGTTTGGCATCGGAACCACTAGAATGAGCTATTTGAGTTAAAGTACCTGCTATTGGGTCATCAATGGGAATGGTGTTACCTTGGTCATCAAGTCCATTCAGGTAACGAAACCAAGCAGCAACGGTTAAGCTCATGTAATCAATCGCCACATTTTTGCGTAGCGCGTCACGAACTGAGCCTAAAACAAATTTTGGCATTTTGGCGGAGCTATTAAGGCAAAGACGCGGCAGTTGATCGCGAATCTTAGGATTGGCAAAGCGTTCAATTAAGGTTTTTTTGTAATCATCTAAATCAATTCCCGGTACAGATTGCAGTGTCGGCGTAACTTCTGCCATCAAATTATCGACAGCTTGCCGGATTAACGGATCTGCCATTACCTCATGAACGTAAGTGTAGCCTGCCAAAGAGCCGAGATAGCCAATCAACAAGTGACTAGCGTTGAGCAGTCGGATTTTCATCATCTCGTAGGGATGAACATCGCTGGTCATCTGAACCCCAACTGATTCCCAATCGGGTCTACCTGCGCTGAAATTGTCTTCTACTACCCACTGAAGGAACGGTTCAGCAACGACTGGAAAGGCATCATCGATGTTAAACTGTTCCGCCACCATTTTGATATCTGTTGGGGTTGTGGCGGGGGTAATCCGATCGACCATGCAGTTAGGAAAAGCAACCTGTTCGGCAACCCAACGCCCCAATTCCGGGTTTTGCATTTGGGCAAATGCGGTCAACATTTTGCGGGCAATGTTGCCGTTACCTTGCAAGTTGTCGCAGGACAATACGGTAAAAGGTGCTATTCCCTGTTGACGGCGGCGATTAAGGGCTGCTGTCAAAAAGCCATATACTCCGATTGGCTGATCGGGATGCTGCAAATCATACTGAATCGTTGAGTGATTGGCATCAAATTCACCGCTGCCTTCAATATAATAATAGCCTCCTTCAGTAATCGTGAGGGTGACGATACGGCATTTGGGATCTGCTAAGGTGTCAATCACTGCTTGGCGGTTATCTGGGGCAAATAGATATTCGGTAATTGCCCCAATCACACGAGCGCGATCGCCTGATGGTGCTCTTTCAACTAAGGTATACAAACAATCTTGAGAATCCAGTGCATCCCGCATCCGTTTGTCGAATTCTAGTAGCCCAACCCCGCAGATTCCCCATTCACTACCAGGATTTTGATGGAAGTAATTATCTAAGTACAATGCTTGATGTGCGCGATGGAATCCACCAACACCGATATGGAGAATACCATTAGTGATTTGATGGCGATCGTAATTGGGTACGCGAACATTATTTTCTAAACTAGACAGAGATGCTTCATTCAGCTTGATTGCTGAGTCTGTGCTGATATTGCTGTTCATGGGATTCATTTTGGATTAGGTGGTGACGATGAACTTTGGCAATGGCTTCACCATTTTGATCGAACAAATGGCAAAGCTCACCGTTAATATAAATAGGAACATAATCGTGCATAATGGCTGGATTATCTCCGTCTGTTTACACAACTACAGTCTCACCAACCGCAATCTTAATGTAGAGATAGGTTTCTCCACCCAATCGTTTTACAACTAATACTTCGCCATTCAGGCTTGAGTTATTGCGATCAAGCAGCAGATGTTCGGGACGAATCCCTAATGTTGCTCTATCTCCAACTGACAAGGTTTTGGGCTTTACCGGAATCATTACGGTTGCGTCACCAGGGAACCTGACTATTGCACCAGGGTCGTTGACGGCTGACACCGTGACTAAGATAAAGTTCATTTTCGGTGAGCCAATAAATCCGGCGACAAATAGATTGCGGGGATGGTGGTACAGTTCTAGGGGAGAACCCCTTTGTTCTATAATGCCACCCTGCAACACCACAATTTTGTTGGCAAGGGTCAGTCATAATTCCTAACGTCGATTCAGCAACCACATGTCCAAATACTTTCTCAATTCTTGCTTACCCATACCAAATAAAAATTAATAATTTAGACGAGTGGAAAGACTGGCAAAATTGGAGAGTATCTTTAAGGGAATTACAAAAAGTCACTAATCTTCAATTCTTTTCAGATATCAACAGTAAAACTCGATAAATCATTGAAACAAAATCTGTACCGAACCGTTCATCACTTTTAGCTGAAACACAACCTACACTTAATTTAGGAACCGTATCTGGGGCCAACCTCAGTACTTCCATCTGGCAAGATAGTGTACCAGTAGAAAGCATTGAAAATACTGTTCAATTTAGCAGATGGATGACAGGGAATCCTAACACCTTCCAGGTTACTACCAATCAGAATAGTACGCTCCAGGCTAACAACTCCAAATTCGGCATTAATCAAAACAGCGTCGGTCAAATTAGCTCCTTCCAAGTTAGCACCAGTCAGGTCAGCTTCTCTCAACCCGGTAGCCCACACCAATGCACGTCTGAGATCAGCCCCCTGCAAGTTAGCTTGGATCATATTGGCATGACTCAATTCGGCTCCCTTCAAATTGGCATTGGTGAGGTTAGCCTCTCTCAAATTAGCACACATCAAGTTAGCACCTATCAAATCAGCTCCTCTCAAGTTGGCTCTTTTCAGGTTAACGCGAGTCAACTCTGCCTCTCTCAAGTTAATTCCTTGCAAATCAACTCCACAAAAATCTCTTTCCCCGGCAGCATAACGCCTGAGCAATTCCTCAGCATCCATAACTCATCTCTCGGATCTATTTACACCATCAACAGTAGCGCACTCACTCTCTGGCAAACCCTCTTTGACCCTACTAACTCCTTCGACCTCACCTTCCAAATAACCGACCTCCCCACATCTTTACTTAATGTGCCGCCTACTAAGTTGATATAGAGCTTAATTTCATCAAATAAGTCTTTGGGTTCATACTGCTCACGTAGCAAAAATCTATTGACACTATCATGAGACAAATCTTCCATAATTTCTGCCAAACGCGTGCAGCCTGGATATTTTGATTCTGCCAGCAGAAACAACGTATAAGTATTCAAGTCACATTTAGCTGTTGATGGCTTAGTAATCGCTCTAATCGTCCGAACCCTAAACACAGATAAGTAAATTATCTGTTTTTCACGCCTCTGGTAAATAGCGATCACTGGTTTTGTTTCTACATTCTCCTCATCCACTTTTTGTCTTACTTGTCAATGTGTAAGTTCTAGAAGTATAGCCCTTTCAAGGTGTGTTATTTTTCAGTTTTTTCTGGTTTAGAATCTTAAAAG
>NZ_CALMFY010000233.1 GCF_937863485.1 uncultured Nostoc sp. | reverse complement strand
GTTCAGAGTATCAACAACTGTGATTTTTTACAAATGATTTAGGATTGCTATAGAGATAATTATTGATTAAAATTATTCCAAATTAGCAAGTTTTAGTATCTTAAATTTCATTAAGCGATTATTTCATTGAAATATGTGTGCTATACAATTTGCTAATAGCAGTTTTTACAAAAAAAAAGCCACTAAAAAATTATTGGAGCCTATCAATGAATTTACCTGTCGTTGTGGATGTTACTCTTGGCTTAGTTTTTATTTACTTGATTTTGAGCTTGCTGGCTTCTGAAATTCAGGAGTTGATTACCACATTATTACAATGGAGAGCTAAACATTTAAAAAATTCAATTGAATTACTTTTAGCAGGTGGTAGTGAAAGTGAAGATTCAGATATTATAAAAGCAAAAAACTTGGTACAGCAACTTTATAACGATCCTTTGATTAATACATTGAATCAAGAAGCCAAAAATAAAGTAGAAAAGCAGTTACGAGAAGGTAGAAAAAATATTGGCAAGAACAAAGCACTAGGAGAAAAACAAAGTGGCCCTTCCTATCTTCCTTCGGAAACATTTGCAATTAGCTTATTAGATGCCTGAAAAATTCCCCAGTTAATTAATTATGTGAAACATCCTAGTGATGAATCTCAAACTAACTTGCACATGATATTAGCATCTTACAAAGAACTTAAAACAGGAATTAATGATCCTAATAGTGAAAGTTATAAAAAAATTAAACAAGTTTATGGAGATTTTGATCAGGAGTTTATAGATTTTGTTAATAATGAGTTACCTGATTACGTACCTAATAATTTAATTACGAGTCTTGGTGTGATTGCTAAACGTAGCAGGATAAAAATTGATGACCTTACAGAAGAAGCGAATCAGTTTAAAAATGAAGTAGAAACATGGTTTGATCGCTCTATGGATCGAGCCAGTGGTGTTTATAAACGCAATGCTAAAGGAACTGCAATTTTAATTGGAATATCAGTTGCGATATTAACCAATACTGATACGTTTCACCTTCTAAAAAGACTGTCGCGGGATTCAGTTATCCGCTCTACCATTACTCAAAGTGCAAGTGAGCAAACTAATTATATCACAGACTCAGAAGCCAGAAAGGAAATCGAGAGACTATTAGGAAATGCTTCTATACCCATTGGATGGCAAAATATCAATCAACAGTTTGAGCCATTAGATAATAGAGACTCGAATAGTGTTTATATCAGAATTTGGCAGGGTTTTAAATTAATTTGTGGTTGGATACTGAGTGGTTTAGCTATTGCTATGGGTGCGCCTTTTTGGTTTGATATCCTCAATAAAATTATCAATGTGCGAAATGCAGGGCCAAAACCTACTGCGTATACTAAGGATCAACCGTCTCAGAAATAATCAACTTAAGCTAGGGCAATGGAATGAGACTGTTGGTCAATTGATAAGGGGTTTAATACCATTTCTTTGTGAGGCTGCGCCAAATTTTCTTGGCTTCTTATTTCTTTCTTTCTTTGTGTCCAACTCTTGGAGACGCTGCGCGTAGCTTGCTTCTCCGTAGGAGTATGCGGTTCGTTCCTCATATAGTTTGGCGCATCTTCATACAGAATTGGTATAACCGCCCCTTTAACTTAAAAAATAAAAATAACTTGTAGTTTTAATTCTTTATTTTGAAGAGTAATCTCAATTTGCTTGATGAATTCTCGAAAGTAAAATCGTCGCTCTGTTTCCGACAAATCTAACCAAAATTGTGGAATAGAAACAGCTTGAGCAACAGAACGCAAGTTAACTGGGGGAAGAGTCGCCAACTTTGCTTCGAGTGCAGAAATTTCTGTGCGGAGTTTGTAAGCCCTTAATTTTGCTGTTTCAACATCTAAAATTCCAGTTTCAATTAAAGCGGGTAACTGAGCAAGTATTTCTTGCTGACGAGCGATCGCTTGCCCTAAACTATTCTTCACTACATCCAACTGAGGAAAATTCATCCCCGCTACAGCTAAGGGTAAGTCACGGCAAACCGTTTCAATTGTATGTTCTAAAACCTCTTGGTAAGGAATAGCCTTACACTTGGGGCGTTGAGGACAGCTAGTAGAACGTAAATAAAGATACTCCTTATCTTGATTGCGTTGAGTGACACGAGTAACTGTCATGTGTGACTGACACTCAGCACAGACAATCAACCCAGCTAAAGAACGCGGCGCACTAGCAGTTCGGGATGGTAAACGGCTATTACGGCGTAAAAGTCGATCAACTTGGGCTGCTTCTTCCTTAGAAATTATCGGATTATGGGTATTGGAGATAGTTTCACCATTTTGGTAAGCTGTATTGCCGCGATAAACAGGATTAGTCAGCCAACGTCTTCCTGTGGTGACAGAGATTTTCTTGCCGTATTTTTTCGCCAAGTAACGAACTGAACCCCGCAAGGAACCATAGAGTAAAAAGTGTTCAAAAAAATCTTTGACTACTGGTGAAGTACTGCGGTCAATGGTATATTTTCCCTTACCTCTGCGATAGCCGTAGGGAACTTTGCCCGGTGGCGGTGCAACATCGAGACGATTACGGGCGTGTCCTTCACGGATGCGACGACTACGTTGTTGACGTTGGATTGCGTGTAGCAAATTCAGTAAGTTAGCGCCCAAAGGGTAATTTTCGGAAGTGTAGGGCTGTTCTGTGGCGATGATCGCTACTCCCATTGCTTCGAGTTGATTCAAGCGATCGCTAATTTCCTCTACAGTATCCCCTAATTCTTCCAACCGACGAATCAACAGATAATCTGCCCTTTCAGTTTGGCAATCGGTAAATAATTGTTGTAATTGCGTTCGCGTAGCATGTCCAGAAGACTCTTGCTTACCCAAATCTTCATAAACCCGATCCACCTCCCATCCCCAATCGGCTTGATCGGGAGAAGATTCTAATAGCGGATTAGTATAAGAGTAGGCAATGATTTTCATTAGTCATTAGTCATTGGTCATTGGTCATTGGTCATTGGTCATTGGTCATTGGGACAAAACAAGGTAGAGACTTTATTCAATAATTCCTCCTTGTCCCCTTGTCTTGCTTGTCCCCACTCTCCCTCACTGCTGACTCAACTCAATAATATTTCCATCAGGGTCTTGAGTAAACAGGGCAGCGCGACCGGAAGCACTGGCTTGAATGGGATAATTATGATTGAGGAATTGCTGTTTGGCGGCGTCTAAGTCAGTTACTGAGAAGGCGACGTGGGGATTACGTCCCCATTTTTCGTTGGGGTTTTCGGTGGGGACAGTGGTTGCGACTATCAGGTGAATTTGATAGTCGCCGACTTGATACCATGCACCAGCGTAGTTTAGGGAACGATCTATTTTGGATAATCCTAATACTTTGCCATAAAAGTGTTCGGAGCGTTCTAAGTCAGTGACAAGAATTGCTGTATGGAGACTTTGGGTAATCTGCATTGTCAGTAAGTGCGATCGCGTTTATTTAAATTTTGACGTAGTTTGAACTCTTGCGGAAAGTGGGGAGTAGGAGACAAGGGGACAAGGGGAATAACCATGCCCAATGATAAATGACAAATGACAAACTAAAAAATGAGGATAAATGATGGATGCTCAATTAAGTCATACGGAAATGAATGCTGCACGGAAGATTTTACAAGATTACGACCCTGCACAACACGCTTTGAATCATTTGGAAAAACATAATGGCAAAGTTGAAACCACTTTTGAGGATTTGTGGAATGATAAAAATGGACAACCGTTGATGCAGCAAGGTAAATCACTTTGGCAAGTAACACTAAAGGTATTGCGTGAGGAACTCTGTGGCGATGATGGTTTTCGCGGTCAACTTAAAGATTACACGAAGAATCCAGGCAGTTCGCCCTTGCTGACAGGGCTGATTATCTCCCTTGTTGGTGTAGCGACGGCACACGGTTTGCCAATTGATCCAGCGATCGCAACTGTTATTGTTTTATACATCCTCAAAATCGGTTTGAATATTTTTTGCGAATACACCGAACCATCTGTTGGCAATTCTGCAATTCTAGCGCCAGGAAACTGATGTGCTACTTTGCAAATCATTGCCCTGGATGCTTTGTGTGTAGTGTACACTTTGACCTCTCTCCAAACCTCTCTCCTAAAAGGAGAGAGGCTTTGAATCTTACTCCCCTTCCTTTGTAGGGAAGGGGTTGGGGGTTAGGTCTGTATTGAACTACCGTGAAAGCGGCGTCTACGCTTTTATAAGTGCCTTGTCTCGGCTGGAGGCGCATCCCAGTTGTTGTTACGGCCATCAGCAAATCGAATCGGCGCTTCAAAGAGTTCCGTTGGTTCGGCGTTGTCGAGGGCAGCCAATTGGACTGAAACGTAGTCACCACCAATCTGTTCAACGTGCCCACGAGCAAACGATCGCACGCCGCAGTGCTTGCAAAACAGATGATGTCCAACCTTTAGATTGAACTGATAGTCGCTCAAATCGCCCTCGCCGGATAGCAATCGGAATGCGTCGGGCTTGATGATTGCGTTCCAATTCCGCGTTTTCGTGCAGATCGAGCAGTTACATTTGTTTGTACCTAAGCTCAGGTCGATGTCGGCTTCAAATCGAACTGCGCCACAATGGCAGCTTCCTATAAAGGTTTTGAGCATCACAATTTCCCAAGAGATTGTCGTCCGAAAAACGTACAGGCTTTTATACAGTGACAAATTAAATGGGGTTGAAATAAATTCGTGTCATCAAGCTGGGCTTTACCCCCTTTAGACTTGCAACAATTTGTGTTGATACAGCCTGTAAGTTTTCTGTGCTGATTCTAGTCTGAACCCTAGAGATTCCAGCCTTCACACCCTTGATGACACTAAGTTGGCACAGCGATAAATAAAGAGTCACTGTACAAGTGCGTAAGTCCTGGTAATCATCTTGCAATTTGATTGTATCGACTAACAATGCGATTGTATCGACTGACAATGCGATTGTATCGGCTGACAATGCGATTGTATTGACTGACAATGCGATTGTATCGACTAACAATGCGATTGTATTGACTTGCTACGCCTGCTTAATGAGTATGATCTGGTTGCGCCTCTGTTAAATGCCATCACTCCATCACTCTGGTAATCTCTCTAAGAGGATGTTTAAAAAGTCATGATTGATGTATCAAATATTTTTTACCCCACCCTAACCCTCCCCTTATAAAGGGGAGGGAACCGGATTTTCTTATTTCCCCCCTTTATAAGGGGGGATTAAGGGGGGTAATAAAAGGGTTTCAGACATTTAAAATAGGTGGCTTATTTCCGTCGAGGTGTACTTGTAATCTCTCTAACGCCTCCCGTGCGATCGCCCCCCGATATTCATCTTTATACTCAACATATATCTCCAACGCTGTCTGTAAATTAACCCTCGCCTCTGCGTAGTTTTCTTCTGCTTCTGCAAGCGTTCCTAAAGCGTGGTAGGTGAGTGCTTGGGAATAGCGATCGCCAAATTCGATATAGATAGCCAAAGCTTGTTGGTAATT
>NZ_CALMFY010000232.1 GCF_937863485.1 uncultured Nostoc sp. | reverse complement strand
GAAATCTCGCGAATGATTTTCCTTTCTTTATTTTTGCACAATTGGGATGCTCCCGGCAGCAGCCCCCTCAATAAGCAATCTAGTTATCTTCTAATCAAAAGACCTTTAAGAGGTTTTACGCAGTAAAACCGTCCCTCTGGGAGTCGGAGAGAGAAAGACTTGAACTAAAGATTTAAGGCAGAGAGAGGTTTCTCGAACTCATGTTGATTTAGGTATTTTGTGGGGTGGGCAATACCCACCCAACCTACTTTCTGGTTTCTACAGTGCGCCCTCATCTGGAGTTTTGGATTTACCTTTTGCCTTATTGGCACTGCGTTTGAGGGCAGAGAGTCTTGCTTCGTATTTCGACCGTTGGCGCTTACTAGGAGTATTATCAATCAGGGTTTTTAAGGCGCTACCTAGACTTTTGTAGGCATTGGGGAGGCTATAACCAAAACGAGTTGCTAAGGCGATCGCTTTTTCATCAGCATTTAGCAATTCTCTTAGTTGCTTTTCACCACTATTCTTTTGGTACAGTCGCCACCCTGACACGCCACAAAGCGACAAAGCTAACACCAATAGCAATCCATCTTGTACCCACAATTCGCCTACAGCACCACCTAAACCGATGGCTAGTGCTGCCATTTCCCAACCATCTTTAGGAATTGTGTCATTTTGAACACGAGCAACTTCATGCCAGAACAACAGATTACGCTGATCCATTGCGAGGGCATCCCATTTCACCAAGTCAATTTGAATTTCTACCTGGTCTTTACCAATTTCTTCGCAGCGAACCAGGGGTGGATTGACCTCAGTTGTGCCTTCAACCGTGACCCAGCTCTGTAATTCTGGCGGTAGTAAGCCTTTCAACCGCCGGAGTTCACTCATTTCCGCTTTGGCAGAGGAGGTTGCATAGGATGTCATAATATCCAGCCCCAGAAAATTTCAGTATATAGTGAGGGTATCACTTTGGAGTATAGCTATTTAAGTGATGATCCGTCTCAGTCGTCCTTAAAACTTCCTCGCTTTTTTCGCGCTTCCATTGCCTTTTCTAGCAAATCTAGTAATCCTGGGGCTTCTTCCTGGATACTGAGTAACAGTCTTTCCCCAAGTTCAATATTCCCCGGATCAAGACCTGTGTCCATAACTTCCTTCAGGCGAGGTGCTGCTATGCCATCCACAATCTGAATTAACCCACTTAGACAACGGTGAAATTGCTTTTCTGTGAGAATCGAGTCTTCTAGAGGAAACTCAATAATCGCACGGATTTCGCCATCAGATGGGTCATACTCCCATTGCAACATTTTGGTTTCCCAGGAAATGGCAAGCATTGTCTGTAGGATAGCTCCCTTGTGAGGATGGTCTTGGATTCCTGCCAGAACTTGAGGAGCAAATACCCTGAAAAATTTTCCTTCTTCATCCAACTGGACAACTATCAGAAAATCTTCTAGGTTATCAGCTTCCACACCTGTTATAATTCGGTCTTCTTCATCATCAAAACGGTAGTCCCAACCAAGGTTGTCTAAATAGTTGGCAATTTGTTTGAGGTTAGCTCCCATAAAAGCCTCTTAAGGAACGGTGGAGCAGCTGTTACCAGACCTAGTTTAACCTGCTAGCAGTAGTTGTTTAGGTTGGTGTGGCTACTTCTAATCAGATAGAAGTATGCAATTAGGGAATTAGGCATTGGGCATGGGAAATTGGGCATGGGGCACTTGTACTGAGCTTGTCCTGAGCAGTGTCGTAAAGCCTGCGGCATAGCTACGCCCTAAGCGCCAGCCTCTCCAAGAGTTGTATTGGGCATGGGGCATTGGAGATAGGAAAAACAGATGATCATTCTGCGCGGTGAATGATATTTTATGAAAGACTCTTGCTCATTATTAAAGAAGCGCTAATTGCGTTTTTATAAATTTTATCCAGTGAAGGATATAGAACTAATTTTCTAAAAATTTAATATTATCTTCGAGATTTAATAAATGCATTGCTATCTCAAGCATGGTGGAAGCATGTTAAATACAACTTGGAAGCTCAAGCCGAGTTCAGATAATTTGCATTTAGCATCTAAGGCTTTTGAAAATATAAGTAAAAACTTAAACTACCACTTTCAAAGGCAAATGAATATAGCACAAAGGCTGGTAGAGTTTTATATTACAAGCAACAAATTGTTTTCACGGAATGATTGTAATGAGCAATACATTTTTGATGGTCTAGTATCAATGAAGTTTATGCGTAAATCAGCTTTAATTCTAGCGATCGCACCTTTAGTCTTTGCGATCGCTGCTTGTGGTGGAGAGTCAGGTAAAACAGCAAATACATCCAACCCTCCAGGCAGTACTCCAGCAACACAAGTAAATCGAAATCGCTGGGCTAGTGTTAAAAGCCGTGGTCAAGTAATTTGCGGTGTCAGTGGCGAAGTGCCAGGGTTTAGCTTTGTGGGAACTGATGGTAAATATAGCGGCATTGATGTGGATGTCTGTCGCGCGATCGCCGCAGCTTTATTTGATAACCCAGATGCAGTAGAATTTCGCAATCTCAATTCCAAAGAGCGGTTTACAGCTTTGCAAACTGGGGAAGTAGACATTCTCAGCCGTAATACTACCTGGACACTTAGCCGCGGAACCACAGTCGGTCTGGAATTTGCACCTGTGGTCTTTTACGATGGACAAGCCATAATGGTTCGCAAAAATAGCAACATTAAGTCCTTAGCAGACCTTAAAAATAAAGCCATCTGCGTTCAAACTGGAACTACTACTGAACAGAACTTAGCAGACCAAATGCGAAAAAGGGGCATCACTTACAAATCCGTTGTTTTTGAAGATGTTAATGTTACCTTTGCTACCTATGCTGAAGGTCGTTGCGACGGCATTACGGCTGACCGTTCAGCTTTGGTTTCGCGAGGTACGATTCTACCTAAACCAGAAGATAACGTGATTCTTGAGGAAGTGATCTCTTCAGAACCCCTTGCACCAGCAGTTGCCAAAGGAGATGCTAAGTGGGGTGATGCTGTTAAGTGGGTGGTTTATTCCCTGGTAAAAGCTGAAGAATTGGGTATTACTTCCCAGAATGTAGGTCAGTTCGCCACTAGTACTGATCCAGATATTAAACGCTTTTTGGGTACAGAAGGCAACCTTGGTGAAGGACTCGGCTTAACTAACGACTTTGCAGCCAGGATAGTCAAGCACGTTGGCAACTATGCTGAGATTTACGATCGCAACCTCGGCCCCAAGACAAAACTTAATCTAGCTCGTGGTCAAAATCAACTCTGGAGCAAAGGCGGACTGCTTTATTCTCCGCCATTCCGGTAGAAGAGGGCAGAGGGGTAGAGGGGAGAGCATAAATAACTAATGACTAATTCAAAACCGCCTATATGGCGTGATAATCGTTTTTGGCGCATTACCTTACAACTCATTGCCGTATTTTTAGCAGCAGTTGTAGTAGTAATACTGTGGGGCAATCTCAACCGCAATTTGCAGCAATTGGGTATTCAGTTTGGTTTTGATTTTCTTAAGCAACAAGCATCTTTTGATATTGGCGAGACGCTGATTACCTACAAACCTACTGACACCTACAGTCATGCTTTGTGGGTGGGGTTAATCAACTCCTTGCGGGTGGCGGTTGCAGGAATTTTTCTCACAACAATTGTCGGGGTAGGTGCTGGGGTTGCCCGACTTTCTGATAACTGGCTAGTGCGGAATATTACGATGGTTTACGTGGAGGTTTTCCGCAATACCCCCTTACTGCTGCAATTGCTATTTTGGTACTTTGCTGTTTTCCTAAGTTTTCCCAAAACAGAAAATAAGATATCCCTTTGGGGTTTTATTGGCGTTAGTCAAAATGGCTTACAGTTCCCTTGGTTTACTCTATCACCAGAGTTTTCAACTTTGCTGTTGGGATTAACTTTTTACACAGGTGCGTTTATCGCTGAAATTGTCCGAGGTGGGATTCAATCAGTAGCTAAGGGACAGTGGGAAGCGGCGCGATCGCTAGGATTAAAACCAGGGTTAGTTATGCGGCTGGTGATTTTTCCCCAAGCCTTGCGGGTAATCATTCCACCATTGACGAGTCAATATCTCAATTTGACGAAGAATACCAGTTTAGCGATCGCGATCGGCTACCCTGATATTTATTTTGTTGCCTCCACCACCTTCAACCAAACGGGGAAAGCCGTTGAAGTAATATTACTGATTATACTCACCTATCTCACCTTGAGTTTGACCATCTCTATAGTTATGAATTTATTCAATCGCAGCGTGCAAATTAAAGAAAGATAAGGGGGATGGGGGAGATGAGGGGGATAAAGAAGCAGTTTAAGTTGAGATTTGAGCCTCTGAACTCGGAAGTTAAATTTCTAAGGTTGAAGTATGAGTCTTTACAATTGACAAATGACCAATGACAAATGACAAATTAACTTGGCTACGTAAAAACCTATTCATTACTTGGTACAACAGCTTGTTAACTGTTGTCTGTCTGGTGTTGCTGTTTTGGGTAGTACGAGGAGTTCTAACTTGGGCAACTACTCAAGCACAATGGGCGGTAATTCAGGTTAATTTACGTTTATTTTTAGTTGGTAGATTTCCGCAAACGCTATATTGGCGAACTTGGATTGTACTGGCGATCGCTTCGACTTTAGGCGCTATAACTGGGGGTGTATTCTTTGGCAAGCAACAGTTAACAAAACGTAGAATTACTTTGTTTGCTTTCATCATCGGCGTTTTGTTAGTTGTTTTACCACTGGACTTTGCATCCCGGCTTTGCTTATTGTTAATTGCAGTTTTGCTATTTGTAGGTTTTTGGGTTGGAGAAAAGTTTACTAAGGTACTAACTCCTTGGCTTTCCCTATTATGGTTATTGTCTTTCCTGATAATTTTATGGCTAATTGGCGGGGGATTTGGATTGCAACCTGTATCTACAAATTTGTGGAACGGTTTGCTACTGACCCTACTAATGGCAGCAGTCAGTATTGTGCTTTCCTTTCCCATTGGGGTTTTACTAGCTTTAGGGCGCACAAGCAATTTACCCGTAGTCCGTTGGTTTTCTATCCTGTACATTGAAATTGTTAGGGGAGTCCCACTGATTGGAATTTTGTTCCTAGCTCAAGTAATGCTGCCGTTATTTCTGTCAGGAGATGTGCGTTTGGATCGGGTACTACGAGCAATTGCTGGACTAGTACTATTTAGTGCCGCTTACATGGCAGAAAACGTGCGTGGTGGACTCCAATCAATTCCTCGCGGACAAATTGAAGCTGCGAAAGCACTAGGATTAAATACACCTTTGGTAGTGATATTAATTGTTCTACCTCAAGCCTTACGTAGCGTTATCCCTGCGATCGTTGGTCAGTTTATCGGCTTATTTAAAGATACTTCACTCTTATCTTTAGTGGGATTAGTGGAACTTACAGGTATTGCTCGTTCCATATTGGCACAACCACAGTTTCTCGGTCGCTATGCAGAAGTTTATCTGTTTATTGGATTAATTTATTGGATATTTTGTTACTCAATGTCGTTGGCTTCTCGGCGGTTAGAGAGACAGTTGAATCATTAGTCATTAGTTATTAGAAAATAATATTTATTATTCGGACTTGAAATAATATGTCAGATATACAACAGATAATTGTTGCTGAAGATGTTCACAAGTGGTATGGAAAGTTCCACGTTCTTCAGGGTGTGAGCTTGACAGTCAATCGTGGAGAAGTAGTAGTGTTGATGGGGCCATCTGGTTCAGGAAAATCTACCTTTATCCGCACATTTAACGCTTTAGAAGAATATCAAAAGGGAAAAATTGAAATCGACGGTATTACCCTAAGTCATGACTTGCGAAATATTGAAATGATTCGCCGAGAAGTGGGGATGGTATTTCAGCAATTCAATTTATTTCCTCATCTCACAGTATTGCAAAATATCTCTTTAGCACCAATTTGGGTACGGCGATCGCCAAAGGCAAAAGCCGAAGAATTAGCAATGCAACTACTAGAAAGAGTAGGAATTTTAGAACAGGCGCAAAAATATCCAGGACAGTTATCTGGTGGACAACAGCAACGAGTAGCGATCGCACGTGCTTTAGCCATGCAACCCAAAATTATGCTGTTTGACGAACCCACCTCAGCCTTAGATCCAGAAATGGTACGAGAAGTTTTGGATGTAATGCGAAATCTCGCCCGTGATGGGATGACAATGGTAGTCGTCACCCACGAAGTTGGATTTGCTCGTGAAGTCGCCGACCGAGTTATTTTAATGGATAGCGGTTCCCTCGTCGAGTCAGCTACCCCTGACGCATTTTTCAGCAATCCCAAAGAAGAAAGAACACGCAAATTTTTGTCACAAATTCTTTAGAAAATCTTTGATTAATCTAACCTTTCCATCCCACAACTTCACACCAAGCTTGAGCAAAAAATCCATCTGGGTGCTGACTCCATTCCCGTAAAGCACTACTCATTGCTGTAGCTCCATCCACCTTTGCAGAAGCCTCAATTAGCAGCGCCAAATATTCTGTAGCTTCACTCAGCGGCTCATAACATTGATAAGAAGCCGAAGCTTTGATATCAGTAAACCCACTTTGGCGCAGCAGGGCGCGTAACTCTCTACCTACGTAAGGATTACCAGAATTTTGCTGCTGGAGCCACTTGTAATAAGAAAATGCTTTTTCCAGTTCTGGTGTAGACGGCGCAATCAAAAACCCGCCCCAGTCAGGACTACGAAGCCCAACAATTCCCCCCGGTTTCAAAACTCGCCACAGTTCTCGCAACGCCTGCGCTGGTTCTTGGAGGTGTTCAAACAACGCATGGGAGAAGATTGCATCAAACGAGTTATCTGGGAAGGGTAAAGCATAAATATTCCCCTCCAGAAAATCAGCATTACTGACACCTTGGGTAAAAGCACTCTCAGCAGCTATCTGGATTTGAGAAGGTTCGCGATCAATACCCGTAAGCATACCAGGGAAAATTGCTTTTGCTAAACCCAAAGCGATCGTCCCAGGCCCGCAGCCACAATCTAACAATTTCATCCCTGGACGTAAATAAGGCTTGAAAAACGCACCATGAGTATCTAAGCTGCGTTTTGCCATGAAATTCGTCGCATTACTCGAATAGCCTGGAGTATACTTTTCCTGCATTGCTCTGACTCCTTGTAATATCTGTACGAGTATCATAAGCAGGGAATTTTCAGATGTCCAATATATATTTAAATAAAATTGAAACTTATAAAATATCAAAAAAATGGAACTGCGACATCTGCGCTATTTTATTGCTGTCGCTGAGGAACTGCACTTCAGTAGAGCCGCCGAGCGACTGCACATCGCCCAACCGCCCTTAAGCCAGCAAATTCAACAGCTAGAGGCGCAATTGGGGGTAGAACTGTTTCAGCGCAAAACCAAGCGACAGGTACAGCTAACCGAAGCTGGGCAAGTTTTTTTGCAAGAAGCTTATCAACTTTTGGCTCAACTAGAAAAAGCAATTGAGCTAACCCAAAAAACGGGAAGAGGTGAAAAGGGACTACTGCGAATTGGGTTTACCAGTTTGGTAACTTATGATTTGCTTCCTGTAATTTTGCGGCGGTTCCGAGAACAGTTTCCAGAAGTAGAGTTGATTTTGCAGGAATTAACCACAACTCAGCAAGAGCAAGCGCTACACGATCGCCGCATTCATGTAGGTTTTGCCCATCCACCCTTAGAAGACGACACACTCAATCAAGAGTGCATTCAGCAAGAAGCTTTAATTGTGGCTATGTTGGAAACTCATGTTTTAGCTGAACAAGAAAAGATTTCAGTGCGATCGCTAGTAAACGAAAACTTTATCATGTTCCCTCGCCATTTGGGGCCCGGGCTTTACGACCAAATCGTGAGTTTTTGTCAGCAAGGAAATTTCAGCCCTAAAGTGACTCAAGAAGCGATTCAGATGCAGACAATTATTGGGTTAGTTTCAGCAGGAATGGGAATTGCGATCGCCCCATCTTCATTGCAAAATCTTCAAAGGGCTGGTGTGGTGTATCGTGCTGTAGAGGAGAAAACACCATTAGTAGAAACGGCTATAGTGTGGCGAGAAGAAGATATGACGCCTGTTTTACGCGAATTTCTGCAAGTTGTGAGAAGTGTCTGTGGTTAACTGATTAATTATCTCCACGCCATGTAAAAATAATTTGTTCATCAGCTTGCCTAAACTCAATATTAAACTTATCAAATACAACTTCTCTTCCTAGAAGTAATTGCTCTCCACCTGTATTGGTTTGTAACCATGCCACAGCAGCAATAAAACTGTGTTCATCAATTGTCATTTCAACATTACGTAAAACATACTCAACTCTTCCGCCGATGGTTTCTGCTAATAATTTTGATTCTGCATCAGCCAAAGCATAGCCTAAATCTTGACCGACTTTGAAGGAAATTAAACTTAATTCAGCACCAGAGTCTACTAACATCGTTGCAGATATTTCTATATCTCTATGCTTAAGTTTTACATGATAATTTGGTTGCCAGTCATGCCGAGTAACTGTACGAAAGCGAATTGGTAGAATTTGGATAGAAGCACTACGACGTGGAACTAAGTAAATTGCAAATATCTGCTTTGATGCTTCTGCCAATTCTATAACTTCATGCAAATTCTCACTATGAGCGATTAAGCCATTAGCATTGTAAGCAATATATTGATTTTTATATAAATCTAATAACATTTTGCGATTCTGGTTTAGCCACTTCAGCATTTGCTGACTTTCATTGGGAGAGGGTGTTTTATTCATAGATTTTGGTGACAATTTCAGGCATTTTCTACCAGATTGCCTTTCACTTATGATTGTATCTGCGATCGCTCTGCATCTTCTGATTAAAAAGAGCGATCGCTATTGCATAAACTACAACTCAAATTGGGAATACTGAGTAAAGCGCGGGTATTTGCTGTGCAGAATCGAAGCGACTGGCTACCAGACATCGCGCTGATGAAGTTTTAGCAACTAGGAGAAGATTATGAGTTTACCAGTGACAGTAACCTTTATGCTTACTGATTGGATTGCCAAAGGATTGGCAGATGGAACTTTTGAACGAGTTGGGGGTGTAATTCGAGATGTAGCCACAAAACAAGTCGTCAGTTGGTTACGGGAGCAGGAATCAAATAATCATGAAGTGCCAACCTCAACTACTTCTCCTAACAATTTACTCAACCTTATTTTCTATGGGGCAAATCTCACTGCTTCAGGGGCTAATGCAGCTGTTACAGGAAAAGGATTAGCTAATATTAATGGGCGTTTAGGTAGTATTGAAAATCAGATAGGACAAATTGGGCAAAGTTTGCAACTAACTCAGGGAATTTTGCAGGTAACTACTGCTGCCAGTGTACTTAATCTTGGTGTGTCAGTGATAGGCTTTGCTGTAATAGCACAGCGCCTCAAGGAGCTAGAACAACGCCTCAAACAAGCAGAGGAACTATTGAAAAAAGTTAACCGGAAAATAGACCTTAGTTTCTATGCTAATTTTCGTGCTGCAATCGAATTGGCAATTAATGCCTTTACTATGACTAAACCTGAAAATCGCAGAAGCAGCGCACTACAAGCTATTAACCGCTTTTTAGAAGCAGAACATATTTACACTGACTATGCTGATATCGAAATTGAGCAAAAAAGCCAAATTGCTGATGAATATCTGCTGACTTTATCTTTAGCTTACCTAGCTGAAGCACGTTGCTATTTAGAATTAGAAGAACACCATACAGCACTTCGCCGCTTTCAAGAAGGGTCAATAGCTATTCGTTCTCGTATTCAGAAATATGTTAAGCTTCTGCTTACTTTTAACCCAGCAGTATACTTACAGCCTCAGTTCAGAGGTCAGATTGATTTGCGGAGGCTAACCCGAATTTACCAATGGCTTGACCCAACTTTGGATGAAAATGCAGTCTTTGATATGCAACGGATGAATCTATTCATGTTGGCTAAAGACCCTAATAAATGGGTAGAATCAATACCAGCAGCAATTTGGGATTCCAAAGTAGATTGGGTAGGAAAAGCAATTTGGGATGATCCTAAACCACAGATTTACGCACGTCTTCCTAAAACTTTGGCAGTAATGGAATCAATGATTGAAACCGATCGCCGCTTTGAATCTTACCAAACCGAAGTACAAGCAATATCCCAACTAGGAATCAGCTTTCATGACTGGCTTAAATTAACTCCATCTACAGAAATTAAACCAGACGGCACAGAATTGATGTATATCATTCCATCCAAACCTTTAGATTTCCAGCCTTGCATCTGAATTAAGTTCTCTCTTTTTCTTGGCGTACTTGGCGTCTTGGCGGTTTGTTAAAAAGAGCGATCGCTATTTATTGCACAAACCACAACTCAAATTGGCAATACTGAGTAAAGCAAGCCAGGGCAAAGGTAATGAATTAAGTCTTTAAATATGAAAAGATAGTCAAATAAGGAAAGCGCCGAGCCAGCAGCGCAGTTAGGAAATTGGTAGATTTATACAATAGTGCTAGTATGGTGCAACTAACCGTATACATTGATCAAAAAGCGGCAGTTAATTAACAGCAATAGAAGCGATCGCTGTTAACTCCTTTTTTAATAATAGAAGTAAAAAAAGATACTTGTTAAATATTTAGTGCGACGTTAGTGGCGTCCTTTTGTCAAGCCCCTCTCCCTCTATTCATGGATAATGGCAAGCCGCTGCGCGTCTACGTAAAAAAAGGACGAACCTAAAAGTTCGCCCCTAACATGGTGTTATGCTGTTACTCAATCCAAACCCAAATCTAAATCTTCGCTTCTTCTCTCACCAACTTATCCCAACCCAAATCTTTCAAATTATTATTCCGACGCAACGGACGAGTCACCAACTCTAACATGTCACGCGCATTGGTAAAGCCATGAATTTGAGCAAAAGTGAACTCCACAGACCACTTTGTATTAATACCGCGTGCTTCCAACGGGTTAGCATGAGCCATACCAGTAATTACCAAATCTGGTTTCAACGCATAAATTCGCTGAAGTTGATTGTAATTATCCGGCTTCTCCACAATCCTTGGCAGGGGTGAATTCATTTCCTGACATGTTTTCTCTAACAATGCCAACTCAGCAGCTTGATAGCGCTTATCCATGTAGGGAATGCCGATTTCGTGAACAGTCATCCCACACCGGATTAAAAATCTTGCTTGGGAAACTTCCAGCAAATTATCACCCATGAAGAATACAGACTTACCGCGAATCAGTTTCACATAATCTTCCAAGCCTGCCCAAATTTGGGCTTCCCGTTCATCTAAACCCTTGGGAGTAATACCGAACACCGAGCAGATTTTCTCAATCCAAGCGCGGGTACCATCGGGGCCAATAGGGAAGGGTGCGCCAATCAGTTTACACTTACGGCGGCGCATTAAGGTAGTAGCTGTGCGGCTGAGGAAGGGGTTGACACCAGCGACATAATAACCTTCTTCCAGTACTGGCAGTTCAGTGAAGCGTTTCGCGGGTAGCCAGCCGGAAACTTTGACACCTTGTTTCTTCAGTTCCAAGGTTAACTGAGTAACTACGGGGTCGGGAAGGGAGCCAAAGAGAACCAGTGGTGGATGAGCTACGTACTCAGATTCATCTTGGGCGACATCTTCTTTCTTCTTACCGAAGTTGAGCAATTTAGCGATCGCATTGCGTTCACTTTTCTCTGTTTCCGCCACAGGAGCCTTATCAGGACAACGGTTAGCCATTGCTGCTAATACAGTGTCTTCCCCTTGGGTGAAGGCGTAATCTAGACCATTTGCCCGCGCTACAACGATGGGAATACCGATTTCGGATTCTAGCTTCGGTGCCAAACCTTCCAAATCTGTTTTGATAATTTCGGTGGTGCAAGTGCCAATCCAGACAATTACACTAGGATTGCGATCGCGTTTAATCTGCAAGCACAACCGCTTTAACTCTTCATAATCATTCAGCTGTGCCGAAATATCGCCCTCTTCCAACTCTGCCATTGCATAGCGGGGTTCAGCAAAAATCATCACCCCCATCGCGTTTTGCAAGAAGTAGCCACAAGTTTTTGTCCCAATCACCAAAAAGAAGCTATCTTCAATTTTTTGGTATAACCACGCCACGCAGCTAATTGGGCAAAAGGTATGGTAATTCCCAGTTTCACATTCAAAGTTTAAAGCTTCTGGTTGTTGAGCGACAGTCATTTTGGTTTTTTCTCCCCTTGATATTTAATGGCAGGTCAACCAATTTTAGATTTTAGATTGACGATTTTGGATTGAAGACTGGGACAACAAAAGTATCCTTTGTCTGACGACAATTTCCCTAATTTCTAATTCCAAATCCCGAATCTAAAACTTAAAATTGTGAGGAACGGCAATAATTAAGCATTGGGGAAGAGACGGGCAATTTCTGATTCATCAAAAACGCCTGCTGGCAGTTCTTCCCCTAAAAAATCGTTATTTTCTTTAGTCTTTTGCAAGGCTGTTTCATCACTCCAGACATCTGACAACACGTCTTTAAACGCATTCTCATCTAGTGGACTATCTTCAAGCGCCTGGTCGTCATCCAGCTTTAGTTCGATTGCAGGTGTTGTATCGAAGCTAATTTCCCCAAACTCATCTGCTTCTAAACTAGAGGTTTGGAGAGACTCAGCTTTTGAGTCCTGTCCGTTGGATAAGGAAATATCGCCAAAGCCATTTTCGGTTTCATCCAACTCGCTGATTCCCAGGCTTTGTTCATCGGAATCCAGGGTTACCAACTCTTGAACTACCGCCACCGACCCAAAGCCGTTTGTATGAGAATGTGTCAATGTTTCATCTTCAGGCTTTTTCTCAATGACAACTGCTGCTTCTTCTACGTATTTTTCCGGTTCTGGGTTAATGAGGAAGCGGTTACCAAGAGCAAAATCTGGGTCAAAATGCAAATCCAGCACCTCAATCAGGGTATCGGCGTCAGGATTAAGTTTGGCAAAGGGCAACATTAACTGCGCTAGCTTTGGCTCTAGGGCGTTAAGAACTCCCAGGATGAGGTAAGAAGGTGGTCGCTTCCCACCATCAGGGGTGTACACTGATTCCACTTCCATGTGCAGGGTAATCCAGTCCCGATTATTCTGGAAAAATTGCAACCACTTTTGCTTTATTGAATCTGTAAAGCTGTGAAAGAAAGCCATATTATTGTCCCCCATCCTGAGAACTTGGTGATTTATACAATCATCAAGTCTAGTTCCTCTTGTGAATTAGGAACCTGGGGTTTACCCGGATTTAGATAAAAATCAGACAACAAAGAGAACAACTCACGATCTGGTGTGTCGTTAGGTACAACACCTTCGGGACGCGCCAGAATTTGGTCAGCGATGTTGAGATAGTAGTCGCAAACGTAGTCCAGGGAAGGATCTTGCTCTGCCATCTCAAACAAAGTCTTACCTTTCACACGGGAAACACGGATATCTTCAATCAAAGGTAAAACTTCTAGAACTGGCATTGGCACAGCTTCTATATATTTTTCAATCAAGTCGCGCTTAGAGGTGCGATTGCCAATCAACCCAGCTAGACGCAGTGGGTGAGTTCGTGCTTTTTCGCGGACTGAAGCAGCAATCCGATTAGCTGCAAACAAAGCATCAAAGCCGTTGTCTGTAACAATCAGGCAGTAATCTGCATAGTTGAGTGGTGCTGCAAAACCACCGCAAACTACGTCACCCAGAACGTCAAAGAGAATTACATCGTACTCATCAAAGGCGTTAAGTTCCTTAAGTAATTTTACGGTTTCGCCAACTACGTAGCCACCGCATCCAGCACCCGCAGGTGGTCCACCAGCTTCTACGCAATCAACACCACCGTAGCCTTTATAAATCACATCTTCCGGCCAGACATCCTCGTAGTGATAGTCCTTTTCTTGGAGGGTGTCAATAATTGTGGGAATCAAAAACCCAGTCAGGGTGAAGGTACTGTCATGTTTGGGGTCGCAGCCAATTTGCAGCACTTTCTTGCCACGTTTAGCTAGGGCGACTGATATGTTACAGCTAGTTGTGGATTTACCGATACCACCTTTTCCGTAGACTGCTAGTTTCACTGTTGTTTGCCTCTTATAGCTTTTTGTCAAACTTGTGGCTCAAACATTTGCCTTCACCTGTCCTGAGATGGCGATGCCTGACGTCTGTGAATGTCATTATTGTGCAAATTACATAGAAAAGAAAGTGGCTCTTAATTTGTAAAACGGTCTTTTTTAATGAATTAGAGCTTAATTATGCTTATTTGGATTTTTATGAACTTAAAAGCCTAAATTAGCTTTAAAAACCCTTAATAAATAGTTTTTATTATTTATTTTTATAAAAATAGTTACAAAATAAAAAAACTGAAATTGGCTTTTTTGAATGCTTTTCATAGAATTAGCTGATGGTATTACAACGTGTTTTCAGGGCATTGGGATGCAGCATCAAGGGTAAGCAGAGTTATATGCAGACCAATGCTGGAAATACTACTGCAATTTGGATTAGCGTAGCTCACCGTACCCCTACGGGGATCTTGCTACGCGTAGCGTTCCGCAGGAAAGGTATCGCAGATAATTTGGCAGTTTTCGGTCGGTAGCTAAGACCCTTTAATTGCTGCTTGAAAGTAAGTTAGTCTGATTTTGTAAATAATTATTAAATTGCCAAATATTGTCTAAGATTATTAAAATATTTCAGATGTGCTGATTAAAACCTTGTTTATCGGTCGTACTTAGAAATGCATGTTATTGATCTGCTGCCGCCAGTGAAGGAAGTGGCAGCCTACTAATGGGCATTCCCAGTCAGTGACTGGGAACGAGGCAAATTAGGACACCTCAGTTTCAAGTTCTTGAATTTCCTGTAATGTTTGCCAGCCGGCTTGCCACTGGGAGTTATCTTGTAATAATTTGGCATTTATCCAGAAACGGACTTTAGGATCACAAGCAGCAACCATTTCGGCGTAAACCCACTTAGCCTGATTTTTCCGGTTGACAACTTGGAAGTGCCGCCAACCGTCTACTTTTTGCTGTGCTGTCCACTTAGAACCAACTAAGTAAGGAAATTTCGGTTTTTTAATCATTTGTTATTTATTGGGTATTGGGCATTGTTATTCTTCTACCTCCTGCTCCCTCACTCCTACGGCTAAGATGTAACCAAATCACCATTACGGGTAAACTTATGACAATGCAACTCACTATCTTGCTGGACGCATAGCGAAAACCATCTGATATGGCTCCAGCAGGTGTTGATGTTATTGGTAATTTTGCGCTTTTTCTTAGAAAGGCGTTGTCTTACAACTTCATTAGGGCAAAGAATTTCTAACGTGCCCATACCATCTTCGTAATTGACGATGCGAAATAGACAGTCTTGCAACATAGCACGGCTGCTGCTGTCAAAGAACCGCTTAAATCGCTGTAGCTTTTCCCCTTCAGTCATTTGGCTGATGGGTTTCATTTTCAAGAAATCTTCATCCTCAAAGTCAAAGTCATCATCTTCAAAGTCGTAGGGGTCAATCATTTTCATCATCCACTAGGCGACCTGGGATTATGGTAACTCTGTGTGTGGGTAGGAGGAGAATAGCGGGGGCAAGGTAGAAGAAGTTTAATACATCATGCTTGGTGTACGCATTTAGATTTATGGATTCGCTTGAGTTTGTTTCCGTAGTCCTACAGCACAACAATAAATGGGAAATCGGGACTACGGGAAAATACGACTTTTACAAGACGTGAACACCGATCTAGGCGATCGCTCTGCTGTTCATACAATATCTATAAATGAGAACAAAAATTTTCTTTACTTGGTGTTCTAGTGGTAGCCTGTCTTGAAAAGTGACGCTCCTGCGGACGCTCGTTCCGACGCTCCTACGTCGCTAACGCTGCGCTATCGCTACCGCAACTCTTAGAGACGCTGCGCGAACGCTAACGCTAACAGATGCCTGCGGTGGGCTGCGCCAACGGCGGGAACTGCCGCTCAGACTTTTCGCTGCGACAAGCCACTGCACCTCTACATTCCTGAAAAAGCCTATGCAACCTACTAATCCTAACCAATTTACAGAAAAAGCCTGGGAAGCGATCGCCCATAGTCAGGATATTGTTAAACAATATCAACAACAGCAGATAGAAAGTGAACACCTGATGAAAGCGTTGCTAGAACAAGATGGTCTAGCAACTAGGATTCTCACCAAGGCAGATGTTAACCTTCAAAAACTGCGCGATTACACTGAACAATTTTTCCAACGTCAGCCGAAAGTATCCGGTAGCAGCACTTCTGTTTACTTGGGACGCAGCTTCGATGCACTTCTAGATCGGGCAGACGGATATCGCAAGGAGTTTCAAGATGAATATATTTCTATTGAACCTTTATTGCTGGCTTACGCTAAAGATGACCGCTTTGGCAAAGGTTTATTCCAAGAGTTTGGTTTAGACGAAGGCAAACTCAAAAATATTATTAAACAAATTCGTGGGAGTCAAAAAGTGACCGATCAAAATCCAGAAGGCAAATACGAAGCACTGGAAAAATACGGGCGTGACCTTACAGAAGCCGCGCGTAAAGGTCAACTCGATCCAGTGATTGGGCGAGATGATGAGATTCGCCGCACTGTGCAAATTCTATCTCGCCGTACCAAAAATAACCCTGTTCTAATTGGTGAACCGGGTGTTGGTAAAACTGCTATCGCCGAAGGATTAGCACAGCGCATTATTGCAGGTGATGTACCCCAATCCCTCAAAGACTGCAAGCTAATCGCTTTAGATATGGGTGCTTTGATTGCGGGGGCAAAATTCCGGGGTGAATTTGAAGAACGCTTGAAAGCAGTATTAAAAGAAGTTACTGAATCTAGCGGCAAGATTGTTTTATTTATTGATGAAATTCACACCGTTGTCGGCGCTGGGGCAACCCAAGGGGCGATGGATGCTAGTAACTTGTTAAAACCAATGTTGGCGCGGGGCGAATTGCGCTGTATTGGGGCGACAACTCTGGATGAATACCGCAAACATATCGAAAAAGATGCCGCACTGGAAAGACGCTTCCAACAAGTTTATGTCGATCAGCCTAGTGTAGAAGATAGTATTTCGATTTTGCGCGGGTTGAGAGAACGTTATGAAAACCACCACGGGGTGAAGATTTCTGATAGTGCTTTAGTTGCAGCAGCCGTATTGTCGAGTCGATATATTAGCGATCGCTTCTTACCAGATAAAGCAATTGACTTGGTAGACGAAGCCGCCGCTAGACTGAAAATGGAGATTACCTCCAAACCAGAAGAACTCGACGAAATTGACCGCAAAATTCTGCAATTGGAAATGGAGAAGCTTTCGCTGCAAAAAGAAAGTGATGCCGCTTCTCGTGAACGTCTAGGAAGACTGGAAAAAGAAATTGCCGATCTCAAAGAAGAACAAAGAACCCTGAATAGTCAATGGCAATCAGAAAAAGATATCATTGACAAAATTCAGTCCGTTAAAAAAGAGATTGAACAGGTCAACTTAGAGATTCAGCAAGCAGAACGCGACTACGACCTTAACCGCGCTGCGGAGTTGAAATACGGCACTTTAACCAGTTTGCATCGCCAATTGGAAGCAGTAGAAACTGAATTGGCAAACACTCAAAGAAGTGGTAAATCACTATTACGGGAAGAAGTAACAGAAACTGATATTGCCGAAATTATTTCTAAATGGACAGGAATTCCGATCAGCAAGTTGGTGGAATCAGAGAAAGAGAAACTGCTGCATTTAGAAGATGAACTACACCGGCGCGTGATTGGACAAGAAGAAGCAGTCACAGCGGTAGCAGATGCAATTCAGCGATCGCGGGCTGGACTGGCTGATCCGAATCGTCCCATCGCTAGCTTTATTTTTCTTGGGCCTACGGGTGTGGGTAAAACCGAGTTGGCGAAAGCGCTGGCGGCGTATATGTTCGATAGCGAAGATGCGCTGGTGCGAATCGATATGTCTGAGTACATGGAGAAACACGCCGTTTCTCGCTTAATTGGTGCGCCTCCAGGATACGTGGGTTACGAAGAAGGCGGACAACTTACAGAAGCGATTCGGCGGCGTCCTTACTCAGTGATTCTCTTCGACGAAATCGAGAAAGCACACCCCGATGTCTTCAATATCTTCTTGCAAATTCTCGATGATGGTCGCGTCACTGATGCCCAAGGTCATAAAGTGGACTTTAAGAACGCTATTATCATCATGACCAGCAACATCGGTTCCCAGTACATTCTTGATGTTGCCGGGGATAACGCCCACTACGACGAAATGCGCCGTCGAGTCATGGAGGCGATGCGGAATAGCTTCCGTCCAGAGTTCCTGAACCGGATTGACGAAATCATCATCTTCCACGGTTTAGATAAGAAGGAATTGCGGCAAATTGTGCTGTTGCAAGTGGAAAGATTGCGGCAAAGATTGAGCGATCGCAAAATATCCCTCAAGCTCTCGGATGTTGCACTTGACTTTTTAGCAGAAGTAGGCTATGACCCCGTATATGGGGCGCGTCCACTGAAGCGGGCGATTCAGCGGGAGTTAGAAACTCAAATTGCCAAAGCCATCTTGCGCGGCGAATTCAACGACGGCAACACCATTTTTGTAGATGTGCAAAATGAGCGTCTTTCTTTTAGTCGCCTACCTGTTGAGGTATTTACTAGCTAATTCAGTAAGTAATAACCTCCCGCAAAGACGCAAAGTTAAATAAATGCGTCTTTGCGTTTTTTTGTGACATTGCTTTTACTGATTCTTACAAAGCACTTGTCGCATTTTACGCATATTTGCAGGCAACTCTAAGTTCATTGCTTGTTGAATAAAAATTGATGGAATCGGTATAAGAGGTGTAGCTTGCACAGTATAAGCAAGTATTGTGCCATTACCACAATCTTTTAGTTCTAAATTGGCGTGAAAGTCCTCAAAAGTCCCTTTTTCCATGCGAAATTGAATTTGCTGCCCCAGCACTTCCATGACGTTGAGGTAAATTTCAACTTGAGCGGTGAAAAAGAAAAAGGCTTTTTGTGCTGCTTGATACAGATGCTTCACTTCACCTCTGTATATGACTTCGCTTTTAGTGATGTCGGGAAAATATTGCACCCACCGGGGATAATCAGTTAATTGCTGCCAAACTTGCGATCGCACCATCGGCAAATACATCCAGGCTGTGACAGCGCCACCCCACATCTTGTGCGATCGCGTTTCTACCAAAATTTCACCCTGTACCAGTAACCTTTGCTTGTCTTGACTCCAAGCCATATCTGAACCTGCAATAATTGAGTCTGATATATAAGAAGATGCAGACATAATGATTTTAGTTACTCCTCAACTCATCCACCTAACGGAGTTGAAACTACAAGCTATAAAACTTGATTTAGATCCAACCCACTAAATTTTAGTTCCAGTTTAATGCCTATGTTTTCCATAAATAGTGAATTTTCAGTAATTATTTCAGTCACTTTACTGTAAAAACTGTAGTTCTTATCACAATTAACACAATTAATACTTAAGTTAATTTTATCAGAGCAATATTTGGAGATGAAAAACTGCGTTGTTAACAGCTAGAATGGCACAAATACAACCTAATATCAAGCAGCTTACCCCAGCGTTTGGATAGTATCTCTCTATTTTTACGTGTTATTTCTGATGAAACTGCAAATTCATCGTAAGTTCATATCTTCTTATGAATATCAAGTGTAATCTCTGTTAAGTTGAGAGGAAAACTAGGTGAGTCAATCTTCTTTAAATCGTAGATTAATCCAGATTTTTGGTATTCTTCTTGGCATTAGTGTAGCTGTCTGGGTACTAAGAGGCTTTGGTATTCTCACTTTTATTCCAGGTGGAATTATTTGGCTACTACTACTAGGGGCGATCGCGATCGCGATTATCAGTTACGCCCAAAGGAGATGGTGGCGTATTTAATCTGATTTCTCTTGAGGATAGCTGGGATAATCTGGGAAATTTCCCCCAAGGGTACACGCCTTTATTTGATGATTTTCATGCCCTAGTCTCCTCTTAAGAATTGTAGCGTGCCTATTTTGACACACTGCCAAAAGGATTTAATAGGGAAGCAAGGGCAACAATTTACTAGAGGAAACGAACATGGCAAAGTATATATGTAATGTTTGCGGCTATGAATATGACCCAGAACAAGGCGATCCAGATAGCGACATAGCACCGGGAACAGCCTTTGAAGATATACCAGATGATTGGTCATGTCCAGTTTGCGGTGTCACAAAAGACCAATTTGAACCTGAAGAGTGAAGATAACGGCTAACCTAGTAAAGTACGTGCTATAGAGAAATTTTAGAACTTGCTACCGTTACGAATCGTAGTTATTGGGGGTGGGGCAGCGGGATTTTTTGGCGCGATCGCTTGTGCTAAAGCCAATCCTGATGCCGAAGTTACTTTACTCGAAGCCAGTCGCCAACCTCTAGCGAAAGTGCTAATTTCTGGTGGCGGCCGCTGCAACGTCACTCACGCTTGCTTTGACCCTGAGGAGTTAGTCCAAAATTACCCCAGAGGGGCAAAAGCTTTACGAGGTGCTTTGACTCGTTTTGGCCCTCAAGATACAGTAGCTTGGTTTGCTGCTGGTGGAGTCTATCTCAAAACTGAAGCTGATGGCCGGATGTTTCCTGTCACCAATACTTCAGAAACTATTGTGGAATGTCTGATTAAAGCGGTGGCAACATCTGGGGTAAAACTCCGTATTGGTACACCTGTAACTTCGGTGACCGCAGCAAATGGGGGGTTTGATATTTTTCTGAAGTCGGGAGATCCGATTAAATGCGATCGCCTACTTCTTGCGACCGGCAGCAGCCTTGCGGGTTATAAAATTGTCCAGGAGTTAGGTCATCAAATTGAACCGCCAGTACCCTCGTTATTTACCTTCAACATTGTCGATCAAAAGTTGAGGGAGTTAGCTGGAGTTAGCGTTAACCCTGCCCAATTGCGGTTATCTGTGGGCGGAAAATCCCAATTAGAACAAACTGGGCCATTACTAATTACCCACTGGGGTTTGAGTGGCCCCGCAATTCTGAAGCTTTCTGCTTGGGGTGCGAGAGTTCTGCACGAAAGCCGCTATCAAGCCAGATTATTGATTAATTGGCTGCCCGATTTGCGCCAAGAACAAGTGCGAGAAAAAGTTTTAGCAGTTAAGGATGAATGGGGAAAGAAAGCGATCGCATTGCATCGCGGCGTTGATCTACCCCATCGTCTCTGGCAATATATCATCGCCCGTGCAGGGATTACTACAGAAGACCGTTGGGCAGAAATATCTAGTAAAACCTTAAATCAACTGGTGCAAGAACTTACTCAGGGACAATACTTAACTAACGGTAAAGGAGCCTTCAAAGAAGAATTTGTTACCTGTGGCGGCGTCCACCTCAAAGAAGTCAACTTCAAGACGATGGAAAGTAGGTTAGTTCCTGGTCTTTATTTTGCCGGAGAAGTCTTAGATATTGATGGCGTCACCGGTGGGTTTAACTTCCAAAGTGCTTGGACAACCGGGTATTTAGCAGGGGTAGCAATGGCAACTTCCACTACAGGGATTATGACAGCTTAAGAGAGTTTGTAGTCAGCACTTTAGTGCTTAGATGAGAGCTAGAGCCACCCACTACAAACTTATCAAAATTGTCAATCCCAGCACTTGTACTATATGGCTTGCGGTCACGGCTTTGGATCAAGCTCAGTAACGTGGGCAGTGTATGGAATGGGTATCCAGCGATAGCCATTGCCCACTTTTCTAACGTGACCAAGGCCAGGGAATGATATGTGATCTGAACCCACAAGCACGCCGTTTTTCGCCGCGAAGTCGAGCAGTTGTTCGCGAGTCTGGGCAGCTTCGTCAGGCTTCACGTCGTACTGCACTGTTACTTGAGGGTGGCTGAACTGCACTTTTGCAGAGTGGATCGTATCGCCCCAGAGAAACAGCTTATGACCTCGACTCTCTACCAGATACGCTGTATGACCTGGAGTGTGTCCTGGCGCACTACGCGCGATAAAACCGGGAACTAGCTCCAAGCCTGGCTTGATTTCTACTAGCCGCTTGGCTTCCACGTAAGGATTGACAGTGGTCTGCGATTGCTCAAAGGTTTTGCGGGCGGATATCGGTGCTTTTAGTTCCTCCTTTTTACTTAGCCAGTAGGCGACATCCTGACCATCCACATAGACCGTAGCATTGGGAAACTGCCGCTTGCCAGCGATCGACAGGCCTCCAGAGTGGTCGGCATGGATGTGGGTCAGCAAGATCGTATCTACCTGATCTGCACGATAGCCGGCAGCCACTATGTTAGCCAGCAACAATCCGTTTGAAGACCCAAACAATTCACCGGCTCCGGTATCTACCAGCACTAAATGCGCTCCAGTGTTGATCAGGTAAGCATTGATGGATAACTCCACCGGCTCTACCTCGTGGTCGGCAGTTAGCTCGTCGTAAACTATACGAGGATCGCTGAGGATCTGATCGAGATGACGGGGTGCTGTGCCATCCGATAACACCGTCACCTCGAAATCGCCTAATTGCCCTCGATAGAAACCGGGAGCCTGCTTCATTACCTTTGCCGGAACTTCAGTAGAGGCGGACATTGCAGAGGCGGACATTGCTACCGAGCCAATAATGAAACAAAAAATAAACAGCATCAGGATCAATTGCCTGAATTTCCTCATCAATAATTTCTCCAATTTGTAATTTATTTTTTTAGTATCTGGTGAACGATTGGCATTTGTGTTATTGGCAGCTTTTTCAACTTCATCATTATGGTGAAACGATCGCCACTGGAGATAATCAACGACTCAAGACGCTATTGAAACAAGATTCAGCGAAAAATCGGCTTATCTTTACAAAGAGAGCCATCAACAGAAGAATGTCACTGAAGTACTCTAACCTGAAGCGAAGTTTGGAACGGTCTGATTAGCCTCACCAACACGCCAGATCACCGCTACGTGTCTACAAAATTACTGTATTGGATCATAAAGAGGGAAAATTATTTTGTAATTGTAGATCAATTTTGAACACACCCAACAATGAAATTCAGCGAAATCCTCCGCCAATTTGGTGACGCGCCCACCAATCATAGCCTGACTAGCAACCCAGACCATGACCCAGAAATTACAGGGGTAGCAGCCATTGATGAAGCTAGCAATGGTACTCTCAGTTACGTAGAAGGTGCAAAATTTGGGTCTTTTATCGGCAAGACTAATGCTAGTGCTTTAATTTTGCCCCAGGACGAAAAATTACAGGCGCTTGCACAGGAGAACGGTCTTGTCTGGTTAGCGACCCCAGATCCGCGATTATTATTTGCCAAAGCGATCGCACTTTTTTACCAACCATATCGCCCCGTCCCAGAAATTCATCCCACCGCTGTGATTCACTCCACCGCAAAAGTTGGTAGCGATGTTTATATTGGCCCCCATGCTGTGATTCAACAAGGGGTAGAAATTGGCAATGGCGCAATCATTCATCCGAATGTGGTGATTTATCCAGATGTTAAAATAGGCGATCGCACCACCTTACACGCCAATTGCACCATCCACGAACGCACCCACATCGGTGCAGATTGCGTCATTCACAGTGGTGCTGTCATCGGTGCAGAAGGCTTTGGTTTTGTTCCTACCCGAACTGGTTGGTTCAAAATGGAACAATCCGGCTATACAGTCTTAGAAGATGGCGTAGAAGTTGGCTGCAACAGTGGCATTGACCGCCCATCTGTTGGAGAAACACGGGTAGGTCGCAATACAGTAATTGATAGTTTAGTGCAAATAGGTCACGGTTGCAAAATTGGTTCTGGCTGTGCGATCGCAGGTCAGGTTGGCATGGCGGGAGGTGTTCAACTGGGAAATCGCGTTATTTTAGCTGGACAAACAGGAATAGTTAATCAAGTGAAGATGGGAGATGGGGCAATGACATCTGCTCAAACTGGAATTCACAACGATGTTGCACCAGGAGAAGTTGTCTGCGGAACTCCAGCCCTTCCTTACAAACTATATCTCAAGGTATCTGCTGTTTATGGTCGCCTGCCAGATATGTATCAATCGCTAAAACAATTGCAACGTAAATTAAAAAATAGCAATGAATAATAAAAGCTAAACTGCGTCCACCTTGAAAACTGTAGTTCTTTCGGTATGAAAAGAAAAAACCC
>NZ_CALMFY010000231.1 GCF_937863485.1 uncultured Nostoc sp. | reverse complement strand
GTTGGAGGCGGGTGATGGCTTCTGGCAGCGTCGTTAATTTGTTACTGCTTAAATGTAAGGTGGTGATTTGTTGCAGGCGGGTAATGGCTTCTGGCAGTGTCGTTAATTGGTTGCCGCTTAAATCCAGGGAGGTGAGTTGTTCCAGGCGGGTAATGGC
Organism: uncultured Nostoc sp.; assembly: GCF_937863485.1. GTDB lineage: Bacteria > Cyanobacteriota > Cyanobacteriia > Cyanobacteriales > Nostocaceae > Nostoc. The sequence goes on along the minus strand of NZ_CALMFY010000231.1, from coordinate 6,206 downwards.
TTCTGGCAGTGTCGTTAATTCGTTGCCGCTTAAATTTAAAACCTCCAACCATTCCAGTTCAAACACCTCAGCAGGAATTTCTGTTAACTTTTCCTTGTTACCATGACGCAAATCACAGCTTAAATCTAATTCTTTAAGCTGTTTCTCTTTCGCTTCTCGGATTTTTTCAAGGAAATATTGGGGCGTATTTGCCATACTGAGGTTCACCTGTCAACGAAAGTTATATGTAATGCCCCTGATTCGCTGGACAATCTCGCAACTATTAATATTTTGCACTAATCTCAACAACCGCCACAGGTTAGAAACCTATGGCTGATAGCGAAAATCCTCTTAAGAGGACTAAATTCTTTCCAGACTTAGGTTTTAGTCTACTTGAGTGGCTTTGGCTATTGCTTTCTAGAACTTCGAGTTTCAGGCGATCGCGGGTGCTAATTGAGAATGCTACAAGATATCAAAGCAACCTACTATCCTGTGTAGCACTACATGAGCGCTAATGATTTTTACGGAATCTAAAAAGAATTTATCATTACCAATGGCTCAGATTTGCTTGTAAACAAGTCTTTAATACTCATTAATGGGGCTATGAACTCCGTTAATGAGTCTTTGATACTTGTGAATGAGTCTTTAATACTCGCGGACGAGTCTTTGATACTCGCGGACGAGTCTTTGATACTCGCCGATGAGTCTTTGATACTCGCCGATGAGTCTTTGATACTCGTGAATGAGTCTTTGATGGTTCTTTTACTTCTTTAGCCGTTTTTTACGCGACTTCTCCAGCTTGAAAAATCTGTTCAGCAGTTAAATTCAACTCTGGGAACGCTGGCGACTGAATGCGCTCATTTCCTCTAAATTGCCTAACCTGATACTCACCTTCAATTAATTGGTAAATCGAGATAGTTGGTTGTTTAGGATTGCCAATAAAGCGTCTACCACCTAAGCCGAGGTAGTCTACAATCCAATACTCAGGAATGCCCAAAGACTCGTAATCTTCTAGCTTCAAGGCATAATCATCACTCCAGTTGGTTGAAACAACTTCTACAACCAAACGAACGCAAGTACCCCGCGTGATGATAGATTCTTTTTTCCAGCGTGCTTCATCCCTAACAGCTTGTCTATCCAGAACGATGACATCTGGTTCATAACCTGAATCAGTATTAACTGACTTGATGACGCATTCTTTAGGGATAAAGTAAGGCATGGACAAATGAGTGATTTCAATAAACAAAGAACCATTGATAAACCCAGCTATCTCTGAGTGCTTCCCTGTTGGCTTAGGCATTTCAACAATTACCCCATCATGTAGTTCATAATGCCTGTCTGAAGATTCGGGATACCAGGCGATAAATTCATCAAATGTTACTTGTTTAGCTAAGGCTTGAGTCATACTTTGCCCCCTTGCTTGATGTCATTGAACCCTCTCCAAACCTCTCCCTGACACGGGGAGAGGCTTAATCAGCGAACTGAGGTTAAACTTTTGCCGCAGCAACACTTGGTAAACTTACTTTCAACCGCTTAAACATCGCTTCCCGCGCTTGTACAGCAAGATTATCATCTAAAGGTTCTAAGGTAATTTCCTGCTGATACTTTAGCCGCAGTGCTGTTTGAATTAACCAATCGGCGACAAAAGGATTTTTTGGTAACAAAGGGCCGTGGGAATAAGTTGCGATCGCATTCTGATAAAATGCTCCTTCTGTCCCATCTTCACCATTATTTCCCAAACCGTACACCACTCGCCCCAATGCTTCTACTTTCCCCAGTTTGGTACGTCCGCCGTGATTTTCAAAGCCTACCAAATATGGTGTACTTCCCGTCATCTCTTTTAAATCTCGCGCCAGACGTGAGGCTGTGACTTCAATTACCAAGTTACCAATACAGCGCTTAGTATTTTCACCAGGATGCACGGAAACTAAATCGAGTATTCCCAAACCTTCAATCCGTTGTCCTAATCCTGGTTCATAATAATGTCCCAGCAACTGGGGGGAACCACAGGTAAACACTCCTGGCGTACCATTTTCAATTTTCTCGCGCATGGCGTCAGCTTTTGCACCTTGCAAATCACGCATGACAATTTCTTGCTGACGATCTTGTGCGCCACCACCAACTATTACATCTACAGTTTTAATATCTGCGGCTGTGGCATTTTGATCCAGGGGTAATACTTTAACATCGTATCCCCGCCACTGGGCGCGACGTTCTATAGTAATTACATTACCGCGATCGCCATAGGTACTCATCAACGTTGGATAAAGCCAACCAATTGTTAATTCAAAATTTTGAGAACTCATAAATAACTCTTGATTAATAACTAATAGTTTTTATCAACTTATGAAATCACTCTGTGCATATCCAAACTTGGAGGAGCAATTTCCGTTTGGGTTAGCATATCGTGAATTTGTCCTCGGTGATGTGTCTGGTGGTTGAAAACTCTTTGAGTAACGAAATATGGGGCATAGGGAAAAATTTCTCTACTCCCCACTCCCTAATTTAAAGAATTTTTCGACCAGTCAAGACTTCTCGCACTTCTAACATGGCTGAATAGGTAGGCAGAATGTGCAAAGTTTCATTCTCTGGTGTATGCTCTAATGCAGTAGCGATCGCCTGTGGCAAATCTTCTTCGACTATTAAATTTAACCCACTCTCACAGGACTTCTGACTGTAACGTAGACGTAGTGCCAGATCGTAGACGCGATCGCCACTAACTACTAATGTCCCTCCACGTTCGACTAATTTCTCAGTATCCACGTCCCAAATCCAGGATACATCAGTGCCGTCGGGTGTGCGATCGTTCAATACTAGCAGTGTGGTTTTATCTGTGCTTTGAGTAACTACGCGAATGGTTTCATTCGTTCCCACGGGATTTTTTGATAACAGAATCCGCACCCGTTTACCGTTAATTACTAAATCTTCCGCCCGACCAAACGCAGCTTGAAAGGTGTTAATAGTATCTTTAATTGTTGCTTCATCAACTCCCAACTCAATAGCCGCAGTCGCAGCCGCTAAAGTATTATATTTGTTGTACAAACCAACAAGAATTTGCGACCATTCACTACTTTCGAGAGTCGGTTTACTTTTACTAAAACTACACTTGGGACAAGTAAAATCTCCTAAATGAGACAAATAAACACCCTTGTAATCTAAGGAATGTCCACATTTGGGACAATAGATAGAATCAACAGCGTGAGGAATAGCTTCCAGATAATGTTCTGGTTCATTCAAGCCAAAGAATAACACCCGTTGAGGTAACTGCTGACCGAGGTTAGATAAAGTTGGGTCATCAGCATTGGGAATTACCACCGTTTCTACTGGTAGGGTAGAAATAACTTTTGTCCAACGCTTACTAATTGTGTCTACTTCCCCGTACCTATCGAGTTGGTCGCGGAATAAGTTTAAACAGAGAATAATTCGCGGTTGGAGTGGCGTTAATACTCTTGGTACAATATTTTCATCCACTTCCAAAATGGCGTAATCAACATTTAGTGTACCTAGTAAGGTGGTGGTTTCCAACAACGCACTTATCAAGCCATTTTCTAGATTTGCACCTGTAGAATTATGAGCGATGCGGTAACCCTTGCGTTCTAATATCGTGCATAAAAGCAGTGCTGTAGTGGTTTTGCCGTTAGTACCAGCAATTAAAATCACCCCGTTTTTAACTTGCTGACTCAATAATTGTAAGAGTCGGGGTTCAATGCGACGAGCAATCGAGCCTGGTAATACACTAGCAGCACCCAAACGGAGCGATCGCACTATAAACGTCACACTTTTTGCCACTGACACCGCGAAACCCAGTCGCAGCCTATCTATGAATTGTATTTTGTTTCCCACATCCGTACCTTAGTCTTCTGGCAGTTGCTAATTGAAAGTTTTTAGTTGCAAATTTAATTTTGTGAGTTTAGCGAATCCTAGCTTAAAAAGCCAGTCTCAACATTGTTAGGGAGCTTAATAAACTATTCCATGTCGCCGGGCCCCCGAAAAAAATCGCTCTCCAACTTCAGCTTTCAGGTTAGGCTAAATCGTCATACACTGATTTTGAACTGATGAAAGGGGTTGCCCTTATAGGAACGATGAGCGAAAGTAAGATACCAGAGATCCTGGAAACTTTCGAGGCAGATATGCTATCGGAGTGGATTCAGGAGCTAGCCACTATTAATCTTCGCAGAGGCTTGATTAAAGAAGCTGAGATCAAGGAGGAGTGCCGGGAATTCCTTAGCTTGTTTCGGATCGCCGTTGGGCAAGGCAACTTAACCAATATTCAGGGAGTGACATGGGAGGAGATGCGGGAAATGCTAAGTAGCATTTCTCGATCGCGATCGCAAAAAGGCTTCACACCCACTGAAACGGCTACATTCATTTTTTCGTTCAAGCAACCCCTCTTTAAGCGGATGCGTCAACAATTGAAAGACCCGATTGAGTTGGGTGAAGAAATCTGGCTAGCCACAAACTTACTCGATCAGATGGGATTGCTGATCATGGAAGTATATCAGAAGACGCGGGAAGAGGTGATTTTGCGACAGCAGGAAGAGTTGATGGAGCTGTCTACCCCAGTAGTTAAACTCTGGGACGGAATTTTGGCATTGCCGATTATCGGCACTCTGGATAGTGCCCGCACTCAAATAGTGATGGAATCGTTATTGCAGAAGATTGTCGAAACCGAGTCAGAAGTTGCGATCATTGACATTACTGGGGTTCCCACCGTCGATACCCTCACTGCTCAACATCTGCTCAAGACCGTTACTGCTGCCCGTCTCATGGGAGCCGATTGTATGATCAGTGGCATTCGTCCTCAAATTGCCCAAACAATCGTCTACCTCGGTATTGATTTGGCTAATGTCACAACAAAGGCAACGTTAGCCGATGCCTTTCTCACAGCGCTAAAACGGATGGGAGTGACCATCACCCGCTCTCAACCCAAATAGGTGGATAGGAAAAGCCAATGGAACGCATTCCCATACTCAAAATGGGCGATTTACTGCTTGTGACAATCCAAGTAGACATGCACGATCGCCTCGCCATGACGCTACAGGATGACCTGACCAACCGCATCACTCAAACTCATGCTCACGGTGTCCTGATCGATATTTCTGCATTAGAGATTGTTGATTCCTTCATTGGGAGAATTTTAAGCAACATTGCCAGAATGTCAAGGGTGCTGGATGCACAAACAGTTGTCGTTGGAATGCAGCCTGCTGTGGCAATCACCTTAGTGGAATTGGGGCTATCGCTGACGGGCATTCGCACTGCCCTAAACGTAGAAAAGGGCATGGCACTGTTGCGATCATCACTCGATAAAACCACAGATCAAATCACTGCCACCAAATGGAGGGCAGATGACGATCCAGAAGACTGAAACGATGGACATTGAATCTTCTACAGATGTAGTCTTAGTTCGGCAGACCGTGCGCCAGTTTGCCGTGGAGATTGGCTTTGGCTTAGTAGACCAAACTAAAATTGTGACTGCCGCCAGTGAGTTAGCCCGCAATACCCTAGACTATGGGGGAGGCGGCACAGTAAAGCTAGAAACGCTTCAGGAAGGGGGACGACGAGGACTCAGGCTGACCTTTGAAGATCATGGTCCGGGAATTTCTAATATTGAGTTGGCGCTGAAGGATGGGTTTACTACTGGGGGTGGATTGGGTATGGGGCTGGGCGGTGCCAAACGACTTGCCAACGAGTTTGAGATTCATTCTGCGGTGGGAGAAGGGACACGGATAAAAATTGTACGATGGAAATAAAATGAGAGAATCTGTCGCTATCACAATTACTGAATCCAGCCAGACCGGGGAAGCTCGACGGGTAGCGATGGCTTTGGCAACTCGGCTCGGCTTTCAGGAAACGGAACGGGGCAAGGTTGGCATTGTGGTGACAGAGGTTGCTAACAATCTAGTGCAGCACGCTCATGGCGGAGTGGTGCTGCTGCGGACGCTCAACCAGCATTTAGCAGTCGGCATTGAGGTTTTGTCACTCGATAAAGGATCGGGCATGGTCGATGTAGATCAGTGTTTGCAAGATGGCTTTTCCACAGCGGGAACGTCAGGCAATGGAATGGGCGCAATTCGTCGCCTCTCTGGTTTATTTGAAATTTACTCTGTTCCCAACCAAGGGACAGCGCTCCTTGCCCACCTCTGGTCAGACTCGACACCCCATGCGCCTGAAAAGACCTTAGAAATTGGGGTGATCTGTTTGCCCAAACGAGGAGAAGACGTTTCAGG
>NZ_CALMFY010000230.1:51703-51906 GCF_937863485.1 uncultured Nostoc sp. | reverse complement strand
TCCCAGTAAGCGTTTTCTCAATTCTAAAGCTTGCTGATATAGGGGTTGGGCTTTGCTGTACTGTCCTGTAGATTCGTAGAGGATTCCGAGATTATTCAGGCTTTGGGCGACATCGGGATGTTCTTATCCAAGAAATATTTTATGTACTTAAATAGATTGATTATACATATGTTCTGCTTGGATATAAATTCCTTTAAATGTCT